>JADJEI010000001.1:0-693505 GCA_016709155.1 Ignavibacteriales bacterium | reverse complement strand
ATTTGTGACTGTAAGAATATTTTCCGGCTGTGCAGTTACTACTTTATTAATAACAGCAACATCAGCCATTCTTAATGAAGTGTTCCCGGGATAATAAGTAAGTTCATGTCCCGGTCTGTGCGGATCAACAACGGTAATAGTTAGATCAGCTTTATAGAAAGACACGTCATTGTTTCCACCATCCCACAAAATTATATCAGCTTCTTTTTCAGCTTCGCGAAGTATAGCTTCGTAATCAACGCCGGCATAAATAACTCCGCCGCTTGCAACATGCGGCGCATATTCTTCAATTTCTTCAATTGTGCATTTATGTTTTTTTAAATCGGCATAGGTTGCGAATCGCTGTACTTTTTGTTTAACAAGGTCGCCGTAAGGCATGGGGTGGCGAATAGCGACAACCTTCTTACCGGCTTCGCGAAGTATCTGAACAATCTTTCTTGATGTCTGAGATTTTCCCGAACCTGTTCTAACCGCAAGAACAGCTATTACCGGCTTGGTACTTTTTATTTGAGTTTCTGCTGCGCCAAGCAGTCTAAATGAAACGCCTGCAGCATTTACAATAGAAGCCTTGGTCATCACATAATTAAATGGAACATCCGAATATGAAAAAACAACTTCGTCAACTTTGAACTTCTTAATTAACTCTTCGAGTTTTGATTCTTCATAAATTTTTATTCCATTAGGGTAAAGTTTTCCGGCGAGTTCTTTTGGATCAATCCTCCCTTCGATATTTGGAATTTGTGTTGCAGTGAAAGCTACAACATTGTAATCATGATTGTTGCGGAAGAATACATTGAAATTGTGAAAATCGCGACCTGCTGCACCCATAATTAAAACATTTTTTCGAACCATAAAATCTCCATTAACTGTTTATAAATACGAAATATCTTGTTTTAGAAACACTAAATATTTCTTTTTTCTATGTGAAAATTAAGCCTTTTCAGACTGAAAAACTTGAACAAAAAATAATTCTTTCTATAAATCTTTTTACTTCAAAAAAAGTACTTTAACTGATTTTAAACTTTCACCGGTATTGATGCTGATTATATAAACCCCGGTACTGATTATATCGCCGGAATTATTTTTCGCATTCCATATAATTCTTTGCCTGCCCGCCGATTGAGTTGAATTAAGAAGCTCGGCAACTTGATTACCGAGAATGTCAAATATTTTTATTGAAACCTTTCTTTCCTGAAAGTTGTTCTCAATTCCAGTTGGAAGACTGTACTCAATTGTTACCTCAGGATTAAATGGATTTGGAAATGCTTGAATT
Source organism: Ignavibacteriales bacterium (assembly GCA_016709155.1). NCBI lineage: Bacteria > Pseudomonadati > Ignavibacteriota > Ignavibacteria > Ignavibacteriales > Ignavibacteriales bacterium. The sequence goes on along the minus strand of JADJEI010000001.1, from coordinate 692,232 downwards.
GAAAATTCTAATGGAGCAATTAGTAATTCATTTTTTACTTCGGTTAGTAAATTACTGCTTTGGGGGGTTGGCTGCAGAAAAGTCCATGCTACACTTGCATCAGGAAATCTTCCAAAAGACAAGTCAGCGCTTTGTGAGCCGAATGAAATTGAATCAATAACTGTTACCCCATCCTCTGCAACTAAAGTGAGAAATTCACCGTCAGCATTTAAAGCAAAGTTAGTGTGAAAGCCTTGCTGTGCTAAATCATTATCCGCCCAAATCAAGAGGAAGCTGTTTGCAGGAATTAATGCGGAAGGAAATTGCCATTTCGTTAAGCTATCAGGATCATCTGTTAGATATTTTCCGGTTAACGTTATTTGCTCATTGGTTGGGTTATAAATTTCGATCCAGTCATCATATTCACCATCCTGATCGGGAATAATGGAATCATTTTTTGCGAGCAGTTCATTAATAACAATATTGTCGGATAAAATCTCAGGCGTCTGAATATGAATTTTGCCATGGCGCGGATATGTTTGACTTAAACTGTTTTGATCCGTTACTAAAATTTGGAAAGAGCCAAAACCATTATCGCCGAGCGCAGGAATATTTCCACTCCATCTATCTGATTCCTCAACAAGCATAGTTCCAGCAACAGGATTAAATGTCATTGCATAATCAATTGAGTTTGCATGATCCTGTGGATAATATTTTATTATCATCGAGCTAATACCTGCATTTGAAAATCCAGAAGCATTAACTTCGATTGATTGATTTGGCAGCGGAATGGTGGGGGTAAAATCAATTGAATAAATGATTGGTGGCGCATTTACAAAAAACAAAAATGAATTCAAAGACGAATTTCTGAGATTCACGTATTCTTTTAAGCCGCGTTTAACGTGTTGATTCGAATATCCTGTTGCAGAGTATGAATCAAAAAAATCATTTGGAGTGAAGCCGTAGTCTTTTCCTTTAAAAGTATCAGCAAGTGCAGATGGAGTAATCATATCTTTGATTTCATCAATACGATTTTCCCAAAGTTGAAGCTCATAAACATTGTCGCGATAAAATTGAAGAAAGTGCGTGTACAGATTTTTATACTGAAAATTATTCATCATCCTTTCAGCAAGCGGTCTATCACTGTTAACTATTTTGGGGAAATCATAAGGATTCACATTTGCCCAATCTATGTCGAACCAATCAACACCAAATGTATTGTCGTAATCAAATGGGATCCAGTGAAACTTATTTTCAGACGGGGAGTGGTAGAGATAGTAATTATTCATCAACGACCAGTAATCATCCCAGCTTCCTGTTAATATATTCACCGCAAAATATTTTAATACATCAGAGACATCTATAATTTTTTCGAGCGAATCGGCAAAAAGATTTTCGGGAGTATTATTAATTATATTTATCAATCGTGCAAGCTGAAAATAATTATCTTCAGATTCATTAGTTTTTAAATCATAGGTTCGTCGGTTGCCGTCACTAAATTTATACAGATTTGGATCGCTGCCGAGATAAACAAGATCGGCAGGGTAGAGGCATTTCCATAAATTACCATCGGGATCTGAAAATTTATGTTTAAGAAATTCTTCGTCAATGTGTTCAACGGAAATATATAGTCCGTAGTATTGCCCGTTGATGTAAACCTCTGAATGAGCGGCTCTGCTGGATATCATTCCGATCTTATTATAAAAATCCCAGCATAATTTACTTCTGATAATTGAAGGATCGTTATGCTCGGCATTAAGATTTAGAACATCAACATCAGAAAGCTGCTGTCCTTTAATAAATTCATTAAAAGATAATTGGAAAGATTTTTTTTGTGCTTCTCGTGAAGTGTTCCCTCTTAAACCGAATCCAACCGAATCAACTATTTTATCAACTAATAAATTTTTGAAATGAACCGAGCAGACAAACATCGAATCACTTTGAGGATTTTGATAAAGCCATTCAACTGCAGCAGGATCAACAGTGATCTCAACTAACGCAACTTCAGTATCATCGTACAGCTTCCAACTATTATCGGTCTGCGCAAGTGAGTCACCAAAGAATATGACGGTAAAAATTATAAGTATTTGAGTTAAAAAATAAAATGATTTGAATTTCATAATAAATCTTCTATATGATTATCAGTTAAAGTTTCAAAAAAAATCTAATTCAAAGTTCATTAAAAGATTCTTAATTTGCTATTACTAAATTCAGATTGAACTTTAACAAAGAGGTAACAATGATAAAAATAATTTTCCTGCTGCTGATATCAATTCCATTATTTGCCCAAAATGATTTATTCTTTGAAGATTATTTTTTAGACGAAACAATGCGAATTGATTACTTTCACATAGGCGATGCAAAAAATGAAATGATAACGATGGATAAAATTTACCACTATGGAATTTGGGCAGGAAGCCTCACACACTTAGTTGATGATTTGAATAATGGAAAATACTACTATAAAATTTATGATGCCGCTTCCAACAAGTTAATTTTCTCAAAAGGCTTTGACACTTTCTTTGGTGAATACAGATCATCTGACGGCGGGGTAGATGGAAAAATGAAAAGTTTCTCAGAGAGTGCAATCATTCCATTTCCCAAGAGCAAAATCATATTTGCAATCGAAGAACGGAATGAACAAAATGAAATGAAAGAATTTTTCAAGACAGAGATTGATCCGCAAAATATTTTTATTATCAAAGATAAAGTTGAAGACAGTTCGGCTGAGATTTTTCAACCTGCATACAGCGGCGACCCGCATTTCAAGGTTGATGTTGTTATTCTTGCCGAAGGTTATACGATTAGCGAGCGGGAAAAATTTGAAAATGACTTGAATCGTTTCGTGAATTATTTTCTGGAACAGGAACCTTACACTTCTCAAAAAAGTGATTTCAATTTTTATGGTGTGTTCAAGCCCTCTGAAGAAAGCGGTACCGATTTGCCAGGCGCGGATATTTTTGTCAATACAGTATTGAGTACAACCTTTTGGTCACTTGGATCAGAAAGATATTTGATGACTGAGGACAATAAAACTATGCGCGATCTTGCAGCAAATGTTCCGTATGATGCAATTTATATTCAAGTCAATCATTCGCGTTATGGCGGGGGTGGAATCTATAATCAGTTCTGCACATACAGCACGGACAATCAATTTGCAAAATATTTATTCACGCACGAGTTCGGTCATTCGTTTACCGGGCTTGCTGACGAATATTACACTTCCGATGTTGCTTATAATGATTTTTATAAACCAACTCTTGAACCAATCGAACCAAATGTGACTGCATTACTGGATCCTCAAAATGTGAAATGGAAAGAATACTTAAGTGAAGGAATTGAAATCCCAACTCCGTGGGGAAAGGAGGAGTTTGATAAATTCAGTTATGAGTGGTTAAAAGAAAGAAACAGGTTAAATAGTTACATCGCTGAGTTAAAAAAGAATCGAGCACCTGAGGAGCAAATCAAAGCAGCAGAAGAAGAATACGCAATGAAAGATAAACAGCAATCTGAAAAAGTTGATAAGTATTTGATGAGCAGTAAATATTGGGATCAGGTGGGTGCATTCGAGGGGGCGGGATATTTACCCAAAGGATTTTACCGCCCGATGCTTGACTGTATAATGTTTTCCAAAGGAGATAAACCATTCTGTAAAGTTTGTGAGGCAGCAATAAAGAATGTGATAGATCATTACATATATTGAACAGGAAATTTACTGATTACTTCTCTGCGAACTTTTATTGAATAACTTCTCCAGCAAAGTTCGTAGAAAAATCTTTGCAACTATTTTATAAAAATTCACAAAGGTAATTTTACTAATGAATGGATCATTTAACTATTAACTCATGTTACGCAAAACAGCAAACCTCCGAGGTTTCGATGAATAGGTTTATGAAAATATTTTCTATTTAGCGCTAAAAAACAGCCTCAGAAAGATACTATTTACAAAACCTCGGAGGTTTTATACTCACCTGCATAAGGTGAATATTAATTAAGTATTTTATTCTTGATATCTAAATACTCATCATCCTCCACATTTAAAAAATTGCTAAAGAATTCAAAATAATCTTGGTTTATTTTATATGGCTCAATCTTTAATAATCCATCAACGGATATCATAATATCAATTTCATCCCGAGTCAAAATTTCCTCAATTAATTTTTCACCTTTACGAAACCCAGTAGTTATCACCTCTATTTGTGGTTCGACAGAGGGATTAAATTTTTTAATAAGTGCATTTAAAAGCTCTGCAATCTTTATAGGTTTATTAAGTCTGGGAATAAATAGACAACCATTTCTGCCATATTCGGCTGCCTTTAATGCAAAAATTGCCGCTTGAGGGAGGGTTATAAAATATCTTTTCATATCTGGGTGAGTTAGTGTAACCGGACCACCTTTTAATATTTGTCTAATAAATATTTCGGATACACTACCCCTGCTTCCTAGTACGTTACATAACCGAATTATAATAAAATTTGTTTTATAAAATTTACCGAGTTTTAACAATATTGCCTCCGCTGCTTTTTTTGATTGCCCCATTTTACTAATAGGATTTACAGCCTTATCGGTTGAAATAAACACAAATTTATCAGCATTAAATTCGCCGGATAAAGAAGCAACATTATAAGTTCCAAGTACATTAACTCGTATTGCTTCGTCTGGGAAGTCTTCTAAAATATGTATATGCTTATATGCAGCCACATGAAAAACTAATTCAGGCTTGAAATTATTAAAAATGCTTTGCAACGAATTTCTTCTACTAACATCACAAAGGAAAAGATGAACCGGTATCTTTGTTTGTTCAGTTAAATCAAGTATTAGATTATTAAGTTCGCTTTCATTTATGTCGAGAAGCCCCAATGATTCTGGTTTATACGAGATAATTTTTTTTGAAATTTCTGATCCAATTGATCCTGCGGCTCCGGTAATAAGAATTCGCCTACTTGTAAAACCCTTTAGCAGATCCAAATAGCTAGTATTTTCATCAAAAGAATTATTAAGCAATTGATCAAAGTACTTAGTTAAATCTTTAGATTCTGTCATTTTATATCCACCATAATAATTACTTCCAGATTTCTCTAATTAAAAAAATGCTTCGGCAGCTTTAGCAGATATTACACTTCCACAGTTATAAGAATGGTTTTTTATTGCTTCAATTGATCTCGGGTGAGGAAATTCTTTCATTTCATAATCATAGCAAGACAACAGCTTAGTTTTGCTATCAAGAAAATCAGATATATCGACAAAATAGTTCGGATTGAATTTTATGTCTCCCCATTCGGTGGAAGACGGAATCTCAGCACATAAAATTTTGGAAGGAGTATTTTTATTTACGGGTCTAAAAGCAGTAAGCACAGCAAGAAAAGTAATACGATGATCCATATTAACATCACCTCCAAAATGTGTATATACAATATCGGGATCAATTTTTTTAGAAAAAATTTCGATTGCTTTAACGATCTTAATTAATGGATAATTATCCAGCATTTGGTCTTTGAAAGAGTCAATATGAATTTTTATAGCACTCAGTTGCTTCGCAACAAAACGAGCTGATTTTAACCTTCTTTTTATTGACTCACTATTTTTTTTGTTTGTTGTTGTTTCATTTAATCTTGATGAATGACCATCTGTAAGAATATGAATAAATATCTCGTCGCCCGAATTTTGATGTTTCAGTAATGTTCCTCCCATCCCCAGAATTTCATCATCAGGATGAGCAACAACGATAAGTACCTTCATTAGTCCACCTGTTTATTTTATTAAAATCATTTTACGAGTCTGAATAAACTCACCAGCTTTTAGTTGATAGAAATACACCCCGCTTGGTAAAGACGCTGCGGTAAAATCTATATTATATTCACCAGCAGGTTTGAATTCATTCACTAATGTTGCCACCTCATTTCCTAAAACATCAAAAACTTTTAACGAAACCAATATGTCACCCTTCGACAAGCTCAGGGTGACAGAGGGAATTGTATATTTTATTTTTGTTGTCGGATTAAATGGATTGGGATAGTTCTGTAGAAGTGAAAATTCTAACGGTGCAGTAATTTCAACTTCAATTGTGTTTGAGTATTCGAAGCTGCCGTCATAATCAATTTGCTTTAACCGGTATTGATATTTCCCTGAGGAAAGATTTTCATCCTTAAAAGAATAGGATTGCTTTTCCGAAGTGGTTCCGTGCCCGGGAATGAAACCAATTGTTTGCCACTCTCCATTGCTGATTGAAGACTGTTGACTGAAGACTTGTTCTCTTTCAATTTCAAACCCAGAGTTGTTTATTTCTGTTGCAGTTTGCCAATTGAGTGTCACATCATTATCGATAACAGCGGACGAGAATGAGAGAATCTCGACAGGTAGTTCACCGAAAAATTTATATACACCCTCGTTTGTTCCTAAATAAATTGTATTATTAATATTTAATGCCAAAGAACGAACATAAGCAGGAAGCAAGCCATCATTCAGTTTATGCCAATTGTCACCTTGGTCTTCAGTAAAATAAAAACCTGAATAGGATGTTGCTAAAATTGTTTTATCACCTAATAATAATAAATCGAGAATCGTGGAGCCACCATCTAAGCCATTATTATGTGGCTGCCACGTTATTCCATCATCGGTTGATTTAAAAAATCCACCCGTACTGCCTGCGTAAATATTACCTAAAGAATCTCTCAATAATGCGTAAACATGTTGATAAGCAAGACCTGCTGCCACAAAAGATAACCCTCCATCAATAGATCGAAAGATTCCGTTTCCGTAAGTACCAATGATAACCAGATCATCAGGTTTTGAAACGATCGAATAGACCCAACTTGATGAACCCCAAATATGCGTGGAAGTCCAAGTTACTCCGTTGTCGGTAGAAAAATTAACCCTATCGAACTCACCAGTATAAAGTTTGTCGTTTTCATCGATATACAATGATGTGATACCATACTCCGTTGAATGTCCAACACCAATATGAGCCCAACTAATTCCTTGGTCAGTAGATTTGTACAGTGAGTTATAACTAAGGTAACCGTGCACTGCAGCAAAAATATCGTTGTTAGAATTTTTTTGAATGTGATTAAATTCATAATCATTATCAGTATTTAGAATAGAGTTTTGATTCCAGCTTAAACCTTGATCACCTGATGTGTAAATTCCACCACCATCGGAACCAGCAATAATATTGCCATTTGCAGCAATTGTAATTGATGAAATCAAAAGATGGGCGATAGAATTAGTTAACTTATTCCATTCTAAGCCCTGGTAATCAGATTTGAAAACACCTCCGCTGGTTGCTGCTAGAAGACTATTATAACTAGTTTTCGCCAAAGAGTAATATAGAAAGTTAGGGATAGTCGAAGTTACTTCACTCCAAGAATTGCCTTGATCATCTGTTCTATATATTCCTGCATTTTTATAACAGCAGAAAACATATGGTGTATAATTTAATAAACCAGAAACCTCATCGTTAGGGAGCCCCACTGATTTCTGCTCCCAACTTTCTCCCTTGTTAATTGATCTATACATTTTATTTCCATAAACTTCGGTTGCAGCCCATATTGTGTCACCTCCGGCAATAGAAATATAGCTAATGTAGTCATATCCCCCCATGCCAGTATTTTTTAGTTGCCAAGAATCACCATCATCAGTTGATTTGTAAACTCCATTGTAAGCATCTGCGTAAATAACACCCTCGGAATCAATTGCAATGCAATTAAAATAATTATTTAGAAAAGCAAGTAAGCTCCAGCTATTACCATTATCCGTCGATTGATAGATCCCTCCCCCATCGCAAGACAGACAATCTGTGTAGCCACCTAAAAATAATTTTCCTGTAGGGGATTTAACAATTGTGGTAATTATATCTCCCGGACTTATACCATTAGATCTTGCTTCCCAAGAATTTCCATTATCAGAGGAATAATAAATCACACCCCAATCCCCTGAAGTAAACATCTCTTGATCACCAATAACATGAATTCCTTTAACTGGCGATTCAGGGTAAGGTAATTCAACCCAATTAATACCACCATCATCTGATCTATACATATTATTGGTACTGGTTGATATAAACATATCTCCAACGGGCTTACTGCTACCGCAATTGTTTCACCTGGAGTTTGACCGCTTATGTTAAGCCATTGTGACACTGTACTATTTGGAATGAAACCGAATAATAGGTAAAAAATAAGGGACACATTAATATTTTTCATTGGAATTTCTCCTATTTTATTAAAATCATCTTACGAGTCTGAATAAACTCACCAGCTTTTAGTTGATAGAAATACACACCACTTGGTAAAGACACTGCGGTAAAATCTATATTATATTCACCAGCAGGTTTGAATTCATTCACTAATGTTGCTACCTCATTTCCTAAAACATCAAAAACTTTTAACGAAACTAATATGTCACTCTGAGCTTGTCGAAGAGTGACAGAGGGAATTGTGTATTTAATTTTTGTTGTTGGATTAAATGGGTTTGGATAATTCTGCTCAAGTGAAAATTCTAACGGTGCAGTAATTTCAACTTCAATTGTGTTTGAGTATTCGAAACTGCCGTCATAATCAATTTGTTTTAATCGGTACAGATATTTTCCCGAAGAAAGATTCTCATCCTTAAAAGAATAAGATTGTTTTTCTGAAGTGGTTCCGTGTCCGGGAATGAAACCAATTGTTTGCCACTCCCCATTGCTGCCCGCAGACTGCGGACTGGAGACTTGTTCTCTTTCAATTTCAAATCCGGAGTTATTTATTTCTGTCGCAGTTGTCCAAAGCAAAGTTATATCATTATCAACAGTGGAAGAAGTGAATGATAGAAGCTCAACAGGGACAACCGGCGGAACGTAAGCAGTAGCCTCATTGCTAAATATGCTACTACCTCCGGATGGACCTGAAAGCGTGGATATATGATAGGTATAAATTTTATTAAGTTCAACACCTTCATCGATAAATGAAAAAGTACTCGAGTTCGTTTCGGCTATCGTAACATAGTTGCTAGCATCTGTAGGAAGACCGTTTTTCTTTTGAATGCGATAGCCAATAATAGGATCAGGACTGGAACCACTACCCCAAGTTAGGTTAACTGCTAAGTCAGAAGTATCAGCCCGGGCTTTCAACAATCCTGGTGGAAGCATAGGGGTTAATGCTCCGTCACCACTAATTTTAAAATTATCAACAACCCACCACCAATCCCAGCCAGGTTGGACACTAACCAGTCTCAGAATAAAATTGTTCGTGGATGTATAAAAATAATAGTAATGTTCCTCATGAGTATTTCTAACATCAACTTGATCAAATGTTGTTATGTTTATCCATGTGGTTCCCTGATCAGTGCTAATGTCAACATAACCAAAGTCCTCGTTACTGATCGCTTGCCAGTCATTGTCCCATTCAATTTTAAGACCAAAAATAAGACCTTCGGTTAGAAATGTTACAGAAGCTGTAGTCAGGGTTGAAGAACCCGAGCCACAATAATCAGCATCTGCAGCTAAAACATTTCCAGTTGCAGATGGAGGCAGGGTATAAGGTCTTGATGACAAATTAAAAAGGTCCCAGATACAATCTCCACCTTCGTTTGTAATTGTCCAATTCAATAATCCATCTTCAAAATTATCAAAGAAAAAAATTGGAGACGTTGGATTATATCTTGAAGTGAAATTCCAGGTAGGTGATGGAGAAAAAGATAATGAATCATACTCGACAACTTTCCAATAGTAGGCTTTGTAATATTCTAATTGTCCATAAAGATTAAGTGAAACTGAATCAAAAACTGTTGAAGGATAACCATCAAGTATTTTTACCGAAGGATCCATCGCAGAAACAAGAGCAGGGTCATCGCTGAAATAAACTTCATTATAAATTGTTCCAGCAGGATTTTCCCAAAATAGTATATGTAAGTGAATACTTATACCCCTTGCCCCCGGTGCAGTCATTGGGTGAAACGGTTCACCCGGTCCTTGAGCAAAGTTATTTATCGGGTTCAGAATAAACAGAAAAACTAAAATTGAAAAAAGTAACCTTTTTATATTCATCTCAATTTCTCCTGAATTTCTTTCGATTAAAATTAGTAAATTTTTCGACCAATGGTATTCATTTTTTTAAATAAAATAATTATAAGTATCCTTTTTATTTTATCTTGCTAATAGAATTCTTAGGAAATATTTTTGATTTCACTTTTATAAAAAACAATTTGAAGCGTTATAACCAAACATTCTTGATTCTATTAATTTTATCAAACTTCAGTTTGATAAATGCACAGGAACTTCGAACTACACATCCTGCGGGTGATTCTTTAACTATTGAGACTGATAGCATTCAGTATAAGCCCGGATCTTCAATTTACTATTCATCAAACACTCTAAAAGAATTATCAGACGGAACTATCTGGCGGGGGGAAAATGATTTAAACGGTTATAAAATCGCCAGCGTACTTGGTGCTATTGCAGTTGTTGATTTTGCTGGTTATAACCAATTGAAAAATCTTTGGTACACGCAACGCCATTCGTACTGGCACACACTTGACTTTGCAGAAGATTTTAGAAAGTACAGGTGGATGGATAAATTCGGTCATGCAATGGATGCATATTTTGTCAGTGATTTAACCGCTAAAGCTTATCGCTGGTCAGGGGTTTCCGGTAATTCTTCCGTGCTGCTTGGTGCTTTAACAGGCTGGCTGTGGATGATGCAGATTGAAGTCTCCGATGGATTTTTTCTTGAGTGGGGTTATAGCTGGGGGGATGTGCTTGCAAATACTTTTGGGGCGGGGTTTTACATTCTTCAGCAAAACAACAATGAGCTGTTTGGCGGATTGCATCCCAAAATTAGTTATCATAAATCTGAAGCCTGGAAGCAGGCGAAATATATAAAAGTGCCGGGAAGTATAATTGACGATTACGAGGGAATGACCTTCTGGCTTGGCGTTAATCCTTATCATTATTTTCCCGAAAGTTTGAAAGCAAGTTATCCAAAGTGGCTTGCACCGATCGGCATTGCTTTTGGCTATGGTGCAAAGGGAATTGGTATTGATCCGCAAGGGGGACGGCACGAGTTTTTCGTCGGGCTCGATATTGATATTTCTAAAATTCCAATAGGTGAAGACAGCGGACTCGTAAAATTTTTGAAGAGTGAATTTAATTTTATTCATCTGCCCCTACCTGCCGTGCGTATTTCTCCTTCGGGAGTCTGGTATGGATTATATTTCTGAAAGTCAAATGCCAAACGGGAAATGTCAAACGAAATGTGAGAGTTTTGTCAGAAGTGTGAGAATAACATTTTCGAATTAATAGTTTGAATTCAATTTTACAGAAAGTAACTTGCAGTAAATATATTTAATCAAATAGGAGTTATAAATTGAAACTAATCAAGAGCACTTCGCTGTTTACAGCATTAATTATTTTTTCTTTTGCTGCTTCAGGATGTTTGACTACGCAGTACAAAGAGTATTCGTATAAAGTGAATAAAGATGGCTCGGGCAGTGGTAAGATTTTATTTTACAATATTGTTTCGCAGTTGGATGACGGGAAAAATGTTTCCTTTAAAGATTTTGGTGAACTTGTTGACGACTACTTGAACGGTACAAGATTCGAAGACGACAATCCAAAATTGAAAGTGACAGGCAAAAAACTATTTGAAAAAGACGGAATGTTGATGGGTGAAGTTGCTTTTAATTTTGAAAATCTTGACAGTATTGGATTCTTCATTACAAAGAATTGTGATTGCAGTCCGATTATGTATCACCTTTCAAATTATAATGAAACATTTATCGAGTCAAATGGCAAGTGGCTTGGTGCTGATGGAAACTTCCCGGTGATAGTTTGGGAAGATGGTTCGCGCGAACTCAAATTCAAAACTGCTGCACAGGAAGACGTGACAGAAGCAAATAGTCTTTTGCCGATGTGGAAAACATATAAAGAAACTGCAAAGTAATATTAATCCGTAGAGACGCAGCGGGCTGCGTCTCTACTAATTGTTTTAATAATTATATCTTATTCTGAATTTTAATTTTGTCTCACTGTCTTTACCGACAGGCACTTTAAACCTAAGACTCGAAGCATCTTTCTTTTCGTAAGTATGAGTTGAGTTTAATACTTCCCAAAAATTACCGATATTTTTTTCAACTTCAACAACTATATCTTCTTTCTTTCGATTCTTCAAAGTGATTTCCCATTCCTGCTCATATACTCTGTCGGTTATTTTTTTGTAATCAGTTTGAACTTCTTCTGCAAGCACATCAAAAGCATCACCAATTTTTAGCTTAATTGTTTCATTCTTTGGATTGTCATCAATCATATCGTCGCCAATAAATTCAATAGTTTCGCCGTCTGATTTATACATCCGCACTTTCCTTTTGGCATCGGCATCCCCAGATTATTATTATCTTTGTTTTCAAACTCGACCACTACTGCCACCTTCCCCTGTGATTGATTTCCGTAATTATAATTGTAGTAACCGCTCCTGAAAAGATATTTTTTTGTAACACTAACATTCTGAGTTTCGAATAATGAAATTTGTTTCACTTCGTTGTTGGATATTGTTGCAGGTCGTTGAAGGTTGTAAATATGATATTCAAAAAATTCCTTCTCTTCAAATTGCGGTGCATTGCTAATTGATTTTTCCATCACCATTCCATCCATCATCCTCATATCAGGATAGTTTGGTTGAACAAGATGAACATCTCCGGCAACAAGTTTTAAGACTGCGTTTTTATAAGTTGTGCCCGAATTATTTTCGACACTCACCCATGAATTAAGATCAAGTTTAGTATCAGTTTCATTTAAGACAGCAACATACTCAGCATGCCAGTTCATCCCCGAGGTTTGATATGAAACTTCAACATCTTGCTTGCCTGATGATTCGGAGTTGACAGTCCAGACCAAAGTTGGTTTCGTTATTAATCCTTCGGGAAGTGCTGCTACATTTATTCTGTACTTTGTGAGATTAGGCAGTAAAGTTAGTCCACCATCCTTTTTGCGAATTACAAACTGTCCGCCATAAGGTGCAAGCAAAGTACCTTCAAGCAGTTCGTTGTTCTCGCCTATAAGTTGAATATCCTTATCAATATATTTCATCAGAATTTTATCGAGACTGACAAGATCATACTGATAATTCTGCTCAAGTACTTCGCCATTTAATTTTATGTGCACACTTGTAGGATCAATTTGCTGTGCTACATCGGTTAAGAATATTTTTGAAATGCCTGAATTGATATCAAAGGTTCTGGTATCTTTTACTACTCCGAGATTCTGATTATAAACAGTTACTGCAATAGACTTTTGCTCATCAGTTTGAGCGAATGTTAGGATGGAAAAAAAGCTGAGAGCGAAAAGGATTATCGTATTCATTTGTTGCTCCAAATTTAATTTGAAAATTTTTTATTGAAATATATTCACAGTCATGTTTACAAAACTACCTGTTAAAAGTTCCATTAAATTAATGGTGAATATTCTCTCCCTACGAATATGTATCATTTCTATAACCGCAATTCAAATTTAAGAAAAGAATTTCTATCATTGTTAATTGAGACTAAACTTAATAATGATTAGTTTAGGGTTACGATAAAAAAACTGAAGTAATTATAGAATATTATTTTATTACTTCTATTAGTCAGTGTGCTAAAATAATCAATCAAATCAAAAACATTTATTATAAGAGGCTTTATGAAGAAGCGGATTGGTAAACTTAATATCCATTTGAAAGAAATAATAGTTTTTCTATTTATCATCTCATTCGCTTCGGCATTCTTTTTTATACAGATGGATAACTCTCAGACTTCAGTTAAGAATAAATCATCCAATCCCGAAGGTGAGAAAAAGAAAAGCTGGAGCGGTCGTTCATTTGCAGCGGAAACAAATATCGAATTATTTTCCTCACCCTCTGATTATGCCCCCGGCTGGAATTCCGAGCGCGTTTGGAGCGGTGAAGATGATTGGGAACCATACGCCGCTGTTGATCGCAGTTCTGATTATGTTTATCAATTGACTACTCGTTTTACTGCGACTTTATCTTCAATTATTTTCAGAAGCTCTTCCGATAACGGCGCAACATGGGGGAGCGATAAAACTATTGCAGCGGTTCATCAGTGGCAAGCTGACCCTCAAATACAAGTTGCTGATGATGGAACTATTTACGCTGTTTGGCTCGATGGTCCTGATTGGAAAACTAAATTAACAAAGTCCAAGGATCATGGTGATACGTGGACGACCCCCGTTGATGCTGCCCCAAATATGGCGTGGACAGATCATGCGTGGTTAGTTATTTCACCTGACGGCAAAGATGTTTATATCGGCTTTAATAAAAATCAAATTTATTTTGTCAGCTCGCATGATTACGGTCAAACGTTTAGCACCCCAATTCAAACAAGCGATAGTCACGGCAGATCGTGGATGCAGGTCGGGGGAGCGATTGCTCCAAATGGTGATGTTCATTTTGCTGTGGTAAATTATCCCGGCGATTATAACGGTGTTACGTATATCAATTTAGTCAGCAGTTACGACGGGGGTGCAAGTTGGATAACTACTTTGCTTGACAGCTCTCAAGCGGCTCCAAACTGTGATACCATCCCGGGATGTTATTACGGCTTCTATTCTTCAATCGCTGATGTTGCTGTTGATCAAAACGGAATGATTATGTTAGCTTATAATGCAGGGCTTGTTCCCTACCAACCTCAGCAAATTTATATTAAAACTTCTTCCGATGGAATCAACTGGAGTGAGCGTAAACAAATTTCTCATCATAATGTTAATGCATGGAATTCATTTCCATCAATTAGATCAGGAATTTCAGCGGGAGACTTTCGAATAGTCTGGCAGGGAAATAAAAATGGAAACACAAATGGCTGGAATACTTTTTATCGCCGCACAACTGATGGCGGACAAACCTGGAGCCGTGCACTGCGATTATCGAACCGCAAAACGGGTGCGCCTTATAAAAATTCAGATGGTTATCAATTTACATACGGTGATTATCTAAGTCTCTCAGTTGACAGCGATGGAACAAACCACGTGATCTGGGGGGAGGGAACAAGTTATGACGGTCCCGGCGGTGTTTGGTACACAAGCGGAATTGAATCTATCACTATGGCATATATTCCCGATGATGGTGAACCAATTGAATTAAATGAAAACTTTACACTTAAAAATCTTTCTAAAGATAATGATGCCGCTATCAACTCATCAATTATTTCTTTTCTCTTGGACAGAATTATCCGAATCCGTTTAATCCAACTACAATAATTCGTTACACAATTTCTACTCCCCTCTCCTTTGGAGAGGGGTTGGGAAAGAGGCTTCTTGTGTACGACATCCTCGGCAATGAAGTAGCAACGCTCGTTAACGAGCAGCAATCTCCCGGCAGTTATGAAGTTGAATTTAATACCGGAGCGCTGCAAGGAATGTCACTTCCAAGCGGTGTTTATTACTATAGACTTAAAGCCGGCGATTTTGTTGAGACTAAAAAGATGGTCCTTCTTAAATAATTTTAAGAACACGCTGAAGATTTTTTCTGAAAATATTAAACTGTCACATTGAGCTTGTCTGCCAGAGGCATCCCCTTGCGAGAAATGTGACATAATTTTAAATTGTCATCCTTCGATAAACTCAGGATGACAACGGTACAATTATTCAGCGTTACTTTATTATCTGTTTGTAGTAAAATCAATCACCACAATTCAAAAGGAAATTTTATGAATCACAATGTCCGCAGAATATTTTTTAATGTTTTTTTAATTATAGTAATGATCAGTTTTATCCTTTACGCGAAAGAGAAAGGTAAAATCGGTACAACTAAAAAGAATGGCGAGGGTTGCGACTGTCACGGCGATGCAAACTCTAAAGTTACTGTTATTATTGATGGTCCTTCTGATCTTAAACCAAATGAAACTGCCGATTATACCATCACCATTTTCGGCGGTCCGATGAAAACAGGCGGTACAAACATAGCTGTATCGTCCGGTAAACTAATTGAAGGCGAAGGATTAAGATATAAGGGGGGTGAGTTAACTCATACAATGCCAAGAGCTTTCAGCGAGGGTAAAATTGTTTTTAATTTCAAATACACCGCTCCCGAAACTGCCGGCGAAGTAACGATCTTTGCAAACGGCAACAGCACCAACAACGACGAAACTAAAAAGGGTGATGCATGGAACTACGCACCGAATAAAGTAGTAACCGTTACGGCATCTAATTAAAAAAGGAACTAGGAATAGTACGCTGACCAGACTGATTATTTATGATTGATTTGAGGCCTTCTCAAAAGTAATTTTTACTGTCACACTGAGTGGCATTGCCATCATCCTTCCATCAGTCTTCGACAAGCTCATCCTTCGACAAGCTCATCCTTCGACAAGCTCAGGATGACAAAATGAGACTTTTGAGACAGCCCCATCAGCTAAAGGATCAGCGTATCTGCTTTACTGCAATTTTATTATTTATATTTGTTAAAAGGATGTGCTATCCAACAACTATGGTAGCGATATCAGATTGTATTCCTACCTCCTTATTTTTGATTACAAGCCTAATAAAATATTCTCTTTTTTCCGGTGCTCCGTTTAGCTTCGGGCGTTCATCTTCAAACCACGGAATTACGGATGTGCCGATAAAAATAAACTTCTCTTCATCTGCAACCCGGCTGTAAACATTAAAAGCATCTACCCTTTTCATCTTTGATTTGATCATTACCTTACCGGGAACTATTTTGACCTTAATTGTTGCACGCCTGTTATCATCGCTTGCCTCCGAGTTATTCACTTCAATCCCCAAATCAGCACCAATGGAAGTTGTATAATTTGAATGTGACTTAATCATTTTCATAACTTTCCTTATCCCCCCATTCCCGCTTATTGCTGCATTTTTTTTTAAGTCTGTGGCGGCTACTTTTGAACGATAAGTTGCTTCTATAAAAACTTGCTCTGCGTAGGCTGTGCGGTGTTCATTTATAAGATTCATTAAATCAGTCACCATAGCGGGGGGGAGGTTGAATAAAGCAGTATAAGCAGGAAGTTTTGTGGATAGGTTTTCTTCCCACGAGTCTATTGCGGCTATTTTTTTAGGGACGTAATCAGTGTTGCTCATTTCTTTTACCTCGTTATTTTGTTTATTGAGAATAAATTCACCGGCAATGCTTATTATTTTTCTACCGGTTTAACATCTTTTCATAAATGAATT
Source organism: Ignavibacteriales bacterium (assembly GCA_016709155.1). Taxonomy (NCBI): domain Bacteria; kingdom Pseudomonadati; phylum Ignavibacteriota; class Ignavibacteria; order Ignavibacteriales; species Ignavibacteriales bacterium. The sequence goes on along the minus strand of JADJEI010000001.1, from coordinate 675,104 downwards.
AACTATTACCTAAACAAACATTATGCCAATAAGAATTTCTTTACATCTTTAGGCAGAAAATATCAGTAAGTTTATATCTAATCTAACTTTGATTAGGAAAGAATTTAAGTTATTGATAAATACTTTGGCAAATAAATAATTAGTTTTAAATCTACTAATATGATCTTCACACCTACTTACAGAAGATTTAAAAATTGTGATAAAATATTCAGATTTATCAGCATTAGATTTTAATCTGATGATAGAAAATTTAAAATAAATAGTAAAAAACTTAAAGTTGGTGAAGAAAAATTTAAATCTGACAGCAAAAGATTTAAATAAATTGGAGTAAAATTTTAATCTGCTTGAAGAGAATTTAAATCCGGCAGAAAAATTTTAGATATTCTGTAAAAAGAACCAGTTACCGGTAAAAAATTACCTGTAAAATGAGATAGTCCTAGACTCACTAATGATGACTGGCAGAAAAGTTATTCGTTTTGGTCAAAATTGCTAAAATAATGATTAATAATATTGACGTGTATGAGAGAAAAGGGGGTCATTTTCATTTTAGAAGAACTAATTTGATTGATTTTGTATAGCCTATTGCTCTAAATCTAACTATATATACACCACTTGCCAGTTCTTCATTGTTTAAAATGTATTCATGTAAGCCGGGTCCTGATTCTTCTTTTAGTAATGTCTTAACAGTTCTGCCTAGAATATCGTAGAGTTCAAGTTCAGCAAAACTTTTATAAGGCATTTCGAATGCAATTGTGGTTTCATTATTAAATGGATTTGGATAATTTTGGTAAAGCTTATAGTTAAGAGGACTTCCAATTTCTACTTTTTGTACTTCTGAAAAATTATCATTCCAATATTTTGTAATACTACTGATTCTCCAATAATATATTTTATTGTAATCAAGTGAATGTAAGGTTATAGAAGTATCGTATAAATCGCTGCTTTCATAAATAAGATTTGTTAATGAGGAATCTTCCGCAATTTGGAATCTGTATTGAGAAATACCAGGAGAAGAAGTCCATTTAAAGGTAATTGTAGTCTGATGATAAATGGTAGTATCCGGTATTGGTTGAGTCAAATCAATTGATCTTTTAAATATCCCATTACGATCCGATCCACAATAAATTATGTTTCCGGTATGGGTAAAGCTCGTGATTTTTTTAGAAATTAAACCATAATTACTTGTAATCCAGTCATTTCCTTCATCTTTGCCAATTGATATTCCATCATAAGATAATCCTACAAAAACTTCGTTATTAAATTTAAAAATAGATTCAACACTGGAATTAAAATGGGGGTTATTTAAAGATTCCCACGTTTCTCCGTAGTCGGTACTTCTAAATAGCACACTTACTTGATTAGAACCAAGATAAAATTCGCCACTACTTCCTGATAATAATTTACTGGCGGAGAAAAGACCTTGAATGGCTTTTGTCTGCCAGCTATCACCATTATTATTACTTATATAAATTTCTGCAGATCCATTTGATACAATAATGACAGAATCAGAACAAGCAATATCAGAAGCGTTGATATTATACGGTATACCATTGGTTAGTTTTTCCCATAGATTACCTTGAATAGATTTTCTAAATATTCCATAAACACTACTTACATAAATATAATTATTATTAATTGCAATTTGTTCTAAACCATAGGTATCGAAACCATTATCGATTTGAGTCCAGGTAATCCCGACATCTGTAGAAACAAGAAAAGTCACATAATCCATTGATGGCCAGCTACTTGCTAACGCATATAGCAAGTCATTTGACACTAAAACATCTTTAATAAACATTAAATCAGTACCTAAATATAAATTTTCAAAGATATTACCCTCACTAATGAACAACCCGGAACCATATGTGCCGATTAATAAATTACCACCAATTTCAGATAGAGAGGTAATTCCATAATTTCCTATACCTTTACTTTTTTTTACCCATTGCACATTTTTTTTTGGTGATCTATAAAAACCATCAAAAGTTGCAGCAAAAAGACGTGAATCGTTTGAACTGAGTGACAACACATTTATATTATTTAAACCAGCATTAAGACTGGTCCAGCTAGAACCTTCATTAGTTGATTTAAAAATACCATGGTGGTAGACACAAACATAAATTCCAGTACTGTCCGAGTATATAGACTGAATTATATCTGAAGGGGAGGTAGAGTAGAGGGGCAAAATCCATGTTTTCCCACTATCAATACTCTTATAGACTTTCGCATAGTTTGAAAAATCAAAAGCATATAAAATATTATTATACTCAGTAATACCTTCAAAATTCCATGCATATTTATCAGGATTTGTTCTCTCCCAGCTATCACCAAGATTCGTACTTCTAAATATACCTGAACCACTAGTTCCAGAAGCTGAAGCTAAAACAATACTATCCGAAATGATCAAGATTTCTTCAATATCCTTATTATCAATACCGTTGTTTACTTCAGTCCACGTCTCGCCTAAATTTAAGGATCTGAAGATGCCGTAATAATCTGATCCTACAAATATTACGGAACCCTTTGCATCCATTGATTGCCACCTACCTTCATTTACATTCAACCAAGACGAATCCTCCGCTATATATTTATAACATCCTGTATTTGAGATAGCAAACAGGTGTTCAGATACAATTTTAATCTTATTTACTGATTCTTCATACAGTCCAAGGTTAGTCCAATTTTCACCGAAATCATTGCTTTTAAATACTCCTCCGTTTCCAGCACAGTAAATTTCATCCTCATTTTTATCAATTGAAAGCAGTAACCCACCGTAAAGTCCATCTATATTTTCCCAGTACTCATTTTGAGCTAATGATCGAAATTGTAATGCAAATAATATTATTATAAAAATATATCTTTTCATTTTTTATTTAGAAATATTAGATGTAAGCTACTTTAATGTTTAGGCTCGGTTGAATTATTTTATATTTTTTAGTATTAAAAAAATTCTTATCAAAAATAGCTTAAAAGATATTATTAAAAGAAATATAAACATTTATAATATTATTTCGTTGCTCTTTTGAAAGAGTGTAACAAATAAATTGAATAAGAGATATTACTGCACATTGTTGTAATATTCATATTGATTCAGATACTTAACGAAATGCGAGTTGCTATAAAGAATTAAAATAATCAAAAAATATTTACGAATTTCTTGACATTGGGGAAAGCAGTTAATAAGTTTAACCAAACAAATGAGGATGTTTTTGTGAATCATGGGACACAGACTGAAATTACTTGAACATATCAATACCGGGATGAGGGCGAAACATTACAGTGAGAGAACCGCGGAAGCTTATATCGGCTGGATAAAGAGATTTATTTTTTCCAATAACAAACGAAGAGAGATAACAAATAGATGATAATGTGGCCATTAAATACCATAGTGCAAGTACGACAGCTTTGTACTTTTGTATTTTATCCAAAGTTTAGGCGTTGAAATAATGCCCTCGATATGCCGTTCACGATACGGTTTGCAAAATGCAAGTATATTTTTTCCATCAACTTCGGAAAAAATACTAAACGTTTTATTAAAATTTTTAGGAGTAATAAGATGAAAATTTTACAAATTATAACAGCCTTTTTTTTATTCTTAACTATCAATGATTGTACTGAAAATTCGATAATTTCATCAAATGGTTACAGAGTATATGGGACTATATTCTTTGGAGGTAAAGTAGCTCCAAACACTAGTGTGAGTATTGATAAATCATCAAACTTAATAAGCGTAACAGATAGTCTTGGTTATTTCGAAATAAATAATGTCAGTAATGGAAATCACGAACTTACAGCTTCAAAGAGTCTTGAAAATGGACAATTCACAGAAAGAACTATCGCATTAACAGTAAATGGAGATACCGAAACTGGTAGTTTACAACTCCCAAAAGGTGTTCAATTATATGATCCTCAAAATGTGACTTCAAATTCACTTCAATTAATTTGGTCTGCGACTGATGCAACAGATTTTAGAGAATATAAAATTTATAGTCATAACAGTTCTGGGCTAGATGAAACAACAGGTTTACTTATCCATGTTTCAACCGCTTTTGATGATACTGTATTTAATGTATCCGGACTAAATCCATTTACAGAGTATTTTTTTAGGGTTTATGTTATGAATGATTTTGGCAGATTGGGGGGAAGCAATATAGTATCTGCAACAACCGAAAATATGCAAGTATTAAATAATGGTAATTTTGAACTCCTCAATTCACTGACAGGATATCCATTATTCTGGAATGCTCAGACTACTACGCTTGGGTATTATTTTGTCGATAGCACAATTGTCCAGGATGGAAATTACTCAATAAGGATTGAAAATTCACCAGGAGTAAATTACTATTACCAACTGGTTAATCCAGCTAATATAATATCAAATGAAACATATAGACTCACTTATTGGATAAAACACGATTCACTCGGCAGCGAAAGTGAGTTTGCAATTTTCCTTAATACCGTTGAATTCACTTGGCAAGTTCAAGCCAATACTATTCATGGAGCAAAACCTGCTTCGGATTGGACAGAGTATCAATATGAATTCACGGCACCCAATGTTACAACATCAAACTATAGTGTTGGCTTCTATTTTTATCTTGGTGGAGATAGAAAAGCATGGCTTGATAATATTAGTCTTGAAAAAATGAATTAAGCATTCATTTGTTAATATTAAGAAAATTTTAATATAACCAGCAACTATTGAAGACCAAAAGATAGTGAATACAAAAGAAAAAAGATAATTTTATATGTGGTATTTTGGGAAAGAGCATAAAAATCCATTGCTCAAAAAGAGTTATTAAAAAAAAAACGAAAATCATTCTTGGCTAAGTGCGGCACAACCCACCCTTAATTATTGAAAGGAATTATTCCGATGGCAGAAAATAAAACCAAACCAACAAGCGAGAGTGCAGATACTTTTCTGAATAAAATTCAGGATACACAAAAACGAAAAGACTGTTTTGAGATTATGAAGTTGATGCAGGCTGTTACCAAAGAAAAACCTGTTATGTGGGGAAGTGCAATCATCGGGTTCGGGTCATATCATTATGTTTATGAAAGCGGAAGGGAGGGAGACTTTTTATTCATCGGTTTCGCACCAAGAAAACAAAACATGAGCATTTATTTAACCGGCGGACTTAAGGCTGTTCAACCGGAGCTTTCCAAACTTGGTAAATACAAAATTGGAGGTGGGTGCCTCTATATCAAATCTCTCAGCGATGTGAACACCACAATTCTAAAGAAAATCTTTGCAAAAGCTTTTAAGGAAGCGAAGCATATCACAGGATGTAAGGTTTAATCAGGCTTGTTCCCGTAGAGCGAGTTTCCTGAAAAAATGATTTTCTTATATTTTTTCTTGAAAGTATTTATTCACTTTAGTATGTTTATCCCGAGTTTTTTACTTTAATCTTCAGTTGAGTGTGCTAAAATAAAGCTTAATAAACATTACTGCTTATACTTTTATAACTCTCCGGAAAGTTGAGCAGTAAGAATAATTAACTAACCGGGATAAAAAAATATATCCCCGAACGAAAGGAGTACAATATGTTCACAAGCACATTGAATTTCCTGATTGCTCTTAGCTGCTTTTCTATTCTCATTTCCTGTTCACAAGCTTTTGCAGGTGATCCATCCGACACAACTAAATGGTATGCCGGCGCATTTGGCGGTTATGTTTCAGGCAAACTAAACTCTGACGATCCGACTCATGAATCATCAACCGGCGACTACAATGATGATAGCCCAATGTTTGGAATCTTCGTTGGTTATCAGGATCAATTCGATAGCGATTGGATGTGGGGCGCCGAGTTAGTCATTCCACTTTATATGGAAAAAGGAACTGCAGTTGATAAACAGTATTTCCCTGACCTTGTAACGTATGAGGCAAGCTACCGTTACGCAGTATATTTAACAGGTAAATGGGGATACACGCTTGGCGAAGCAATGCCATATTTGTTTGGCAGTGTCGGCTTTGTGAATGTTGACGGCAAAACATTAAACGTAGATCTAAATGAGCAGTACTCACCCGGTTTTGAACAGAGCGCAGCCGCAACTCATTTTGTCTGGCAGCTTGGAGGGGGTTTTGACTATAATATCAGCAAAGACTTATTTATAGGCGCAAGGGTAGGTGCATTCATAGGTGAGCGGGCTGATCACACAATGCCGTGGAATGAGCCGGACCTAATATGTTCGGGTATGATGCCTTACTGCTTCAATTTAATATCGGGTACAGATTTGGATTATAAGAAGAATTTTACAAGTGTATTTTTCCATTGGAGTTCGATAAATTATAAATGAACCTTACTCAGCATCCTTCAAGGTCACTGCTTTAGACCTTGAAGGATGCCGAATAATATAGAAATCATCGAAGTTTCCGAAAGTTACATACAATAATCTTTTCACTTCTTATTAATTTCCTCTAACATTTGTTCGGTCATTTCTCTTCCCAGTTTGGGGCAATATCATTTTCGGGAATAAAATTGTTAAACTTGTCCAGAGCTTTTTCAAGCAGGGGTTTCGCTGTTTTAGGTCCGCCGCCAAATTGTTCGGGTGTGTAAAATAATCCTGTGCCAACTAAATAATCCGGACGGGGGTTTAGTGAATCAAGCTCAACTGCTTTTTTGAAATAACGATCAGCCTCTGCGCCGTATTTCATCCACCTGTTCATCGGATCAACCGCCATTCTTGATTGTGAAATCATTCCGCGTAAAGTATAAATTTCAGAATTATCTGCTTCAAGCGAATCAGCAATGTGGAGAAAGGAATCTGCTTTATCGAGATATGAATCTTTCTCACTGTTTTCCTTTGCCTGGTAGTTCGCAAGGGTATAGCAAAAAGAAACATAGTAGTAAGGAAGCCATTTATCTTTTTCAGCAAGTGCAATCCTTTCAAAGCTGTTTGCTGCTTCGATAAGGTCTTCAACTGATTTAGCAGAATCAATCTTTGCAAGATTTTTTTTCATTGTCTTTTCATATTTATCCTGGGCAAAAGAATTGCCGATAAACAGAAGAGCTAAAATTGAGAAGAGGACGTATTTCATTTTTATTTTCCTTTTAATATGGATTAATCTGACCAATTGAAATAAACATACCGATAAACGCTGTCCTGAGTGCAGGCGCTACCACAGGACTTTTAATCGTTCCATCAGTTGAATACCTGTATCCAAAAACATTATTGTAGCCGATCAGGTTATCAACTGAAAAAAACACTACCGTAAAATTATCAAAGATACTTGTGATGTAACTGAAATTTAAACTAAGATTGTGATAATTTTTTGCACGATCACCAAGAAACTCCGGGTTATTGGGATTGAAATATGGTCTGCCGGTAGCAAAGCTATAAGTCACACCAACAAATGTAGTAATATCTTGCAGCCAGTATTTAAATACGAAAGAAAAAGTATGCGGCGTTGCAAACGGGGGAGTAGCAAGAGTCGGATAATTTAAGTATTCCCGTTTCGTATCGAGATATGAATAAGAAATCCAATAATATCCGAAATCAAAAAGCTGGTTGTCTTTCCAGAATACATCAATTCCTTTTGCATAGCCTTTGCCAGCATTTGTAAACGATGTGAATGGTAAATTAAAATAAGGGTAAGTAAAGATTGTCCCTTTTGTAAGCTGATCATAATCCTTGTAATATGCTTCGATCCTGAAAGTTGTTTTCTCACCGATGTACTGATAATTCAAAATGTAATGATCTGCCTGCTCATAATTTAAATCAGTCGTCTGTAATAGAAAATCCTTCGCGGGAGTCTGGTAAAATTGTCCGTAAGCAAAATTAAGCTGATCATATTTGCCAAGTTTATAAGCCAGAGAAATACGGGGGGCGAAATTAAATTCATTGATTAATTTTGAATGCTCGCCTCGTACCCCAACCCTTGCAGCAATATCTTTTGTAATTGATATGTCTGATTCAACATAACCTGCGATATACAGTTCGTTAAGTCTTTTATTGAATTCATTGAAGCTGTTGTCGTAAATAATATTCTGAACTTCAGAACCGAAAGTGAGAAACGCACCGGTGAATATTTTTTTTGAAAGAGTAACTTTCCCTGTATTAAGTATCTGACCCTGCTCGATGTAATCATTTGTAAGGTTTATTTTATTATAATCATTGCTGAAAGAATAGCCGCTGAAGATTGTCCAGTCATCTCCAAGTATTTCGCGGTAATTAGTGTTGAAGAAAAAATTACCATCCTTCATTCTGAATAAATCTTTTTCAGTTAGATTGTCAAGATTAGGAGTATAAAGTGAAAGATCACCGCTGCTATATGATGTAAAAGCCTTGAGCATTCCGGTAGCAGAAGTTTTGTACCTGAAATTCATTGAGCCTGCAAAACTTTCAGGAGCTTTTATCCAGTCAGTTCTCTGAGGTTGGAGTTTGAAATAGGGATCAAGGTTATAATAACCTGCTTCAGCAGAAAGGGAAGAATTTTCCCAGAGTTGTGTATGCGAACCGCCAAATCCCAATGCCATTAAACTGATTGCAGAAAGTGTTTGCTTCAGCAGGTCTTCAGTTTTTAAAACAAGGACAGAAGAAAGTGCCTGACCGTATTGTGCAGAGTAACCCCCCGTGCTGAATATTGTTCCCTTAAACAGGAAGGGGGAAAATCTGCCTCGTGAAGGAAGATCGGGAATGCTTGAGAAAAATGGGTTCTGCACGATCATTTCATCAATTATAGTTTTAGTTTCGGAAGCTGATCCGCCGCGTACAAATAGTCCTTCAGTTTCACCGATCTGCTGAGCGCCGGGTAATGTTTCAAGGGTGGAGTAAATATCCGCATCTGATCCTGTGCTGACAATATCAAGCGGACGAAGAATTACTGCTTTGTTTTCGTCGCTCGCTTCAAATGAACCTGCAGAAACGATCACTGTCCCCATCTCGGTTGATTCTTCTTCAAGTATCACCTCAATTGTTTTATCTTTTCCGTCAAGCTGGATGGATTGTTCAAACGTTTTATATCCAACAAAACTTACCACGAAAATTGCTTCACCTTCTTCATCGGTAACAAAAGAAAAACTACCATCGGCTAAAGAAGAAATTCCATCATAAGTATCTTTTATATAAATATTGGCGCCAGGCAGGGGAGCTATCGGCGTCTTTTATAGTCCCCGAAATTTTTGTTTGACTGTTGATCGCTGATGCGAAAGCGATAATAAATAAAAGTAAGTAAATTATTTTCATATAAATATTTTAATTCATTGATTAGCAAATCTATCTTTAAAGACAATCTTAATTTAATATCAGGTAGTAGATGAATAGATAAAAAATTAAACAAATGGAAAAATGCATAAAGGAATGGTAAAATAAAAAGGGTTCGAGTGAGCCCTTCGTAATCTTAATTCAATTTGTCAATTGAGGTTAAAAAAAATATTTTATCTCAGTAAAATCATTTTCTTAGTCTCAACAAACTTCCTGCTCTTTTAAAAAGTATAGCGTCCCTGCTTCGATTCGTCATACGGATTGAAAATCGGGACGAGCTCTTGTGAAGGAGGGGACTAATGGGCGGTCGGATTGTATATTTTAAACTACCTCAGTCTTATAGCGATTTGCAAATAATTATTAATTGCTCCTAATAATTCAAAATCAATATTGTAACAAGATACAATTTCATAAAACGCTCGAAATTCATGTGTCGGGACACCAAACTCATCGAAGATTATTATGTCGCCTTTGCCCAAGTACGGGAAAATACTTGTTAGCACAAATAGGGTTGACGTATAAAGATCAGCATCCATGAATTACTTTTCTCTTTTGTGATTTAAAACTTTTTAAAAACACTGGCAGTGAATCTTGAAATAGTCCTTTAATAAAGGTAACTCTGTTATCATCAATCACAGGTGTTTGTCCTTCCGTATTAAAATGATTTTTTTTCATCACACCAAAGTCTTCGGGTAAACCGGTAAAAACATCAAAGCCATAGAATCTGCTTCCGGGATTTTTATTTTTATCCACCCACCATTTAAAAGCAATGCCGCTTGCAACACCAAATTCGAGATAATCAATTTCTTGATTTTGTATTTCCTGATCAGCTATTAGTTGATGCAGCTTGAACCTGTTTGTGTAGATAACTTTTCCGGTATAGAAATCATTGAATTTAATTTTAGGTGATTGAGAAATCCAGCGTGATAACTTTGATAAGTAAGTTATTTGCAGCATCAAATTTTCAAATAATCCAAAAATTATGTGCAGCTTTAGGATGCAGAATAATGCTTTTACTTTTCTTATTACCCACAGTTTCGTATTCATCTTAAACTCAATGATTTGTTTTATAAAAAAGTTAATGCAATTTATTAATAAAAGTGATGAAATAATTTATGAGTGTAGAATTTATTTTGATAATATTAGCTCAAATTATTCTGTCATTATTAATTTAGAATTAAAAATATGAGACTTTTAAATAGGAAGGTATTATGATAAATAAAATTGAGTTTGTGCTGTTAATATTCTTTTTATTTTTTGCTCAAACTCACGCACAGGTGAACACTGAAAAATTCAGGAAAGACGCTGATACTTTAGGCTTTTCCGGTAACGCAGATTTAGAAATTGACTTCAGAACCGGTAATGTTGATTTCCAGAGAGTTGGGCTTGGCGGTAGATTAAATTACAATTTCGGTAATGATTATACTTTCCTTGTTTTTAAAGGTGAATATGGCTGGCAAAGCGGGGAGGAATTTTCAAATGAAGCTTTAGTGCATTTGAGAAATGTTTGCTCGCTTTGGAAAGGAATTCAAGTAGAAACATTTTTGCAGAGTGATTTTAATAAATCGAGGCTGCTGCTCAACCGGTATCTTGCGGGAGGGGGATTAAGATTCAAAATTTTTACTTCAGATAATTTTAAGTTTCGAATCGGCACAGCGTATTTTTATGAATTTGAAAAATATGATCTCCCGGAAAATTCTCTGCATGGAGTAAGAACATTTACTCATAGATCAAGTTCATACGTTACTTCAAATATCAGTTTCAATAACAACTTGAACTTTACTACAATCACATATTTTCAGCCTGCAATTGGGAGGTGGGAAGACTACAGAATAATATCTGAAAATTCTTTGGCGATAAGCATAAGTAAATATTTTGATATTTATATTGATGCTAATTTAAGATATGATAACCGTCCACCCGACCATATAAAACCGTTCGATACAGATTCAAAGATCGGTGTTAGTCTAAAATTTTAGAGAAACACAAAAAAGCTGACAACTCACGAAGCGAAATAACATTTCAATTTTTATCAATCTATATTTTTAATTAAGAATAGTTTTAATTCATCAACATCGTGAAAAATATAATCGCTTTTCAAAGCTAAATTCAATTCTTTTTTAACATACGGATCCCATAAAACCGAAGCGACTTTTACTCCTGCGCTTTTAGCAGCTTTAATATCCGAAGGAGCATCTCCTATCATTAATACTCTCTCTCTTTTAAGATTAAACTTATCTAAGAAAACTAAAATTCCCTCGGGATGGGGTTTGTGGTTTTCAACATCATCACCTGTAACGATCATATCGAAATACTTTGAAATATTTAGTTTGTCCAATGTAATCAATGCGGCTCTTCTGCCTTTGCCGGTGTACACCGATAGAAAAACATTTTTTGATTTGAGGTATTCAAGTATATCAATAATTCCCGGATAGATGAATGCAAGATGATGGTTGTCTGAATAAAATTGGTAATAATCTTTTTGTGCAGATTCAAAATTATCACCGCATAGTTCTTTTAGAATTACATCTTCCGGAGGACCAAACAGATTCATTATATCTTGATTTGTAAAAGTTTTGTTTAAATATTTAGCGGCGATAAAATTGAACGCCGCAAATATCAATTCGTTGGTTGAAGTTAGAGTACCATCAACATCAAAAATAATTCCGTCAAAATTTTTCATTTATTGATTTTATTCAAAATAAATTTCAGCTCAGCTTATGAATTAGTAAATTGCAGTAACAAAATTATCAAATGTTTTTGGATTATGGCGGACAAAGTTTTTCTAAAAAAAAATGAGGATAAACGGATACTCTCCGGGCATCTTTGGGTGTTTAGCAATGAAATATTAAAGCTCGAAGGCGAGCCTTCAAACGGTGATTTAGTTCAGGTTTACAACTTTCGTGATGAATTAATTGGAACAGGATTTTACAACAAAAATTCCTTAATTGCTGTCAGGATGATCTCCTTCAGTTTGATTGATGATTTTGCAGCACTTTTTCGACAGAGAATTATTTCCGCAAATTCTCTTCGGAAAACTTTTTATCCACAAAGAGATTCTTATAGAATGGTTTTTAGTGAGAGCGACTTTCTACCGGGTTTAATTATAGATAAATACAATCAGACTTTTGTTCTTCAGGTTTATTCGTTTGGTATGCAAAAAAATATCTCAACAATTGTTCAAATATTAAAGGAAGAGTTTTCTGCCGAAAATATTTTTTCGAAGAATGAAAATTATTTCCGTCAGCTCGAAGGTTTGGAGGAAACCAATGAAATATATTTGGGTAATTTTCCAATCGAAATAATTAATGATGGGACAGTTAATTATAAAATAAATTTTGAGCAATCTCAAAAAACTGGCTTTTATTTTGATCAATCGGATAATAGATTTTTTATCGAGCAGTTGACAAGAGGTAAAAAGGTTTTAGATTGTTTTTGTAATTCAGGAGGATTTGGACTTCACGCAGCAAAGTCAGGAGCTGCATCTGTAACTTTTGTAGATTCATCGGCTAATGAAATTACTACAGCTAAAAAGAATTTTGAATTAAACAAGTTTGAATCAGGGACAGAATTTATTACTGAAGATGTGTTTGATTACCTGGAAAGAATTTCCAATCAGGAGAAGTTTGATGTTGTTATGATTGACCCGCCGGCATTTGCAAAAAATAAAAAAAGTATTGCCGCCGCAAAAAAAGGGTATGAAAAATTAAATAGACTCGCCTTGAATTGTACGAAGCCAAATGGATGGTTAGTTACTTCGTCATGCTCGCATCATTTAAACGAGGCAGATTTTTTTTCAGTCATTCAAAATGCTTCACAAAAAGCCGTGCGTCAGGTTCAGCTTATACATTTTAATGGCGCTTCATTTGATCATCCAAGATTAATTTCGATGCCTGAGACTTCTTATCTTAAATTTGCGGTTTTCAAAGTAGTTGATTAAATGAATTATTCTTACCTTGTAAAAAAATGCAACATTTATAAGTTTGCATCCGTCTAAAATTATTACTAAATAAATTATTAAAAACTAAAGAGGAAAAGCGTGGATATTTCTGCTTTAAATGAAAAAATAAAAAACGAAAGTGCATTCATAGATTTATTAATCAATGAAATAGGCAAAACGATCGTTGGACAAAAAGCCATGGTGGAGCGATTAATTGTTGGCGTGCTTGGCAACGGACATATTTTGCTTGAAGGAGTCCCGGGATTAGCAAAAACACTTGCGATAAAAACTCTCGCCGCAGCGATGAAAGCAAAATTTCAGAGAATACAATTCACACCGGACTTGCTGCCGGCTGATTTGGTTGGTACTCAAATTTACAATCAGAAGGAAGGTAATTTTCTAATTAAAAAAGGTCCGCTGTTTGCAAATTTCATTTTGGCAGATGAAATAAACCGTGCCCCCGCCAAGGTTCAAAGTGCTTTACTCGAAGCTATGCAGGAACGTCAGGTGACAATCGGCGAGAGCACTTTCAAACTTGATGAACCCTTCCTTGTTCTTGCAACGCAAAACCCTATCGAGCAGGAGGGAACATATCCACTTCCCGAAGCGCAGGTTGATCGTTTTATGTTGAAGGTTAAAATCAGCTATCCAAATAGGGACGAAGAACTAAAAATTATGAAACAAAATGTGGATGCTGATGAAATAAAAATTCAGCCCGTCATTTCAACGCAGGATATTTTAAATGCACGAAAATTAATTCACGAAATTTATCTTGACGAAAAAATTGAAAAGTACATTCTTGATATTGTTTTTGCCACAAGAAATCCAAAAGAATTTGGCCTGGATAAACTTTCTGATTTAATTGCTTATGGAGCTTCACCGAGAGCCACAATCAATCTGGCTCTTGGTGCAAAAGCAATTGCATTTATCCGCAGGAGGGGCTACGTAATTCCCGAAGATGTACGCGCTATTTGTCATGACGTTCTGCGCCATAGAATTGCGGTTACTTACGAAGCTGAAGCCGAAGAAATTACTTCAGAGTCCATCATTGAGGAAATCTTAAACAAAGTTGAAGTGCCGTAAGATTGGAAACAAAAGAATTATTAAAACAAGTCCGCCAAATAGAAATCAGAACCAAAGGACTTGTTAATCAAGTTTTTTCGGGTGAATATCATTCTGTTTTCAAAGGCAGGGGAATGGAATTCTCCGAGGTTCGCGAATACCAATACGGCGATGATATCCGGAATATTGATTGGAATGTAACTGCTCGATTTGGTCATCCGTTCGTAAAGATTTTTGAAGAGGAAAGGGAACTGACTGTAGTTTTGTGTGTTGATATGAGCGGCTCATTAAACTATGGGACACTTGAAAAAACCAAACAGCGTGTTGCTGCCGAACTCAGTGCAATTCTTGCATTTTCCGCATTGAAGAATAATGACAAAGTTGGTTTGCTGCTTTTTACCGATAAAATTGAGAAATTTGTTGCACCACGAAAAGGTAATAAACACGTACTTCGAATAGTTCGCGAAGTACTTTCATTTGAACCACAAGCTAAACGCACCAACATCAAAGCTGCATTAGAGTATTTGAATAATGCCGTAAAAAAAAGGGCAATAGTTTTTTTGCTTTCGGATTATTTTGATACCGGATATGATAAAATTCTTCGCACTGTTGGAAAGAGGCATGATCTAATCGGGGTAGTGATAGATGATCGTACCGAAAGTGCTATCCCTTCCATAGGTCTTGTTAAATTAAAAGATGCTGAAACCGGAGATGATAGGTGGGTGGATACTTCGGATAAAAATTTCAAGCTGCAGCTTTTAAGAAAAAGAATTGAGCACGATAAGCAGAGAAAATCACTTTTTAATTCTAGCGGACTTGATTCCATTGAAGTGCAGGCAGGGCAAAATTATATTAAACCGCTTGTTAAGTTTTTCAGAATGAGAGAGAAAAGATGGTAAAAAAATATTTTTTTCTTAATTCTCGCTACCGTTCTTGTTCGCTCTCAAGAAATCGGTGTGAAAGCTTTTACAGATACTTCTGATTATCAGATTGGGGATTATATCCATTTTACAGTAAGTGTAGAATATGATAAAAATATTTTTTTAATGAATCCTTTCTTTCAGGACAGCTTAAAAAATATAGATATAATTAAAACCGAAACTCCAATCACTAAAGAAGCCGGCTCAAAAAAAATTACAGACTATAAATTTACACTGTCACGGTATGACTCTTCAGATGTTACAATTCCGCCTTTACCGATTTATTACAAGCTTGCTGCATCTAACGCAAAAATTTCACCGATAATTACTCGGGAATTAATTAAAAGTGATTCGACTCTCAAAGTAGTTTTTAGTAATCCCATTTCCTTTACAGTTCATTCTTTAAAAGTTTCGAAGGAAGAGGATATTAAAGATGTAAAAGAACCAATGACAATTCCACTTGATTGGAAAATAATTTTACTATGGGTTCTTGGCGGCTTGATATTGCTGGCTTTAATTATCTTTATTGTCAGGAAATATTTTTTGAAAAAGAAGCATGCGTTGAAGCCCGATAAAATTATTATTCTTCCTCCGCACATACTGGCATTAAATAGTTTGAAAGAACTTGAATCAAAAGAACTCTGGAAAAATGGAATGGTAAAAGAATATCATTCTGAAATTACTGAAATCATAAGAAAATATTTTGAGGAGAGATTTAATTACCCCGCACTTGAATTAACAACATCGGAATCAATTGAGTTATTGAAGAACTATTCTGACGCAAAAGATATATTAAATGTTACACGGGATTTTTTAACAAACGCTGATCTTGTCAAGTTCGCAACATTTATTCCGATGGATTCAATAAATATTGAAATGATGAATCAAGCACGAACGATAGTACAACAAACCATTCCAAATCAAACCGAAGCAATGAAGGAATCAGCATGATTGCAGAAGATTTATCATTCGCATATCCCTATGTACTTTGGTTCTTGTTGGTGATTCCTGCAATGATCTTTTGGCACTATTTTAAAGGTCGAAAACGGGAGCCGGGAATAAATTATTCTTATTTAAAATTTTTAGACGGGGTTTCATCCAACTGGAAAGAAAAATTAAAAGACGTTCCAATTTTTTTACGTGCTGCGGCTTTGGCTTTCATGATCATTGCATTAGCGCGTCCGCAAACATTTTCTTCCGGCGAAAATATTTACGCCGAAGGAATTGATATTTCACTCGTACTTGATATTTCGGGCAATGTTTCTTGCCGAAGATTTGAGACCTAACAGATTGGAATCTGCAAAAATGTAATTGATAAATTTATTGAAGGAAGAGTTTCTGATCGGATTGGGTTAGTTGTTTTTTCGCGGTATGCTTTTACACAATGTCCCTTAACGGTTGATTATAACGTACTGCGAAATCTTTTGAGTGAAATAAAAAGTGGAATGATTGAAGACGGCACAGCTATTGGCAATGCTCTTGCTAATGGTACAAACAGGTTGAAAGACAGCGAAGCAAAAAGCAAAATAATTATTTTACTTACTGATGGAGTAAATAATGCCGGTGAAGTTGATCCTTTAACGGCAGTTGAAATTGCTAAAAATTACGGGATAAGAATTTATACAATTGGCGTTGGCACGCGTGGTGAAGCGCCGTATCCGGTTCAAACCCCATTTGGAATTCGTTATCAAATGGTGCCTGTTGAAATTGATGAAGCATTACTTAAAAATATTGCCGAATCAACGGGGGGGCAATATTTCCGTGCAACTGATAATCGTACATTGAATGAAATTTATAATAAAATAGACAAGCTTGAAAAAACTAAAGTGGAGGTTACATCCTACCAAAGTGCAGCAGAGCTTTATTATGGATGGCTTAAAATTGGTTTACTTTTAATATTGTTAGAATTGATTTTAAGTAAAACGATTTTCAGGAGGCTGCCTTAATGTTTAGATTTGAGCATCCGGAGTATTTAGCTTTTCTATATTTAATTCCTATTATTATTACTGGCTACTGGTTTGCGGTTTACTTAAAAAATAAATCACTTGTAAATTTTGCTGATACGAAACTCCATTCTATCTTAATTCCTGATTACAGTTCATTGAAAAATATTTTCCGCTTTGTCCTTATCATTCTTGCCCTTGTGTTTGGTGTATTTGCTTTGGCTAATCCTCAGGTAGGTAGTAAATTAGAAGAAGTGAAACAGCAGGGTATAGATGTAGTTATTTGTCTTGATGTTTCGTTAAGCATGCAAGCAGAAGACATTAAGCCAAACCGGTTGGAAAAAGCAAAGTTTCAGATTTCAAACTTGATTCAAAAACTTCGCGGCGATAGAATCGGGCTGATCATCTTTTCCGGCGATGCTTATGTTCAGTTTCCTCTTACAACAGATTATTCAGCAGCAAATTTATTTCTATCTGCTGTAGATTTTAATTCTGTGCCGCAGCCGGGTACTGCAATTGCATCAGCAATAAATATGGCAGTTCAGTCTTTTGATTCGGTTGCAACTCAAAAAGTGATTGTTGTAATTACTGATGGCGAAGATCACGAAGGCGATATTGATGCAGCAGTTTCAGATGCTCAGGAAAAAGATATAAAAATTTATGCTATTGGGCTTGGCTCACCTGATGGTGTTCCCATCCCGATTTATGACCCCAAAGGACGACCAATGGGATTTAAAGAAGACAGAATGGGAAATACTGTTCTGACAAAACTCGATGAATCAGTTTTGATTAAAATTACTGAGCAGGGGGATGGTAAATATTTTCGGGGTTCAAATTACGATGATCATCTGGACAAGATATTTAAGGATTTATCAGACATCGAAAAAACTGAGTTCGGTGTAAAGAAAGTAACTGATTATGAAGATCGCTTCTACTATTTTTTAATTCCTGCTGTAATGTTTTTATTCGTAGAATTTTTTATGACTGACAGAAAATCCAAATTTTATAAAAAAGTTAAATCAAAAATTAGGGTTAGAAAAGAAAGATTAAACAATTAGATAGATTTATGAAAAGATACTTTTTTGTTTTACTCATTATATCAATACAAGTTATTTCCGTTGGTCAAAGCACATGCTCAATGAATAATGATGGTGTTGATTTATACAAAGATGGAAAATTTAATGATGCTGAAATTAATTTTAAGAAAAGCATTGAAAGTGAACCTGAACTTTTCGAGTCTAAATTCAATCTGGGCGATACTTATTACAAACAGGGCAAGTATGACGAAGCTATAAAAACATATCAGTCGCTTCAAAGTCAGACAAATGATAATGAGCTGAAAGCAAAGTTGCAGCATAATATCGGCAATTCTCTTTTAAAATCTCAGAAACTTGAAGAAAGTGTTAATGCATATAAAAACGCACTCAAACTGAATCCAAACGATGAGGACACAAAATATAATTTATCTTATGCATTATCCTTATTAAAGGACAAACAAAATCAACAGAAGAATGATCAAAACAATAAGGATCAAAAAAACGATAACAAACAAAACAAGGATGAGCAGAATAAAGATCAGAATAAACAAGATAATAAAGATCAAAAGCAAGATAAAAAGGATCAGCAGAATCAAAATCAACAGCAGCAAAACCAAAAAGACCAACAAACTAAGCAAGACGCTTTGAAACAAAAACCGAGTAAAATTTCAAAAGAGGAATCGGAAAGAATTCTGAATGCATTAAAAAACAATGAAAAAGATCTTCAGAAAAAATTGCGGAAGAAAGCTGGTAATGTTATTCGCACTGACAAAGATTGGTAAGATGACTTCAAAAATATTACTCATAATTTTATTGTTCGGCTCGCTTAATTATGCTCAAAAATTCTATGCTTCAGTTGATAAAAACAAGGTTGGACTAAATGAGCAATTCGAAATATCTTTTACTTTTGAAGGAAAAGATATTAACAGTCTAAATAATTTCACCCCACCTGCATTTACAAATTTCCTTGCTCTTTCCGGACCGAATCAATCAACAAGCATGCAGATAATTAATGGAAATGTTTCTGCATCACGAACATATTCTTATTACTTACAGCCAAGAAGCATTGGTAAATATTCTATTGGAAGCGCTTCAATTCAATTTGATGGTGGAACTTTTAAAACGCAACCTCTGACAATCGAAGTAGTAAAAGGCAATACGCAGCCTCAGCAGCAGTCAAATGATAATACCATATCGAATGCAGATATTGCGGACAACTTATTTATTCGCACTATCGTTGATAAACAAAAGGTTTATCTCGGCGAGCAAGTTACAGTTGTCTATAAGCTTTATACCCGATTAAATATTGCCTCGCAAATGTCTATTAATAAACTTCCGAATTATGAAGGGTTTTGGTCGGAAGAAATTGAGACTGCAAACAATATTGATTTTACTACAGAAGTTATTAATGGTAAACAATACAGAGTGGGTGTACTAAAAAGAGCTGCACTTTTTCCTTCGCAAACCGGTGAGCTTTCAATTACTCCATTTGAATTAAATGTTCCTGTTCAAATTCAAAAGAAAAAACGAAGCAATAATATTTTTGATGATTTTTTTAATGATCCTTTCGGAAGGAGTGAGACTTATGAATACAATGCGAAATCAAATACTGTAAAAATATCAGTGCTTCCACTTCCGGAAGCAAAGAAGCCTAAGTCTTTTGCAGGTGCTGTTGGCAGGTTTGAAATCACTTCTTCTATCGAACAGAAAAAATATAAAACCAATGAACCAATCACACTTAAACTTACAATTTCTGGTTCCGGAAATATAAAACTTTTAAATATACCTGAATTAACACTCCCGACAGGGTTGGATAAATATGAACCTAAAACTGATGAACAAATAAGTGCAGGCGCTGTTGTAACCGGAGTAAAAACTATTGAGTACGTTATTGTTCCGAGAATTGCAGGCATAAAGGAAATTCCACCAATAGAATTTTCTTATTTCGATCCCTCAAAAAAATCTTACGTTACGTTAACTACACAAAGTTACACTATTGATATAGCTCAGGGCGAGGCTAACATCTCAGAATACACAAACAAACAGGGGGTAGAAACACTTGATCAGGATATCAGGTATTTAAAAATCGAATCAGATGATATTTCAAATAATTCCGGAATTGTGCTTTTCCAATTTGGATATTGGGTGTCGTTTATTGTTCCATTGGTCACGGTTGTTTTACTTGTTAATTGGAAACGACGTCAGGATAAGCTTTCAGGAAATGTTCAACTGATGAAGTATCAGCGTGCTCAAAAAGTTGCAAAGAATAGATTGAAAGCCGCAAAAAAATTATTGGAAGAAAATAAAGTTGAAATTTTCTTTACTGAGATTTCGTTTGCACTGTTCGGCTATCTTGAAGATAAATTACACATTTCAAAAGCAGAATTTACTCTTGAGCATGCTTGTGAAATATTAAAAGGGAAAAAGATCCCGGATCAGATAATTGATGAGTTGAGAGATTCTGTACAAAAGTGTGAGTTTGTCCGATTTGCTCCAAACACTGATGGCGAAACTGCGATGAAAGAAATGTACGAAAGTATTTCACACGTTATAATTGAAATCGAAAGGAGCATAAAATAACTTATGAAATTTCCTTCGATTCAATTTGCTTATATTTTTTACTTACTAATTTTATTTCAATTGCCGTCAATTTCTAATGCAGCACAAGATGTGGAGAATATTTTTAGCTCGGCAAATCATAATTATAAGATGGGAAATTTTGAATTTGCTGCTTCTGAATATGAAAAATTAATTTATCAAGGTTATAAAGGCACTTCACTTTTTTATAAT
The DNA here is from genome assembly GCA_016709155.1 of Ignavibacteriales bacterium. Lineage (NCBI taxonomy): Bacteria > Pseudomonadati > Ignavibacteriota > Ignavibacteria > Ignavibacteriales > Ignavibacteriales bacterium. Next base: position 654,211 of record JADJEI010000001.1, on the reverse strand, counting down.
CTTGGTAATTCTTATTTCCGTCTTGGAAAACTTGGCAAGGCAATCTTGAATTATGAAAAAGCACTCAAGTTGTCACCCGGCGTTGAAGATGTGTTACATAATCTTGCCTTTGTAAACTTGAAAACTGTTGACAAAATTGAAACTTTGCCAAAGTTTTTTCTCTTTCAATGGTGGGAAAATTTAATCGGTTTATTTACTGTTAACGGATGGAGTTTTGTTATACTCGGGATATTTTTATTGATACTTACCTGTATTGTGGTTTATTTTTTCACCAAAAAAATTGAATTCCAAAAGGCTTCTTTCCTTACCGGTTTGTTTCTCAGTTTAATATTCCTTTTTACTGCTTCAATTCTAACAATAAATCTTAATCGGGAAATGAATTGGAAATTTGGGATAGTAATGACTACTAAAGTAATAGCTAAAACTTCGCCTGATAATCAAAGTAAGGATAACTTTTTGATTCATGAAGGGCTAAAAGTTAAAATTGAAGACGAACTTGAAGATTGGTATAAAATCAAATTGCCCGATGGAAAAATAGGCTGGGTGATTAAAGGGGAACTCGAAATTATTTAGTCCAATAATTAATGCTTTTTTTAATGACATAAATTGAATAGTTTTAAAACAACAATTATTAAAAAATGAAAGGTAATGAATGAAAAAAATGATCTTTTTCTTTGTATTTATTCTTGCTGTTGGATTTTCAACCAAAATCTTGGCTCAAGAAAATACAAAAGACGCAAACACAAAAAACCGAACAAACACAAACTGTTGACTCAAATAAACCATTTAACACAGTATGTCCTGTCAGCGGTGAAGAAGTTGATCCGGAAATTACATATCAGTACGATGGAAAAACTTATGCTCTTTGCTGCAAAAGCTGTTTAAAGAAATTTAAAAATAATCCTGAGAAGTACATCGGTAAATTAAGTGATGATGGAAAATCAATTAAAAAGAAATCTGAATAAAGGGAAGGTTAATAAAATGAAGTATCTATTATTTGTTTTTGCGTTTGTAATTGGATTATCCTTTTTCTCAAACGCTAATACTGAAGATGAAAATTGCTGCAAAAAAAATAAAATGGAATGCAAACAAGATCAAAAATGTTCAATGGAACACAATTCTATGGTTTGCATGGATGACAGTACCAAATCTGATATGAAATGCAAAAAAGACGGCGAAATGAAAATGGATTGCTGCAAAAAAGATGACGATAAAAAAATGGACTGCTGCAAAGGCAGTGATGAAAAAAAGGAATGCAAACATTCTGATAAGGAAGACGAATCAGAAGATAGTTCAAAATAAATTTTAGTCGTGTAACTTAAAACCCGAAGTTTTTGATAAGCTTCGGGTTTTTTTGTTTAAATTTCTACAAATGATTTTTCTTCTTTAATGGATAATAAAAAATATAATAAGTCAAAATTAATTGTCGGAATATTCGAAACATTGCTTGGTTTTATTCTGATTTTTTTATTTGTAAAAATTGGATTGAATACCTGGCTCGAAGAGCTTATCCGAAGTTATTCCTTGAACGATTACTTAGTCTTTCTATCATTTATTTTTTTTATGGGAGTTGGTTCGGCTGTTCTGTTAAGTCCGCTAAGTTTTTACTCAGGGTTTTATCTTGAACACAAATACAATCTTTCAAATCAGTCTTTCGTAAAATGGGTGTGGGAAAGTTTTAAAGCAGTTGCAGTATCCTCTGTAATTGCAGCTCCAATCATGGTAGTTTTTTACTACAGCATTCTTCATTATGGAACTAATTGGTGGCTTCCTTTTGCGGTAGTGTTATTTCTATTCTCAGTAATTCTTGCTCGTGTTGTACCGGTGTTTATCCTGCCGCTATTTTACAAATTAATTCCAATTGAAAACGAATCATTAAAAAATAGGATAACACATTTAGCAAACGAAGCAGGGATAAAAGTTGAAAATATTTTCAAGTTTGACATGAGTAAAAACACGAAGAAAGCTAATGCCGCATTTACCGGAATTGGCAAATCAAAACGAATTTTACTTGGCGATACTTTGCTGGATAATTTTTCTGAAGATGAAATTGAAACGGTTATAGCTCACGAACTCGGTCACTACAAGAAGAAACACATCATAAAAAATATTATATACGATACGGCTGCGAGTTTTATAACACTTTATTTTGTATCAATTCTTTATTCAAATTCTCTTGCATGGTTCAATCTAAAAAGTATTGAACAAATAGCTGCATTGCCGTTGTTAGCGCTTTGGCTAATGATCATCGGATTAGTTCAAACACCATTGGGAAACATTCTTTCCAGAAAGTATGAATACGAAGCTGACAAGTATGCAATTCAAGCGACGCAAAAAGCTTCTGTATTCATAACTACATTTGAAAAGTTAAATAAGCAAAATTTAGGCGATCCTGAGCCTCATCCCTTTGTTGAATGGTATTTTTATAGCCATCCATCAATTGCAAAGAGAACAAAAACAATTTTAAAAGAAGAAAAAACACTAAATAACTTTCAATCTTTTAATCGAAACTCTAAAACTCCATTTTCAAATTTATGATTACATATTTCAAATTATTTCTAATTGTAATTCATACAACAATCTGCTCAATACTTGCGCTGATCTTTGCATTCATTGAACGACGCTTTATAGTTTACTTTTGGATTTCTAAATTATTCTCCGGTGGAATTTTGTTGATTACCGGGATCAGACTTAAGGTGGAGGGTCTTGAAAATATCGATCCAAATGCCACTTATGTTTTTGTTTCGAACCATGCGAGCCAGTTCGATATCACAGCGCTGCAATATGGAGTTCCAAATCGTTTGGCAATGATTTATAAAAAAGAACTTTCTAAAATTCCATTATTCGGCTGGCAGCTTGCCGCAGGACCTTATGTCAGTATTGATAGAAAAAATGCTGAAAGTGCTTTGAAAAGTATTCAAAAAGCAAAAGAGGTAATGAAAGAAAAAAATGTTTCTATTTTAGTTTTTGCCGAAGGTACCCGCAGTCCGGATGGACAGGTTCAGGAATTTAAACGCGGAGCATTCAGACTTGCTTCAAGCGTGGGGTATCCGATAGTTCCTATTACAATTATTGGCTCGAGTAGAATTATGCCGAAAGGAAAATTAAAATTCAATAAAGGTGAAATAATAATGCGAATTGATAAGCCAATCCCTACTCAAGAACTGAAATCCCGTCAGGATGAAATTGAGATGATGAAAACCATAAGGGATATAATAATTAAAAACTTCAATTGAAATAAGTGAGTATGTTTTTGATTCTTAAATTAAATTTAAAAAATAATTTATGGTTGTTGGAATAATTCCTGCTCGTTTTGCAAGTACAAGACTAATGGGAAAGCCTTTAGCTGATATTGGTGGAAAACCCATGATTCAACATACTTATGAAAGCGCATTAAAATCTAAATTACTGAATAAAGTTATCGTAGCTGTTGATGATTTGAAGGTAGCAGAGGTTATCAGAAGTTTCGGGGGGGAAGCTATGATTACTCCTAAGGAAATTTCTACTGGCTCAGATAGAATTGCTTACGTTGCTAAAACTTTACCAAAAGCGAAAATCATTGTAAATATTCAAGGTGATGAACCATTTATCGAAGGGGAGATGATTGATCAAGCAATTGAGCCGATGATATTTGATCGCAATGTTTATGTAACAACGCTTGCTAAGAGAATTAAATCTGTCGAAGAATTAAAATCCTCTGCGGTGGTTAAAGTTGTTTTTGATTACAATAATTATGCGATGTATTTCTCTCGTTCTGCTATTCCATTTGTGAGAGATGCAAAGACGAACTATGAGAGATTGCAGCTTGGCGAAATATATAAACACATAGGCTTATATGTTTACAAGCGCGATGCACTTTTGAAATTTACGACTCTGGAAAGCACTGACCTCGAAAGAGCTGAAAAGCTTGAGCAGTTGCGTATGCTCGAGAATGGTATGAAAATAAAAATTGTGGTAACAGAGCACGAATCCTTTTCAGTTGATACACCCGATGATTTAAAAAGGATCAGAGCTTTTTATAAATTTAAGCTTAAATCAAGCGAATAATTAAAATGAAAAAAATATTTTTAGCAAATCTACTTACGCCTTTGCAGCAGATTGACTTTAATGGTAAGAAGTTTCTCATTAAGAGGGACGATCTTACCGTAGTTGAATTATCAGGCAACAAAGTTCGAAAGCTTGAGTACATCCTTTATTATGCGAAAAAAGAAAAATCTGACTATGTGTTTACTTGCGGCGGTGATCAATCCAATCATGCCCGTGCTGCTGTCATTGCTGCATCAAAGCTCGGTATGAAAACAAAATTATTTTTATGGGGAACCGACAAGGCTAATCCAGATGGTAATTTATTTCTGTGTAAGTTTTTTGGTGCTGAAATTCGTTACCTAAGTTATCCTGAATATCAGCATGTCAATCAGATTATGTTTGACGAAAAAATAATATTTGAAAAAAGAAAATTGAAGGTTCATGTTATTCCGGAAGGGGGTTCAACTGTAGTTGGAATTAATGGTTATTTTGAATTTGTTAATGAATTGAATTCACAAATAAATTTGAAAAAGATAAATGGAATTTTAACGGCAGCAGGAACAGGTGGAACAGCCGCAGGAATTCTTGCCGGAATGACAGCCGCTAAAATAAACGCCAAAGTTTTTGCTATAAATGTTCTTTATCCTAAAGAAATTATCAAAGAAAAAATTCTGTTGTTGGCAGAAGCATTTTGCAGAGAGAATAAAATCAGTTTAAATATTAATTCCGACAATCTTATTATTCTCGATGGTTATTCAAGTGAGGGATATAAGAATATCTCCAATGAAAAACTAAAATTGATTAAGAAATTTGCGCAACAATCCGGCATCCTCTTAGACCCGTCATATACGGGAAAAGCATTTTATGCATTCCATGAAAATTTCCTAAACAATAGTAAAAATCACAAAGTAATTTTTCTCCATAGCGGCGGAATATTTGGTGTATTTAATAAAAGACGGGAATATTTATCAAGCTAACCTGTCTTTGCCAAAGTCGAGTAGAAGACCTATTTTTCAAATGTAATTATTTTTGTGAAATATTATAGTTGAGTCAGTCGAAAAGATTTATAAGAATGAAATCGAAATAGATTTGAAACAGAAAAGAAATTCAAGGAGCTTATATGAGCAATAAAATTCGAGTTATAGTTGCAAAAGCAGGATTAGATGGGCACGATCGAGGAGCGAAAGTTATTGCTGCCGCACTGCGAGATGCAGGCATGGAGGTTATTTATACAGGCTTGAGACAAACACCGGAGAGAATTGTAGATGCTGCGATCCAAGAAGACGCTGATGTAATTGGAATCAGTATTTTATCAGGAGCGCACATGACAATTTTCCCGCGCATTTTAGAACTAATGAAAGAAAAAGGAATTGATGATATTTTATTAACAGGGGGTGGTATAATTCCGGAAGATGATATGAAAGAACTAAGAAAAATGGGAGTGGGAGAATTATTTACTCCAGGCGCATCCACACAAAATATTGCAGAATATATAAAAAAATGGTGTGCAGAACATCCCCGGAAGATGATAGTTTAGAACAGAGTTAGTTACCTTTATATTTGCTTAAACCACCACCATAGGTTGCCATCCATTTATTGCCTGCACCATCAATTGCAATGGAAAAAATCCTATCATTTGGTATTCTGGAATTTGTTGTGTTATAGTTTATCCACGTATTTCCATCAAATTTAGAAATTCCAAGGTACGAATTTGCGAACCATTTGTTATTTTGGTCATCGACCGTAACGTAAAAAACTTCATCCGAAGGTAAGAATTGGTTAGTTGTCCAATTCGCGCCATCATAAAAAGCCGAGCCGCCCGGTATGTCATTGACAAAGCCGATTGCAGCCCAAATAATTCCTGAATGATCTATCGCAATATTCATTGCATTGTTTGAAAATCCTGTTTTAAAACTATTAAATCTCACCCATGAATCACCGTTGAATTTCGCGATACCTTTATCGTAAGTCCCTGTCCAAATATTCCCCTCTTCATCAATAACAACTGTCTCTATGAAATTAGATCCGACATTAGAATTGGTTGTATTATAAACATTCCAGGTGCTTCCATCGAAACTTAGGAGACCGCCGCCTGCTGTTCCGATCCATTTTTTGCCGTCAGGTGCAATTGCAATACAGTTTATCTCATTAACAGGTAAACCTGAATTGGACGTATTATAAATTGTCCAATTAAAATCATCGTAAACAGCTAAGCCATAAGTTGTCGCTATCCATTTTTTATTATCAGTGTCAATGGTGATGTACTTTACAAAATTTGAAGGTAGGGGGGAGTTTTCTTCCGAATAAGTTTTCCATTCTTGATCATCAAACCTCACTAAACCGTTTCCGTTTGTAGCAGCCCACTTGATAATTCCATTCTCAATTGCAACGTGAGTAATGTAATCAGAAATAAGTCCAGAGTTTGCAGTAGAATAATTTACCCAAATTAGACTATCAGTTAAATTTAAAAAAGGGTACTTTGTTGTACCACTGAATATTTCCACTTCCGATTTCGAATCCCAAAAACCGCTTATGCGTAGTCTAAGTTCATACTTCCCGGGAAGTATCCCCTCAATTATATCAGGAGTAAATTTATTTGTGGACGAATCGTTAAGAATAATTTCGGCTCCGCGGGGATTTGAATCAATATTTAGTTTACCAAAAACACCGCTGATTTTTTTATAGTCAATAAAAGTCATTGTTAATGAATCACTATTTACTACAACTGTTGACGTTACATCATTAAAGTATTGCTGCTTGATTAAAAGTTGATATGTCCCTTCCTGTAAAAATTTAATAGTATCCGGAGTTAAATAGCCTGTAAATTTTCCATTCAGATATATTAATGAACCAGACGGACTGGAATCAACAAATAATTTACCTGTTGGTAAAAGCTCATCATCAGTTGTAACCGATACTACCTTATCACAAGAATTTATCAGAAAACACTGAATAATTACAAAGACAGATAATATTTTTTTTATCGAATATTTTTTCATCATAATAAAAGTTAAGGTAAGCCTGGGGTATAACCAAATGATCTTATAAATGTTTCATTGAATATAGCTCCTGTTTGTGAACGCACATAAGAAGCAAAGATTCCGAAACCACCGTCAATATTTGTGTAGTCTGTTTCGTCGAGTTTTACAGTAAAGTCATCAAGAAATCCATTTGTGGTAGAATAATATCGAGATAATTCCTCATCGAAAACCAATAAGCTTAGCACAGCTCCAAGTATTTTATAATGGGCTTTATCCTCATCTCCTTCACTAATTTGTCTGAAAACAGAATCAAGTGAAGTCATTTCAAATCTTACGGTGTTAGTATTTGTTACTGCCGGAAATTCAGGAACCCATTTCCCATTTTCATTATTATAAGTGATAGGGATATCCTTTCCATATCTAACACCATCGACTAAATAATAAAAAGTAAGTTTTGGAAGATACCACCTGCTTGATACTGGTCCATTCCAGATAAACTGAAAATACTGCTGATCCTCCACCGGAAGAAGATGGTCGCTTGATGTATCAAATGTGACACTTTCCGGGAGCTTAGTAAGCGCGGACAATCTATTACCGCTTGGTAGAAGAGCAAATATCTAAAGGGAATCATCCCCATTTATTTCGAAATCGTTTGTGTAATAAAAATGCAGGTTTGAATTATATCTTGAAGTATCTTCTCTCGAAGTTAATGTGTCTTGTAAAAAATAAGCTCGGTCATTTTGAACTAGTATTATTGTGGCGTCTTTCACAGAAGGATCTTCCGAATTAATATAAGGATCATAACCGGGCACATCGTAGGTTTTTAGCAACACTGCTGTCTGAAATGATGAATCTGGATTTATTATTGAATATAAAATATATTTTTCTTGAAATTCTATTTTCGGATTAAACTCTTCCTCACAAGATAAAATACTTAATGAAGCAAATATCACAAGAGATATTAATAATCTTTTTTTCATATTGAAATTTTCAATGTTGCTGTTGGTAATATCGGAAGCATATTAACACGCTGCCCAGTTTTTCTATCAAAATAAAATATATTTTTTCTATCGTAAACGTTTAGCACATTTATACTAAAATCGAGATTTGTAAATCCCAGATTAAATTCTTTGGAAATGTTAAAATCTAATCTGTGATAGGTTGGCAGCCTGCCAAGATTTCTATCTGCGAGCACAGTGAAGGGAAGGTAACTGCCGAATAAACTTCCAATATTAAAAAGATCTTCAATATATAACTTGTCGTAGTAACCGCTGATTTGAGTGAATGGTAAACCAGAATTGAAAAACCAGCTCACACTGCTTTGCCAGCCATCGCCAAAATTGAAAGATAGATTTAACGTAACACTATGGCGCGAATCGTATTTCGGATATGATATCCATCCATCAATATTTCTATATGCCCAGCTTAATGAATATGAAGCAGATGCGTCAATAATACCATTTGTATATTTCAGCCAATATTCCGAGCCGTAAGCTTCACCACTACCATTAATAAAATCAGGATCGCCGGCTTGAATTTTATTCGGATTTTCTTCGGCTGTATTATTTAATTTTTTATAATAGCCTTCAATTGTAAAAGTTAGGTTTTCAATTCCGTTATACTCTATTCCCAGAACATAATGAAAAGCCTCAGAAGGTTTTAAGTAGTTGGGAGTAATCACCCAAGGTTCGAATAAAGAAATTATTTCATTCTCGTTTGTGAGAGTAATCAAATCCTGAGAGTAAATTCCCCCTGCACCTTTCAACGCAAGGAAGGGGAAAACACGGTAAGTAACATTAACTCTTGGTTCAGCAATTGGACCGGCTTGTTCGCTAAGTGAAATAACATTTAATCTGCTTCCGATATCCGCACCGAAATCTTCAAATCTTAAAAATTTATATTTAACATAAAGTGCCAATTGAAGTGACTTATCATTTAAATCTGTTGCGGCACCTTGAAGGTTTTCAAAATTTAATTCGGTGTTGATAGATTTTATACTATAACCAGCTTTGATTTCATCCTTTGATTCGGCAATGTATGAGACATCAGACCGAAGAGTTACATCATTAATGAAATTTCTTCGTGGTTTTGTGATGCTTAAATTTGGAAAAACTTCCCCATAGAAATTACTGATGGAAAAATTTGTCTCGGAATATACAGGGACATTTTCCCATTCCTGGAAAAGATATGCCCCATAAATGTTATTACTCCATTTGTAATCAGCCTCACTCGAGTTTGCTCCGATCAGTTGATCTAAACTATTGAAACCGTGTACTGAAATTTTTGTTAGACTTCCCGTACCGGAACTAATGTAATTGAATTTAAAAGATAAATCATAAAAATCGAACGGCGCTTCTTTATAGTTTAAGAATTTTTTTAGAATGCTGTTGAATGTACTCTTTCTTCCAGAGATTATAAACGATCCAATTGGCAATGGACCTTCAACCGAAGCTTTCGCCGTGAGAAAACTTCCTGTAACGTTTGCTGCAAATTTATTTTTGTTACCATCTTTTGTAACCAAATTTAGCACAGAGGAAAGTCGTCCGCCATAATCAGCCGTGAATCCGCCTTTAAAAAATTCTACTGCATTAATAATTTCCGGATCAATGATGCTGAATAATCCAAGTGCGTGAAAAGGATTATAAACAGAAACCCCATTAAACAAAACTAAATTCTGATTGCTGCTTCCGCCGCGGACATAATAACGGGCGGAAACATCCCCCGTCGATTTTACTCCAGGTAAAAATTGCAATGAACGAAAAATGTCGGTCTCAACTCCTTGCGGAAGATATTCAATCTCACGAATGGTTAATTTCTGCAGTCCGATGTCAGTTTCATTGGGACGGTCATATTTCTGGCCAATTTTTTCTACCGCTTCCAATCTTATTGCTGATGGTGCAAGTTCAATTCTCAACTGAGTGATCTGGTTCTGATTAATTTGAACTTGAATTTCTCTGGGAGAGTAGCTGAGATAACTAACGACGGCAATATAATTTTTCTCCGAGGGAATTCCAGGTATTGTAAAGTTCCCTTTAAGATCAGCCGACGCACCCATATTAGTTCCTTTTAGTAAAATATTTGCGAAAGGAAGAGCCTCACCGGAAAGTGAATCAGTAACACTCCCCCTTAATGTCCCAAAGTTTTGTGCCTCAGTTTTAGTTAAGCTAATTAGTATCAGGAACGCGATCAAAATATTAAAATACTTCAAGATTTACTTCAACAGCAGTTTTAATTTTAATTTCAATTGAAACATAATGGCATTTTTATTACTTATCAAGTAAAATAATATTGCCAAATTTTAAACATTAATTAAAGGAAGAGTGAAATGAAAATCAGTACCAATACCTTTTTTACTTGCAGCCCAGATTTTACCGCTGTGTTTTTCAATCATTTCGTGACAGAGAACTAATCCAAGTCCTGTGCCTTTTTCCTGAGCCGTTCCCGGAGTTGTGATCGAATGATCGAGTGAAAATATTTTGGAAAGCGTATCTTCATCCATGCCAATGCCTTTATCGCTTACGGATACTGTAACTATTTCTTTGTCTGAAGCAGCGCTAATTGTTATTTCAGAATTAGGATTGCTGAATTTGATGCCATTAGTAATTAAATTCTGCAAAACCGATCTTAGCATCTTTTCATCTGCGTGAACAAATATACCCTTTGATGTATTGTTTATTATGGTGATGTCTTTTAGAGAAGAAACACCAATTAAGACTTGTTGAACAGTTTCGATGGATTTATATAAATTCAGTTTTGCAGGGGAGAAAGTCATTTTACCAGATTGCAGCCTTGACCATTCGAGAAGGTTTTCTATTAGGCGATAAACATTTTCAATTGTTTTGTGAATGTTCGCCATATATTCTTTTAAGTCTGGTTTTTCAAGAAAATCAAATTCATCTACGATTATTTCACTCAAACCAAGTAACCCATGAAATGGACTTCGCAGATCGTGAGCTACAACTGAGAAGAATTTGTCTTTACTTGCATTCAAATTTTTCAATTCTTCATTGTACTCATGAATCTTTTGTTGTGCCTTAATTCTATCTGTTATATCAACAAAAGTGACAACTGCGCCAATTATTTTATCAGCTTTATGTATCGGATGCGACCAATATTCAACTTCTAATGGAGTGCCATCTGATTTCCAAAATACATCTTCATCTCTGTGTAGTTTAGAATTAGTTTTGACGGCTAATAAAATTTCACAACTTTCGATAGGATAACTTGAACCATCGCGATGAGAATGATGAATTAAATTGTGCATATTTTTTTTTATAAAGGAATCAATACTATCATAGCCAAGTATTTTAGCGCAAGCTTGATTAGCCATAAAACAAATTCCATTAACATCAGTGGCATATATTGCCTCTGCAGTTGAATCCAGAAGAAGCCTGATCTGTTCTTCGCTTTCAATCAGCTTGGTTTCATTCCTCTTCCTTTCGATTGCGTTCGCAATTTGAGTTGACACAAATTGAAGTATATTTAATTCTTCCATTCCGAACCTTACGCGTTCTTCATAACTCTGAATAGCGAGAACACCGATAGTTTTCAATCCAACCTTTAAAGGCACTCCAAGCCAATCTATACTTGGTTCTCCGATACTTTCTACTTCGCCAGATTGTTCAAGTCCCTCAAAAACATCAGGAGGGGCTAGAAGCGGTTCGCCTGTACGAATCACATATTCAGTTAATCCTTTGCCCGGTTTTTGAGTTAATGGCGCCTTATCAACTTTATCAACAAAAAAAGGGAAGCTAATTCTATCAGCAACATCATCATAAATAGCAATGTAAAAATTCTCAACGGGAATAAGTTCACTTAATATCTTGTGTATTATTGAATAAAGTTCGTTTAAATTACCCGAATCATGTACAGCCTCGGAAATTTTATAAAGTGCGAAATTTTTTTTCTCTTCCTTCTTTTTTTCAGATATGTTTCTAACAAGCGCAACTCGTAAATTTTTGCCTTTGTAGAACAAATTTTTCGGTTGTATCTCCAAATTAATTCTTGTCTTATTCGCTAATTTAGCTGCTACCTGGTAAGAATTTTCCAGCTTGTTCGAGATATTATTATAAATTATTTGTTTATCCTTTTCGGAGGCGGAGAAAAGTTCAATGATGTTTTTATTTTTTACTTCTTGAATTGTGGTGTTTAAAAGTCTTAACAATGATTGATTAGCATCTAATACTATACCATTATTGTGGATGAGTATTCCCTCGGTGGTTAAGTTTGCCATCATTTTATAGCGCTGTTCATCATCCCGTATTTGAAATTCAAGTTTCTTTATTTCGCTGATATCATTTATCGAAATAATTACAAATAGTACGCCGGGCTCTATCTCCAATCGTGAAAATTTTAAAGATGTCCATTCAAACAAGTTCTTATTTGCTTTGATTTTATTATCAATAAGAATTTCTCCTTTACTTTTATTGACTATTTTGTCAAATATGGATTCTATATTCTCAAGGTTATCCTCCGATAGGAATTCATCTAAAAGAATAGTTTGGGTTTCGGAGAAATTACTGGTACGTATTATTTTTTTTGCAGAGTTATTAATGAAAACAATTTTGCGGTCAGTCGAGCATACTACAATATTTTCGTTTAATTTATCGAAAATTTCAGTATAAATTTTTGGAAGTTTTGTATCAATTAAGGGTTTCGTTTTTGATGTTCGTTTTGCTTTCATATAATATCTGCACTGCTATTGCTTACATTCTACTTTTTTGTTGTTATAATAATAAAAAAAAAGGATCGTTACGTCCAAAATATTTCCACTCGAAAATTATTAAAGTATTGTTAAACTATTCAAATATGAACTAATTATGTTATTTAATCTGATAACTAAATTACCAATTAATTGATTTTAATTTTGATTTTAAAAGCATCGAAATAATCAATTAAGAAGTATATAGTTAATTCAGCTATAGTACCCGGTTTAATTCAAATATTTAAAAATCAGAATTGATTAGCTATATTTGCACTTCAAAAAATATTAGTTGAGGAAATGATAGATTTAAAATCACTAAACGAAGCCCAAAAAAAGGCAGTCGAATACTTAGATGGTGCAGAACTAATAGTTGCTGGCGCTGGAAGCGGTAAGACAAGGGTGCTTACTTATAAAGTTGCTTACCTTTTAGATAAGGGTTATGACCCCTCTACCATCCTGGCTTTAACTTTTACGAACAAAGCAGCTAACGAAATGAAGGAGCGGATCAAAAAGTTAGTGGGGGCGAAGGCTGATGGAATGTGGATGGGAACTTTCCATTCTATTTTTGCCAGAATTTTGAGAATTGAATCCAAGTATTCAGAATACTCAAACAATTTTTCAATCTACGATACTGAAGATTCAACTTCGCTGGTATTGAATATCATGGATGACTTGAATATTGATATTGAAGGGTTATCTGCAAATAACGTTAGACATCGTATCAGTTATTTAAAAAATCACATGATACTTCCGGCAGAATATAAGAAAAAGCAGAAAGAATATATCCACCATGATACAATAGCCGCAGTATACACCCAATATCAACAGCGTCTTTCAGAATTCAATGCGCTGGATTTTGACGATCTTCTTCTTAAACCAATTGACTTATTTAATGATAATCCGCGCATTCATCAAAAGTATAGAAAAATGTTTTCCTACATTCTTGTTGACGAATTTCAAGATACAAATATTGCCCAATATGTGTTGCTAAAAATGCTTGTATCCCGCGAAGGAAAAATTGCCGTAGTTGGTGATGATGCACAGAGCATTTACAGCTGGCGCGGAGCCAATATCAATAATATGCTTGATCTTGAAAAGGATTTTTCTAAATGTAAAGTTTTTAGACTTGAGCAGAATTATCGGTCAACCAAAACAATACTTGCCGCTGCAGACTCGTTAATCAAAAACAATAAACAGCAATACTCGAAAACGCTGTGGACAAAAAACAATGATGGCGAGCAGCTTACTTTGATGCGCTGTGCTGACGAGAAAGATGAAGCAATGCAAATAGCAAAATTTATAAAAATTGAAATTGCTAAAAAGAAAATTGCTTACAAGGATTTTTCTGTGCTCTACAGAACTAATGCCCAAAGCCGTGCACTCGAAGACATTTTCCGGCGGGAAAAAATACCTTATTGTATAATTGGCGGGGTAGAATTTTACAAAAGGAAGGAAGTCAAAGATATTGTTGCTTACTTCAAGGTTATCTCAAACCCAAAGGATGAGGAAAGTCTTTTACGGATTATGAACTTTCCACAACGTGGAATTGGCAATACAACAATTAAACGGATGATAGACTTTGCTCGCAAGCATGAACTTTCACTCTTCGATACAATGGGCAGGGTATTTGAAGTTATCAACATTAAAGAAAGAATACAGAAGAATGTTAAACATTTTAAGTTGCTGCTCGATAAATATATAAGCCTTAAAAATAATTTATCCATCGGTGAACTTTCAAGAGCATTGGTAGATGATCTTGGAATTTTAAGAATGTTTAAGGAAGAAGGCACTCCCGAATCTTTATCCCGTTGGGAAAATATTAATCAGTTGCTTGGCGCACTTTCCGAGTATTCCAGTCAATCGACTGCAAATACTCTTGAAAAATTTATAGAAGAAGTTTCTCTGATGCAGGATGTAGATAATTATAAAGAAGAAAAAAATGCAGTTACATTTATGACCATTCACAGCTCTAAAGGTCTGGAATTCCCGATTGTATTTATCCCCGGATTGGAAGAAGAAATTTTTCCACTTTCAAATAGATTTTTTTCAGATGCTTCTTTGGAAGAGGAAAGAAGATTATTTTATGTTGCAATTACTCGTGCGCAAAAGAAAATTTATCTTTCTCATGCCCGTTCCAGATATAGATTTGGTGAAGTTGCCTATCAGTCTCGCTCGAGGTTTATTGATGAATTAGATCCATCTACCATTGCTGAGCTTGACGGTGCCCTTGGAAGAAAAAATGCCAGAAAATCTAAAAAAGAAATTTATTATGAATATTTTGAAAAAGTTGATTATGAAGATTTTAGCCATGTGACAGTCTCAATTCGACCCGGCGCAAGGGTGATGCACGAAAAATTTGGACTTGGGAAAGTAACAGATGTCGTTGGGGCAGGTGATATGCAAAAAGCTACTGTCCAGTTTGAAGGCGGAAATCTAAAACAACTGATGCTTAAATTTGCCAAATTAAAAATTCTGCCGTAAAGATTTTATTATTTATTGAATGATACTAGGAATAATTATATGTCAATTGCACCTAAAAAATTAGCTTTACTTGTTGGAGGAGGACCAGCCCCCGGAATCAATAGCGTTATCGGTGCATCAACTATTCGCGCAGCGCTCGAAGGTGTTGAAGTGATCGGAGTTAAAGATGGATTCCAATGGATTATGGAAGGGGATATTTCTCACATAAAAGAATTGACTATTCAGAATGTTAGCCGAATTCATTTCAGGGGTGGTTCTTACATCGGCATATCCCGGGCAAACCCTACAAAAGATAAAAAGCATTTAGAGAACACTGTAACATCTTTATTAAGATTGAACGTTGATAAATTAATAACAATTGGCGGTGATGACACTGCTTTCAGCGCACTTAAAGTTAACGAGATGGCTGCCGGAAGGATTAAAGTTGTGCACGTTCCGAAAACTATTGATAACGATCTTGACCTACCTCATGGAATACCGACATTTGGTTTTCAAACTGCAAGGCATATCGGAGTTGAAGTAGTTAAGAACTTGATGGTTGATGCTCAAACAACATCACGATGGTATTTTGTCGTTTCAATGGGTAGAAAAGCCGGTCATCTGGCACTTGGAATTGGTAAAGCAACTGGTTCTACACTTACTTTAATTCCGGAAGAATTTTCAGGAAAAAAAATTAAACTTTCGCATATCACCGATATTTTAGTTGGTTCTATTATTAAAAGACTCAGTTATGGCCGCACCGACGGAGTAGCTATTATTGCTGAAGGATTGGTAGAGCATTTAGATAGCAGTGAGCTCGAATCATTAATGAATGTAGAAAGAGATGATCACGATAATATTAGAATTGCCGAAATTAATTTTGGTGAGATTTTAAAATTTAAAGTTCAAGAAAGGCTGAAGGAGTTTAATCTTAAAGCGACTATCGTTGCAAAAAATATTGGTTATGAACTTCGTTGTGCTGACCCAATTCCATTTGACATGGAATATACGAGAGATCTTGGATTCGCTGCTGCTCAATTTATATTGAATGGCGGTTCAGGTGCGATGGTCTCAATTCAAAATGGATATTTTGTCCCCTTGTTTTTTCAGGATATTATTGACCCGCTTACTAATAAGACAAAAGTTAGATTGGTTGATCCAAGTTCCGAATCATTTTATATTGCGCGAAGATATATGTTAAGACTGAACCAGGCTGATTTTGAGGATCCACACGAATTAGCTAAATATGCCGCTACTTGTGGTATTTCACTTGAGGAGTTTAGAAATAAATTTTATTATCTCATTGAAGGTGATTTGCTTTATCAGAGTATAAAAGAGGGGAAGATCAAACTTGCTGCGGTAGAAAGTAATGAAGCATTCAAAGCCATTTATATCAACAGGACTTTTAACGGTAAGGAAGAAATTCCAAACGGGATAATTTCCAAATGAAAGTTACTTTAACCCACAACTAATTTTTTATAGCACTCAGGAAATATTACTGATGTATAAGGGTTATTTTTTATCAGATCTTAAAACTTTGAGGAAGCAATAAATAGTTAGTATGAAAATGCTACCCCATGCGGCGGTCATAAAAATAATCCCAGAAGTTGTTAATCCCATGCTCATCCTAACAGTTTAATTAGTCAATAAATTTTATTAAACAATATTATGAATTTCATAAGAGAAGTTCAAGTTGAATCTAATAATTAAGTTAAAGAAAGTATTTATCCCCATATCTGCAAAAAACATAATTTGGGAGGAAGATAATTGTCATTAAAGATTTGTTGTAAAAACCTTCAAATTTACTTTTTGACCTCTAAGAATTGATTTATGTATCTTAATTGACAAATTGCACTTTACAAGTAAGTGAAAAATATTTATTTTGATCTCAAAGATTTAGTTAATCTCAATAATCTTATGAAATGTATTTTTAAGGAAAGTAACTATGGCTAAAAATTTTGTATCCAATAAGGATGAAACAGTTAGAATGTTCAAGAACGATATTCTTGAATTTTTCTCACGGGTTCACTTCACTGTCCCGCTTTATATTTATTTGCCGGTGATAGGTTTCTTCTTTTTATCGGTCGATATTTTTTTTCTCGCTAACTGCCGGACAGATTTCTGAGTTCATTTTATTTGGAATTGCTGTTTGGACATTAACAGAATATTTGCTGCACCGTTTTATTTTTCATTATGAACCAAAAAGTTCATTTGGAAAAAAAATGCATTTCATGTTTCATGGTGTTCATCATGATTACCCAAGCGATTCGCGCAGATTAGTGATGCCTCCTGCTGTCAGCATTCCTCTCGCTGCATTATTTTATTTTATTTTTCAGAGTTTTTTAGGCGGAATATATGTCGCACCATTTTTCATCGGGTTTATCGGCGGATATCTTTTTTATGATATTACTCATTATGCAGTTCATCATTTTAACATGCACGGTAAATTCTGGCTTGCAATAAAAAATCACCACATGAGACATCACTACCTCAACTCAAATAAAGGTTACGGAGTTAGTTCGCCTGTATGGGATATAATTGTAGGCACAAATTTTCCGGCTGAAGTTAAAAAAAAATGACGACTTTAGATTAGCTGATTGGATGAAACGATTTCATTCAGTCCTTATGTTTTTTTTTATCATTTCGCTTACTTCTGTTTTTAGTCAAAGCCAACCGCAAATATTTATTCGTTTAAATCAAGTTGGTTTTCTTCCAGATGATCTTAAATCAGCTATTATATTGGTTGATACCCCAACTCAAACAGATTCATTTAAAATAATAGATGTATCAAACAATCAAATTGTTTTACGAACATTGTAACTCAAATATCTTTTCCAGGCAGTGATTCTTTTAATTGTAAAGAAATTCGTTTTGATTCAATCACAACTCCGGGAAAATATTATATCAGTTATTCTGATGTTCGATCTGAAGCATTTTTGATAGGGGAGCGTATTTATAATTCAATGGTTGATTCGCTCATGTTATTCTTAAAAGTTCAAAGATGCGGACCCACCAATCCATTTCTACACCAGCCTTGCCACCTTTCAGATGTTTCTGCTGTAATTGGTGATTCCACTGTGGTGTCCATTGATGTAACAGGAGGATGGCACGATGCAGGTGATTATATAAAGTTTTTTTCTACTGCTGCCTATACAACCTACATGCTTTTGTTTGCTTATGAGTTTGATGAAGAAAAATTTAATTTTGATAATAACGGAAATTCTGTCCCCGATATTTTAGAAGAAGCAAGAATCGGATTGGATTGGCTTTTGCGCTGCAATTATGCCCCGGGAAAAATTATTACTCAAGTTCAGGACCTGGATGACCACAAACTTATTTGGAGAATGCCTGAAGACGATTCGTTGATGTTTGATAGGCCTGGGTTTTATGGAATTGGAAAAATCAAATCGGTATCTTCACCGCTGTAATGGCTTCTGCTTACCGTATATGGCACAATAAATTTCTTGATTCTTCTTTCGCTGTCAAATGTTTGAATGCTGCTCTAAACCTTTACGATTTTAAAAATAGTGTTGATAATATTGATTCCAGTTATTCCGGATTTTATCAGGATAATGCTTTTTGGGGAAAACTTGCTTTAGGGGCTGTCGAATTATTTTATGCGACAGGCGAAGAAGAATATTTGAATGATGCAAAGCAATTCGCCGATAGTGCTGGATCCGATTATTGGTGGAGCTCGTCAAACATAAATTCATTAGCACACTATAAATTATCAAAGATTGACAATTCTTATTTAAAATATATCGAAAATAATCTTCAGTCATTTCAAAAGTTCTCTGATTCTTCTTCCTTTGGTTTGGGAATGCCTTATTCATGGGGAACAACAAATTCATTTCTTGGAATCACTCTACAAGGAATTTTATTCAAAGCTATTTCTCATAGTAATAAATACGATAATTTAATTTATAACCACCGTGATTTTGTGCTGGGTAGAAATTCCTGGGGATTAAGTTTCATTTATGGAGTTGGGAAAAAATTTCCCCAACGCATGCATTCGCAAGTCGGTTATTTCCACAATGGTTATTTGCCCGGAGCTCTTACTGCAGGACCTGCTCCCCAATCCGTTTTAGATAAATATCCCATAAACCGGAAAAATTTGGAGTATGAAAAATTTAATTCTGATAGCGGCAAATTCTTTGACGACTTTCAGGACTTTGTAACAAACGAGCCAACAATATCCGGGAATGCCACAGCAATATTTGTCTATGGATTTTTTTCAAACCGGTAAAAGATTTTATATTTTTTTGTGAAAAACTTTATTTCATTTCTCCCTTCGCACTTAGCAGATAAGTATTACTTTCTGCATAAATATTTCTTATGTTGCAATCTAATACAGGTAAAATTACTTGTCTCTGTTTAGAGCAAGAGAATTCAATTTATCCATTGAAATTGTTTTCATTCAGTTTGTTTTGAAACGGCATAAAATTTGGCATTTATTTGAAAATTTTGAAAATGAAAAGACGAATACAAATTATACCAACCGGAATTCCATTAGTTGATTCTTCCTGGGGAGGCTTCTATCGAGGGGGATCATATCTTTTAATCGGGCAGCATAAATCAGGCAGGACTTTACTGGGATTGCAATTTGCACGCGACTGTGCTTCACGTGGGGAAGTATGCCTTTACTTCACTAATATGCGTCCGAAAGATCTTCTTATTCAAGCTGCCTCTATTGACTTTGATCTTCAGCAGGCTATGAATCATAATCTTGTTATTGTTGTTCGGGTAAATGCACCAAATGTGATTGAAGAAAATGGAGATGAAGTTTTTGTTGATTATCTAAAAGATATTTCAAAAGTTGTTGAGCAATATCAACCATCCAAAATTGTTTTTGATGAGCTTACGCCTTTTATTAGTTTTAATAATATTAAGCTGCTCGAAGAAACATTTTTAGAAACGATAGAGAAAATTGAAGACTCCGGAACCACTTCACTGTTTGTACTTGGAATGCCGGCTACTAATGTCGCTCAAAACATTTTGAATATTTTAAGCTCAAATGTTACCGGAATGGTTTATCTATTAAAAGAAGAAAAATCGCCATACTCCGGTTGGATGAGTATTTCACCTAACATAGGTCACACTGAAGGTGAATTTCAAGCACGATATTCAATTGAAGCGTATAAAGGCATTGTGATAGAGAAACAGGATTTGCAACCGGTCAAAAATTTTAATTCTGAAGGTAAACTGGAAAGGCAGTATCGAAATCTTTCGGAAATTAATATACCGGAAGAAGAATTTTATACCGCTAATCTTTACAGTCTTGATGACTTTAAATTAATTTTGAATAATCAAATTGCTCTATTCAAAACCACCGGTCAAAGTTCTTCCGTTCTATCACTTAAGCTTGAATCCTCTGCTGAATCACAAGGCTTTTTATCTATTAGCCAATTGAAAAATGCAGTCCGGCTATCTATTGATAAGAAGGATAAAATTTGTGTTGATGAAAATAAGATCTTAATTCTCACCCCTAAATCAGATTCGCAATCTCTCACGTCTTTATTGAGTAAGATTAAAAATAATCTTCCTGCAAGTGAAAAAGTTTCGCTGGATGTAATTCTTCAATTGATTTCAGTACTTTCAATTAAAATTGAAGATTATGTGAAAGACGCAGATGATGTTTTTACTCACCTCGATGAACAAAATAGTTTTCTAAAGAATAAATACGGCTTCGTATAAAATGAAGAGGTCAAATCTTTTCATTGTTGCTGCTATTTTTATTCTTGCAAACCTTCAAGTATCCTCTCAGAACAATTCTGAAAATATCAAATCGCAAGCACTGCAAGAAATGAAAGTCGGTAGATACGGCGAAGCTATAGATCTGCTTAACCGATATATCTCAGCATTTCCACAGCGCGCTGATGGATATAACTTGCGCGGGCTGTGTAATGAAAAAAGAGGTCAGTACGAATATGCAGTTTATGATTTTCGCTCAGCAAAAAAATTAGATACCAGCAATAAAGAGATAAATGATAATCTCAACAGAACTATCGAAGCGTGGCATTCACTTTTATTTAATAAGATTGAAGGTCATAAAAGAGAAATTGCACTCAATCCATTGAAACCCTTGAACTATTTAGAAATTGGAAAATCATATAAAAATCTTGGTAACTGGGATGAAGCCGAATCGTGGTACGACAAATATTTGAAATTAGAAGAAGCTTCATCAGATGAAATTATCCGATACACAGAAATACTTGCAAAGAATAATCACATCTCCAAAGGTGAGCCTATATTGAAAAGATATTGCGAAAAATATCCCGATGATCAGCGCCTATGGTCGCGCTATGGGTACTTTTCTATGTGGCTTGGTAAAACACAAACTGCTATCAAAGCCTTTCAGAATGCTCTTGAGTTAAAGCCTTACTTCAAAGAAGCACTTGACGGACTGGACTTAGCACGCGGTAAAGGATATGTTTATACTGTTAATGACACAACAAAAAGATTCAATTATGGGATAACGAAACAGGGGCAAAAGGAATATCTTATTGATAAATTATTCAAAGAATTAAAACTTAATCCGGAGAATTCTACAAAGAGAATTTCTCTAATTAATGAACTTTTAAAAGTAAACAGATTTGAGGAAGCTTTTCAGCAGCTATTAATTTTGGGAGAAATCGGAACTGATAGAAATTCTTATGATAGTCTTTATGCTGAAGTAAGCTCCAAAAGAAATTTCTATTACACAAGCAAGATTGATTCGCTTCAACAACAGTACGAAATCAATCCCAATAAAAAGGATGTTGTTCTGGAGTTAGCGAAATATTTTAGCTATCGTAAGCAGCTTGATAAATCAATTTCAATGTTTGAAAATTATCTTATCGAATTTCCTAATGACGAGGAAGTACTTTATCAATACGCCCAACATCTTGAATGGAATAATGAATTTCAGGAATCGAAGCAAATTGCCGGCAAACTATTAGATATCAATCCATCTAAAATTGAATACCAATTGCTTTGGTCAAAGTTATCAGTTTGGATGAATGAGGACCTTGATATTGCGGAAAATTATCTTAACAATGTTATTTCTTCTGATAAAAATAATTTGGATGCATTAATAACATTGGCAATGTTAAATTTTCAATCTGAAGATTTTGAATCATTCGAGAAATATGTTTCCACTGCAAATGATTTAGCGCCCGAAAATTCCGATGTGATAAATTTGCGCTCTATGCTTGTGCTTCAAAAAGAAAGAAATGATGCAGCAGCACTTTATAAAAAAGTTGAAGAGGCAAGGCAATTATTATTTGAAAAGAAGTGCCGCCAAGCTCAAAATTTATTTAAAGAATATTTATCCGATCCTAATTCTGATAAATCTGTCTATAAAGAACTTGCCGATGCTTTCCTTTGTGAA
The DNA here is from genome assembly GCA_016709155.1 of Ignavibacteriales bacterium. Lineage (NCBI taxonomy): Bacteria > Pseudomonadati > Ignavibacteriota > Ignavibacteria > Ignavibacteriales > Ignavibacteriales bacterium. Next base: position 631,671 of record JADJEI010000001.1, on the reverse strand, counting down.
AATAATTTTAGCGCAGCGATTAATATTTATGATTCACTTCTTTCGGTGGAATATAATTATGAAATCTCTAAACAGCGTTCTAAAGTTTTATATTGGAGTGCCGATACTGTCAACTCTTTAATCTCCTTTAAAAAATTGGCTGCCGAAAATCCCGAAGATGCAGAAGTGAAAATGTATCTTGGTGATTCTTACGCATTAAATGGTGATTTCGAAAACGCAAGGTTGATTTATTCGCAACTTCGGGAAATCTCCCCCACCTCAGAATTATTAAGAAAGAGATTTGCATGGCTCGGACCTGAAGGTCAGACAGGATTCTCGGTTGGCAACATTCCGACCTATGTATTGGTTTCACCTCAGTTTTATTATTATGATGATAATTTAGGATTTAAAATGAATTTGCAGGGAGTAAAACTTGAATTCGGGTTGTCATCTTTTCTATCAATTGGCGGATTTGTTTCCCGCGGAGCGCTTTATTCAGATTTAATTCGTAAAGATATTTCGACAGTGAAAGGTTCAGTGTTTCTGAAGTTTGGCAAAACAGTTACCATTAACTCTTCTTTTGGTAAAACTTTTGTTAAAGATTACAAAGGACTTTTATTCGCCGAAAATACTATAAATATAGAAAAGAAAAATTTATATCACTTTTCAGTATTTTTTAATTCGATGGATGCCGCATTACTTTTATACTCCCCGTTTTTAGTTGATAAAAGATTACGAGCTGCCAACGTTGGATTATCTGGTAAATACTTTGGAACTTCTGGATTAAGACTTTCAGCGAAGTATAACTTTTTATTTGTTGCCGAAGGTACAAAAAACAATGGCAATAGTTTTGAATTTAGAGTTGGAAAAGAATTTCAGGATAATTTGACTGGTGGTTACGAATACTATTATTACAATTTTGAAAATGCTTCCCCTTATTATTGGTCGCCGGCAGGATTTGAATCCCACAGTTTATATACTGACATCAATTTTTATAAGGATGAGGAAACATCTCTGACGGTTGGTGGAAAGGTGGGATTAATTCCAAGTATCAGTTATATCTTGCGTGAAATATACGGTGAATTTGACTTTAAGCTGATTCAAAACTTAACTCTCAAATCCCGAATAACCGGTTCAAGCTCAGCACAACAGTCACTGGGATATAGTTCATACTCAATAACTGCTACACTATTTTGGCTGCTATAATTTATTAGCAGTTGCAGATTTGACAAATTGAATTTATCTTAATTCTCAAACTTTTATTTGTAAAATTTAAGTTCCTAATTAAAAATTTCAGGTATTAAAAATTGTGTTGGATTGGTACAAAGCAAAATGCATTCTGATTCTGTTACAGAGTTTATCCGAATTGTGCAAGTAGTTTAATAAAATCAAAGCGATTTGATGGCATTATAATTGTGAAATATTGTTATCTCATCAGAAAAAATTATGTCCGGAAAACAGCAAATAAAAAGAACAGTAATAACCCTCGAAAATGATCATCTGAACAATCAGTATGAAAATCCGGAGAAGAAATATCTAAAACGGATTCTGTTAAGCGGGTTAATATCATTGATCCTAATAATGATTATTGCCTACACCTTGCCAATGACAGTTTTGTCAATTAGCTCGTTATTAGAATATTCAACAATAGTAGCGCTTGTACTTTTTTTATTCATTTTATTACTTCGATACTTTGGAATTTTAACATTCGCATATTTTTATTTGAATGAATACACATTCAAGAAACTTAATGGATTTACTCCTTTCATTTCGGTTATTGTTCCGGTTTATAATGAAGAAAAAGTAGTTGAGAATTCAGTCAAATCATTGCTCGATCTTGATTACGAAAATTATGAAATCATAGTTGTTAATGATGGTTCGACTGATAACACTAAACAAGTAATCGAGAAACTTACGGGATTTCATAAAGGTACAAAGTCGGAAGTTAAAATCTCAGTGATTAATAAACCTAATGGAGGAAAGGCTTCAGCATTGAATGCAGGTATAACTTATTCGCAAGCCGAATTTGTTTTATGCATGGATGGGGATTCACAGCTTTCAGCAGATTGCTTGCGAATGGCTGTGCGTCATTTTCAGAAGCCTGAAATTGGTGCCGTTGCCGGAAATGTTAAAGTTTTAAACCGCGGAAAATTTCTAACTGATTTACAATCACTTGAATATATCGAGGGATTAAATATGGTGCGAACTGCACAAAGTTTTATGCGATTGGTAAATATTATTCCAGGTCCGGTTGGTTTATTTAGAAAGAGCGCTCTTGAACAAGCAGGATTTTATTCCAGCGATACTTTTGCCGAGGACGCAGACCTCACTTTGAAAATATTAGCAAAGGGCTGGAAAATATATTATGAACCTCGAGCAATTTCATACACTGAAGCGCCCGAAAAATTACAACAGCTTCTGAAACAGCGTTATAGATGGACGCGCGGAATTATCCAATCAATCCGTAAGCATAAAAAATTAATGATAAACCCTACCATCAATCTGGGCGACACGTTTGTATTATGGAATATGTTTTACGAAGCATTGATTTGGCCTACAATGAATATTGCTGCAAATATATTTTTCATTTTTGCAGCTTTGGCATTTGGATTTACTTCTCTGATATTTTTCTGGTGGGCAGCATTGGCATTACTGGATTTAACGACCGCATTATATTGTGTAGCGGTAGAAAAAGAAGAACTTCGTCTGGTGGCTTACGCTATTATATATAGAATGGTTTTTATCCTGATCATTGATATTTGTAAAACCATGTCAACAATCGAAGAATTTTTAGGAATTAAAATGCGCTGGGGGAAATTAGAACGATTAGGAACACTTAGTGCTCAATAAATTTTATTTAACCAAGAGGTAAATATGGAACTCATACCAATTCTTTCGACAATTATTTTAGTGGCAACTATAAGTACATTTATATTAGCTATTGGCGCTTATATTCTTTTTAAAGTTAGAGAAAGACGTGGTGAAAAATATTTTGTCCAGAATCCGGCTAATGTTCAGGGAGAACTTGTTACTCCGGAGGATAACTTATCTCCACGGGATGTATTTAAGGAAAATAAATCTTCTCAGTATCCAAAAAGAAAAACCTTATATGTCGAAGATTTTACTACAAATCAAAAGAAAGAAGCAAAGCCTGTTACACCAACTGAGCCAAGAGAATATGTTACTCAAAAATTACACAGTACATTAAAAAAAGAAGCAGCGAATTTTGAAAATGTCACTTCTGAATTAAAGCCTGATGAAAATAAATTCTTGAAATATACAAGGGAGGGTTATATCCCCACTACAAAAGATAAAAGCGGCGAGGAACTGAAGTGGCGGTAGTTCCCACAAACAGAAGTAGGATAAATCAACCGATCCTACTCATTATCGGATCTCTTATACTTATTGGCGCAATTCTTATCTATTTTTTTATCCTTCGCGGCATTTATGGCCGGTTCGATTCTACTTCCCTGATACCGGATACAAATACATTTAATAACATTCTATTCGGAGAAAAGCCCAAGGTTGCGATTCTTTATTCAAATTATACAAGGAACATGCTTCCTAATAAAAGCAACTGGCTTTCTGAAAATATTAAAACCTGGCAAAAGTTTGTTGGTGATGCAGGCTCCTCCGTTGCAATCATCAATGATAATGATATTGAATTAGGCAAAGCATTCGACTATAGTCTCATTGTTTTACCAGGATGCAAATCATTGAGCGATAGAGAAATTATTCAACTTAAAAAATTCATTGATAAAGGGGGCAGTCTTTTTGCAACAGGCAGTGTTGGAACTTATAGCAGCGATGGCAAATGGAGAGGATGGAGTTTTATATCTGAAATATTTGGAGCAAGATTTTCAAAAGAAATTTATAATGATGGTACAGCTAAAATCCATACTCTGCGCGGTGGATCACCAATAACAGCCAACATACCAACAGGATATCCTCTAAAAGTAGCTACCTGGGATAGACCGATGGCTATTGAAGTTCTCGACCCCCGTACAACTCAAATTAGTTTTTGGTATAACTACCGGCTCGAGGACGGACTGGTAAGAGAGGAAATTAAAAAAAGTGCGGGAATGGTTAATGGTACTTACGGAAAAGGCAGATTTATCTGGATGGGGTTTGAAATTAATTCTGTGTTAGGAATTCAGGAAGATTATATTTTGTTCGAAAGACTTTTCCGAAATTGTATTAACTGGTTAACCTACATACCTGTTGCTTACGTTCGTGATTGGCCTGTGGGTTATGATGCTGCTGCTGTTATAGCACTCTCAGTTTCAAATGATGCAGAAAATATTAACAACATTCTACCAATTTTAAAAAATGAAAACGTTCCCGCCACTTTTTTTGTTGACCCCCTGCTTTTAAAATCTAATTTTGAATTAATTAAAAAGCTTAAAGATTATGGCGAAATCGGAGCCTTGGTTGATGTTGGTTACCTTACCTCGCAATCGGACACTATTAATAAACTTAATAACCTTTCCTTACAGACTGAAAAACTTTTAATTGCCAAATCAGAGCTTGAATCAGTTGTTAAAAAACAGGTTCAAGGATTTCTACCTTATTATGGCTTATTCGATTTGAATACCATTACGGCCGTTGTTAATTCGAAATTTAAGTATATGATCTCTGACTCATTAACCGATCGCTCAGTTCCCAAAACAATCATTCGCGGTAAGGATAGAATTCTTTCTATTGTAAAAACCGGTAGGGATGACTATGAGATTATTAGAGATTTTGGTTTAACCCAGTCTGAATTTCAGTTCTACACTTATCAGGAGGATGTTGACCGAGTTTTTTTTGAAGGAGGACTTTTTACTTCAAAGTTTCATTCTGAGTATCAATGCAAACCTGAAAATGTAAATGTCATCAGCGATCTAATTAAGGATTTGAAAAAGAAAAATTTTTGGATAACGACTGCTTCTGAAATTCAACAATGGTTTCAAAAGAAAGACTATATCGAGATTAGGACAGAGCGCCGTAGTAATTCAAGAGTTACTTTGAAGGTTTCAAATCCTGGAATTTCTTCGGTTAGCGATTTAGTTGTTAACATAGATTTGAATGAACAAGTCTCAAATATTTCTTTAAATAGTGAAATAATCGGTACGAAAATTCCAAAATTCAAATATGTTAAGGGAAGCACAATTCTATACTTATATATTAATGACTTGAAACCTAAAGAATCAAGGACTTATTATATCGATTATGAAAAAATCGGCGTTTAAATAATTCACAATTCATAATGACCGAGGAAAACTAATTTGAAAAATTATTTAACTTCAATAACCTTCCTTTTTTTTATTTTATCACTCTCTTCGGCAATCTATGCACAACAGATTCAAATTAAAATTGGTTTAGTTCACTCTGAATTATCATTGAATAGTGACAAATCGGGCAATCAACCACCCTCTACCGCCTGGGAATATTTTTTACTAAATAATAAAATCAGATATGATGTCCTTCGGGATGATGATATCTCTTCGAGTGCTCTTTCAGATTATGATTTAATAATTTTACCTGAAAATAAGTCTTTCAGTGATGATGCATTCGATAACCTGACTGAATATTTAAACGATGGGGGAAACTTATGGATGCTTGGTAACATCGGCGAAAGAAATCAAAACGATAAACAAAGAGAAAAAAGTTTTTCGGAGTTTATTTTCGGCTCTTCGTTTTCGATAATCCCCTCAAAAAATAATTTTACTTCCAATCTTAACTTTGTTGCGGATGAACTAATTACATCCAAAGAATTATCGCATTCAAAATTACTTTTGAGTTTTCATCGAAATATTTATGAAACAACCGCAAATCGAAAATCTTTTATACTGGGATACTATGAGTCATTGGATAATAGCAAATATAAAAAGGCGACAACAGGAATATTAGCCTCCACCTTTGGCAGAGGACGAGTTTTGTGGTTCGGTTTTCAAATCGATCAACTAATCGGGAAAGAGGATCAGAAGAATTTTAATTTATTTTTTTATTCAGCAATAAATTGGTTATCAAATACACCAAATGTTCAGTTAAATTATTTGCCGGAAAATTATCTTCGTATAAGATATTCTCTGCAGTCATTAATGACATGGAATCCTTAAATAAAATTCCTGACGAAATAAAAGGCACAAACAATCAGGTTAACCTTTTCTTCCGCCCGGAAAACTTTGAAAATCTAATTCGATTGATTGGCTTTGAGTCGCAAAATTATACCTTCAATTTAGCAGTTTCAATAGATGAAATAAATTCCGATAAATTTATTCATCAACTTCAGGAGTTGTCAAAGACTTTTAAAAAATTATTTTCTGAGAATAATCAGCAAAACATCGGATTATTTGTGCACGGTGATATTCATGACTTAACTTCACTGAAACAAATTTCAGAATCAGGTGTCACTTTTATTTTAGATGATAAAAATTTTTATATTTTTGACCAAAATAATAATGTAAGAATATTTCCTTCTTATAGCCTGATTTCATATACCGTGTCAACTTTTCAAAGTAGAATGCCACTTGAATTAAACTCTGAGCGAATCTATAATTATTTGTTAATAGACGATAAACAAACTGACTTGAATCGAAGCAGCAGACAAAATAGATTAGCAGAAATTGAAAATCAACATTCACAGATTGAGGATATAACAATTGATGACGTAGTTGAATATTTCTCTGCAATAGAAAATATTAATGTGGAAATAACCTCAACACATGACAATTCATTTGACATAACTATAAGCAATAATAATATATTCGATATGAGCGATGTAAGTATTAAATTACTTTTACCCGAAGGCACTACTGAATTAAATTATAAAACGCTGGATGACAACATCTCTTCCTCAAAATTAAAATATGATAATCAGTTTTTGCTTATGATTAATTCAATCGCAGCACGGCAAAAAATTAATTTGGCTTTTTCTTATGAATCAAGTTTCGATTAAGCTTTTTCTTTTTATAATTATAATATTACATCTATCTCAATATTCAGGATGTACATTCCGGAATGAGGAGATTATCTCTTCATCAGATGATTCTGCTATCGAAATATTTTACCCCGTTACTAATTCGGAAATTCAGCAGGGTATTACAGAAGTTGAGTATTCTATTACCTCTCCCTTTCTTCTAAAATTTATTGAACTTTATATTGATGATGAATTCATTCTAAACTATCCGCCTAACCTTGATGGTACTCAGCCAAGAATATTCATTGATCTTGATATTTCATATACCGGTAAAAGTTTTAACTATTTTTTAATTTATTATACTCAGGATGGAACTTCGATTAGAAGCGAAGTAATGTCCAATATTAAAGTGTCTGAAAGACAGTCATTGCCCTCGATTCCTTTTGATATAAAGCTACTGAATGTTAGTGATAATATTGTAAATATATCCTGGAAAGATTCATCGTCTCAGGTTGATTCTTTTCAATTGTGGCGTAAGACAAATTTTGAAGGAACATTTAGTAAATATTTATCTATTGCGACACCAGCGTTTAACATCAATGATGAAGAGGTTTATCCGGATTCAATTTACTTTTATAAACTTAAAGCTGTAAATATTTATGGTGAATCAGATTTTAGTGCTGAAGTAAACACAGATAATTTATTTTTCACCGGGAATTTTTATCCACCCTCCAATTTGTCGGCAACAGCAGATGGTTCAAAAGTTTTAAATTTAATTTGGAAAGATAACAGTAAAAACGAATCATATTTTTTAATTGAACGGAAAACAGATTTTACTGAGTTTAAAACACTTATCGCTCTGCCGGAAAATTCAACAACTTATAAGGACAGCGCAAGCGGGCTTATTCCAGGCTCCTTTTATACGTTCAGAATTAAATCATTCTCTTCAACCGATTCTGCATGGTCGAATGAAAGCCGGGTTCAAACTTTTTTATATGATATACCGGCACCTAATAATTTAACCGCAGAATATAATTCTCTCCTGAACGTCATCATCCTAACCTGGTCTGATTCAGATCCAGATAATTCTTTATTCGAAATTGAAAGGAAAGAGGAGACAGGCGATGAGTTTATAAAAATCGCTTCGGTTTCCGGAGTTGTAAACTTTTTTACAGACACAGAAATATTAGCCGGTAAAATTTATTACTACCGGATTCGCAGCAGTGATGGGACTGTTTATTCTGCTTATTCAAATATTGCAATTATAAATACCGGTATCTAACTAAACTTAGCAGATCAAAATTAAATGACAACTGATTTAGAAACTTATAATTTTAATAGTCATAATTCTGATCTGATACTTTTGTCCAAAGAGATTGGAAAAAAATACCCGTTTACTTTAATTGACAAGCAAAATATTCAGTTCAAAATTGATAATTCTAATTCGATTATATGGATTGAAGACAATGCACAAAACCTAATCTTATTTAATAAAAATTATAATCAGAGATTTAATTCTAATGCTTTTCTATTAGAAGAAAATTATCCTGATGAGTTTAATAAAAAAATAAGGATTATGTTTAATTCGCTTAATGAATGTATTGACAAAAACAATGAACCCGTAAGCGTACAGCAAAAAATTAAAAATGAAGAAAATCAAAATGTATTAATCCATCTGTATCGGGTTCCAATAAGACGTCAGGCCGAAGAAATATTTGTAACATTGAATGAATTAGAAATTTATTCGGAGGAAGAATTAACACAAAACGAAAATGAACTTACACACAGCAGCTTAGTTTCGATTCGTCAATTCACAAAAGAATATTTAGTGATTGATAGTGAATCTAAAATTTTAGAAATTAGTGATGAGTTGTTGACCTCATTAAACTGTTCCGGAAGTGTTGTGTTAGGTTCACGAATGAACGATATTTTTACCGATGAAGTGTTTAAATGTGTAAACGAATTTGACAACCGTCGGTCGGAAAGTATGGAAAAAGAATTCGAAGGGCTTTTATCAGAAAAGAATAACAGATATTTTAGTGGCAGAATATTTGTATGTTTATTATCCGGTAAGCAAACAAAATATTTAATTGGTTTTATAAGTTCAGTTCGATCAAAAGAAACTGTAAAATTATTAGGAAAAGAAAAAATGATTGATTCATTGATGCATAATAATCCCGAGCCGATATACATTTTCGATAAAGAAAATCTTAATTTTATTGATGTGAATAAAGCGGCTACAGATCTTTATGGTTACTCTAAAGATGAATTTTTGCAGATGGATATTACGGATTTATACCTTCCCGAGGATATTCAAACTCTGCTGGAAAATTCAGAAGACAAACAAGAAATATCTTTTTTTACTGGTCCCTTCAGGCAGCGAAAAAAAGATAGTAGTCTAATTTTAGTTGAGATCAGTAAAAATTCCTGGACATACGAGGGCCGGGATGCATATCTAAATATAATTAAAGATGTTACTGCTATAAAAAATTTAGAGAAGAAAATTCAATTATTTAAAAATGTATTTGATAATACAGATGATCTTCTCTTTGTTACTGATACAGATGGCATGATTACGTATGCAAATAATTCGACTGCCAAAGCTCTCGGTTATTCCAAAGAAGATATTGAAAACTCTGCCTTCACTTCTCTGCTCGTTGATGAGGAGCGTGCTAATGTGAACGCAAATATTTTCCATTCATATTTAAAGGATTCCATTACTCTTGTTACCTCCTTAAAAAAATCGGATGATTCACAATTGCAGGTTGAGTTAACTGCATCGCCCGTTCTTGATTACAGGGGGGAGATTGACTCTTTTTCTTTAATTGCAACAGTTGAGCAAAATGTTCAGCCTATGACTCGTGAAGTGGTTAAAGAAGTAGTTAAAGAAATTAAGATTGAAAAACCAATTGATTTACATACAGTCGAATCTAAATCTGATGAGACTGCATTCCTGTCAAGTCTGTTCCATCAGATTCTTACTCCAATTAATGTGATCATGGGGTTTGTTCAAGAACTTACTGAAACTTTAACAGAATTAACACCTGATCAAAAAGAGATGGTCGATATTATCAATCAAAACCGCACCACCCTCCTTATCACAATGAACACATTTGTTGAATACTCGAATATAGTTCAAAATAAATATGAACTTTCGATAAGTGAAATACAGGTGACTGATTTGATTGATGATTTACAGAAAAATTTTAAGGAAATTATTGGCGGTAATAAGATCGAATTCGCTTACGGGAAAATATCCTCGTCTCTAAAGTTCGAATCGGACGGTAAAAAATTACTCAGTTTCATTGCTCAGTTGATTAAAATACTTATGAAAACAAATAAGAGTAAAAAAATATTCATTTCTGCATTTCAATACGACGAAAAAAATTTTTTAATTTCTGTTAAGGATAATTATCCCGTTGCTTCTGATATTTTGGTAAACTCATTTGATATTCTTTTTAGCGATCAACCGAGAGGTGATAAAAAAGATTTAGGACTTCCCAAACTTAACACTCAACTATCAACAGCACTTTTACAAATTCTAAAAGGAAAATTTCGAATAACTACTGTTGAGCCTTCCAATCCTGATTTCGGTTTTATCTTTCCATTGCAATATTCTTCTAATGAAATTATCGAACCCAAAATTGATGAAACTAAAGAAGAAGAACCCCAAATAATTTCCAATCAATTACCAATTGTTGAGATTGATCATACTGAAGTAATTCCAGTGAAAGATGAAACTCCTTCTGTAGAAAATGCTGTTCAAATAATCGGAAATAATATTACACCCGAAATTATTTCTCCCCAAATACCGAAGCCGGTTAAACAGGAAATAGTAATCCCTCCTGTTATTCAGGATGAACCAAAAGAAATTCCAATCATTGAAACTTCTGCCAATAATGTAATTCCGGAGGAAACAAGAGTTGAAGAAATTCCATCGCTTGAAAATCTCACTCCACCCCCCATCAGTACAGAACAAAAATTTGTTCCATTTTTTGACATATCAAAATTGAACTGTTTGTATATTGAAGATCAGCTTGATTCACAAGTTCTTTTTAAAGTTCAGATGAAGGAGTTAAAGTCTGTTCAATTTGCAGCAGGATTTGAAGAAGCATTACCGCTGTTAGAGAAGAATAAGTTTGATTTTATTTTAATGGATATAAATCTGCAAGGAGAATACAACGGGCTTGATGCTTTAAGATTAATCCATAAAATGCCGAAGTACGAGAAAATTCCAATCGTTGCTGTAACTGCTTATGTTCTTCCCGGGGATAAAGAAAAGTTTATTGCCGCTGGCTTTCAGGATTTTATTGCCAAACCAATTTTCCACGATAAAATGATCGAATCTTTCCAAAAAATATTTCATTTCTAGCGGTTCTGTTTTCGTTTTTCAAATCCTCTAAACATTTAAAGTTTATGAGGATTTTTTTTATCCAACCTTGACATTTTATCCAAATACAATTATGTTAGCATACAAATGTATGGTATTTATTTTGAACAGGTAATAATATGCAAAAAGAGTTAACAGAGATTCAAAAAAACATCTTAGATTTTCTGATAAACCAAATTAAGGGAAAGGGAATTCCACCAACACTTGCAGATGTTGCAAAACATTTTGGATATAAAAATCGTGCAACCGTGCAGCAGCATTTTGCTGCTATTGAAAGAAAAGGCTACATCAAAAAAAATCCAAAACTTTCTCGTGGAATAGAACTTACTCTTGAAGACAAATTCTTTGTTCCCAAACCAATTCTCGGCGAAGTTGCTGCAGGCAATCCGCTTACAATTTATCCTGATGCGATAGATACAATTCAACTTCCAACAATTGCAAGGATGCCAAAGGATTCTTTTTTGCTTCGTGTTAAAGGTGAGAGTTTAAAAGATGCCTACATTTTTAGCGGCGATATAGTAATTGTTAATCCAAATCTTGAACCTAAAAATGGGCAAATTGTTGTGGCAATTCTTGATGACGCGGCTGTTGTAAAAAGATTTTATAAAAAGCGAAGTGAGATAGAACTTGTTTCAGAAAATCCGGAATACAAACCAATTGTTATTGATAAAAAATATGCTTCATTTAAAATTGTTGGAATTGTTATTGGCATTTATAGAAGTATGGAAAAGAAAGCAGTATAAAGGAGTTTTCCCCTAACCCCTTTCTAAGTAAGGGGAGAAGGGCAAAAATATTTATTAAATACAGATAATTAACAAAAGTGTTAACTATGTGTATTTATAATTTATAAACAAATAATGAAACCAAAATTTAACATCGGCACCGCGGGATGGTCTTACAAAGATTGGGTTCCAAACTTTTATCCTAAAAATCAAACGGGTGGATTTGACTGGCTGCAGTTTTATTCGCATTACTTTAATTGTGTTGAAGTGAACTCAACTTATTATACTTATATCAGTCCCAAAATTGTGGATGGTTGGATAAAAAAAGTTGAAGAATCAAAGAACTTTATTTTTCATATTAAACTTCACCAGGATTTTACACACAAAAGAAAATTTGACGAACAAAACATTAAAGCAGTTCGTTATAATCTTGATCAGTTAAGAAAATCTGAAAGACTTGGTGGATTGTTGATACAATTTCCGTACTCTTATTCATTTGATGGAAATTCTGTTCAGCATATTCAAAAGCTTAGAGATATTTTTCTGATGTAAGTTGTTTTGTAGAAGTTCGTCATCAAAGCTGGAAGAATAATCGTGCATTAGAATTTTTTAGGGAAAATGATTTAACATTTTGTACAATTGATCAGCCGCAAATTGGGCAGGCAATAGAGTTTGATCCTATCATTACAAATGATAAGGCTTACATAAGATTTCACGGGAGAAATGTGGAAGCCTGGAAAAAATCATTATCTAATTTTGGCAAACCACAGACTTATGAAGAACAAAGTTCACGTTATCATTATCTCTATTCACCCGGAGAGTTGGTTGAGATTGAGCAGAAGACAAAATCAATACAGCATAAAGTTAAAGAAGTAAATGTAATAATGAATAATCATCCACAAGGTGATGCAGTTGCAAATGCTTTTGAGCTAATTCATTTGTTGGAAGAGAAAAGTAAAGTAGAAATACCAACGACAATTTTAAAAACTTATCCACGGTTACAAGAAATGTTGGTTAATTAGAGATTACTTTATTGTTTGATTTTTAATGATTATTTTTATTCTAAATTAAAGAAAGATATTTATGAGTGATTACAAAGATATTATTACTGTTGAACCTGGTAAAAGAGGCGGCAAACCGTGTATCAGAGGATTACGCATAACAGTTTATGATGTGCTGAGTTATCTTGCATCAGGAATGACAATTGAGCAAATCCTTGAAGATGTTCCATATCTTACTAAAGAAGATATTTATGCCTGTCTTAGTTATGCGGCAGATCGTGAAAGTAGAATTACTTATAACAAGCCAAATAAATTAGTTCACTATTTATAAACTAACAATCTTTATTAACTAATGATTATATCAGCAAGTAGAAGAACAGATATAACTGCATTTTATTCTGAATGGTTTTTTAATAGAATCAAAGAAGGTTATTGTACTGTCCCCAATCCATTTGATGCAAACCAAATTTATTTTGTTGATCTTAAACCAAAATCTGTAACAGCCATAGTCTTTTGGACAAGGAATGCATTACCTCTAATGAAAAATCTTAAAGTACTAGATGAGAAAAATTATAATTACTACTTCCAGTTTACTATTAATAATTATCGAGTACCTTACGAGCCTTATAATCCATCACTTGAAACAGCCTTAAAAAGTTTCAAGCAGCTTGCTGATAAATTAGGAACTGGTAAAGTTATCTGGCGATATGATCCTATATTGTTTACAAATGATTTAACATTAGATTTTCATAAAGAAAACTTTTCAATTATCTTCAATGAATTAAATGGTCATACAAAAAGAATAGTAATAAGTATTATTGATGATTATAAAAAAACATTACGACGCTTGAATAAACTCGAAACAAATTATGAAGAAAACCAAATAAGCAAGCCGCAGGTAGAAGAATTATTAAAATTTATTGTTGATAAAGCTGACACCAAAGGAATAAAAGTTGAAAGTTGTGCAGAAGAAAAGGATTTTGGTCATCTTGGAATTGCTCACGGGAAATGTATAGATGATAGACTTCTAAAAGAGGAATTTGGAATTGATTTAGCCTTTAAAAAAGATAAAAACCAAAGGTTGCCTTGTGGATGTATGGTAAGTAAAGATATAGGAGTAAATAATACTTGCCTTATGGGATGTGAATACTGCTATGCTACGACTTCACACAGCTCAGCGTTAAACAATAGAAAAAAACACGACCCGAATTTTTCATCACTCTTAGTTCATAAAATGTCTGAGGAAATGAAAGAAAAAATTAAAGCATTTAAACAGCAACAAAATTTCACAGAACAACAAATGGTTTTATTCTAAATATGTTTCCACCACATGATCCATATCATATTTTAATTCCAAATCTAGCAGAATATTGGGGCTATAATATCCAATTGACCACTCAATCAAATCATCCCCAACCAAGACAAAGTTGCAGCAATTGTAATGAGATAACTGACCAGTTAAGAATATTATTGAATGCTTGGAAACCATTTTTACAGCAAGTTAGAAACGCCTATAATAGGGTACCAACGACTTTTGATTATAATTCAAGGTATCAAAAGGGGATTTATATGCTTGCATATTTCCCTTTTTATATTGAACCAATTTATTATTCACTTGAAAATTTTCATGAGCAAATTTTTCTGCAAAACAAAAATAAGTTAACTATTTCAGTATTAGGAGGAGGACCTTTACCAGAACTACTAGGAATAGTTAAGCTTATTGATGAAAAAAAAAACGATATTCAAAATATCTCTGTAAAAATATTCGATAAGTATGAAAGTTGGAAAGCAGAATTTGAAAGTTGTACTCAACCTCTTGTTTCAAATTACTTTAAAGGTGGAATTTTTTATGATCAGTTCCAAGTTGATATTATTGATATTGAAGATAGTATTATAGACAACATTACTAATACTGATATAATTATTCTGCAAAATACTATTAATGATATACCTCTTAATAAATACAGCTCACTAAAAAATTCTCTTCTGAAGATATGGAATTCACTTAGCACGAATAGTCTATTAATTATAATTGATTTGAATTTTAATGAGGTTAGGTCTTTTATGAACCAGATTCAGATAGAATTAGCTAATTTAGGTGGGAATATAATATCTGGCTTAAATGTCATACCGATTGAGCATCGACCTAATATCCCTTTTTGTTCTCATCTTGACAGATTATTATTTTCAGATCAAGATGGATTCCGAGCTAGAAGAAAAGTTAATTATTAAAGATTTGTAAAAAAGAAATAGTATGGCACAAATATATAAATTAAATATTCCAACTGGGCAATTAAATAAGTCTTGGTTGCCTGATATTAATCAATTAGACTCTTCTCAGCAAAAAGTACTTATGCATTCATTCAATAGTGATTTATTCGTTATGGGTTCTGCAGGTACTGGAAAAACAATTTTAGCAAAACTAAAATATGATGCATTAAGGAGATTAGGATTAAAAGGAAAACTTGTTATTTATGGAAACATCTTTAAATCGTTTCTTAAGAGCCATATCCAAGATGATATTGGAGGAGTTGTTGGCTCCTTTGAATTACCAAGAGCGTTAGCAAATATTAGATTTAATGGAAATTTTAATGCAACAGCTCAGCGAGCAGCAGATTGGGCAGAAAATAATCGAAATATCTATGATTTTTTAATTATAGATGAAGTACAGGATTTACATGAAGATCATATAATATTTTGTTCTAAAATTTCAAAAAGACTTTATCTGTTTGGGGATAATGCGCAGCAATTTTTTGAACAAGGAAGAACTATTGAGCAGATTATCGGAGTATTGAGTCGAGTGGGAAGAAATTTTGGTGGTAACAATGTAACGGAGATAACAAAAAATTATAGAAATCAACCGTTAGTTGCTAAAGCTGCTCAGCCATTCTATGCTTTTTCTCCCTCTACTTTCCCAGCTGCTTCTCCAGAGCCTATCCCGATTATACCTAATTTATTTGTCTCACATAATTATAGCTTTAAAAGTGCATTAGTTGAGCAAGTAAAATCATATATACGAAGTCATGCTGAGAATACTTCTCCTACTATTGGGATATTAACACAATCAATTAGTTCTTTGAACTTTATAAGAAGAGAAATATTTCAGAGAAGTAATATTGAAGTTATTGAAATTAACTCTGACAATGCCTTTAGCGATGCTCGACCAGTTTTAATGACAATGCAGTCTTCCAAGGGGATGGAATTTGATTACGTTATTTTAGTAGATATAAATTATAGAAATTTGAAGAGAACCCATACCAATAATTTTGATAAGATAATTTTTGTTGCAATAACAAGAGCAAGAAAATCTTTATCTGTTTTCCTTTTGGATAATCAAGCAGAATTATTAACCAAATTTTCCAATGCCGAGTTTACTGTTACTAATTTAAGGTGAAAAACATGTGGATTGCTTTAACAATATCTGAATTTTGGGACTTCTGTACTAAACAAAAAATATTATTTGATAAAAATTTAGTTGCATCAGAATATTTACAGAAGGATATTTCTGACTCAGAGATATGGTTGGAATTAGATAAAAGGTATTTAACCTTAAAAGAAAGATTTGTTGGTCCAATTTTATTTTGCCATATTGAAAAAGTAATACCTGTAACAAAAGAAGCAAAGGATTCAATAACCCAACTATTAGCTATTTTCCCCCACTTAGTTAATTATGTGAGGTCTTAAAATGTCAAAAAAAATATTAGACAAAAGTAAAGGTGAATCCCAAAATCTTTTTGAGCAAACAAGAAAAGATGATTTAGAGAATAACAAAGTGAAGGATGCAAATGTTGCTTATATCCAAATTGTGGAATCAAAAGTAATTTCGCAAAAAAACAATCACAATTCTGAAAATGAATCAAAAAATTCCAATCTTGGGCAAGAGCTTAGAGATAAAAAGATAAATTACCTTGGAAGTTCTATAAACTTTTTATCTTTTTTAGCAAACTCACTTGATATTTCAGCTTACAAGATTATTACCCCACTTGAGATATATCTAGTTATTTCTGCATTTTTAAAAGTATCCAAAGAAGATTCAGCTGAAGAATCATTTTTAAAGCATTTCTCTTTAATTTATCCTGACAGTGATTCAATGAATAACTATGCTTTACTTTTTTTCTATTTATTT
Source organism: Ignavibacteriales bacterium (assembly GCA_016709155.1). Lineage (NCBI taxonomy): Bacteria > Pseudomonadati > Ignavibacteriota > Ignavibacteria > Ignavibacteriales > Ignavibacteriales bacterium. The sequence goes on along the minus strand of JADJEI010000001.1, from coordinate 614,552 downwards.
TCAGAGGAAAATAAACCCAAAAAATTATCTCCTGTTACGAAAAAAAATCTTGGTTTTATAAAGACACTTTTAAATGGGATTGAGCAAGCAAAAAAGGGGTATTCTACATTAGAGGTTACTCTTAAAATAATTAAGGAAAGTAAAGAGACAAAAAACTTTAAGGGATTAAAGAAGTTTTTAGATTCTTATGTTCCCGATCAATTTTCACAACTAAATGATATCGCTGAAAAAATTATTGCTTTATTAAATGAGACAAAATTAGATGATAAGTATTTGCATAACTGGAAAACTTCAATCTGGGCTTTTATCTGGGTGTTTCGTTACTCCACTCAGAATATTGAAGTACTGATTGATGACTTATTAAAAAAGAAAAATTCACTGTTACAAGAGTTTCACATAGTTTTAATCGGACTTTTCGCTACAAAGCTATTTCATTCTGCTCCAAGTTGGAAACCAATTGGATTAAGCTATCAGCTTTATGAAAGGATGAAAGTATTACAGCCCGCTGCAGAGGTTTTTTATAACCCAGGTATAATCACTTCTTTAAGCCCCGATCCTAAAAAACAGGAAGAATATTTCTGGACTTACGTTTGGGGAAAGCCTTATTCAATGTTTGAAAACCCCACTAAAAAAGAAGTTAAAAAATATCAAAAAAAATTGATTGAAGTTGAAGAAGAAGTTATTGTTGAAGAAAAAAGCTTTGGTGATTTTATTAAAGTTTATGGTTAAGCTAAACCTACTGGATTTATCCGAATAAAAAATTTTTAATTCAAAAAGTCCCTTCCTTTTGAGAAAGGATTTAGGATTAACTTATTTCAATGCGTACAATTTTTCACTTAGATCTTGATGCCTTTTTTGTTTCAGTAGAGAGAATTCTCGATCCAAAACTTAATGGCAAACCTGTAATTGTTGGCGGTGACCCAAAGTATGGAAGGGGAGTTGTATCTGCTTGTTCATACGAGGCTCGTGCTTTTGGATTACATTCCGCAATGCCGATACGAACAGCTTATAAACTTTGTCCACACGGAATTTATTTACAAGGACACGGCGATGAATACACAAGATTTTCAAAAATTGTAAAAAATATTTTAGAACAATATGCTCCTCAAATTGAACAAGCTTCAATCGATGAGTTTTATCTTGATATGACCGGTACGCAAAAAATGTATGGCTCAATGTTTGGATTTGCTACAAGATTACAAAAAGAAATTTGGGATAAAATTGGTTTACCAATTTCGATTGGAATCGGAATCAATAAAACTATTGCAAAGATTGGCTCTGATTGTATGAAGCCGAAAGGAATTACTTATATAATTCCTGGAATGGAAGAACAATTTTTAGCTCCTATGCCAGTTGAAACAATTCCCGGTGTTGGTAAAGTTATGCAGCAAAGTTTAAACTCACGCGGAATTTATCGAATAGCTGATATCACAAATCTTCCTTCAGATTATTTTGGAACTGCATTTGGCAAATACGGAATTGATCTCTGGCGAAAAGCTCATGGTGAAGGGACAGAATATTTAACTATCCAGCGAGCAAGAAAAAGCATTTCACGAGAAACAACTTTTGGGAATGATGTTACGAATGAAGACGAAGTAAAAAACACTTTATTCTATTTAGCTGGAAAAGTTGCACAATCATTACGTAAAAAAGGTTGGGAAACTTCAACAATTGATATAAAACTTCGCTATACAGATTTTCAAACATTAACTCGTGCAAAAACAATTAAACCAACCGATGATGATAAAGTTATTTTTGAAACAGTGTGGAATTTGATGAAGAAAGCAAGAACAAGAAGAGTTGGAGTTAGATTAATTGGAGTTGGAGTCACAAATTTTTCACCTTTAAGTGAACAAGAATTTTTATTTGAAGATTATGAAGTCAAAAGAAAAAAAATGTTGAGAGCAGTAACAAAAGTAAGAGATAAGTATGGATATGAATCTTTAATGTTTGGCAGAACAGAAGAAGATAAAAAATTAAAAAGGGGTGGAAAATTATTTTCAGGTTTGATTTTGAAAGAATTAATCTTAATCTTTAAGTAAAAGAAAGAAGCTATTATGAAAATGAAAGAAAAAAGAAAACCAACACTAATTAGAAAACCTTCAGTGATAGTACCGCTAGATGAATATGAAGGTTGGCAAGAAACTATGGAAATTTTATCTGATAATGATTTAGTTAAATCTATATTTAAATCATTAAATGAAAAAGAAGCAAGAATTTCTCACGAGAAACTTGTCAAATCAAAATGATTTGGAAGATTGAGTATAATAAAGAAGCAGTAAGAAATTTAGAAAAGATTTCAACTTCCGATAGAAATAAAATATTTAAAGGAATTGAATTATTAAAAGAAAATCCAGATGTGGGAATACAACTTGTTGGACCACTTAAAGGATTGAGATCTTTGAGAATTGGAAATTATAGAGTGATTTATAAAAAAGATTTACAGATAATTACAATAATTATTCTTGCAATTGGGCATAGAAAAAATATTTATAGAATTTAGAAATTAATGCTTTTATCCCGGGGGCCAATTCATTTTTCTTCCGCCAAGCAAATGAAGATGTAAATGATAAACTTCCTGTCCGCCATTATCGCCACAATTAAAAACTAATCTAAAACCTTCATCAGCGATTCCAAAATCTTTAGCGATTTTATTAGCAGCATCAATCATTTCGCCAAGCAGAGCAGCGTGTTCACTTCCTTTTATATCTGTTACTTTAGGAATTTCGATTTTAGGAATTATTAAAACGTGAACAGGAGCTTTGGGATTTATATCTTTAAATGCTAAAACATTATCAGATTCAAAAACAATATCAGCAGGAATTTCTTTGCTGATGATTTTAGAAAAGATAGTTGCCATTATTCATCCTTTTCAATTTCATACTTCTTCATTTTGTTGTAAAGATGGCTTCGTTGAATCTCAAGGATTTCAGCGGTCTTGCTGATGTTCCAATCATTCGCCCGAAGTTGTTTAAGAATAAAAATTCTTTCAGCTTTCTCTTTAAATTCCTGAAATGAATTACTCATATCCACAAGTTCATCCACAGATTGCTGATTGCCAGCAAACATAAACTCGATATCTTTTGCAGAGATTTCTTTTTTATCAACAATGATTATAATTCGCTCAACAATATTTCTTAACTCACGAACATTACCCGTCCACGATTGATTTTGCAAAATGTGGATTGCATCATCAGAAAATTTTGTTACAGGTTTTTTATGTTTGATAGAAATATCATTTGCAAAATGTTCAATAAGAATAGGAATATCCTCAGTTCGCTCTCTAAGTGGTGGAACGAGAATAGGGATTACATTCAATCTATGATAAAGATCTTCGCGAAAATTTCCTTTTCAATTTCTTCTTTAAGATTTTTGTTTGTTGCAGAAATTAATCTTACATCAACATCAATTTTTTTTCCGCCTCCAACGCGTTCAATCTTCCCATCTTCAATTGCTCGCAATACTTTCGCTTGTGCCTGATGAGACATGTCACCAACTTCATCTAAAAATAATGTACCTTTATTTGCAAGTTCAAATCTTCCAATTCGCTGTTGAACCGCGCCTGTAAATGAACCTTTTCTATGTCCGAATAATTCCGATTCAATTAATTCATTTGGAATTGCTGCGCAGTTTACTTCGACAAATGATTTATCTTTCCTTTCACTTTTTTGTGGATGGCCTGAGCTACTAATTCCTTTCCAGTTCCATTCTCACCAGTAATTAAAACCCTTGTGTCAAGTGGGGCAACTTTATCAATCAGTTGAAGAACATTATGAATGGCTTTACTCTTTCCGAGAATTACTTCATCTCCAACCCATATTTTTTTTATCTCTTCATTTTCTTCTTTTAAAGATGCACTTTCAGTTGCGTTACGCACACTGATTAAAAGTTTATCTCGATCAATTGGTTTCTCAAGAAAATCAAAAGCTCCGAGTCGGGTTGCTTTAATAGCATTCTCAACACTACCGTGCGCAGAAATAATTATTACAGAAGCAGATTGTTTTTGTTCTTTAATTTTCTTCAGAACTTCAAACCCATTCATTTCAGGCATCTGAATATCGAGAAGTACAGCAGCAAAATCTTTTGATGCAAATTTTTCAAGACCTTCAATAGCACTTGTTGTAAACTCAACACCATAGCCCTCATATTCGAGGATCATATTTATACTTTCGCAGATTTGAAGTTCATCGTCAATAATTAAAACTGATTTCATATTATAACTCTTAAAAATCTAAGTGATCGTAATAAAAATATTTGTGATGGTAAAAGTTGTTTATTTTCTTTGAGTAAGTTCCCAAACAATCTTCCATATTCATTAACAGCTAAGTCGCGTAAATCAACACTTGATTGAACTTTAAAAACTTTCTTCAAATGCTTCCACAAAATAACCAATTACCTTTCCTATGTCAAAGAAGTTTGATTCGTATGAAAGGAAAGCGCTGCCAAAAAAATGCGCTAGTTTATCTTTGTCGCCGTAAATACTTTGCGGCGTATCAAAAAATAAATATCGTGGAAGATTTTCATTCTTTCTTAAAAATATTTCTTCATCTGCCGAAGTTAATGGATAATAAACCATTGAGTTAATTAGAGGTAATCGAATTGGAACCTTGCGATAAGGTACTGTTGCAAACATCAATGCAAGAAGTGTATTTCCATAGTCATGCTCAGTAAACTTTAATGCTTCAATAAAAATAGAATCGGCAGCGGCAAGGTCACCAACATTAATTCTTATTTCAACAAATTTTTCGGAAGCGATATATTCGGAAATGTGATTAACAGCTTTGGAAAGGTTGCTTTGCTGGGGGAATATGTAAGAAGTCAAAATAAAAAATTCAAGGAAAATTATTAATTTCATTTTCATCACTGAGACACTCAATCCACTAAGAAATGATAAATGAAACGCAGTGATCTTAGTGTCTGATATCTAAAAATTTAAGTTTGTATCACGCCGGGATTGAACTTGGGTATTTCGGGATTATTATTTGCAACTTCCAGGCACATAGAAATCCATTCGCGTGTTTGTGATGGATGGATTACTTCATCAATCCATAATCTTGCTGCAGCATATAGCGACGTGCTTTTTTCATCGTAAGATTTTAAAATATCATTTAACAATTTCTTTTTAGCTTCATCGCTAAACTTGTGCCCGCTTTTTTCTTCTTGCTTTAGTTTGATATCTAATAAAACGCTGCTTGCCTGGTTTCCGCCCATTACAGAAATTTTAGCATTTGGATACGCAAAAATAAATCGCGGATCATAAGCTTTGCCGCACATTGCATAGTTGCCAGCACCAAAACTGTTTCCAACAATGATTGTAATTTTGGGAACAACAGAATTGGCAACAGCATTTACCATTTTTGCCCCATCCTTAATTATTCCTCCGTGCTCGGCTTTACTTCCAACCATAAATCCTGTTACATCTTGTAAAAAAAGTAAAGGAATTTTTTTCTGATTGCAGTTCATAATAAATCGAGTTGCTTTGTCTGCAGAATCAGAATAGATAACTCCGCCAACCTGCATTTCTCCAAGCTCGGTTTTTACAACACTTCTTTGATTTGCAACAATACCAACAGCCCAGCCATCAATTCGTGCATAAGCTGTAATAATAGTTTTTCCATACCCAGCTTTGTATTCATCGATTTCAGAATTATCAACTATACGAGAAATCAACTCATAAGTATCATAAGGTTTTAAAGTATCCTCTGGAAGAATTCCAAGAATTTGTTCAGTTGGATATTTAGGTTGTTCACTTTGAACTCTATTAAATCCTGCTGATTGATTGATCCCAAACTTATCAACAAGATTTCTGATTTGTGCAATACATTCTTCATCGTCTTTTACAATGTAATCTGTAACACCAGAAATATTAGATTGTACCTTTGCACCGCCAAGGCTTTCATTATCAATCACTTCTCCTATTGCTGCACGAACAAGATGAGCACCAGCAAGAAACACTGAACCTTCCCCTTCAACAATCAAAGCTTCATCACTCATTATAGGAAGGTATGCACCGCCTGCAACACAAGGACCCATTATTGCAGCTATTTGTGGAATGCCCATCGAAGACATTTTAGCATTGTTGCGAAAGACCCTTCCAAAATGTTCTTTGTCCGGAAAAATATCTTCCTGCAGTGGAAGGAAAACTCCAGCACTGTCAACCAAATAAATTATCGGAAGATGATTCTCCATTGCAATTTCTTGAGCACGTAAATTTTTCTTTGCCGTGACTGGGAACCAAGCACCGGCTTTTACAGTTGCATCGTTTGCAACGATAACACAATCACGCCCTTGAATTTTACCAATTCCATAAATAGTTCCGGATGAAGGAGCACCGCCGTATTCTTCATACATTCCATAAGCTGCAAAAGTACTTAGCTCAAAAAACTTTTTGGGATCATCAACAAGAAGATTTATTCTTTCGCGAGCGGTAAGTTTTCCTTTCGCTTTATGTTTCTCGATTGCTTTCTTACCACCACCTTCTTGAACAGTTTCTTTTGCAGCAGTAAGCTTGCGCAACAATTCTTTTTGATAATCTTCTCGCTTGAGAAAAGATTCATTCTCTTTTACTTGTAAACCAATTTGTTTCATAATCATTTTTTCTGTCGCCCCGAACTCGTTTCGGGAGTTTTTTAATAAAAATCATTAGACCCTGAAACGAGTTCAGGGTGACAAATTCAAAATCTATTTCTCCCTTCCCTTAGGGAAGGGCAGGGGTTAGGCTTCCTTTAGCAAATCTCTTGCGATTACAATTCGCTGGATCTCTGAGGTACCTTCGCCAATAGTGAGAAGTTTTACATCACGGTAAAATTTTTCTACAGGATATTCTTTTATAAATCCATATCCGCCAAAAATTTGAACTGCTTCGCTCGAGGCTTTCTCGGCTATCTCACTTGCAAAAAGTTTTGCTTCAGCAGCTTCTTTTGTATTGGGAATTCCATTATCCTTCATCCAGGCAGCACGATAAGTTAACGTTCTTGCGGCTTCGATGTTTGTGTGCATTTCAGCAAGCTTAAATTGTGTAGCCTGAAAATCTGCAAGCGGCTTCCCAAACTGTTTTCTTTCTTTAGAATATTTTAGACAAGCATCTAAACAACCTTGAGCCAATCCTATACTGCAGGCGGCGATGGAAATTCTACCACCTTCAAGAATTTGCATTGAGTTAATAAATCCCATTCCTTCTTCACCGCAAAGATTTTCTATAGGTACTTTACAATTTTCAAAAGCTAATTGCGTTGTATCGCTCGCACGCATTCCGAGTTTGTTTTCTTTTTTCCCAATTATTAATCCTTCCATTCCTTTTTCAAGAATGAAAGCAGATATCCCTTTTTTGCCCGCGTCTTTGTTGGTGATAGCCATTACAACATAAGTCTCGCCGACAGTTCCGTGCGTTGTGAACTGCTTGCTGCCATTTAAAATCCAAAAATCACCATCCTTGATGGCGATACTTTTTAAACCAGCAGCGTCACTGCCGGAAAACGATTCGGTCAATCCCCACGCACCAATTTTTCTTCCGCTCGCGAGATCAGGTAAATATTTTTGTTTTTGGGCGTCATTGCCGAAGCGATTGATATGATTTGTACAGAGACCATTATGCGCCGCAACAGATAGACCTATTGATGGATCAACTCTTGAAATTTCTTCAATTATGATCGCATAATCAACATAACCTAAATTAGCCCCACCATATTCTTCTGGTACGAGTATTCCAAGAAAACCAAGCTCGCCAAGCTGTTGCATTATTTCCATCGGGAACTTTTGGGGTTCGTCATATTCCATGATTACGGGACGAATATTTTTTTCAGCAAATTCTTTAATCGTATTGCGGATAATATTTTGGTTTTCTGTTAATTCTGTTAAGAAAGGTCTGTGCTCCATTTAAACTCCTAAAATATTTATTGTCTTTCCGAACTCGTTTCGGAATCTTCTTAATTGTTTAGATCCTGAAACAATTTCAGGATGACTACTTGAAGTCTCAAATTCTACTTTTATATTCTTTAATAATTTCTTCAGCTATGTGATAAGGTGAAGCATTTCCAAGGATTACTTTTTTCAAGGACGAATTTAAAGAATTTTCACCAGTCTTGCTCCACAATTCATCTTTTAATTTATGTTCAACGATTTCTTTAATTCTTACTTTCGCCTGTTGTTCTCTTTTAACCAGGAATTTCTCTTTTTCCAACATAAAAGCATGATGTCTTTCAATCTCATCTGCAATTTCTTGAGTACCTTTATTTTCAGAGGCGATGGTTTTGATGATATTCGGAAGCCACGAGTTTTCATCGTGATCTTTTATCATCAATATTGTTTGAAGTGCTGTGTATGCTTGTTGTGAACCGGGACGATCACTTTTATTCAGTACAAAAAAATCAGCAATCTCCATTAGCCCTGCTTTCATAGCTTGAACCGAATCACCACTTTCGGGAACGAGTACAACAATTGTTGTATCAGCCGCCTGCGCAATATCAAGTTCTGACTGACCAACTCCCACAGTTTCAAAAATAATTATATCAAAGCCGGCAGCATCAAGAACATCAGCAGCATCTATCGCTTTTTAGATAAGCCGCCAAGACTTCCGCGGGTTGCCATACTTCGAATAAAAACTCCTTCGTCCATTCCGAGATCATTCATCCGAACGCGATCACCGAGAAGCGCACCGCCTGTAAAAGGTGAGGTGGGGTCAACGGCAATGATTCCGACTTTCTTATTTTGTTTGCGAAAAAGTTTTGTAAGCTGATTTGTAATTGTGCTTTTGCCTGCGCCCGGTGGTCCCGTAATTCCAATTCGAAAAGCATTACCTATAGTTGGAAATATACTTTTTAAAAGTTCAGTTGAAGCTGAGCCTCCAGATTCCACAATAGAGATGGATCGTGCAATAATTCGACGATTGCCGGATGCAAGTTTTTTGATTAAAGAATTATCGAACATTATTTCTTTTTCAATTCCTCCCTGAAAAAATCAATCGTGGAATTCAGTCCGTCTTCAATTTTAATAGCGGGTCGCCAACCGAATTTATTAAAAAGCTTATTGCTTGTGATTACGCTTCGCATTTGTTCACCTGGTGCAGCGGGACCATGCTTTTCTTCTTTTCCTGCTCCTGTGATTGAATTAATATAATGGAACAGTTGGTTAACATCAGTTTCGATTTCAGTTCCAACATTATAAATATCATTTGCGCTATCGTTAAGAGCGAGTAGGTTTGCATTCACAACGTCACCAACAAAAACATAATCCCGTGTTTGTTTCCCCTCACCATTAATTATTGGTTGATCTCCTTTTAAAAGTTTTGTTGAAAAAATTGCAACTACACCGGCTTCACCGAAAGGATTTTGACGAGGACCATAAATATTTGCATAGCGAAGGATGGAATATTTTAAACCGTACTCAGCGTGGTAAAAATGAATATATTTTTCCACTGAGAGTTTTGAAATTCCATAAGGTGAGCGAGGTTGTGTCGGATGTTTTTCATCAGCAGGGAAGTACTCCTGTTCGCCGTAAACAGCTCCACCGGTTGAAGCGAACATAAATTTATTTACTTTAAACTTGATGGCATTTTGAAGCAAGTTAATAGTGCCAAGAATATTTGTTGTAGCATCAAACTCGGGGTTTTTAACCGATCTCCTAACGTCCATTTGAGCAGCGTGATGATTAATGACATCGAACTTTTCATTTTCAAATAGTTGAGAAAGATTTTTATCACAGATGTTAGCTTTTATAAATTTTGCTTTTGGATTTACATTTTTTATAAATCCAGAAGAAAGATCATCAACGATTGTAACTTGATGACCTTCGTTTATAAACGCATCGGCTATTTGAGAAGCAATGAATCCAGCTCCTCCGGTGACTAATATATTCAATTTTATTCCTTGTAAAGTTTATTATCGTAAATATAATTTTCAACAATTGCAGGCACGAGGTAGTGAATCGGCAGACCCTGATGAACACGATTGCGAATATCGGTTGCGCTTATTTCAATTCCACGTGTTTGAACGAACACAGCAGCTTCAACATACTTATCGATAAAATTTAACGGGTGAGATGATTTTCTTTTAAGTACGATCACATTAGATAATTTTAGAATCTCGTCCGGCTGTTTCCAGGTATGAAATTGAAAAATATTATCATAACCTATTATTAAGTCAATGTCATCATAATATTTTTTAAATTCACGAAGTGTATCTATTGTGTAAGAAATCGTATGCTGCTTGATTTCAAAATCAGAGCATTCAAAAAAAGGAATATCATCAAGGGCAAGTTTTAACATGTTTAACCGATTCTGTGCGCTCGAAGCTTTTGCATGTTGTTTATGAGGTGAAATAAATGCAGGTATAAAAATAATTTTATCGAGCGAACGAAGTTCTTTAACTGATTGAGCGGTTATCAAATGTCCATGATGAATTGGATCGAACGTTCCGCCAAAGATACCAACTTTGCTCATTTTAAAAGTTCCTTGTACTCAATAAAAAGGTGAGTGAATTTTTCATGCATCTTTTGAGAACAATATGCTTCACTTTCTTTTTTCGAAAGTTCGTGATATAGTTTATTGAAATTTTTGAAATCATTTATAATCATAAAATTCGATAGTATATTAAGAAAATGATCATTCCGATTAATGGCGGATAAAAACTTGTCATAATGAAAATCCGGGTTTACAAATTCTATCAGCGTATCTGCATCAATATTACAAAAAGCTATGAAAGAAATAAATTCACTTTCTGATTTACCAAATACAATATTATCCTGTTGTGAAATCAGACTCGATGCTTTATTTATATCGTTTGAAGTAAAGCCTATTGCTTGATTATGAAAAATAATCTTGTCCAGGTTATTTGAGAAATAACTTTCAATTATTGAAAATAAAAAATCCCGATCCAATTTTTCCCAATATACTAATTGGATCAAATCGGATAATAAAAAATCAGGAATAAAACTTTGATCTTCAGAATTCAATAAAACATTTATACCATCTTCAGGATAACTACTCTGCAGCTGCTCGATAGTATTTTGCAGTATAAAAGACTTTAGAAGTATGGTATGCTCGATTGAAAAATAATCTACTTGATTTATTCTATCAGGGTTAAATATACTTTCGACTGCAAAAATGGTGAACCTATTTTGTTTCAGATTCATTTAAGTAGCAGCAATATTTTTTAATAAACTTTTAATAAATAACCTGTAATTAGAGATGTCATTTTCATAGTACAATTTACTCATCCCATTGGAATTTTCGAGTTGAATTTTTCTAAAGGCTAGTGTTGTTGCCGCTTTTATGTATGTCTTTCTAATAGATTCTTCAATCCATCCTGCTCTATCCCTGCTTGATGAACTTAAAATTTCCAGATGAGATGGAGGAATTAAGCCGCTGCTCGCTTCGGAAAGCAATTGAGAGTAAATAATTTTCCTCTCGTTTTTAACTGAAAGTGAAAAAATAATTATAAATATTAACACAGTTAGAAATAAAAATAAAAAGCCTATTGCAGCAGTACTTTCAAAACTAACACTTGCGTTCCAAATAGCGTGAATAAACATAGCTATACCCAATCCAACAGTTGGTAGAATAATTTTAGCAATGCCGGATTTAAATTTTGCCAGCGCAACGAAGGCTCCTAAAGTCCCGGTTGAGACACAATGCATTACTCCGGAAAATAAATTTCTGATAATTATAATTGCGATCCAACCTGAAATACTATCCGTAGAAGAAATGAAGTAAAAAAAATTTTCAGTCATTCCAAACCCAAGTCCAATTGCGCCGCCATAAACTATCCCGTCAGTTATATTATCAAATTTAATGCTCGAAACAGTTATTAATAGGAAAACTCCTTTGGTAATTTCTTCAACGAAGGGCGCTACAACAATTGCACTTAGTTTATCAACAAGATTATTATCAGCGATAATTTTATTAAGTACACTTGAAAAAATTATACTGCCGATTAAGGCAAGAACAATAGCCCCGATAGCACCCCAAAGATAATTTTGTAATAAAAGTTTGAAAGGTTCACGGTCGTATCTGTCAAAGCGCCAGATAATCAGAAGGTAAATGATCATAGGTATGAGAGCAGCAAGTCCGGAAAAAATAAAAAGCATTCTTTTAATGATTTGATTTTTAGTTAGCCAAACTTAATATTTAAACTAAAATATCAATAGTGAAAAAGAACAAAAAGTATTAATTCTTTTAGGAAAAATAAACTAGAGAATTATTTCTCTCTAAGCCATCGGGATATTTCTTTCAAGGAAGGTCGCTTGCCATACGAAAGAATTCCAATTCTAAAAATCTTAGATGAAATATAAATCATCAGTACAATTGAAAGGATAAGAATCGAAATTGTTAATAATATTTCAGGTATTGAAATTTCGGAAATGTTTAATCTTAATAACATTATAGATGGAGTTGTAAGGGGGAAGAAAGATAAAATTTTTACAAGCATTGTATCAGGGTTTTGAATTGCAGGTACAGCAATAACCACAGGAAGCATCATTATCAAACTTAAATAGCTTGTGACTTGCTGTGCTTCCTGCTCGGTAGAAACAATTGAACCAACACCAACAAAAATTGTTGTGTAAAGTAAGAATCCAAGGATAAAATAAATTAGCATCGGTAAAATATTTTCGAAAGCTGTATAGGGAATAACTGCAGCACCGGCAAGGGTAATCCCGATCATCGCCCAAATGAGAAGCTGGGTAAGCCCGAGTAAACTGAGCCCTAATATTTTTCCTGTTAAAAGATCTTCGGGCGTACAGCTTGAGATGAGAATTTCAATTAACCTGTTTGCTTTTTCTTCGACGAGGCTCCTGACTAACATTTGCCCCGAGTAGATAACCATCATCATTAATAATATTATAAAAATAAAAGAAGAAAAAAATACTACCATGAAATCCGAGGAACTTTCTTTCCCGTCTTCTTCAATAATGATTTGGTCAAGCTCTGAATTGTTGTTCACGACCTCCCTAATATTTTGTGATAGTCCTGCAGAAGTAAGATAATTTTTTATCCTAATATTATTCAGCTCATTCTCAAGTTTATTAAGATCGCTGAAGCTGCCAATGCTTTTGCTTCTATACTCAAATTTCAAGGAATCAGTTTTAGAGTTGAGCACTAAAATGTAACCTTGTAATTTTCCTTCGAAAACTTTTTTATCAGCTTTCTTTTTTAAATCGTCAAACTTTAATGAAGAATCAAAGAGATTCTGTATTATGAAATTGGGCTGATCATTTTTGAATTTATATTTAATCAACTCGTTTTTTAATTCCTGGAAATAATTTTGGGAAGGATCAATAATTCCGATAAACTTGGTTGATTCATCTTCTTGTTGAGACAGCATCGAAGGTAAAACGGCAAAAGCAATAATGATCAAAGGAGTGATTACCATAGAAATTATAAATGCTTTCGTTTTTATCTTCTCGAAATACTCCCACCTTGCGACTGCTAAAGTTTTTAAAATTGTCATTTTTTATCTGAATCTTCTTTAATTACATCTATGAAAATTTTATTTAATGTTGGCTCAACTGTAGAAAATTGTTTTACTTCTATTTTATCTATTACAGTTTTAAGAAATTCTGAAGGTGCAAACGAATCTGTTAATTGAATTTCTGCATAGTTGTTGTATGAATCAAAGCTTTTTACAAACGGCAAATTTTTAATAAAAGTTCCATCACCCTCAAACTCAATTTTAATATTATTTGAAGCAAATTTTCTTTTTATTTCCGAGATACTGCCGCTGCAGACTTCTTTTCCTTTATTGATAAGAAGGATTTCCGAACATAATTTTTCAGCAGTTTCCATTTGATGAGTTGAAAGTATAATCAGCTTACCTGAATTCGAAAAAGAAAGTAATACGTCTTTTATAATTTGTTGATTTATGGGATCGAAACCGCTGAATGGTTCATCAAGAATTAGAAGCTCCGGGTTATGGATCACTGCGCAAATAAATTGTATCTTCTGCTGATTACCTTTTGAAAGTTCCTCTATCCGTTTGTTCTTCAAAGCACCCAAATCAAGTTTAGTTATCCATTGGTTAGCAGCTTCATTTGCAAAGTGATGACTCATATTTTTAAGATTTGCAAAGTACATTATCACATCCCAAGCCTTACTTTTTTTATACAAGCCTCTTTCTTCCGGTAAATAACCAATCACATTAAAAAACTCTTCGTTGATTACTTTGTCTTTAAAACGAACAGTGCCGGAAGTAGGTTTGATAATATTTAATACAGTTCTAATTGTGGTGGTTTTTCCAGCGCCGTTCGGACCTAATAGTCCAAACATCTTTCCTTCGGAAAGCCGAAATGAAATATCATCCACAGCTACAATATCGTTAAACTTTTTTGGTGAGGTTTTCAACTTTTAACATTTTTATTTTTTTGTTGTAAAAATACAAATCAACTGTGTAACTATTTAGAAAAGTGGATAAATGGAAAAAAATCATATGGATCAACATTTTTTTTAGTGATAATTGGCTTAAATTGAAGAAAATAAAAAAGAGTCGGGCTGATATCATTTAAAAAGGTTGACTATCAAAGTTGCTATTCCTATATTTTGCACTGTTTTAACGTGAATTTTGTAAAATGAAAATAAAAATAAGCTCTTTAACAGATGGGGCGTATGAATACCGCTTTGAAGATGATGTTAAAAAGCTTGATTTGGAGCAGCCATTTGTTGGGAAGTATATTACTAAAGTAAACTTAAGTAAATATCTCAACCAAATAATACTAGAAGCTTCTACTACTGTAGGAGCAGAATTTGAATGTGATAGATGCGTTAAAATATATTCTGCTCAAATTGAAAGCAGATACAAAATGGTTTATCTTCATGATCAGCCTGAAGGAGACGACGATTCAGTTGACGTGACTTATCTTACAAAAGATGCGGATAAAATAGATATTACTGACGATGTAAGAGATTATCTTCTGCTTGCAGTTCCAATAAAAAAATTGTGTAAAGAAGATTGTAAAGGTTTATGCCCGCGATGCGGCAAAAATCTAAATGATGGTCAATGCAGCTGCAAACCCGAAGAAGTTGATGCCCGCTGGAAACCATTACTTGAACTAAAAAATAAATTAAATTAAAATAAATAAGGACTAAAATGCCAAATCCAAAACGTAAGTGGTCAAAAAGCAGACGAGATAAAAGAAGAACACATTACAAAGCTACACCATCAACCATGGGTACTTGCGCTAAGTGCGGTGAAATGAAATTAACTCACCGTGCA
Organism: Ignavibacteriales bacterium; assembly: GCA_016709155.1. Taxonomy (NCBI): domain Bacteria; kingdom Pseudomonadati; phylum Ignavibacteriota; class Ignavibacteria; order Ignavibacteriales; species Ignavibacteriales bacterium. The sequence goes on along the minus strand of JADJEI010000001.1, from coordinate 599,352 downwards.
TGCCCTGCTTGTGGTTACTACAATGGTCGCTCAATGTTTATTCCCAAAAGCTAATAATCATTTTCTCCCGGATGTCTAATTCTGATTCTGAAAATTCGAAATGCAGAATAGTTGTTGATGCAATGGGGGGTGATTTTGCACCTCTGAACGAAGTTGTTGGTGCACTAAGTGCGTTGAATGAGGACAAGACTTTTCATTTAATTCTTGTTGGTGATAAGGAAAAAATAACTATCACTGCAAGGGAAAATAACCTTTCGCTGGCTGATGTAGAAATTATTCATTCGGATGAAATAATTACGATGAATGATTCTCCCACTTCAGCGCTGAAAACAAAACCAAAATCTTCCTTAGTTATCGGCGCAAATTTAGTTGCTGCCGGTAATGCGGATGCTTTCGTGAGTGCTGGAAATACGGGTGCAGTAGCCGCTGCAGGAACTCTGCTCATCGGTAGATTGCCCGGTGTTGAAAGACCAACTATTGGAGCGTTTATCCCTAATCTAACTGGGGTTACATTGCTTTTTGATGTTGGCGCCTTTGTTGATTCCAAGCCGCAGCATCTCCTTGGTTTTGCGAGATTAGCTAATGTGTATGTGAAAGAAATGTTCGGACTGCAAAACCCTACAATCGGCTTGCTATCAGTCGGTGAAGAAAACGAAAAAGGAAACAAAGTAACTAAAGAATCTTTTGAGCTATTAAAAACCTCAGGGCTAAATTTCTTCGGCAATGTTGAAGGCAGAGATATTCTAACAGGCAAAGTAAACATAGTTATTTGCGATGGGTTTGTTGGTAACATTCTGCTCAAATTTGGCGAATCGTTTTTAAAGATCATGAAACCTATGCTAAAAAAGACAGCTGATACAAATTTTATAGACAAGATTAAAATTGGATTATCGAGAAATACTATTCGAAAAACATTTCAAGTTTTCGATCCAAATCAATATGGTGGAATTCCTCTGCTTGGTGTAAAGGCTATCACGATAATTGGGCACGGTTCAAGTTCTTCATTTGGAATAAAAAATATGGTTTTGAGAGCCAAAGAAATGTTCGATAAAAATCTAATAGGTAAACTTGCCGCTGAAATGAATAAATAATAATTATTCAATCAAGTAGATTAACATTACAAACTGGAATAATTAAATATGAACAGTGATAAAAAAATTACTGCCGTCGTTAGTGCAGTTGGTATGTACATACCAGAAAAAATTTTAGATAATAAATTTTTTGAATCTATTGTAGATACAAATGATGAGTGGATCCAAACACGAACCGGGATTAAGGAACGAAGAATTATAGAGAACGGTGCGACAAGCGATCTTGCAACAAATGCCGCACTTGATTTGATGAAATCATATAATATTTCCCCGGATGAAATTGATTTAATTATTGTTGCAACAGTTACTCCGGATATGTTTTTTCCGGCTACTGCTTGTTTGGTTCAGGAAAATATCGGTGCTAAGAATGCCTGGGGATTTGATCTTTCCGCAGCTTGCTCGGGATTTTTATTTGCGCTTCAAACAGGTTGTTCGCATATCGAATCAGGCAGGTATAAAAAAGTTTTGGTAATTGGTGCTGACAAAATGAGTTCAATTGTTGATTATACCGATAGAAATACTTGCATCCTATTTGGTGATGCCGCTTCTGCTGTATTACTTGAACCTTCCGAAGACCTTTCACTCGGGATACAAAATTCAATTCTGCGAATTGATGGCTCCGGTAAAAATGCATTGTATATGTTAGGAGGGGGAAGCTTAAATCCATCTTCGCATGATACTGTGAATAATAAAATGCATTATATCTATCAGGATGGTAAGGCAGTTTTCAAGGTTGCAGTAAAGGGAATGGCAGATGTATCTGCAGAATTAATGCAGTTGAGTAATTTGAAATCTGAAGATATTGCATACTTAGTCCCTCACCAGGCTAACCTGCGGATTATTGATGCAACAGCAAAGCGTATGGGTATTGGATCTGAAAAAGTCATGATTAATATTGATAAATATGGAAACACAACTGCTGCGACCATTCCTCTTTGTCTGACTGAATATTTCAGAGCTGGAAAAATAAAAAAAGGCGATAACCTGATTTTATCAGCTTTTGGAGCAGGCTACACTTTTGGTGCTACTCATCTTGTTTGGTCATTATGAAATTAAATAGTGTAAAACTAAATGAGTAAAATTGCATTTCTATTTCCGGGGCAGGGGTCTCAATATATCGGGATGGCAAATGACCTTTATGATAATTCCGTTGAAGCAAAAGAGATGATCAAAATTGCCGATGATGCTCTTGGTGTAAATTTATCACACGTAATGTTTAATGGACCAGAAGAGAAACTAAAACAAACCGAGTTTACCCAACCTGCAATTTTTTTACACAGTGTAATTCTTTCAAGTTTGATTAGAACCATTTCTCCAGCCGCTGCCGCAGGACATTCATTGGGAGAATATTCAGCTTTAGTTTCCGCAAATGCTATTCAATTTTATGATGCGGTAAAACTTGTCGGGGTACGAGGCAAAGCGATGCAGCAAGCCGGAATAGAAAATCCGGGAACGTTGGCTGCCATAGTTGGATTGAAATCCGAGTTGGTTGAAATGCTCTGTACAGAAGCTTCATCAGAAGGAATAGTGCAGTGCGCAAATTTTAATTCGCCTGGGCAAATAGTAATTTCAGGATCACTCACCGGAGTTCATAAAGCAATGGAGCTTTGTAAAGCAAACGGCGCTAAGCTGGTAAAACAGCTTGTAGTTAGCGGAGCATTTCACTCCCCTCTGATGAATTCAGCAAAAGAATATTTACGAACTGTGCTTGATACCACTCCCTTTTACGATGCAAGATATCCAGTGTATGCGAATGTTTCTGCTAAACCTAACAACGATAAAAATGAAATAAAAAAATTACTTTACTAACAAGTTACTTCAGCAGTTAGATGGGAAGAAACAATCACTAATATGATTGCCGACGGTTTTGATGAATTCTATGAAATAGGTCCTGGCAAAGTTTTGCAGGGATTAGTTAAAAGAATAAACTCGAACATAATCTGTCACTCAATTGATAAATTTGAAGATGTGGAGAAATTTTTATAATGAATGAATTAAAAATTGATAATCTGAAAATTGATCCGCTAATCTTTACGTTCAAATTCTCTTGCAGATGCAGCGGGGAGTGCTGTAATTACGGCGTTTACACTGATTCAAAAGAAGCTGAAAATATTCTATCAATTAAAGATAAAATAATTCCACTGCTTGATGAGTCACAATCAAAAAATGTTTCCGAATGGTTTGAAGCTCCCGAAAAAGATGAAGATTTTGAATCAGGCATCGCAGTCGGCACTCAAATCATTAATGATAAATGTACTTTCCTTGATAAGTCTGGATTATGTACACTTCAAAAACTTGCTCTGTTAGAAGGCGAACATAAATGGAAATATAAACCACTTTACTGCTATCTTTTCCCGTTAACAATTTTTGAAGGTGCACTCACGATAGATGATGAGCACATTGACAGATTAAAGACTTGCAATAAAAATAATGAAGCACACGTTACAATTTTTGAAGCGTGCAAAGACGAACTTCATTTCTTTTTTGGGGATCAGAATTTCACTAAGTTAGTGCAGTTACGAAATGAATATTTGAATGAAATAAAGGTCGAAATAAAAGATGACTCAATCTAAAAGAACAATTGTAACAGGCGGTACAAGAGGAATCGGGCGAGCCATTGTCAACGAATTAACTTTGCAGAATTATGATGGAATTCCTTTCTCGGATGTTGCCTTTATTTATAACAGTTCTGATAAAATGGCAGAAGAATTAATCGAAACAACAAAAGCTTCGGGTGCTAAAGTCTTTGCTTTTAAATCTGATGTTTCATCTTTCGAGCAATCACAATCAACTGTCAGCGAAGCGATTCAAAAGCTTGGCGGTGTAGATTTTTTAATTAACAATGCCGGAATAACCCGTGATAATCTTTTACTTCGAATGACCGAAAAAGATTTTGATGACGTAATTGCTGCAAATCTTAAAAGTGTTTTTAATTATACTAAAGCAGTCTTAAAAACTATGATTTCACAAAGGTACGGCAGAATAGTTAATATTTCCTCTGTCGTAGCGTTAGTCGGAAATCCTGGACAGGCGAATTATGTAGCTTCAAAAGCTGGGGTAATTGGATTTACAAAATCAATTGCTCGCGAAGTTGCATCAAGAAATATTACTGTGAATGCAATTGCCCCGGGGTTTATTCAAACAGATATGACCGGCAAATTAAATGATGAACAGAAACAGAAACTTGTTCAAACAATTCCGCTTGGAAGAATGGGGACCTCGGAGGACATTGCAAAAGTGACCACGTTCTTACTTAGCCCTTCGGCAGATTACATCACCGGACAAGTGATAACTGTGGATGGCGGAATGACGATGTGATATATTTTCTGAAGGACTTATTTTGTATATTTCACTCGAAATAAATTTTATTCATAATCAATCATAAAATCAATAAACAATAGGAGAACACTATGGATGTTGAAGCTAAAGTAAGGGAAATAATAATTGACAAGTTAGGCGTTGAAGAATCTCAAATTACTCCCGAAGCTTCATTTACCAATGACCTCGGTGCAGATTCTCTCGATATCGTAGAATTAGTAATGGGTTTCGAGAGTGCTTTCAATGTATCTATTCCGGACGAAGATGCTGAAAAAATCGGCACTGTTGGCGACGCAACAAAATATCTTAAAGAAAAATTAGGCAAGTAAGATAAAAGTTGTCTCAAAAGTTATTTTATTTTACACCAGGCTTATCGAAGCGTGTGTACTATTAATAAAATCAGTTTTCAACAAGTTCAGACAAGCACAATAAATCTTTTGAGACAACGTCTTCCTTCCTTCCTTTCGTACATAAAAAATTCAGCGGGAGTATTTAATGGCAAATAAACGAGTGGTTGTTACCGGTATGGGTGCCGTTACTCCAATCGGCATAGGTTTAGAATCTTTTTGGAATGCTCTTATAAATGGTGTCAACGGTGTTGAAATGATCACTCATTTCGACAGTTCAAAGTTTGATACTAAATTTGCCGCCGAAGTTAAAAATTTTAACCCTGAAAATTATTTAGATAGAAAATCTATTAGACGGTTGGACCCATTTGCGAGATTTGCACTTGTCTCTTCTGAAATGGCAATTAATGATTCGGGGATAAATCTCTCATCTACCGACCTGAATCGCTTTGGTGTAATTTATGGAAGTGGAATTGGGGGGATGGAAACACTTCAACAGCAGCACTGGAATTTTTTTCAATCTAAAAATCCTCAATCTTTAAGCCCCTTCTTTATTCCGATGATGATCTCTGATATTGCCGCCGGGCAGATATCAATTAAATTTGGTTTAAAAGGTCCTAACTATGCGACAACATCAGCTTGTGCTACTTCTTCTCATGCCATCGCCGATGCATTTTTATGGATTCAACGCGGTACGGCTGATATGATGATTTGTGGTGGTTCCGAAGCTGCCATCACTGAGATTGGCGTCGGTGGTTTTACTGCAATGAGAGCACTCTCAACCTGGAATGATAGATATAAGGAAGCTTCACGTCCATTCGACAAGGACAGAAATGGTTTTGTTATGGGTGAAGGTGCTGGCACTTTAATTCTTGAAGAATATGAGCATGCAGTTAATCGTAATGCAAAGATTTATGCGGAACTAGCAGGAATTGGTTTAACGGCTGACGCCCACCATATTACTGCACCGGCACCGGGGGGTGAAGGCGCGGTTCGATCAATGCAAAATGCACTTCAAGACGCTGGGTTAGCTCCTCAAGTTGTAGATTATATAAATGCGCATGGAACTTCGACACCTTTAAATGATGTGAATGAAACAAATGCTATAAAGACTGTGTTTGGTAAACACGCCTATGAACTAGTTGTTTCTTCCACCAAATCTATGACCGGGCATTTGCTAGGAGCTGCTGGCGGGGTTGAAGCCATCGCCACTGTGCTTAGCCTTTACAACGGTCTAATCCCGCCTACAATTAATCTGACTAATCCTGACCCGGAATGTGATCTTAACTATTCTCCGTTGAATGCAACTACAAAAAATATTAAAGTTGCAATCAGCAACACATTTGGTTTTGGAGGACATAATGCTTCACTGGTATTTAAAAAAGTTGAGTTGTAAAATTGAATAATCTTTTTTCCTGGATTCTCGAAAAAATAAAACAAAGTGAGTCTCGGAGAAAAGCCCGATACATTTCAAAATTTCTGACCGCAAAAAAAGTTGAAGAACTCGAGTCACTTATCGGTTATTCAATTCGGAATAAGACCTATTTCATACAAGCTCTTACTCACCGTTCGTTTCTTGAAGAACATAATGATTATGATTTTTCAAATGAGAGATTAGAATTTTTAGGTGATTCCGTTCTAAACCTGATAGTTGGAGAGTACATATTTGATTCTTTCCCGGATAGGGATGAAGGTTTCTTAACAAAGATTAGAGCAAAACTTGTTAACCGAATTGCACTGGCTGAAGCAGCATCTCAAATTAATCTCGGTAATTTTCTTCTGGTCAGTAAAAACCTTTCTAATATTTATACCAATGCGTCCAAAACAGTATTATCTGATGCTTTTGAAGCTCTAATTGGTGCCATTTATTTGGATAAAGATTTGGAAGCTGCAAGACATTTTATAACGAAAGCTTTGATAACTCCAAACGTAAAAGATGGCGTCTATTTGATAGATGAAAATTTTAAAAGTCAACTTTTAGAATATGCGCAGGCGAATAAATTAGCCATTCCGAACTATGTGGTTATCGATGAGGAGGGACCTCAGCATGATAGAATTTTTACTATCCAGGTAAGATTGGGCAGCAGGGAAGTGGGAACTGGCAAAGGGAAAAATAAAAAATCGGCTGAACAAAATGCGGCTCGCGATGCAATGAATAATATTTTGAATAAAACCTAATTATTGATTTTTCTGTATAATCGCGATACAAATTTCCCCCACTAAGTTTCAACATTTTAGTTGCATTAATTCATTAAATTTTATTATTAAATAATTTTTTTTTCGTTTAAAAAGAAAGAATAAAAATGTTTTCATTGGAGCATCCTGATAAATTTTTAAATAGACATATTGGACCTAGCGAAATCGAAACTGAAGAAATGTTAAAGTTAATCGGAGTCAACTCGTTAGATCAACTCATAAATGATACTGTGCCGGAACAAATTAGATTAAAGAAAAAAATGGATTTAGATGATCCGTTATCTGAGTCCGATTTTATAACAGAACTAAAAGAGATTGCCGCTAAGAATAAAGTATTTAAATCCTATATCGGGATGGGTTATTATCCTGTTATCACACCTTCAGTCATTTTACGAAATGTTTTGGAAAATCCCGGCTGGTACACTCAGTACACTCCATATCAAGCAGAGATTTCGCAAGGCAGATTGGAAGCTTTGTTAAATTTTCAGACAATGATATCTGATCTAACTTCCTTGCCTATTGCGAACGCATCTTTACTTGATGAAGCAACTGCAGCAGCAGAAGCAATGCTAATGTGTTATTATAATCGAAAAAATAAAAAGGCTGTAAAGATTTTTGTAGCTGAAGATTGTTTCCCGCAAACTATTGATGTACTGAAAACAAGATCAACTCCAGTTAACATAGAATTAGTTATCGGTCAAGCAGATCAAATAAACCTTGATGAAAGTTTCTTCGCTGTTTTAGTTCAGTATCCGAACCAAACAGGTGAGATAAATAATTATTCTAACTTCTTCGAAACAGCCGGCAAGTTAAATATTTTCCGCATAGTTGCTGCTGATATTATGAGTCTTACTCTTTTAACCCCTCCCGGAGAGTTTGGTGCTGATATTGCAGTCGGAAGTACACAAAGATTTGGTGTGCCTATGGGATTTGGCGGACCTCACGCAGCGTATTTTGCAGCTAAAGAAGAATTGAAACGTGTAATTCCCGGAAGAATTATCGGAATATCAGTTGATGCTCAGGGAAATACAGCTTATCGCATGGCTCTTCAAACAAGAGAGCAGCATATTAGGAGGGAAAAAGCTACAAGTAATATTTGCACCGCCCAGGTTTTATTAGCTGTTATTGCTTCTATGTATGCTGTTTATCATGGTGCTGCGGGAATTAAAGCGATAGCAAAGCGAATTCACAACCTCACTTTGTATTTAAACCAAGCGCTTAGCCTAATAGGAGTTAAGCAACTAAACAAAAATTTTTTTGATACACTATTATTAGAAGTTGGGGATAAGGCTAAACTCATTCGTGAAATAGCCGAAGCGAACGAAGTAAATTTTAGATATATTAATAATAATCTCATCGGTATTTCGATATCTGAAAAAACTGATTTAGACGATGTTCTCAACATCATTTCAATCTTTACTCAAGCATACGATAAACCAATCAATACCACAGATTTGGAAAAAATCTTTATTGACGAGACTTCAAATCTACCTGCCCAGCTTATACGTAAAACAAATTATTTGCAGCATGCAGTTTTTAATTCTTATCATTCAGAAACCGAGATGCTCAGGTATTTAAAGTCACTTGAAAATAAAGATCTTTCGTTAACACATTCAATGACTCCGCTTGGTTCCTGCACAATGAAACTAAATGCAACAACCGAAATGCTGGGAATTACGTGGAATGAATTTTCTGACATTCATCCATTTGCTCCGTCAAATCAAACACAAGGTTATCAGCATTTGTTAACTCAATTAGAAGATGATTTAAAATCTATAACAGGATTCGATGCTGTGTCTCTTCAGCCAAATTCCGGCGCACAGGGAGAATACACCGGCTTAATGGTGATAAGAGAATATCATAAAAATAATGGACAGTCAAATCGAAATGTTGTTCTAATCCCTTCATCAGCACATGGTACTAATCCGGCAAGTGCTGTAATGGCTGGAATGAAAGTAGTGGTTGTTGCTTGTGATAGCAAAGGCAATATTGATTTGAATGACCTGAAAGCTAAAGCAGAAGCGAACAGGAATAATCTTGCTGCATTGATGGTGACTTATCCTTCAACTCATGGTGTATTTGAAGATAAAATTAAAGAAATTTGCAATATCATTCATCAAAATGGCGGGCAGGTTTACATGGATGGGGCAAACATGAATGCGCAGGTTGGGCTTACAAATCCTGCTGAAATCGGGGCTGATGTTTGCCATTTGAATTTGCATAAAACTTTTTGTATCCCTCATGGAGGAGGCGGACCTGGAGTTGGACCAATTGCAGTAGCCAAACATCTGACACCATATCTTCCAGGTCATTCAGTAAAGAATATAGGGGGAGATAAATCAATTCACGCAGTTTCAGCCGCGCCTTTTGGCAGTGCTGATATTTTGATTATTTCTTATGCATATATTAAAATGATGGGGGAAGAAGGATTAACAAAAGCAACTAAGTATGCAATTTTGAATGCCAATTATATTAAAAGTAAATTAGAAAAAATTTATCCTGTTCTCTACGTTGGCGAGAAAGGAAGAGTAGCGCACGAATTAATATTTGATATGCAGGCTTTTAAAAATTCTGTCAATGTTGAAGTTGAAGATATTGCAAAGCGATTAATGGATTATGGTTTCCACGCTCCGACAGTTTCATTTCCTGTCCATGGAACATTAATGGTTGAGCCTACCGAAAGTGAATCTAAAGCGGAACTTGACAGATTTTGTGAAGCTATGATTGAAATAAGAAATGAAATTGCAGAAATTGAAACCGGTGCCTCGGATACTAAAAATAATGTATTTAAGAATTCACCCCATACAGCACAGGTGGTTTGTTCTGATAACTGGCAATTTCCATACTCGCGTGAACAAGCCGCATTTCCGTTGGGTTGGGTACGTCAGCACAAGTTTTGGCCTGCTGTTAGCAGGGTTAACAATGCTTATGGTGACAGGAATCTTGTTTGCACCTGCGCTCCAATCAACGAGTATGTTCAAGAAACTAATTGACCTTTTGGAGATTCGGAAGTTTTGGTTTTTTTATTTCTGAATCCCTTTTTTATTTATAGCAGTTAAGATTTATCAATATTAAATGTTTCAATCATTCTTCATATTACTTTTGCTGCTGCCTCTATCAGTCGAAATATATTCTCAGTCTATTGACTCGGTTTCGATGAATGCGGATAGTTATTTTATTGTGGACACAATTCAAATCATTGGCAATGATATTACTGAAGATTTTGTAATTCTGGATGAACTAACATTTTCCCAAGGCGATTCAGTTACAACGGTTGAGCTGGATTACAATCGTGAAAGAATATACAGCCTTGGCATTTTTACTTCAGTTAAGATTATACCTTTACAATCAAATCAATTAAATATCATTGAAATCAATGTTGAAGAAAGCTGGTACATATACCCCCTCCCATTTGCAGAATTAAAAGATAAAGATTGGGATAAAATTTCTTTTGGAATTGATTTAATTATACAAAATTTCAGGGGCAGAAATGAATTATTGAAATTGAAAGGTTCTCTAGGGTTCGAAAAATCTCTGCACATCAACTATATCAATCCCAATTTTATTAAAGATGAAAATATTTATCTGCGAACTTCATTACTCTATCGAAATGTAAAAAATAAAAGTTTAACCGCTGAAACATTAGCCGGTTATGACTTTGAACAAAAAAATATTGCCGCTGACTTGACCATTGGAAAAAGATTTGGACTTTTTCATAGAGTTGGGATTTCTTTGCGTTTTGATTATATCGAAACACCTTTTTTATTAAAGGAATTAATGCATCTAACTCACGAATAGACAGGTATCCAACTCTTGGACTTACTTACAGCTATGACACAAGGGATCTTGTACAATTCCCGAAGGAGGGGATATTTTTTTCAACAGTTTTAGATTTTAAAGGGCTTGGTATTAACGACATCAATTATCAGATACTATCTCTTGATTTTAGAGAATACAGAAAAGTGTTTGATGAATTAATCTCAAAATGGAGAATAGCAACAAGGCAAACATCTGGAGAATTAATTCCTTTCTATGATTATTCTTTCCTTGGATTCGGCGAACGAATCAGAGGACATTATTCCGAGCAGCAGGAAGGGGATAGTTATTATCTCGCCTCTCTTGAGTTTTACTATCCATTTGTAAGAGACTTTAGTTTGTCTCTCACATTTATTCCCTGGGTGCCTGAAAATCTTTTAACATACCGGGTAGCAATTTATGGACAATTATTTGGGGATACAGGATTTACAAAATTTAAAAACTCTCCAATCACACTTAAAGATTTCAATACCGGTTTTGGAACTGGGTTAACTGTTTTAGTTCTTCCATACAATCTAATTCGTTTTGAATTGGCTTTTGATGAAGGGTTTAATTTAGAATATATTATTGATCTTGGAATTTCTTTCTAACATAGAATTATTTTATGCTCCGCGAGATTATATTTCGAGGGATACTATTATTCTGCGAGATGAGGAACTCAAACATGCAGTAAAAGTTATGCGATACAAAGCACATGATAAAATATTTATTACAAATGGTGAGGGTAACATTTATGAATGCTCTGTTTTGACAATCAATAAAGATTTTCTTGATGCTCGAATAAATAATTTGATTTCGTATCAGAATAAATTTCAGAAGGTTATTTTTTGTCTCCCGAAGTTAAAAAATCCAGAGCGCATTAGATTCTTAATTGAAAAATGTGTTGAACTTGGAGTAACTAATTTTATCCTTTTTGATGCTGATAGATCTATTTCGAAATCAAATAATATTGAAAGATGGAATAAAATTGCACTCGCAGCGATGAAGCAATCTATTCGCAGTTTCCTTCCTCAAATAAGTTTAGCAGGAAACCTTGATTGGGTCGTTAATTCTGAATCTGAGAAAATCATCTTTGAACAAAGTGCTAAAAAAGCGCTTGATTCAATAGAGTTAATAAAATCAAATACTTATTTTATCTTTGGTCCCGAAGGGGGACTGAGTCAACGGGAATTGAATCTATTCGAACAAAAGGGTCTATTCCGGCTTACTAAAAATCGTTTACGAAGCGAGACAGCTGCTATATTTACAGCAGGTTTTTTAAATAGCATTTTAGAAAGATGAAGAAGTTACTTATTAAAAGTAAATTGAACCTCTGTCTCTTTGCACAAATTATTGCAGTGGTTTTACTGTTTCAATCCTGCGGAAGCAGTCCGAAGTTTACCGGAAAGGAACCAACAATCAAAACTGGAAGTGAATTACCCCCACCATCAAAAAATGAACAAATTACCGATTACGAAAAAGATAAAATCGTTTTAGAAACAACTTCCGGAATTGCTTCCTACTATGGCGAGAAATTTAATGGAAGACAAACCGCCAGTGGTGAAATTTATAATATGAATGAGCTGACTGCTGCTCATCTTAATTACCCATTTGGTACAATAGTTAGAGTGACAAATAAAAAGAATAATCAATCGGTGATTTTGAAAATCAATGACCGGATGCCCGATTATAACGGTAGAGCGATTGATGTCTCTTATCAAGCTGCAAGGGAATTAGGAATGCTTAGCGATGGATTGGCTGAAGTTTATATCGAAGTATTAAGCTGGGGTGATAAAAATTAATTAATTGCTTTGTATAAAATAAAAAACCCGATGTATTACTACATCGGGTCTATACCCTACAAAGGGCAGGGGAGAACCCTTTGCCGGGAGAAATTTATTTTTACGTGCGTGAAAATAACGACTCACCGCATATGTGTCAAGTATACTTATAAAAATTTTAAATAAAAAAAGGCTGCCAAAACTGGCAGCCTTTTCATTAAAGAATCAATTCTATAAATCGAATGTGAAGCTTAAATTGTACCATCTTTCTCTGCCGTACCAAACTGTTGCGGAATATTGAGTGTGGTCACTTCCATCAGTTGCATCTGTAATGTAATTCTTAGTGTTAAGAGCATTAAAAATATGCAACCCAACGGTAGCTTTTTTAACAAAGAAGTTTGTGAATAAAATTTCATAAGCTGTGTGAACATCGAATAAATAGAAATCTGGAAGTCTCCAGGACTGTGCTAGATCATCTGGATTTGTTCTAGCATCCGGGTTGAAGAATGCGTATTGTCTTCCGAAGAAATTATAGATTGGATTGAAAATGAATGTAGAACCATTTCCTAATTCATATCTATAAAGCATATCGAAAGAGGCACGAGTCATTGGAAATTCTGAAACATAAAGATCTTTTACATACGAGTGTATCTCTGTAACTTGAGATGGATCTTCTTCAGGATACAATCTTGCATTTACATCATTCTGAAATTTGGCATCTGATACTGATAACATTAATCCAAATTCCAGAGTATTAGTAGGTTTTATTCTACTTTCCAATTCAACGCCTATATGTTTTTGTTCGGCACCTTTGATATTTGCCTGATAGTCAACTGTGCTTTCATCTGGAGCTGTATAAACGAAGAATGCATTAATGGCTCTGTCTTTCCAATCTGTATAGTAGCCATTAATATTAAGAGCAATTAGTGGAGTTGATAAACCGTAACCTAATTCGATACCAAGAATTTTTTCATTAGTAGCATCTGCGAAAACGTTATTTGAAAAATCAAAAACGTTATCGAAAATAGGAGCTTTAGAGAAATAACCAACATTAGCAAATACGTTATTGTGCTCATCAATGTTAAAGTTCAATCCTGTCTTAGCAGTATAACCTAAGAAAGTCTGCCATTCCGTTGTTTGAGCAGGGTCGCTATTTAGGAAATTGAAATAATCAATTCTTTGATAACCGGTATTTGAGGCAGAAACATTTAAGAATGTACTGATCTTTCCAGTTTGATATTCAGCTTGAGCAAAGCCGCCATATAACATAACTTTGCCGTCATTATGATAGTCAACAAGATCGCCGGTTTTTGTTATTAGATCAGGGTTATTAATATCTTTTGTATTCAACCAATAAGATCCGCCAAGCAAATTTCTGATCTCACGATAATGTTCACCGAGATAATATCTGCCATCAAATCCAACACTTAAACTTAATTCGTCATTAACATTGGTTTTGTAAGTTGAAAGAATACCAGTCCAGAAATGATTATTAACTGAGTTTCTTAAAATTGTTAATGATTGTTTAACACCATTTGAGTCTAAGTTAGCTTCATTTCTTGCCCACACGGCGTCGAAATCAATCAAGCCGGCAGTATTGTAAATAAAGCTTGATCCTAATCTTCCAGAACCGTAACCTGTACCAAAGGAGAAATAACCCACGGTAGATAGAATCGAAGATTGATTTAACTGCCAGTTCCAATTTAAATTGAATTGTGGCTTGTGATATTTGTTTACAACTTCGTTCAATGGCTGTCCGAATAAGAAACCATAATTTTTGTTGTAATCAAATCCTCTCTGATTCCAGGAGTCAATAGTCTGTCTTGTAACCCTTTGTCCATGTTCCTGTGGAGATCCAACACCAGTGAATTCAACTGAATGCTTTCCGAACACACCACCGATCGAGAAGAAATAAGTAAATTCATTTAAGTATAAACCATTTGCATAACCGTCCCAAACTTTTCTTGAGACTAATCCGGTCATACCGATATTGCTTGTAATCATAGATGAAAAAGCAAATGTAGTTTTACTTAAATTATCGGAACCGAATTCAGTGCTTAATTTCGAAAATTCTTTTCTTCCACTAGCACCGAATGTTTGAACGTTAACCACACCACCAATTGAAGAAACTGAATATGGTGAAGCTCCAAGACCTCTTTGGATTTGAATATCTTGTGTAACATTTCCAAGTCCTGCCCAGTTAGACCAATAAACCCAGCCGTTTTCCATATCGTTTACCGGAACACCATTGATCATTATTGCAATATTTCTCTGGTTAAATCCTCTGATTACTAAATTCGCATCGCCAGCACCACCACCACCAGGTGAAGAATATAAACTTGGAGTAACATTTAATACTTGTGGTAAGTCTCTTGAAGAAAGTCTAAACTCGATATCCTCACCTTTAACTTCGGTAAAGGCAACTGGAGTTTCGCGTAAGGTTGCACGAGTTCCTTTAACGACTGTTTCGCCCAATAGTACAGGGCTTGGCTTAAGATTAAAATTTAGAGATACGTCCCCGCCCACATAAATATTAGATACTTCAGAAATATAACCGACATAGCTAACTGTCAGTTCATATGTTCCCTTAGGAACATTTCCGATTGAATAAATACCATCTGCATTAGTTACTGCCCCAGTATTTAAAGCTTTCATGTAAACGTTTGCGCCTGGAAGTTTTTCTCCGTTTTCAACATTGGTTACCATACCAGAAACTGTATATTTCTGAGCATAGATCGATGCGGATAGGAAGACAAGTCCAATTAAAAGAATCTTGTAAAGTTTGTGCATCAACACTCTCCTTAGTTTATTTAGTTTGTTTTAGAACCGTCGCTTTTACGACAGATTTAATTTTTACGCTTCAAATATCCTGCTTCTTTAGAGTTCAGTCAAGTAGAATTATTAAAATTTTTACATTTAATAAATAATTAATATTGACACTTGACTTTGATAAAATCACTATTTTTAAAAGAATAATTTTTTCATATCAATTGGACTTAAAATGAAAAATACACTCAGACTATTACTAATTTTTACTCTCTTTAATATTTATTCTTTTGCTCAAAGTCAGCCTTATGTCATTCTTATTTCGTTCGATGGGTTTAGATGGGATTATCCTTCGCGTGGTCTTTCACCAAATTTGGATTTGATGAAACAAGAGGGAGTTTCCGCATTATCTTTTAAACCTTGTTTTCCTTCCAAGACTTTTCCGAATCATCTCGCAATTATAACCGGGTTATATCCGGCTCATCATGGTATTATCGAAAATCATTTCGAGGATCAATTCACTAATGAATCCTATAAAATATCTGATACCTTAGCTGTTAGAGATCCGAAGTGGTATCGAGGTGAAGCTTTCTGGGAAACAGCTAAACGGCAGGGGATTATCACGGCAAGTTATTTTTGGCCCGGCTCCGAATTAACTGCTGATTACAGACGACCGGATTATTACAAGAATTACGAACATACCAAACCTTATTCCGATAGAGTTAATGGAGTTATTCAGTGGCTCAATCTTCCTTACTCCGAGCGTCCGCATTTTATAACAATGTATTTTGATGCAACTGATTCCTATGGGCATAAATATGGTCCTGATTCGCCTCAAGTTGATTCGGCAATTCAGATTCTTGACATTCAGCTCGGCGATTTATTCGCAAAGTTAAAAGAAATAAATTTGTTCGATAGCACTGATATTATTGTAGTTTCCGATCATGGCATGACTGAAATAAATTCAGATAGAATTATTAATGTTGATGATTTTTTTAATGGAATTAATTACAAAGTTGATAACTCTGGTGTGATTATGTCTTTTGACAAAGATGAAAATAATCTGGATGAAATTTATGATAGATTAAATTCAAGCGATGAACATTTTAGCGTTTATTTCAAAAAAGATATCCCCGCATTTTATCATTTCAGTGATTCTTATTTGGTAGGAGATCTTGTTGCTATTGCAGATGTTGGTTGGACTTTTAGAGATAAAAAAAGAAATCAAACGAAAAATATTTTAAAGGCGGCAATCACGGCTTCGATAATAATAATATTGACATGCATGGCATTTTCTTTGCGCTTGGACCTTCATTTAAAAAAAATTACAGAGCAGGTACTATTGAAAATATTGACGTGTATCCGCTGCTCTGTAAAATTTTTAATATTGTGCCTGCCTTTAATATTGATGGCAGACTTGAAAAGATTGGATTTATCTTAAAATAGAAATTACTTACTGACCCGAAGCAGGTTTGCTATTTTACGCAACGTAGTTGTTTATATAAAACTAATTTGATTTCCACCAATCATTTTTGAGTATGTCAAACTTAGCTTTTTGTTTTTTGTCAAGAATTAAAAGTACATCTGAATTTGCCTTATTACGCAACTCTAATTTTTTAGATGCATCGGCAGAAACTTTTGAGAAATAAATTTTCAATATTTCAGTAACCTTGCCTGCTTGTTCGTCAGTTAATAAAATTTTATGCTGAAGTTCAACAGTCATTGATGAGATTGTTTGATCAATTGTTTGTTTATCAGTTTTAATCTGTGTAAAAACATTGGCTGAAAATGATATTGATAAAATCAAAGTCAGAATTACTAATTTTATTTTTTGCTGTGCGTTCATTTTTTTTCTTTCATTACTTATTTAAAACTAACTTCGATTTATTAAAGAAACAATACAATTAGTAATCGAATCATACTTTTAACTTCAATATTGTGCTAAAGTTCCAAATATTTATATATAATCTAAAAATATTTTATGATGAATAAAGTTGAGTCAACCGCACTGAAAATTATTAAAAATTATAGCCAGGTTTTTACTAAAAATGGTTTTAAAGTCTTCATGATTGATCGTAAAGACTACAACTATGAAGCAGTGATAACTGATAATAAAGATAAAGTAAAGTTACTTGTTTTTTTTGGAAAGAAAGGGAATAAGGTTGTATTGCAGGGTAACTCCGATCATAAACTTTACAAAGAAATTCACGATAGTGTGTTTGGAACAAATCTGTTTACTCAAGGCAGGGAAGTTGAATCCGAACCGGATATTTACATCGGGACAGATGAATCAGGGAAGGGGGATTACTTTGGTCCGCTGGTTATTTGCGGAGTAATTATGAATGCTTCACTTGCTGATTATTTCAAACGAATCGGTGTTAAAGACAGCAAGCTGATAGATGATCATTCAATTTTAAATATCGCCGATAAAATAAAAAATGTACTCGGAAATAAATTTTCAGTTTTGAAAATAAAGCCTTTAAAATATAACGAGCTTCAGCAGCAATTTGGGAATATTAATAAACTGCTTGGCTGGGCGCATTCAGAGGTGATTAAAAATCTTCTGCAAATTCAAAGAGTGGAAAAAGTAATTTGCGATAAATTTGGCAAGCCTGAACACATTGATAAATATTTTGCGGGTGGAGATTATGAAAATAAAATATTTCAGTACACAAAAGCTGAAAGATTTTTAGGAGTTGCAGCAGCTTCAATTATTGCAAGGGCGGAGGTAGTAAATTGGTTCAAACTCGCATCTGAAAAATTACAATATGAAATTCCTCTGGGTGCTTCAAGTGCGGTGGATCGAACCGCTTCCTACTTGAAAAAAATTTATGGTTCGGAGTTTTTAAGTAAATTAGTAAAACTGCATTTTAAAAATTCTTCAAAATTAAAATGAAAAATTTCTTAAGGAAAAGTAAATGGCAAAAGTTAAAAAGGTAACGAGAATAGGAGTACTTACAGGCGGGGGCGATTGTCCCGGATTAAATGCCGTAATAAGAGGAGTAACAAAACCCGCACAAGATTATGGTATGACTGTCTTCGGAATTATAGATGGATTCGAAGGATTGGTCGAAGGTCGTGCAAAGGAATTACGAAACGAGGATGTTTCCGGAATACTTTCACAAGGTGGAACAATACTCGGTTCTTCAAACAAAGGCGATCCATTCCATTGGCCCATTGAACAGAATGGTAAAATTGAAATCGTTGATAAGTCCAAGGAAGCTTTACAAAATTATTATGCATGGAACCTCGATGCTCTAATCGCTATTGGAGGCGATGGCACAATGCACATCTGTAATAAACTTGGCAAACTTGGAATGAATATCGTCGGGGTTCCCAAAACCATTGATAA
Organism: Ignavibacteriales bacterium; assembly: GCA_016709155.1. Taxonomy (NCBI): domain Bacteria; kingdom Pseudomonadati; phylum Ignavibacteriota; class Ignavibacteria; order Ignavibacteriales; species Ignavibacteriales bacterium. The sequence continues at coordinate 580,706 of JADJEI010000001.1, read as the reverse complement.
TGATCTCGAAGCTACTGATATGACTTTCGGACACGATTCTGCAGTGTATGTCGTATCAATGGCATTGGATAGACTGCACACAACAGCATCGTCACATCATCGCGTAATTGTTTGCGAGGTTATGGGCAGATACGCCGGCTGGATAGCATTAAACGGCGGTCTGTCTGGTGGTGCGGATATAATTTTGATTCCTGAAATTCCTTTCTCATGGGAAAAAGTTTATGATAAAATTAAAAATAGAGAATTGATGGGTAAAAAATTCAGTTTAGTATGTGTTGCCGAAGGTGCGAAGGCGAAGGATGGTCAAATGGTATTAAAAGGGCAAGATGTTAAAAGACACGATCCGCGTCAACTCGGTGGTATCGGTGAGGTGGTAGCTAAAAAGATTGAAGAAAATACAGGTCGTGAAACCCGAGTTACAGTTTTAGGACATTTGCAGCGAGGTGGAAGTCCCACTCCATATGATCGAATCCTTTCAACAAAGTTTGGCTATTTTGCTATAGAACTAGCGTCGAAACAAAAATTTGGAAGAATGGTTGCACTAAAAGGAAGTGAAATAAAAAATGTTCTAATTGCTGATGCAATCTCACACCAAAAATTAGTTAAGGAGGATAACCAGGCAGTTCAGTGTGCAAAGGCAATAGGAATTTCTTTTGGTGATTAAAAATTTAGCCAAAGATTCTTGTTTTTGCAGGTAGCAAATAATATATTTGAATTCAATTTTTTTAGAACCTAGAACATAATATTCGGGGTCGTAGTTCAGTTGGTTAGAACGCCTGCCTGTCACGCAGGAGGTCGCGAGTTCGAGTCTCGTCGGCCCCGCTTAGAAAAGCCTTGGAACAGTTTGTTTTGAGGTTTTTTTGGGGGAAAATATTTGCAAACTTTTGAATAAAATTTTTTATTACACTTTTATTTAACAAAATCATTAAGATTTAATTCGTCAGGAAGGAGGTCGTCTCGAATGAAATTCGGGAAACCTTGTCGGCTCTGCAAAAAAAACTCAGAGCATAAATCTGAGCATTTTCTTTATGGACAAATATTTTACTTATATCTTATTCTCTCCTAAAATCAACAAATACTATGTTGGTTCTACAGACAATATTCAATGGCGATTAGAAAGGCACAATCTCGGTTGGGGCAGATTCACAAAATCTGGTATTCCCTGGGAACTTGTTTACTTTGAGCAATATGATTCTAAATCTGATTGCCTCAAACGTGAACGTGAAATTAAAAACAAAAAAAGTAGAAAATATATTGAGGATTTAATTCGTCACGCAGCAGGTCGTCCCGAATGAAATTCGGGAAGTCTCGCTTGACCCGATTTTCTTGGGTTCGGCCCCGCTTAGAAAAGCCTTGAAACAGTTTGTTTTGAGGTTTCTTTTATGTCGTATAAATCCAACGCATATTTGTGTAACACTTTTTAAATCAATAAAAAACTTTATTAATTGTTCTCACATCATTTCATTATTGGCTCAACTATTTTCCAGGTTGCTGTTATAGGATGCCAATTCTTCCAGAGTAATTGCCTCGCTTGACAAAATATTCTACTTTCGATTTAATGATGAATCTATGATTCCCTTTAAAACTTTCATATTTATCTCCTCCAACTTATTTATATAGAGGCAGCCAACACCCACCTTGTGCTTGCCGAGTTTTTTAAGAGCAGCAGCATGCTCATTAATACCTGTGGTAATGTATAATGATAGATTTGCTTTACGGGGGGAGAAACCTATCCGGAGCCAATCAACTTCTCTTCCTGTGGCGGGACTTTTGTATCTTTTAATGCCAAAACCGATGACTGAACTGCACCATAAGACTGGCTCTTCACCAGAAGCTTTTCTCATCATTTCCAAAAGCACAAAACTGTCTGTACGCTTTTGTTCGTCCTTAATATTATTGATAAAATCCTCCACACTTGCAGCGGTAGGCTTTGTTTTTATTTCAACTAATTTTGATTTTTTCTCAGTCATAGTAAATTATTGTTTGTTTGATATTGGTTTCGTATAACAGTTTCGCGTCTTACCTGCGTGCGGGGTTCAAAACAAATACATTCAACCTGCACGAAAGTTTGATTGAAAAACCGAACTTGATTTAATCTCTTAACTGCCAATTTCTTGAACTTGCTGTCACAGGCAGTGATTCTTTTTTGTCATCCCATTTTATACAGTTCGCAAAATCTTTTCCATCTTCCGTCCCTTCGCTAATTCATCTACCAACTTGTCAAGATACCTGGCTTGCCTGGTTAAAGGATTTGCAATTTCTTCAATTCGATAACCGCAAATTACTCCTTTAATCAATGTAGCGTTTGGGTTTAGTTTTGCTTTCTTAAAAAATGTTTCGAAAGTTTCTTTCGCGTCGTTAAGTTGTTGAAGTTTTTTATCATCATAACCCGTCAGCCATTCTATTACTTGATGCAATTCTTTTTTTGTTCTGCCTTTGCTCTCCACTTTTGTGAAGTAGTGCGGATAAACCGAAGCAAATGTCATTTTTGCTATTCGCTTATCGTGTTCGAGTGTTGTTTTCATTTCATTTCAATCTTTCTAATTGTCCTTTTCTTTTAACGATGTTTTTATAATCCCATTGTATTTTTTCAGATTTGCCTAACCAGCGTTTCAAATCTTTTGTGTTGATTTCAACAACACTGTTGTAAAATATCGAAGCGTCTTTAAATTTTTCTCCTCTTACCATCAGTTTTTCTTCGTCAAAACTTGCACCGCTCCAAAACATCAGGCGAATGCCACGTTTTTCTTTACTGTATCCTACAATAGGGTTGCCATCTATAAACCAAACGGGATGTCTATGCCAGATTTTGTTGTCTGCCTCGTGCAGGTGTTTGTTTATCTCCTGAAAAAGCAAATCGCAAATTGCTTTGTCGTCAGAAGAAAGATTGTTATTGTATGTAATCGTGTCCATTATTTTGAAATGTTTTTAAACCATTTTTTTGCATTTGGTCTCCGGTGAGGGCAGCCAGGCCAGCAACAAGGTTGTCGTTTACCGTCTTTTAATTCTTCAACCATTCGAGCAATATGTTCTAATCTCGTCTCTGTTTTTTTGACGATAGTAACCCAACAAATCCACTCGTTGCGTTGAATTGGGGTCAGGCTATTCCAGCGGACAAGAATTTGTTCATTAGAAGTCAATGCCTTCTTCATGTCTTCCGGAATTTCGTGTAGAATACCATTTGAGATATTATGGATAATATTTTTTGAACTGGTCATTTAATTGATTTCATTTTGTGCTTAATAATTCACCTTACGAAGTTGTCTGTTGATGGCATTGCCATTCAGCATCTAAAAATCTGCGTAAAACAGATTCCGATCCCTATTCATCGGGACGGAATGACATAATTATTACTTTTGAGTAAGGTGACTTATCTGTTTTTATTTCAATTCTGAGTTCTATTTAAACTCAAACTTTGCAAAGGTTTTCCCATTGAATTTACAAATACCATCTCCGTCTGTTCCAAACCAGAGTTCACCATTTTTATCTTTAAAAATTATATTTATAGCATTACTTGTAAGTCCATCTTTTGTGGTATAATTAGTTAAGTTGTTACTGTCATATTTCCAAACACCAGCGTCAACTGTTCCTATCCAAAGGATTCCAAAGTCATCTTCGTTTATCGTGTAAATACGAGCTAAAGTGCCTGGACCTGATTTACCCGAAACTTTAAATTCGTTATTGCTAAGTCCTTTTTCTTCCGTAAAATTAATAAAGGATTTTCCATCATATCGAAATAAACCTGAGCCATTATTTCCAAACCAAAGATTTCCGTTGCTGTCTTCGAACAAACCAAGAACGGCTGAGCCACTCAGCCCATTTTCGGTAAACCAAGTAAAAGATTTCCCATCGTAGCGACAAACACCTTGGGATTGAGTGCCGAACCAAACATTTCCTTTTTTGTCTTTTAGTATGCTATAAACAGCATAAGAGCTGAGACTATAGGGAGAGCTTTGCGACTGCTTAGAGTCAAAACCGGTATTATCTAAAGGCAAATAGCCAAACGAATTACCGTTATAGCGATAAACACCGCCACCAGCATAGAACCATAAATCGTTCGGTCCTATTTCCCAGCGGAGGTCAGAGCTATTCCTTAATTGCAAATTTTCTTTATTTGTTAACGTAGTGAAAGTTTGTCCATCGAAGTTACTAACACCGAATACACCAGTTCCAAACCAAATATTACCAGATTTATCTTCTTGAATACTTTGAACTTGATTATTAGATAAACCGTCTTTCACAGTAAATTGAATCAACGTTTTACCATTATAACGATACACACCAGCGCCATTCGTGCCAATCCAATAGTTGCCATTTTTATCCTGAAAAATACTTCGAATGTTCTTATCAATTTCGGTTGTTATATTTTCACTGAAAATATTATTATTGAATTCCGCTTCTGGAACTATTTTCTGCCCTGTAAAACTATCGGGTATTTTTTCAGGTTTTTTTTGTCCATTGCAGGAATTAAAACATATTGATATTAGTAAAAAAGAGCAAATTATTATTTGCTTAAAGATTTTTTTGAATTGGTCATTTCTTCTTATTGAATTATCTGTCCATTATTTTCTTTGTCCCGATTTCTCAACGAGAAAACCCCACCTATTGCAAATCTGTCGTTGTGAATTCGTGCTACTCTCACCTTAAGCTAAGAAAGAACCTGTCTTGACTTTTCCAGCTAACTTGTAATTGGCAATAATCACTCCGGTTGGTGTAACCAAACTATCTGTTAACGTAAAGGCTTTCGGAATAGTACCATTATCAAAAATTTTTTCCCTTTACCAAGAGTCAATGGATAAATTTTGAGCCAGAGTTCATCCACTAAATCATTTTTTAGCAGCAGCTGAATAAGCTCACCACTACCATGGACTTGAATGTCAGAACCTTTTGTGCTTTTAAGTTTTTTGATATCCGACAAACTTTTTAGAAACACTGAGTTTTTCCAATCAGACTTTTTCATTGTATTGGACATAACGTATTTTGTAACATCGTTGATCCCGGGCCATTCATTATTATGCTCAGGCCAGTAACCAGCAAAAATCTCAAATGTTTTTCTGCCTAAGAGAAGGTCAGCAGGTTTCATCTGTTTTTCCATGACCTTACCACCAACTTCGTCAAAATAAGGAACAACCCAACCGCCATATTTGAAACCGCCCGATGTATCTTCCTCAGGACCCCCGGGTGCCTGCATTACACCATCTAATGTAATAAATGACAAAACAATTATTTTTCTCATTTGTTTGTTGTCAGTGATTATAGTGCTGACTCCGCACTTTTATGTTTATTAATCTGACCGGGTTTAGTTTACCCGACTATTTTTTTTACTTTTTTCTTTCAGTCACTTCGAAGTTAGGATTTCTAAAATGACCGCTAACCTTTTGGGGTTTTGCGTTGATGGTTTTTGGGAACGCAATATTGACTGCATGCAAATATAAACGTCAGCTCGAATAGAACAAACTTGCTATTGGCAGTATTGTTGTATCGTTTTTATGCCGTGAGCAATTGTCAGCCGCGAACACCTGTCGGAATAAAAACAACCGCCCGGTAATTATTTTTTTGCCTGTCCACTGCTTTTCTCTAAACCAAAGAATTGTCGTGATTGCCAGCAGAAAAGCATTAGTAAAACAAATCCAAGTGTAGCAAGTAAGGCGTGTGTCCACACTTTATAATAAACATCAAGAAACAGAACCATGGCAAATAAAAAACTTGTTAAAATAATTCCCCATAGCTTACCAAACCATATTGCAATAAGTGATATAATTGTCATTACGGGAATTACTGTCAGCCATTTTATTTGTTCAGCCAATAGGAAGGTATAGATCATTGAAAGTTGATCGGTAGTCATTTGTAATTTTACAATCCCGGCAATGTTTGATAGCACAAGTAAAATGATAACAATGCTCAAACTAGTTTTTCTTTTTTTCATTTTATATTGTTGCGTTGAGTTGTCTGGTTATGCTAAGCGATTGTCTGTCCGATAATATTTTTATAGAAGCCAAAGCCGAACTCTCTAAAAATAAAAAGTTTGTCCAAATGCAAAACTGTCAAGTGCGTGTCATTAATATTATTGCAAATGTTTTGAAACATTACGACATGGCAGATTTTTAGAATAAATGTTTATTAGAATTCCTAATATGGAACCTTGCATCCCGAACGTTTGGGATTTCATAGAAGTGCTTCAACTGCCTTTTGTTAAATCGCTGTTAGGCGTTCGTTGTTTTTGTCAATTTGTATTGCCTTTATATTTTGGATCAAAGTCCACCATCCATTCGATTCCATATTTGTCTCTAAACATACCAAAGTATGAACCCCAGGGGCTGTCAGAAATAGTCATTTCAATTTGTCCGCCTGCCGAAAGTCCATTGAATAATTTGTCAGCTTCTTCTTTGCTTTCTGCACTAATTACAATTTTACTTCTGTTCTCATTTTCGTTTGTTCGTCCCAGTATTTCAGGTACATCATTAGCCATTAAAATACTTTTACCAATTGGTAAAGCAATGTGCATTATTTTGTTTGCTTCATGCTTTGCTACCGGGAATTCGGGACTTGCTAAATCTTTGAAACGCATTATTTTTGCGAACTCTCCGCCAAATACTGATTTGTAAAAGTTGAATGCTTCTTCGGCATTTCCGTTAAAGTTAATGTGAGGATTGATACTTGCCATAATTTTAATTCTAAATTGTTTTTGATTATTGTGATATTACTGCTTTATTCTATTGAATTCACTTTTTTCAGTCGAAACTTTAATTCCAAATTGAATAGCTTCAAAAAGTATATCAGTATTTATTTCTTTTAATGATTTAAACTTAATGCAATATCCGCTTACAATTGCCTTTCCTATTTTTTCTCCAAAATTTGCTGCTAAATATTTCTTATCCTCAATACCAATGATATAGACAGATATTCCTGTTGTGTTTGCACTTATTCCAATTTGATAAAACTCTTTGGTCTTTCCATCAGCATATTTTATTGTTTGAAGCCCATACCCTATTTTAGGATTAGAAACAGTTTTACCATTATCGTCTTTGCCGTCTAAGAACCATAATTTACATTTTGGCAATACTTTAAGTATGCGTTTGTGCAAAGCTTCAATGTCCGCACGTTTTGCTTCAGGCTGAGTAGCAATATAATTTTTGATTTGTTCTTGTACTTTCATTTATTGTCTCTGTCTTATTTGATTTGTCATTCCACAATGACCGCTCGCAGCGGTTCGTTATTATTATCTGTCTATTGTGTAATTCAGTTCTGTCACCCCGCAATTAAATTGACGGGTAGTCAAGAGTTTTAGTTTTATTTTGTCTTTTATGTCTGCAAACAATGGAATTCCTTGTCCAAGAATAATTGGATTCACAAATAGCCAATAGCCGTCAATTAAGTTTTGTTGAATAAGTGAATGTGTTGCTGTCGGGCTGCCAAAAAGCAAGATTTCATTATTACCATTTTCCTTTAATTCATTCATTCTGTCCGAAAGGTTGTCGCTAATAATTGTTGTATTATTTAAACCCTTGTCATTCATTGTTTTTGATAAAACAACTTTGTGAACTTTGCTATACCACTTTGAATGTTCAATGTCGTGCTTGGTTGCTGTCGGCTTTTCTGCTGCGGTAGGCCAATAACTTTCCATCAACTCATAAGTTACTCGTCCATATAATGAAGTATCGCCTTTGCTTATCCGTTTTACGACATGATCAAAAATTTCTTGATCAACTTTGATCCAATCCATTTCTCTGTTTGGTCCGGCTACAAAACCGTCAAGCGATATGTGCATAAATGAAATTATTTTTCTCATATAGTTCGCTTTTTTATTATTGTCTATCGTTTGTTCTTATCTTTTTATAATGCCCGAAAAACGATGGCGAGTCGTTGTTTTTTACTTCTTAGTCAATTTGTATCTCAAATGTGTTGTTAAATCCGAAGGTATTACTTCTATGATTTGTATATCATAAATATCTTTGTCAATACTGTCAAATAGTCTGATACCGCTTCCTAGAAAAACAGGAGCAATGTGGATGAAAAATTCGTCAACAAGTCCTGCATTAAGAAATTGTTGAATAGTATTTGCTCCACCCTGTATTCTTATGTCCTTACCTTTAGCTGATTGTTTTGCTTTTTCCAAAGCACTTTGTATTCCATCATTGATGAAATAAAAAGTGGTTGTTCCTTTTTGAACCCAAGGTTCACGTTTTTCTTGTGTAAGCACATAAACATCTGCTTTGTATAAGTCTTCTGGCCAACTGGCTTCGCCTTCCTCAAACATTCGTTTCCCCATAATGAATGCACCTGTTCTTGCAATTGTCTCTCTAATAAATTTACCATCAGGTCCGTCCTCTTTGCCTCCATCGAACCCTAAGTATTCCCAGAATGCTTTTTGAATAAGCATCCAACTATGAATTTTTCCTGAAACACCTCCCATTGGATTGCTTGGACTTCGATTATCACCTGCGAAGAAGCCATCAAGTGATATTCCGCTGTCAAAGATAATTTTGCTCATTTTTATTTATTAAATGTTCTTCAAAGTTAATTTTTGTTCGTTGTCTGATTGTTAGAACTGTCTCTCTAAACTTGCAGCTAACGGTTTCGGGCTTTGCGTTCGGGCGGGTTTCGGAGTACAAAACTGTCAACCAGCACTGAACTTAAACAGAAGCACAAAGCTCCAAGTTTGCACAGTCTGCCCCGAACCTCTATCGGGGTCACCCCGCTTGACGCAAAACATGCGTTAGCGGTTAGGCGTTATTCTCTGTTGTCTAATTTGAGTTTTCTGTTTGTAATCAAGCTTAGTCAATTGCTTCCCAAAGTTGAACTTTGTTCCCTTCTCCGTCAAGAATGTGAACAAACTTACCATAGTCGTAAGTTTCAATTTTGTCTACAATTGTTACGCCTTCTTTTTTCAGTTCTTCAACAAGCGCTTCCAAGTTTTCAACTCGGTAATTTATCATAAAGTCCTTGTCAAAGTATTTTGAATCTTGTGCAAATGGTGTCCACTGTGTTTGTGCTTTTTTTGTACTGTCTGGGCTTTCGTACCATTCAAAAGTTGCACCATAAGGATTTGCATCTAACCCAAGGTGTTTTTTATACCATTCTGTAATTTGTTTTGGGTCGTTGCTTTTGAAGAAAATACCCCCAATTCCTGTTACTCGTTTCATATGATTGTTGTTATTGATTGATGTTATTGTTTTAAATGCGAAACCTAAACAAAAGGTTGTCGCGAATGCCAAAATTATTAAAAAGGCTCTTTTCATTTTTAATTTATTTTTTCCTGTTGATGAAAAATATCAATGCCGAGGCAATTAAACACATTACAACTGCACTAATAACAAGTGTATTGTCTTTTAGTAAAATGCCAACAACCAAGTCACCAATGAACATTACAAAAAAGAAAATATAAGCAAGTGTCAGCATTTGGCTTGATTTTTTGATTGTCGCAATAGCGAAAATGAAACCAAGAGCAAATTGTCGTGTCGCCCACATATACATTAAAAAGTCAACACCTTTTGCGTCAAGGTCAATTTTGTCAGCGAATGATTGCGGTGAAAAGAATAATGATACACTTACGCCAATTTCCATTAAAGCAAAAAGTCCTGATACAATTAGTGTCCAATTTGGCAATGTCTTTTGTGTTTTTGTTGTCATATTTCAAGTTCGTTTTGTCGTGTTTGTTGTTTGTAAGCTGTCATTTAACATAGCCGCTAACTTATTCATCCCACCCATAAACATGCACAGATACAGCAAATCTCTGTGGACTTTGTGCCATAAATAGCTGCTTTTATTTCTTGCGCCAAGATAAAAAATTATTATTATAAATCATAAATTCATCAGCCGCTATTTTGCCAAAACAATTTTAGAAGAAGTTCTCTTATTGAGCCTTGAATAATTTTATTGTATAATCAAGTAATTTTTTGTCACCATATTCTCCATGTCCCGGAACAACAATTTTCATATCTGGATATTCCATTTTAACTCTTTCAACTGTACTTGACCAATCTATAACATTAGCGTCGCCTAAATAACCTTTACCGGCATCTAATTCTTTTATTAAGCAACCGCCAAACATTATTTTTTCACTTGGGAAATAGCCCACTACATTATCTTTCGTATGTCCCTCCCCGAAAAATTTTACTGTAATAATTTCATTGCCAACTTTTAGAGTTAGGGTATCAGCAACACCATTCCTGGGAACAACTAAATTATTTTCTTTTGCAAGTTCGATTGTTTTTACATTTGCATAAGAAGGAATATGATCTTCTTCAAATGCTTTTAGTCCGCCTAAACAGTCGTCGTGAAAATGAGTTGGAATAATAGCATTTATTTTGCAATGAAGAGTTTCGTTTATCCATTTGATTAATTCTTCTGAGCTTTTGTTATTAGTCGGTGTGTCGAAAATAATCGCTTCATTATTATCTCTCGCAATTAGTCCGTTACAAGGCACATTCCCAAAATCATTTGTTTGTAAGAAAGAAGTATGCACAAAAGAATTTTCGGTAATTTGGGTAATAACTAAATCATTGGATTTGTAAACCTCTTTAGATTTAAACGCGTCTTGTTTTTGAGAGCCGCAATTTAAAACAATGACTGAAATAATAATCAATAGTGTTTTAATTAATAATTTCATTTTGTCAACTTGTCTAACGATTCCTTCGCTCTTGGATTTTCTGGTCGTATTTTCAGTGCTTGTTGATAGCATTTAATTGCTTCGTCTTTATTATTTTGAGTTAGATAGATATCGCCTAAGTCATTCCAGGCAACTACAATGTTTGGGAAAGTTTTAGTGTAGAATTTATAAAGGACTAATGCCTTGTCGGTTTTATTTTCTTGAATTAGTAATTGTCCAACTTCCAATAAAACCATATCATCTTCAACCTTAATTTTATTTTTATTTAGCTCAGTAGCTAAGTCAGTGGTAGTTGGTTCTTCAAGTATTTCATAAATTTGTTTTGCTGTTTGATTCTGAAATACTGGTTGCATTGTCAAAGCGTCTTGCTCTATTTTTCCATTGAAATAAAGCTGAGTTACATTCGGTAAAACCATCATTGTATGAATCGAACTTTCATTTGTTACCATATAAAATACCAATCCTTCTTCGGGAAGGCGAATTAATCTTGCAAAATAAATCCCATTACTTCCTCCGTTATCTATCATTTTGGTGTTTCGCCTGCTTTGTAAAATATTGCAGCCATAGCCAAAAAAAGATTCACCATTGTATCCTTCCTCCTGAATGTGTGCTGTAAACATTTTCTGAATAGTTGATTCACTAAGAATAGAATGATTAGTAAAGCTGTTTGCCCACAAAAACATTTCGTCTAATGAAACTTCTAATCCTCCGTTGGCTTTTAAGTTCCAATAAGGTCCGCCGCCAGCCTGTTCAAAATGTTGTTGGTGTGTTCCCCAAATTTTTCCGTTTCGGTAACCGATGGCGATAGTATCGTTCGATGCAGCAGGGTAATGGTAGCCAATGTCTTTTATTCCCAGAGGTTGAAACAGATTTGTTTTTAAAAACTCTTCGTAGTCAAGTCCTGAAACTTGCTCAATGATTATCCCCAAAACACTAAAACCAACATTGGTGTAAACTGCTTTCTCTCCAGGCTTAAATGCCAATGGTTCTGCAAATGCCCGGTTTAAAAATTCCTCTGTATTTATTTTTTCGTAGTCGCCGCCGTCTTGTTTTAAAAACTCGTGAAAGCCTGATGAGTGAGTAAGCAATTGATGAATTGTAATGTTTGCCTTGTCTTCAGGAATGGTTGGAAAATATTTTTTCAGTTGGTCGTCAAGTGATAATTCATTTTGCTCCACTAACTTCATAATTGCAGCAGCTGTAAATGCTTTTGTAATGCTGCCGATAGATGCTAATGTACTTGATGTGAATAGAATTCTCTTGTCCTTGTCTGCCCAGCCGTAACCTTTGCTAAATATTTTCTTTCCGTCTTTTACGATAAGAAGTCCGCCGGAAAAGTTTTTCTCGTTGGTAAGTTTTGTAAGGTAGTTATCAATTAGTTTGCAAGTGTCGTTGCTGATTACAACAGCGTATTTTGTGCTGTCGGAATTACCATTTCGGGAGTTGTTTGAGTAAACAGTTATCAAACCAATCACGATTGAGAGAAGGATTATTTTTTTCATTGTCTATTTATTTTTAATCTGCTGGTTCAAAGTTATAAAATTTTAAGTTTACAGGCTGCCCAAAACTTGCCAGTACGATGTTAGCAGTTCGTTGTTTTTTCATTCCTTCTCCTGTCGCTCAGTTATACAATAAGAATTGATACTTAAAATTTTGTTGTCCAAGTCAAATTCGTAAACGTCACATGAGGAAACAAATGCAACTCTTTTCCCTTCACGGATAAATTCTGCTGTCCCATTGATAGCAACACAACGGTCATTTTCTATAAGATTGAGTTGTTTGAAATTTGAAGTTACTCTACTAAAGTAAGCTGTTATGTTTTTACAGAAAGGTTCTATTTCCTTTCTGCCTGTCAAGAATTGCTCACCTGGAGTATTCCAAATAGTTTGGTCAGTTAAGTAGTTCAAACACTTTTCAAATTGTCCGCCTGAGAACGCTTGTGCTATTTCTGATTTCGTCATATTGTCTGTTATTATTACTTATTGAATGAAAGGTCTGCTTTTGTTAATGCCTCTTTTAGTTTTGGAATAGTGCTTTTTCCCATTCCATTAAAGTTTAGTACTTCCTTTTCTGTGTATTTGGATTGTTGTTCCAAAGATGCTATGCCATTAATTTCTAATGCACGTCTTTGCAGGTGCGCCAAACTTTAAAAGAAGCAGAAACTTTCAATAAACCGCGTTACCGCCACTTGCGGCAAACCAATATATTAAGTTCGTGCTATCATTGATGCAAAGTTTTTTCAGTTATTTATTTAACAATGTTTGTTGAATAAGTTATCATGGTTTTAAATAAATGCCGTAATTGTCCAAACGATATAAAACCAAATAAAACCTAAGTAAGTTATTGGATGAATTTTTCTCAGAGTTAACTAGTCGTAGATAAAAAGAGAAATAAAAAAGAGACTCCAGAATCCTATAATAAAGGGGCCCCAGCCAACAGTATTAGAAATGAGTTCGTCTGGAAATATATGTATGATCAAGAGCCCTGTCTAAAATCGGACCTAACATATACAATGTTCCTACATACATAAACCTTTTGTGCTTGTTAGGTTTTTTTCTGTTCATGTACCCTAACCAAACCAATAAGGCATAACTCGGCATAAAAAACCTGTTAACTTTGGCATTGATTGGCATAACATTCCATCCATTATAAACAACCAGGAAAATGTACACAGTGGTGAGCAATACTCCAATTGCTACAACCATGCCGGCTATTCCCAGTTTTATGTGAGCTTTATAGTTCTCTTGCCTTATAAAGTTAGTTTGGATAATAAGAATAATGAACCAGGCAAAAGAAATAACCCATGTATAATAAACTTTGGGTCGCTATTACTCTCTTGACCTGTATCTGTAATCAAATTATCGGAAAATCCGACTAAGGATAAAATAAGCATCAATACACTGGCTATTAAAAAATAATACTTTTTCATTTGCAATTTGTTCTAATGTTTATCAAAGTTAATTTCATGCAGTCAGTTACAAGTTAGCAGTGTCCCCAAGCATGACGCATAACGGTTTGCAAGCCCTCTGTTAGATACAGCTTTTCCCGAAACTGAAATCCTTTTTCCTATTCAGGTACTTGCATGCTCCAGCAATGAAGCCCACCTCCATTGTGGTTAGTTTCTGCTGTGTTTATCTGGTAGATTTTTTTATCTGGAAAATATTGTTGTAATATTTGTTTCGCTTTCTCATCTTTTGTTTTAGAACTTTCAGGTTGTCCTTCTGTCCAATATTTCGACTCAAATACCGTTTTGTTTGTAATCAAAAAATTAAGATAACTACTAGATGGTACAAAATGAACGGTGTCGCCAACTGAAAATCTTTTTTGTTCAAAAAGAATTTGTTGAGAAAGGAATTTTATTTCATCATTATTACTGGTTGTGTCTAATGCAAAAGTCATGTAATCAATATCAGGCACCGGCATTTTAACAATAGTGAATGGCTTTCCATCCTGGTCAGTAGCATTTTTTAAAATTTCATAATTTATTTTCATTCTCTCCAGTGTTATTTTTTTTACCGGGTCGTGTGTTGCTTCTAAGGAGTCGGGGAAGGAAATTAAAATGGTATTTTCATTTACAAATCGGCAAAATTCATCTAAGTGCCCCTTTACTCCAATGCCAAAATAGTTTTCAGTTATTAACGTTCCCCATCCAGACGGATCTTCTGCCGCACCCTCTTTTAACCATATTATCTTTTTTACATTAAGCACCTTTTTAAGTTCAGCTTCCTGCAATTCTTTAGTCATAGTTGGGTTACGATGCATGTTTACTGATTCTACTTGTAAAATGGTTCCTTTCCCATTTGTTTCAATAGCGCCGCCTTCGTTAACCATAGAAGAGGTAAATACAGGATACGGAAACGCCTTTAGATGAAGGGAAGTATATAGTTCTCTCTTTTTCTTATCCTTGTCTATATAATTTTTGATTGTTGGATCAAAATACCAGCCATACATATTCCAGGCAAAATTTACCAGCCTCTTTTCGCCCATTCCATTTTTTAAAAAGATCACCCCGTCACGCTGGGCATAGCTAAATTCAGTTGATGAGGTCAAAAACTGAATAGAATCTAAGTTTACACCAACTGCAGATAATTTCTTTTTGTAAGTTTCCATCGTAGAATCGGAAACAAGACAGAATACTTTCATTTCTTTTGCGAGTTGACTTACCATTTCAAATGTGGCAGTATCATCAAGTCCGCCTACAATAACACCTGACTGCGGTTCCCACTCTGCCGGAAGGTAGAATTCAGTTTTATTTTTCTGGCTACACGAATAAAGAAGTGTAAGTAGTATGAAGTAAAATAAATAATTCAACTTTTTCATATTTCTCTCTTGTTTTTGAATATCGTTTTAAGCTGCAGAAACATTTTGTTGTAAGTAGTTGGGTTTCGTCCGTTATTGTTTGTCACTCAATTTTCTGTATAGTCTTCAGATTTTTGTCCCACCTACGCTCGTCAATGGAGATAAGCTGCTTCGGTTATCCAATGAAAACGTCTTTGCATCAACCTGAAGTTTTTTATATCAAGTGGTTTTCGTTTGGCGGTTATGAAAACAGAATCTTTTTTGATCATTCCTTTTAGCTTTAGTGTAGTTGAATCAGGGAATTCGAAACGCAGGCTGCTTTCTATTTGCCGTGCAATCAGTATCGAATCCATTTTGGGATAAATATCGATGCCTTGTTCATTATATATTTCTTGCATTTTGGTATATAAATCCTTTTGATCTCCAGACACTATCATTTCTTTTTCATTAAGGGATACATATAGAAATGCAATGCTATCGCCACTCAAACGCGCAGCCTCAACCATTTTATCCCCAATGACAATTTGTCTCCACCTCAATGGATTATCAGTTGATAAAGTATCTTTATTTGTAACAAATGTATCGACATCATAAACCCCGGATATTTTGGACTTAGACTTGCCCCTTTCTTCAGAGTTTTTCTTATAACCAAAATAGTCCTTAACCGGAAAGACTATGAAATAACCTATCACTAAAACTTTCAACACATTTTTTGAAATGTTCATCCATCCTTTTTTGAATACAGGTGCTTTGATAACCGGAAGTGAAATAGCTTGACCTGCAAAGAAAAACCTCATTAATCTCTTTAAATCTTTAAGTAATAGAAAAAAGGCCAACAGAAATAAAGCCGTTGGATACATTTTAGCGTGAACATCATAATTGTAGTTTACTGCCATCACGTTGGCAAGGGCCGCCAATGTAAGCAATGCGCCAAATGTCGTTGTTCTGCGGAACAGCAGGAACAAGGCAGCGCTTTCGGCTATACCCATAAAAACGTTGTATCCATAAGAATATCCAAAAAAAGCCCAAGCCAAACTCATGGGTGACATATCTCCCAGCGGTTCAGTCAATGTATAATAACCAAGGTCAGGAAATTGCATTTTGAAGAATTTCTCCAGCGCAAAAATGAATAGTGTGAATGCCAAATAGTAACGGACGATAACTGTTAGCCAATAATAAAGCGTTTGGTAGTTTGTTCTTTTTCTGTCCAATACACTCCAAATAATTGCGCCCAATACGCCAACTATTGCCATAATGAAATAAAGCAAATAGATATAAGCTCTATCGTTGTGCTGCCCATCGTAGGGTGATATGATAGTATATGGAATGTGAAAAAGATGTTTCCCTGTCCAGGAAATGACTATATCTAAAAATTCTGCGAGGTGTCCTTCATAATAGATATAGGATAAAATAGAATTAACAGACCAGTCCAGTAAAACGATAAACTGGATAAAAAAAATAAAAACAAAACGGAATGCAAATTTTTGGTAAACGTTCCAATGCGAGGTTTGTGATAAATTTTCCATGTTCATAGTCTGTATGCTAAGAAGTCATTGGTTACTTAAAGTTTGTTCACTTGGTCGTTGCTATCCACGGAGCCGACCCAATTGCTTGCAACTTATTTATACCAGTCATAAACATGCACACACACAACAAGTCTCTGTGGGCTTTGTGCCATAAATGACTGTATTTATTTCTTGCGCTAAGATAAAAAATTAATATTATAAATCATAAATTCATCAACCGCCTTACTGACAAACCGATGTTCGCCGCTGGCATATTTGTCAATTGACTTATTTATAAAAACATTTTAGTTAATTCATATTCTAATCTGTCAAAATTTTCTTCGTTTTTGTCAACCGCAAAAGCCTTTACTTTTCTGCAATCATCTGCTGAGTTAAATAGCATTTTAAAAATAAGTTTCGTCTTGCCTTTAGACACTTCTTCAAATGTCGCAACTACTTGAAAAAGTGGTTTTGAAAATCGTTTCCAAGCTATAAGTGATGGTATGTCTATTTTTATGAACTCACATTCATTTGCATAGTTTCCTTTGTCAGGTCCGTGCATTATAAAACTCCATTTTCCGCCTACTCGAAAGTCAAATTCATTAAAGGTATTTGTAAAACCTGCCGGTCCCCACCATTTTTTTAGATGGTTTGGGTCAGCCCAAGCAAGAAAAACAAGTTCTCTTGATGTGTTAAAAATTCTTGAACTTACAATTTCACAATCAGGTGTTGTTGTTATAATTTCAGTTGTCATTTTTTATCTTAATGTTTCCGTTTGTCACTATCAGCGCTATCGCAAACTCCTTGTTAGCGGTTCGTTGTTTATTAGTTCTCACGAGTCAAATTTTGAACCATCCCATTCAACGTCAGCAGGAAATAGTTCGTCTTTTCTCTTTCTCATTTCTAATGCGATTAAAGCACTGTTTCCACCTTGCTCTTCAAGTTTTGAAATAATATTGAGATAACTTTTTTTATCTCTGTTCTGGCTGAGTTTAAATACATTCTCTAATTTTTCTGCTTTAATTTCAAAACCAACAATGGCTGGCATCATCTTACTTAAAAAACTGTCAGGAAGATTGTCGTAGAATGTTAGCGATTGTGCATTGCCTTTTTCGAATTTCAATGTCAATTTTCGCATAAATGCTATTAGTTCGTCATTTGACATAAAATTGACTTGTCCGCCTGTATGAACACTCATATAATTCCAAGTAGAACCAATTTGTGGATTGCTATACCAAGAAGCACTTACATAGCAACTCGGTCCAGTAAACACAAGCAAAGCATTAGGGTTTTCAACGAAAGCTTTATGATGGTCAGTGTTTCGCATAATATGTCCCTGCAAAAACAGTTCGCCATTCCTTTCTTCAAATAAAATTGGAATTTGTGTTGCAACTTGTCCACCCGATAAAAAACTTCCTGTCATAAATGCAAACGGGTTTTCCTCTATAAAATCCAAAATTGTCTGCTTGTCTTTTTCTTTAAAGTATGAAAAATTATACATTTTTTTTCCGTTTTATTGTCTTTTATCTTGGGTCGTCTCAAAATGATGGCTAACTTATTTATCCCACCCATAAACATGCACATATACAATGGCATTGCCACTGGCTTTGTGCCATAAATGGCTGTATTTATTTCTTGCGCTAAGATAAAAAAATAATTTTATAAATCATAAATTCATCAGCCGCCATTTTGCCAACCTGCTATTAGGGGTTTGTTGATTTACTCCCTTGTCATAGTAAAAGATTCTCCGCCTTGTGAATATATCATCTGATTTTTAGTTGGTTTAAATTCCAATTTTATTCCTGCTCTTAAAAACTCAAATATGTCTTTTTCAGTTGCCTCTAATGGAATAGCAGGCTCACCTGTACCTTGAGCCATCAATATCAGATTATCTTTTGTTATAATTATCGTTAACGCCGGAAGTTCAGGTGTTGAATACACTCCTAAATATTTGTCTAAGTCTTCTGTCGTTATAGAAATGTCATTAAATGTCGGTATAGAATATTCTTTATTAAAATAAATGCTTAACACACCAATTAAGATCCCGTTTACAGGGTATATTTCACCGTTAGAACAAAATGAGATTGCTAAACTATCCTCAGGAAAATAAGCCAAATTTGATACAAAGCCATCTATGCGTCCATTGTGTCCGTAGGCTCTTTTTGTATAGAAAGGGATTTGTCGCATCCCCATTCCATAGTTATCTGTGATGGTTTTCATTTGGGTTAGACTATTTTCTGAAACGAGTTTTAAAGAAAATAATGCTTCAATAAACTTGGTTAAGTCGGTCGGTGTTGAAACAATACAGCCTGCTCCACTCGGGATACTCATGTCAGTTTCGTTTGCTTGTTCCCAATTACCATCAAACCGATATGAAAAACTTTCATTATTATTTTTATTAATCTTACTACCCGCGTAAGTATTTGAAAGACCAATTTTAGAAGTTATTCTTTCCTCTAAATTTTTTAAATAGGACTGTTTAGAAACCATTTCTAAGATGTATCCTAAAATAACGTAGTTTGAATTGCTGTAATCCGCTTTTTCATTAGGTTGAAAATCAACGTTATGTTTAGAGATGAGTGCAAGTATTTCATCCTGTGTTTTCGGTACTGCCATCCAGGTATCATAGTCAGGGTCGTCTGTAAATTCATGTAATCCGCTTCTGTGATTAAGTAAATTACTGATTGTAATTTTGTCTGCGTTTGGAAGCTTCGGAAAGTATTTATCTAATGTCGTTGTAAGATTTAATTTTCCTTCCTCAATTAGTTGGAAAATCATTGTCGCAGTGAACATTTTAGTGATTGATCCAATGCGATACTTTGTTTTTTCTGTTGCAGAAATTTTCTCCATACCTGAAATGAAGCTGTATCCAATAGCTCTGCTATAAAGCACAGTGCCATTTTTGGAAAGTGACAAACTGCCCATTCCCTTATTCTTTTCAATAAGTATATTAAACAAGCTGTCAAGTTTAGATTTATTTAAACCTTGAGAAAAAACTGTCCCGAATGAAAGTCCTGTGAGCAGAATTGTTAAAAAGATTTTTTTTCGCATTTTTTGACTTTCTATTCAATGGTTTTAGTTTCATTATTTTTTAAATAATAATTTTGCTTATTGAATTAAGCCAGAATTTTATATCCGGTTGATTTGCAATATTCCATTCCTGATTCATCACCGACAATTAATGCCCCGTTAAAAAGACAGTCTGTCCGGCAAAAGGAAGTAAACAATTATCGCAAACGCAAATAAAAATACTGCTATGTTAAGGGGACGGTATTTAACAGTTACAAGGAGTTCTTTTTTTCCTTTTATAACTGTAAAATGGCAGAATGCCAAAAGGTTTATAATCATAGCAGCTAAAGGGAGCCCTATAAAAATTACAGGGATTAAGAAAGTAAGAAACTGGTTCCTGTCAATAGCATCAAAGAAGCTTCCGATGAGATCTATAAAAGATGAGAATATTCCCAGTTCGTATTTAAGTATAACAGTAATTGCAACTATCGTTGGCAGGACTAGCAGCCACAACCCTGCTCTTGATGATTTCTTAAAGCTTAACAGTGGAATTTTTAATTCCTGCTGGTGCGTTATCTTTTCAGGATCGGGCAGATCCATACCGCTTAGCATTTTATCAACATCTTCTTTTTTCATGTTTTTCTCCAATTAATCTTTCCTTTTAATTTATCAATACCCCGGTAGAGGAGTGATTTAACAGTTCCTTCTTTTTTATTGAGGATAACGGCAATTTCCTTAATAGATTTCTGTTCAAAGAACCTTAATGAAATTACTTCCTGGTATTTTATATCAAGCTTTTTAATAAGTACATTTATTCTCATAAACTCCCGGTGCTTTTCAAGGTCTTCTTCAAGCAGTATCCTTTCGGTCTCGGCATTTGAATAATCTGTTAAATCAAAACCATACTCTTCATGGATTCTGTTTAACGACTCCGGTAAATATTTGCGGCTGTTAAAATATTTATTAAGCTCATTTGTGGCGATCCTGTAAAGCCAGTACAGAACTGAGATATTTCGATACTTGAATTTTCCGATACCGGTATATGCTTTAAGGAACGTCTCAGCCGCAATATCTTTAGCTGCATCATAGTTAGTAGTTCTTCTGAATACCTACCCGAAAATTTTCTTATAGAATGCCTCATATATCTCCCCGAATTTCTGAGGGTCATTTTCGACTTCCTTAAGTAGTTTCTCTTCATTCAAAATATTTTCTTTTTTTTATAATAGTATAATCATAAGCGGAGCAAAACGTTGCGTTTTTTTATGCGCATGCGCAGAAGTGTTGGAGGCGATTTTCACCATCCCGAAGGTTCAGGATGAATACGAAGAACTAAACTATCTATAACCGCAAAACTGTCTCGCCATTTTTCATCAGGAAAACCCCTCCTATTGCAAATGTGCGGTTACCTGCTGACATTCTCTTCGTTCATTGTAATTACTCTTGTTAAACCGTTTGTTGATATTTTTATTTTTGTAAAATGTTTTTCGGCTTCCTGTTCTGTCGGATACCATTTTCTGTTTGTCTCTACAATTATTATTAAACCATTATCGCTGCCAAGTGTAACAAACTTTTCACTTTTAGAACCTTTTGCAAAAAAGTATAAGTTTTTTTCTTTAACTAATTTATCAGCAAGTTTTATTGGGGCATCCGTTACTATTCCGATTTCACTTATAGATTGAATGGATGAAATGTCAAAGGCTTCATCTGCAGCATTATCAAGGTCAAAACGTGCAATGAATTCTAAAATATTCCCATTGTTGTCATAAAAATAAATTGCCTTTGCATTCCAGCTTTCAAAGTTCGAAACAATTTCATTGTCCGCGTTTTTAATAAGGTCAAGTTTTGCAGATGTCCATATTATTGCTTCGTCGAGTTTATTGCGGGGGATATTAAATGCAAAATGATATTTCGGTTTTAATTTATTTGATTTAATAAAAGTTAAGGTTGATTGCCCGGCTAAAAACGAAATGGAGTTTTGGTTTTTATTTTTTGTCTGTAATTTCAAAAGTTCAGAATAAAATTTTTGCGTTTTGTTAAGGTTGTCGGTTTGTATTTCTATTTCTAAAATATTCATTATTCAAAATAGGCTTTGCGGTTCAATATACTTGCAGCAGCGGTTTGGAGCTTTGCGAAGGATGGGGTTTCCCGGCGCTTCCAATCAAATGTCTTCCATTTCAATTTCCACTTTTATTCATCTATTTTTACTTTAAAATCCTGGTAACTTCAATAAATTTTACTTTGTATTTATCTCAGCCTGTTTAGAACTGTTTGTTCCAAACATGTCGAAAGGTTTTTTACTAAAATTATCATTAAATAAAAATACCGTAAGGAATATGTATGCAATAAGTCCAAAAACAATAAGTAACTGAATCACTGATGTTTTTTGAATATCTTGTTTTGATTTTATATCGCAAATTTCACCAGGGCAGTATTGAGCTTTTTCTTTATAAAACATTGAATAAAATTTACAGCCTAAACAAATACCAAACGCAGATTCAAAGAACAGGAATACAAGGCAAATCAGACAGGTAATACCCGTTATCAGGCTGTATGCATTTATTACAACCAGCAAAATGAACATCATAGTTGCTAAAACGATACCGATTATCCAGGCAAACTTTTTTTGTTTAGCTCCAACATATTCGGGTACCTGATTCCGGACTATCAAACGTCCGATTATTAATGCGGGAGAAAATTTAGGATTAACAAAGACCCGTATTAATAAATCGGTAAGGAATATAATTATAACATATTTTATCAGTAAAAAATCTTCCTTAGTTAGGATTAGCATTAAAGAGATTAACATAAATAAAAAGAATATTCCTGCTGCTGCTCTTATTTCCCGTTCATTTAATACGGGGATGTTATATCCTTCAACATCTTCACCAAATTTAATTATCTTATTCATAATTGTATTTTCTCTACCTCATTTAGTTTTAAAATGTTCATAGCAGTAGTTTTGATTTAATTTATTTTAAAATTTATTTTCTGTTGCAATAATATGCAATCAAACAAATAACAGGCTGGATGTTTCTGATCCAGTGTGGCTTTTAACAAAAAGAATAAAATGATCTGTGATTTTTTTTCCTATCTTTTTTTATCCCTTCCTTATCTATTTGGGGTTTTTAAGGATTGACTAATTAGAATTTCCATTGAATTACCTACAAAATGTTTTATAAATACTTTTTAAAGTTTTCAGCTTGTTCGAAAATTTCTTTGAAGACTTCATCTTTTGGAACTGGTGGATAGCCATGTTCTGCAAGGATTAAAATTAAATCAACTTTTAATTCGGCTTTTATATCATCGCGATGCGACCAATCTGTGTATTTGGCTTTATCATCAACAATTTTCTTAACAGCTTGTGAAAGGACAATCAATTTATCGTGCGGATACTCGAATTTATATTTTTCTGCTATCTCTTTAAGGATATCGTAGAATGCTTTTTCTTCGAAATCAATTCCCATTTCTAAAAATGAGTTACGTTCTTTTTTTAATTCTTCAAATAAGTTTGTGAATTGTTCTGCAACATCATCCAGTACATCACTTTTGAAAACTTCAAAATCTTTGCGTTCGTTATAGATTTCAACAAGCTTTCTTAATTTTTTCGAAAAATCTATTCCTTTTATGCGATTAGTTTTACGGAATTCTGCAATAGAACGTGAAAGTAATTTTTGGAGCAGTTTAATTTTTGTATTCGGCAATTTTATCTTATCAATTTTTGCCATATACTCATCGCTGAAAATATCAGTGTTAATACCCTGATTGTTTTCATCCAATTTAAAAATTTCTTCGATGCCTTCACTTACTAAAGCTTCTTCAATCATTTTACGAACATGATCATTCATTTGAGCAGTATCGGGGGCATCGCCTTTTGTTAGTTTATGAAGGATTGCTTTTACAGCAAGGTAGAAATGAATGTAATCTCTTTCGATTTGTGATATTGAATCACTATTGCAGCATAGATTATACGCAGAGCGTAATTTTCTTGTGAGATTTATAAATCGTTTTTCCATTTCATCTGTGAGCTGAACAAATTCAACTGCTTTGTTCAGGCAATCTAATTGCTGAAGTGGAGAGCCTTGAAAATAATTTGTACTATCAAATTTGTGAAAGAATTTTGATAATAAATCTAATTGATCTTTTACTATAACTACTGCTTTGTTGATATCTTCAAAATCATTTGCATCAACTTTAGAATATTTAGCAAGAGCGATGTTCATGTTACTTTTTATACCAATGTAATCTACAACAAGGCCCATTTCTTTGCCTTCATAAACACGGTTAACTCTTGAAATTGTCTGGATAAGTGAATGCTGTTGAATAGGTTTATCAATATACATTGTATCAAGGAATGGAACGTCGAATCCGGTAATCCACATATCCACTAAAATGGCAATTTTAAAGTTGGATTTATCATTCTTGAATTGACGATCTAATTCTTTGCGATATTCTTTAGTGCCAATTAAATCATATAGTTCTTTTGGATCATCTTTGCTACGAGTCATTACAAGTTTTATTCTTTCAGAAGGTTTTATTTCTCGACGTTCATTTTCTGATAATACGATTCCTTCATCGCATTCTTTTATTTCATTCCAGGCAGGGCGTAGTTTGATTATTTCTTTGTAAAGATTGTAAGCAATTGTGCGACTTGCGGCGACAAACATTACTTTACCTTTTACAGTTGCTGCTTCCTCGATTCTTTTTCATAGTGCTGTACAAAATCCTTAGCTAATAACTCAATACGATCCGGATGACCTAAGATAGTTTCCAGTTGAGTAGTGGCGCGTTTACTTTCTTCTATCTGATATTCATTAGCACCTTCTTCAGCGCATTTTTATAATACTCTTCAATTTCCTTTAACTTTTTTTCATTAAGTAAAACTTTTGCAGCTCTACCTTCATAAATTATTTTTACAGTAATTTCATCAGCAACAGATTCCTTCATAGTATAAGCATCAACAACATCGCCAAATACTTCAGAGTGCCATCAATCGGGGTACCTGTAAAACCGACATAGGTTGCGTTGGGTAATGAATCGTGGAGATACTTTGCAAAACCATATTTACGTTCAACACCTTTTGCGGTTACAACAATTTTTTGATCGAGATTTATTTGTGATCGATGAGCTTCATCTGAGATACAGATAACATTTGTACGTTCTGTGAGGAGTTCCAGATGCTCAGTAAACTTTTGAATTGTAGTTAGAAATACACCACCACTTTTACGATTTCTCAAATAAGTTTTAAGTTCATCACGACTTTCTACACTTATGATGTTTTCATCACCAATAAACTGTTTTGCATTTGTGAATTGTGCAGAAAGCTGATCATCGAGATCGGTTCTATCAGTGATCAGAACTATTGTAGGACTTTTAAAAAATGTACTCTTCATTAAAATGCGAGCCAGGTAAAGCATTGTATAACTTTTACCGCTTCCTGTAGCACCAAAGTATGTACCGCCTTTACCATTCCCATCCGGACGCATATTTGTTTTAATGCTGTTGAAAATTTTTCTTGCTGCATAATACTGGGGGTAAAGACAAACAATTTTAGTTTCATCTTTTGGAGTATCGGGGAAGAAGATAAAATTTTGAATCACGTCCAATAACCTGGTTTTATTAAATAGTCCGTTAACCAAACTATAAAGTGAATCGATTCCATCTACTGCAATATCTTCAGGATTTACTTTACGCCAGGCATAGAAAAAATTATAGGGGGCAAAAAGCGATCCTATTTTATTATTAACACCATCACTGATAATACAAAAAGCGTTGTATTTAAATAGTTCCGGAATATCCCGCCGATAACGAACTGTTAATTGAGTGAATGCATCTTTAATTGTGGTTTCTTCTTTGATCGCGCTCTTGAATTCTATAACTACAAGCGGCAGTCCATTTACATATAATATTGCATCAGGAATTCGTTTTTCATATCCCTGAATTTCGAGCTGGTTTACTATTTTGTAAATATTATTATCTGCTGCAGAATATGAAGAAGGCGGCTCAGCAGCTTTCAGAAGTAAACTAGCCGGTGAGGCAGATTGAAGATTGTTGACAGAATTATAATCAACAAGCTGAATAAATAAATCTTTTTTGCTTCGATCTTCCCGCTTTAAAGTAAAACCATCGGAAAGCATTTTAAGGAAAGATTTGTTACTATCATATAATGATGAAGATGGAAGCAGATCTAATTGACGGATGATTGATTGTACTTCGTTTAGAGTGATATTTTCAGCAGCGTATTGAGTGAAGAGAAATTGTTTTAAGTCATCACGAAGCAGAACATCGCTGATTTCTTTGTGGATTGTTTCTCCTTTTGTGTGAGGGATTTGCTGCTGTTCAAAAAGTGCGATAACAGCATTTTCTAATCTTTCCTCATTATAAGTCATTCTTTAGCCTCCACTTCAATATTCCATTCAATGCTCTCAAGTCTATTTTTAATTGTTAATAGATTTGCAAGTATTTTTTCTTCACCCGGAAAATCCTTGAAAACTAAATCCTTAAATGCACCATTGTAAGTGTCCTTTAATTCTTTCCAGACTATTTCTAGCTTAGAAAATATTTTTGATTTTAACGGATGATTTACTAACCACTGATTATTACTTTTATAACTAATTACATCATCATTTGCTACTTTGAGAATTAATTAATCAAATGATTTTGAGTTAAAGAATTCTGATAGTTGAGTATCATTTAAAAGTTTATACAAATCATAAGTGTGACGAATCTTTTTCTTAAGGTCCCCAAGTGGATCTTCAGTATAAGAGAAGCGAACAAGACTCATAATCTTTTCACATATTGTTCGTTTTGGATCCAGCACCATGGCTTCGAAGGGAAGTAAACCATGTTTCTCAGCAATATTAAGCTGATCATTTTTAAGCATCATATCATAAATATATGAACTGATTTTTTTCTTACTACGAGGTTCGGAATTACCCAGCCAGCTTGCTTCGACAATTATTACATCCCTTACCTGTCCGAAATTGCCTGTAAAAAGCTTATTGTAATTATAAGCAGTTTTTCTATTCATACCTCTTTTTTGTGTAACATTTTCCAATTCAACTTCCGGCAGGACAGCAGATACAATATGACTTATATCTCTGATTTTATTAGTGAGCTGGTTATTTGATTCACCCTCTTTACGTAAGACTACGAGATCGATATCCTCAGAAAAGCGATCGATTAAATTGAAGCATTTTGAAAGTGCAGTACCACCTTTAAATACCACATCCGGCCCAATAGCGTTGTGGAAAATAGTATGCAATACAAATGTTACCCAATAGTCTTTTTCTATATATATAGATGGAATATCTAACTCTTGAGCTGCAACTGTAACCGCAGTTTTAAATAGTTCGGTGTTATTATGCAGGTTCATTGAATACCCCAGTTTGATGCAGTTTTTAATTTTGTATTTCTTAATCCTAGTTTGAAACCCGTTAGCGGGTTAAGAGTTTCCTTTAATTTTTCAATTCCTTTTTTTCTATTCAATTGTTCTAAGATAGCACCGAGTAAAGCTCTAACACGAGGCGGGTAGAGAAGTGCATATTTAATAATTTCCGCAGTTTGTGCTGCAGTAAGTTTTTCTACAATATTAATTAAAATACCTACAGCAGATTGTATATCGAGATCCGGAATAATTTTAAGGTCTTTCATTGCATCCAGGTAACCAAGCAAACTGTAATTATCATCAGTTACCTGAGCATAACTTTTTACCGGAGTTGCTTTTATTGCACCAGTATTTATATATATCCTTTTTGACAAGCTGGCAATTTTTATGCGAAAAGCCATTTGAGTAGTTAAGTACAATTGATTATAAAGATATGTACCTGTAATGTATGCTACACGTTTGCCATTACTGAATAAATATGGTCTTAATATTTCTGTATCTCCAGGGCGAAGCTCACCGAAAATAGTTTTTTTTGGTTTATAGAATGTGCCTTTGGAAAGTTTTCTTATTATACCTTTTTTTATCAGGCGCTCTAATGCTTTAGCTGCTGTAAGATACTCGGATTTAGTTATGTTAAGCTGTTCATAACCAAATGTAGAATCTTCAGAAATGCTTTGAATTTGTGTTAATATTTTTTCTGCTACTTTCATAACAGTACAAAACTATGATGTGAGCCTTAAAATGTCAAGTTTTTTGCGCAAAAAACTTGACAAATAATGAGCTTTTATCTTGAATATTAAAGGTAAAGGCTGAATTATAAATGTTGTTGTAATTAACATTTTTAATTTTCTATTGTGGCTAATTTGGATAGAAGTAGCTCTTTCATATTTCTCAATAATTTAATTTCCTTTTTCTTTCGGTCCGATAATTCAGAATGAGATTGAAATATTGTATTTGCTAACAATAAAATTTCTTTAGAGGGCAAAATGAAATTGATGTTTAAAAGGTCTTCTGGATTAATTGATGGATATGTTGAAACGCTCATTTCTGCCCTTGCTTGCAAACTTTGCATATTATCTTCATTAGTAATTAAATAATAAACTAACTCTCCACATACATTCGGATATGTCGGTTTCAAAACTGCGAATCCTGTTGAAACTATCATATTTGATTTTGGATTTTTCAATATTCCAAAATGTTTGAGATTAGGCCTTACAGTTGAGAATATTATGTCGTTATGATTTACTTTTCTCTTTGCTCTACTTGGGATTTCATCCACGGTTGGATTTAGAATTTGAATTATTTCTATTTCATTGTTGGTGATACTACTCGTGTCCAAGTATTCAATTGTTTCATAATCATCTTGTGAAGACAATGTTGCATAGTTGCAATCAACAATATCGCCGACAATTTTTAAGTCCCAACCCTTTGGAATCTCTTTTTCTAATTCTTCATTGAAAACCATTTCGCCACCGCTACTTTTGTAGGGGTTTCCATTTTCATCGGGGAATTCAAAATCAACAAACCATTGTTTGTAGATAGCCTGGGCAGTTTCTTCGAGTTTTTGAATTAGCTGGTTATTTAGATTTATGCGGTTTACTATAGTGTTATATTCTTTAACGATTTCTTTTTGTTTATCAGGGTGGGGAATGGGTAAAGTCATTTCACAAAAAGCATCCCAATGCAATCCACCACGAACATCTGCATCAGTATAAAACCAAGCATTACGATCATATTCTCCTCTTGAAAACCACATCATTAGATATTCCGGTAAAAGTATATCTTGATCAATAATTTCAAAAACATCATAAGCTGGAGATACAATAAAATTATTCGGACTATTTGAAAGTGCAACAGGCAATCTTTCGTCTCTGCCAACGTGCATTCTGTTGCAAGCAAATTGACTAGTTTTTACAAGTTTGTAAGTGGATAAATCTGTACCAACAATATTCGCAACTGAAGGCATAAAGAATTTATCTATATTTATTCCGAGTAGTGGTAATTCTTCAGCAGTAGAGTTTCTAACATTAACTTCTCTAATGTAGTTTCCCAATTTTTTATAATTTGATCTCATAACCCAGTTCTTTAAAGACTTTGAGTAAATCTTTTTTTGATTGTTCTTCAGACTTAAGAAGTTGAGAAAATTCAGATTGAAGTGATTTCATTTTTTCATCAAAGTCAATATTCTCATCCCGATTTATAAACTCGATATATTTACTAGGTACGAGAGAAAAATCTTTCTTTTCAATTTCATCGAAATGCGCACTATAACAAAACTCGGGTGTGTCTTTATAAGTTTTTTTGTAATCAGTCTGCTGCCAGTTATGGTATGTTGAAGTAATTTGTTTTATATCATCATCAGAAAACTGGGTATATTTTTTCTCGAACGGGATACCAATTTGTCTTAGATCCATAAAAAGAATTTCCTTCTGACGATCTCTATATTTGCGGATGTTATCAGGCTGTGCAATGGTATGAGCTTTTTTATTCTTGTTAAGAATCCAGAGGGTAACACTTATATCAGTCGTGTAAAACATATTGCGTGGTAAAACAAGAATAGCTTCTACAAGATTATTCTGGATCAGTTTTTTACGAATTTCTTTTTCTGAATTATCACCACTAAGTGCACCATTAGCAAGTAAGAAACCGGCAACACCATTTGCAGAAAGTTTGGAAACGATATTAAGAATCCAGGCGTAGTTTGCATTACCAGTCGGAGGCACTTCATAACCAGCCCAGCGCGGGTCGTTGATAAGTTCATCAGCAGCGCGCCAATCTTTTTGGTTGAACGGAGGATTAGCCATAATAAAATCAGCTTTAAGATCTTTATGCTGATCGTTTGTAAATGTGCTAACAGCTTTTTCACCAAAGTTTGCATATATGCCGCGGATAGCAAGATTCATTTTAGCTAATTTGTAAGTGGTGTTTGTGGCTTCCTGTCCATAAATAGAAATATTTTTTTTATTGCCGTGATGACTTTCAACAAATTTAATTGATTGAACGAACATACCGCCGGAACCGCAACAGGGATCATATACTTTACCTGAGTATGGTTCAATCATTTCAGCTATAAGGTTAACAATACTTTTGGGAGTGTAGAACTCACCTTTGCCTTTGCCTTCTGCAATTGCAAACTTTAACAAGAAGTATTCATAAACACGACCGACTATATCGCTCTGTTTATCCTCGATTGTATTAATGTTATTGATTGTATCGATTAAAGCACCAAGTTTACTTTGATCTAAACTTATTCGTGAATAATAATTATTTGGTAACGCACCTTGCAGAGCAGGATTATTTTTTTCAACAATGGCTAGTGCAGTATCAATTATAAGAGCAAGCTCCGGTTGTTTTGCATTCTGGATTAGATAGGACCAGCGGGATTCCTCCGGTAAAAAGAAAACATTTTTTGCGGTATAGAACTCGGTCATACCGATATACTTTTCTTTACCTTCGGATATCAATTCCTGTTTTCGTTCTTCAAATTTATCATTAGCAAACTTTAAGAAGATTAAGCCAAGCACCACGTGTTTATATTCAGATGGTTCCACAGAGCCGCGGAGTTTATTGGCAGAATCCCAAAGAGTTTCTTCGATGCTTTTTTGTTTTTTTTGTTTCGGAGTTTTAGCCATAGGGTTGATACATTTAAATTTTATTATTTTTGAATCAGCTTACTCACCTTTCAGCACTCTTGAAAGTGTATAGTGAAGGGAAGTTTAACAAATCGTATATCAGATCCTAAAACAACTTAATTAAAATAACAAAAGATTAAAGTTTTAACAATGTTTTATAATCCTTGGGCTGGAAAGACGCAGTAGTTCAAAAATAAAGTAACCAAAGGAGATTAAGAAAAAGGTCGTTGGATCATAATATAGGTAACCAACAATTTTGAGGTTATCTATGAGCAATGCCGTTAAAAAAGAATATATCAATGAAATCAACTTGTTAAAATCGAGGCTGTCTCAAAAGTCCAATTTTGTCAGTCTGAGTGGCAATGCCATCGAAGATTGTTGGTAATGCCCTAGTGAATTCACACTTCGATGGCAGTGCCACTCAGTGTGACAGTAAAAATTACTTTTGAGATAGCCTCATTGGGGATGAGTTATCAAAAACCCCCAAGGTTACAAAACAAATCGCGAGGTTTGCTCTAGCCTTGGATCCAAATTGCCATACTTCCCACCTTCCAATTTCCTGCTTCCCTCAACAGTCATCTAATCCCTCTGCCATTTTAGCAGAAACTAAAATTAGTGTTTTTAAAAAGTTCGTTTTTTTAACGTTTTAAGCCAAAACACCTATTGCTTACCTATTATACACCTATTTCACTCCTATTGTACTGCTATTATACCTACGTTAAATTTTTAAGTCGTATTTGCCGTTTTGTCACAGACACAACTTTATCACCTTAGTAAAATCATCTTCCTGGTCTCAATAAAATTTCCTACTTTCAACTGATAGTAATAAACACCGCTCGAAAATGATGAAGCATCAAAATTGATTTCATAACTTCCTGCTTCACGATATTCGTTTACAAGTATTGCTATTTCGTTTCCAAGGACATCATAAATCTTTAAAGTTTGCCAACTGCCCGCTGGCGCCTGCCACCTTATTTTAGTGCTCGGATTAAACGGGTTGGGGTAATTCTGCTCAAGTAAAAACTCCGATGGGTAAGCAGCCGGCTGATCTTCAACATCAGTTAACGTTTGGAAAGTTCTATAAACACCATTGAATCTTGTGCCTGCATAGAGATAGCCTTCATCATCCATTGTAAGTGAAGTTACATTCGGTAATGGAATTAATGAACTCGTTGGTATCCATGTATCTCCATTTTCTTTTGAGTAGTAAACTCCCTGTGTGCTTGTAGCAATAAAGACTAAATCATTCGGGTCAATATAAATTGATGTAATAACCGTATCTAAAAGTCCTGCTGCTAAACTTTGCCAGTTATTTCCGTTATCAGTTGAACGAAATATACCCCCGCCTGTGTTCGATACTGCAAAAATATAATCTTTATGATTAACTGCTATTTTCGTAATTGCAGCGTTTGGTGAATTAACATCAAGTTCAGTCCAATTTAACGCACCCGCAGCTAAGCGATATATTATCCCTGAATTGCTGCCGGCGAATATTGTCCCCAATGAATTTACCGCAACTGAATAAACAGGATTAGAAAGTGAACCGCTGATTTTATTCCAGTTGCTGCCTGAATCTGAAGAGTAATAAATCTCAGCACTTGCGCCAGCAATAGCAGTGTAAACCTCATCATGCTTTGTAAAAGCAAAATCATAAGCCGGTTCTATTGGAAGCCCCGCACCTATTGAAATCCACGAATAGCCGTTATCATCTGAGCGGAGTTTATCACCGAAGAACCCAATCTCGGCAAAAAGTCCGGCGTAAATATTTTTATTATTGCTTAATGATAATGTCATTCCAATATTACCTTGCAGTGCATTATTTATCCACGTACCGCCTTTATTTGATGTTCTGAAAATTCCATTAAGATTGGTAGCAGCAAAAACCTGAGTGCTGTCTATTGCAAGCAAATTTATAACTTCGGATGATTTCAATCCTTCATTGCATTGATTCCATTTGTAGCTGCCCTCAGAAGCACAAAAAATTCCATTAAGATTTGTCCCGGCAAAAACGTTTTGACTTAAATCAGACAGAATTGAATTTACCTCGGATAGTGAATAAGCAGTAGTGATCGGCTGCCATATCGTTCCATTATTAATTGAAAGATAAACTCTTCCATTTTTTAATCCGGCAAAGAGATTATTATTATTGTCGCTCCAAAGAGTGTTAACGAATAGATCATTTAAGCCGCTGTTTACTTCTGTCCAGTTCAAACCATTGTCTGTGGATTTATACACCCCGCTTCCATTACTTGAAACAAAAAGATAATCAAAAGGATTTTTAACAATTGAATTAAGTTCGACACCGGATAAACCCGATGATATAAAACTTTCTCCATTGTCATCAGAATAAAAGACTCCATTTATTCCGGTAACACAAATTATTCTTTGCGAAGTATTTATAACTAATGCTTCAATCCAATCTGCAGAGGGTAATCCATTGGATAAGGTATCCCAGCTAACTCCGTCATCCGTACTTTTATAAATTGCACCCCAGCCTGCGGCAAATATATCTCCCGATGAATTTTCTGATATTGAAGTTATGCTTAATAGGGAAATCGCAGTCTGTTCCCAGCTTTCACCGGAATTAGTTGATTTATTAACCCCCCCGCCATTCAGTCCTGCAAACACAGTTCCACTCTGTGCTTTGTAAATTGAATTAACATCGGAAGCAGAAAGCCCGGTGCTCGAATTGCTCCAGCTATTTCCGAAATCATTCGATATATAAATTCCATTTGAAGCTGTGCCGCAAAGCATAGTCCCTTCCTGTAAAACTGAGAAGCATTTTATTGATTCAGCGACAGGTCCGGTAGTATGCAGCCAGGTTATTTGCTGTGGAAGAGAGGTAGAATAAAGTAGAATGAAAGAAAGAAGGCAATGATAGAAATAGTTTAATAGTTTCATCGTTTCTCCAAAGTATTTATAAAGAAGATGATTTATTTTTCTACCGAAACATAATCAGTTATTTAATTAAATACATGCTCAAAATATTTACTGAAGTTACGCAAAATGAATTTTAAGGTCTATCCATTTTTCGTTTATTTTAGAACAGTGGATGAGGCTGTCTCAAAAGTAATTTTTACTGTCACACTGAGTGGTGGCATTGCCACCATCGAAGTGTGATTTTGATATATAAATTAATCGTCATCCTTCGACAAGCTCAGGATGACAAATTGTGTCTTATGAGACAGCTTCATGACATTCATTATTTACTGTTTTGTGTAACTTCAGTTATTTATAGATGTTTGACATTAAAGTAACTTCTAAAACCTTGATATTAAACTTTGAAGATTTTTAGAGATACCCGCATAAAATTAAGTGAATTTCAATTTCAATTTTTCTTTAACAATCGCAGGCACAAACTCGCTCACATCGGCTTTCAGACTTGCAAGGTTTCTGACAATGGATGAATTCAGATATGTATATTTCTCGTGCGGCATTAAAAATATTGTTGCGATGTCTGCGGCTAATTTTCTATTCATCAACGCCATTTGAAATTCATATTCAAAATCACTTACAGCACGCAGACCCCTGATAATGCCCGTGGCACCAACGCTGTGTGCATGGTCAACCACCAAGCCGTCAAAATAATCTACAGAAATGTTTTTGAATTCTTTCAAACTTCCCCTTAGCATTTCAAGACGCTCTTCAGTTGAGAATAATGGCTGCTTGGATTGATTAACAGCAACCGTTACCACCACCCAATCAAATAGTTCACTAGCTCTTTTGACTATATCAATATGACCGTAAGTAACAGGATCGAATGTGCTGGGTAAATTACTTTTCTCATTTCATTACCATTTGATGATAAAAAAAACTGACTTACCAAAATCTAATAAAAAATAATGGCAAGTCAGTTATAAAAATAAATATGAGCGGTGCGAAAAATTATTTTTCATAAATCTATCCAAAATAATTTTACTGTAAAAATATCGAATGTTGTTATCTAATTCTAAATACCCAGGTTTATTAATTGAACTATGAAACCGTTGAAACGGTTAATCATGATTCGATTTACATTCTCAACGGGATTAATCCCGTTGAGAACTTAATAAATATTTAACTGCCAACCGTTTTAACGGTTTGCTCTTCTATAGAATCAACTTGCCTAATACGTAACAGGAATTGTTTTTAATTATGATTTTTCAAGAAAATTATTACTGTCACACTGAGTGGCAATGCCGTCGAAGTGTGAACTTGATCAGAAATCTCAGGCTGAAAGTTTACCTCGCTGTGATTCCAGTTGCGTAACTTCCAAGGTCAATGATTTTTACAACCTCGTTAAGTTCGGTATCATAAACACAAAGCAAAGATTGTCTCTCAACTCCGGGTATAGAATAATGAGGGTCGAAATCATTCTCTTCATTTGAGCAAGTCATATAAAGGTATTTTCCATCTGCACTCAAGTCCGCGCCGTATAAATGCTGAAATGCAGGATCGCCATACTCAAGAGTTTTAGTCCAGGTTTCGCTTGTTGGGCTTTTTGTAATAGTTGTTACAATTGGTTCGTGATGTGATACAACATAAATAGTTAACCCATCCTCCGAAATTGCTGCCTGCATTGGGTGATCTTGAATATCAATACTCTGAATTATTTGTCGTGTTGAAGTACTAATAATTAAAACTTTACTTGAAGTTCTGCAGCAGGCATAAAGATAATTGTTATCAGGTGAAATATAGAGATGCATAGGTTCGTTCTCGAGTAAACCGGAGGAGGATAAATTTATATTATCAACAAAATCATTTGTGGTTAAATCAACGATGGAAATTTTATCCTTTGTCATGTTAGCAACATAAAGAAAATTATCATCGCTGCTGATTGCCATGCCGTGAGGAAGTCCTGTTTCAGGAAGAAGAAAAGTTTCCTCAAGTGTCATTGACTCTGTGTTTATGAAATAAATTTCATTATTATTTCCTGTTGCCGTCGCTGATTTAGATACATAAGCTTTCTTTCCATCCGAAGAAATCTCAATCATTCCGGGCTGCTGTAATCCTTCAACGGTTCCCACAATGGTGTTGGTTGGAATATCAATCTTTAAAAATTTTCCTGCAGTTATTATCGAAGCATAAAGATAGTTCCCAAATTTTTTAACATTATGCGGCTGGTCAATTTCAACTGAACTAAAATTTACATCAATAGTTCTTGCAAGTAAATTAGAGGCTGGATCAATTGCTAAAATCTTATCACCGAATTGACTGCATGCATAAATATAATCTGAAGAAGTAAAAGGCACATTCCCTTGAAAATCTTTTGCACCATTTAATATCCAATTCTTTATCAATTCAATTTCAGCAGTTGTTAATGGATCTAAAAGGTAGGGCATTTTTAAGTCAGCATCTTCGATATGACCGGTGATCAAATTATATAGTAAGCTTGACGAAGTATCATACGGGACGACGGGACTGCCTCCATAGACACTCTCATCATCGTGAAGAATTTTTGGAGTGTGATGATGACTTGTATCATCCAGCGGACGATTGATTGAGCCGTTCAGCATATCATAATAATTTGCGAATGATAATCCATGCTGCGGATTATCGGACGAATGGCATTCCGGTATTGCACATTTTTCTGCAAATACTTTTGCAACTTCGTAAGTTTCAAATCCATTATTGGTTGCATCTATCACAGGTCCTAAAGTCTGAGTGTTGTCAGAACAAGAGGATACCAGAGCAAGCAAAGAAATAATTGAGACGAATAAATAAAGTTGTTTGTATTTCATACACTTCCTATTTAAGATAAATCATTTTAATTGTTTTATTAAAAGTACCTGCGCTTATTTTGGCGACATAAACTCCGGCAGGCAAAGCCGAAGCATCAAATCTATACGAATAATTTCCCGCTGATTTATTTTCGTTAATTAACACAGCAACTTTCTGCCCGATGAGATTATAAACAGTAAGGTTTACGAATTCACTTTGTGGAATCGAAAATTTAATGTCAGTCGAAGGATTAAATGGATTAGGGAAATTCTGCTTCAAACTATAAGTCAATTCAGTTGGAGTATCACTCACATCTGTCGGAAGTGTAACGGTAACGAACCAATTTTTTTCTGTAGCATAATATCCGTTTGAAATTCTAATTCGAACTGAATCAACAGCAGGCGGGGGATTAAATAAGTTTCGGTATTCATAAAAATTTTGATTGCCGCCATATACACCGTTTTTGAACCATTCGTAAGTAATGTCCAATCCGCTTGTATCATGAGTAGTAACCTCAAAATGGATTGTTTCACCCTTCTCGATTGTTGTATCTCCGGAAGGAGTAAAAGAATCAATAATCGGTAAGCCAGGATTTAAAACGAGATAAGAAAAAAAAGTTGGGGGTGGTACTTCACCAAGCGGATCAATGCCCGAACCACCAGCCGGTAATGTAGTCACCCGATCGCTGTCATCAGCAGCGGCTAAATAATATTCAACTAAGGTTTGAAATGACTGCCCCGGAATTATGAATTCAAAAGTATCATTTGTTGGTCCATTGGTATCAGTAACAACATTCCAATTACTTGTTCCGCCGTTAAGAGATGTTCTGTAATGAAGATTCGCCGCAACTACGGTATTGTTATCCAGTATATCAGCAGTGATGGTCACGTCATTATTATTTAGGACATTCTCTATTGGTTGATGAATAATGGTCGGTGGTAAGTCAGCAGGTGTAAATTGGACTACATAGAGACCTGTTTGCATATCAGAAATTAAAGTAATCCCGCTTGGTAAATAAGGGTAACAGCCCCAGGCTTCCTCCGTATCATACTGCCCGGCAAACAAAGGATGGGTGGGGTCAGAAATATCGAGTATTACATAACCATCAGTGTAATAAGATATGTGAGCATAATTTCCTTTCACGAATAAATTATGCACCGTAGAACTTGTCGGCATCTCCCACGTTGGTACTACCAAATCCCATGTGCTTCTATCCTGAATATCCCAGACTGTAATATCAACATTGTTAAATTCTTCCGTTCCTAAAAAATATCTTTTGTCTTCAGTCATCCATCCGCTATGGGCGTAAATTCCGGGAGGGGTTGCACTTCCGGAACCGGAAATCTTAAAGGGATTGAATTTATCTGTTATATCTATCAAATCATATTTATTTTCGGCACAGGCAACTACAGTATCATTCCAAACCTCAACATCATGAATGTAATTGCTGGTTGAGTAATAAGCTGTCCTCACCGGGTTAATCGGATCAGATAAGTCAAGTATGTGCATTCCGCCGCCGCCGTCAGTACCAATAACAAATGCGTATCCATTATCAATAAAAATATTATGTGCACGTTCGAAGTAATCATCAACTGTATTTACAAGTACAGCGGTAGATGGTAAACCTGAAAGATCAATGACTTGTAATCCTTTGCCTGTGCTCGTACCTTCTGTTACAACATAAGCATAATGACTGTGCACTTTTAAATCACGCCAGATTGATTGAGGTCCTGGAATAAATGCAGATTGCACAGGATTTGAGGGATCGGTTACATTAATAATTGAGGTGCCGGTTCCAACTCCAAGCAGCGCATACTCATTTCCATTTGGATCAACGTAGCCCCATATGTCATTATATCCTGAGCTTGGATATGGATTGAAGTGGCTTAGTAATTCAACATTAACTTGCGCACTAACAATTACTGAAAAGAAAACAGCGGTAAGAAGAATAAATTTTTTCATCGTCATTCTATTTAAAAAATTATTTTACTAAACTCATTTTAATTGTCTGAATATCATTCCCTGTTTGAAGCTGTGTAACATACAATCCGGATGGAAGTGCGGAAGCATCAAAGTTGACAGTATAAACTCCCGCTGGTTTTATTTCATTTACTAAAGTTGAAATTTGTTCACCGAGAGAATTAAAAACTTTCAAAGTAACATTTTGTTGATCAGGAATTGTAAAGCTTATTTTAGTTGAAGGATTAAACGGGTTAGGATAGTTTTGAGCAAGCTCAAATTTTGGCAGTGAAAGAAAATCAACTTCGATTTCTTTTTCAATATTTATTGTTCCGTCAAAATCAATCTGAGCTAGTCTATAAAATGATTTCCCCGCCAGAGGAGAGAAGTCTGTATATGTATAAGATGACTTTTCCGTTGTAGTTCCTTTGCCGGGAACAAAACCTATCTTCTGCCAGTTTATTTTGTCGGTTGATCTTTGTACATCGTAGCCGCTGTTATTTATCTCGGAAGCTGTGACCCATTCAAGATTAATTTTGTAGTCGTTTAATGAATAAGTAAATGAAGTTAGTTCGACTGGTGTAGTAGGATCAAGTAAAAAATCAAGAACCCACAAACCGGAATTAATATCCGAGATTAAAATATTTCCTGAAGGTAAATATGGATAGCACCCCCATGCTCCGTTGTAAGTTCCGGTTGTTGGTGTATAGGTATCGTACCACCCGGCCATAAATGGATTTGTTGGATCGGTGATATCAAGTACTACAAGTCCCTGTTTGTAATAAGAAATGTAAGCGTAATTTCCTTTGATAAATAAATTGTGAACAGGAGTTGTTCCAGTCATTTGCCACATCGGAACTGTAAGCTCCCAGCTTGTTCTATCCTGAATATCCCAAACCATGATATCGCGTTGGTCAAATTCTTCACAAGCAATAAAATATCTTTTGTCTTCAGTCATCCAGCCGCTGTGTGCATAAATACCATTTGGTGTGGCAGAGCCTGTTTCAGAAATTTTGAAGGGGGCAGTTTTATTAGTAAGATCAAGCAGGTCATAAGAATCAGCCGCCGCTGCCACTGCAGTATCATTCCAAACATAAATATCGTGAATATAACTGCTGCCGGAGTAGTAAGCAGTTTGAACAGGGTTTGTAGGATTTGATAAATCAAGAATATGAAGCCCGCCAAAGTTTGTTCCGATTACATAAGCATAACCATTATCAATATAAATATTGTGTGCTCTGTCAAAATAAGCGCTCACTGTATTTACAAGTGTAGCACTTGCAGGTAGTTGAGAAAGATCAACTATCTGTAATCCTTTACCTGTACTCGTCCCCTCAGTAACAATATATGCATAATGGCTGTGGGTTTTTATGTCACGCCAGATTGAGTTCGGTCCGGTGATAAAAGCAACTTCAACCGGATTTTGAGGATCCTGCAAGCTAACGATAGTGGTGCCATGTTCAACACCCATAATTGCATATTCAATTCCGTTATCGTCTACGTAACCCCAGATATCGCTGTAATCTTTTGTTGTGTATTGATCGAGATGGCTAATCAAATTAACATCAACAATTTGTGCATACGAAATAACCGACATGACAATAAACACCAAAAGTACCAAAGTAACTTTTTTCATTACGATTCCTTTATTTAGATAATATTATTTTTTTAATTTCGCTTTGAGTCGAAGAGGAAACACGAACTAAATAAATGCCTGAAGAAAAATTACCGGCATTCCATTTAAGATTCAAATTATTTTTTGATGGTGAAGCATTATACAATTCTATAATTTTTCACCGAGTATGTTAAATATAGAAACATTTAATTTATCCTGATTAGAAATTCCATTTAAAATAAAATTTATTTCAGGGTTAAATGGATTCGGATAAGCCTCAATATTCAATTTATAAACTTCGGGTAAATGCCCGGCTTCAATATTTGTAATTAAACTGTTTCGATAAAAAAATAATCCGCCTTTAGCATTGCCGACAAATAAATCAATATCAGAATCATTATCAATGTCAATAAAAAAAGGAGCGACATCAATACCTAAATCGGTATCTAAAAAATTATTTGATTCTGATATCCAAATAGGATCAATATTGTTTCCATCATTTCGGAAGTGATTTATAAATCCATTATGATCGCCGGAAAATAAATCATAATCTCCATCGTTATCATAATCAATCAGAAATGGGTTGCTGTTATCACCAATATCAATTATACTGAAGTAACTTGTGTCTTCCTCAAAACTATACGAAAGGGGAGTGCCAATATTTCGGAAGTAGGAAAATCTTCCACTGAATTTTCCGCAAATTAGATCGAGGTCATTATCAGAATCAACATCAAGCAGCAAGGGTCGTGCAAATGTGCCGATGTCAATTGTACTTCCGGAACTATTCGTTATCAATTCACGAAATAAAAAATTTGCGGAATTTCCGTTTCCAATATTTTCATAAAAAGAAATCTTGCCGTCAAAATTTCCAATAAGTAAATCGTAATCATTGTCGTTATCTAAATCACCAAATGCAGGATAAAGAGAAATAGAATAATCCTGATCAATCAAAGAAGAATCTCTTAAAGTAAATTCAGGCTGTAATTCAGTTCCGGTATTTTCGAAATAAAATAATTTTCCAAAAGGATTATCAAGCGAGCCAATGAATAAATCCTGATCGGAATCGTCATCAATATCCACAAAAAATGGAACGCTGTTGGTTTTAACATCAAGCGTTTTTAAAAGATCTTTTGTAACGAAATGAAAATCATCTGTGGAAATTGTTCCCTGGTTTTCATAATATATTAATCCTTGTGGAACCGTTGGGTCGAATAAAACCGAGACAAACAAATCAAGGTCGCTATCTCCGTCAATATCAGCAAGCCGCGGCATGTTGAATCCATTGGTTTTTATGCTGTCTGCATTTTGAGGATAGATATTGTAGAGAACAGACATATCAGGAATCGTTGCAGTTCCATCATTCTGTATGAAATAGATGCTTTTACTAAAAAAGTCTCCCCAAAAAAGATCCGGATCAGAATCATTATCAATGTCGGCAAACTCAAGAGAACTTGCGCCGTGTTTTTCAAACGAGGTGAGGGTAGAAATGATAATTAAATCCTGCCACAGATTTGTGACAAACTTGAAACTATAATTATTAACCGTTCCAATATTTTCATAAAAAGTTACAGTGCCGGCAGAGTTACCGGAGATAAAATCGAAATCTCCATCAGAATCAACATCATAAAAAAGTGGATTACTGCCGAACTCACTTTGTATTGGAGAATTATCCGCGCTGAGTAACGTATCCTCCAGCGTAGTAAATTCAGGAGAAAGAATTGTTCCGGTATTCAAAATCAGTTTAATGTAATCAGCTTCGCCGCCGGTGAATAAATCGTAATCGTTATCATCATCAATATCAACAAAGTAGAACCAGTTTTTAAATTCAATTCCGTTAAATATTTTTTCTTCAAGAACAAAATTTGGGTCGAATGCACTTCCAGTATTTTCGTAAAAGCCATAGTAGCCATCGCTGTCGAGAAAGAACAAATCCAAATCATTATCGCCGTCAATATCAATTAATTGATGTTCAATATTATTATGACCGCCAGAAAATACATTATCAAGGCTCTGAGTTAAATCATTAACAGTAATTCCGTTTATTTCGCGAATTAAATTTTCAGACTGCGGGTAGATAAATAAAGGATATAAAAACGTTAATAATGAAAGGATTAATATTTTATTTCGTAAAGACAAGCATCTCCGATAATCTTAAATGGT
Organism: Ignavibacteriales bacterium; assembly: GCA_016709155.1. NCBI lineage: Bacteria > Pseudomonadati > Ignavibacteriota > Ignavibacteria > Ignavibacteriales > Ignavibacteriales bacterium. The sequence goes on along the minus strand of JADJEI010000001.1, from coordinate 538,834 downwards.
TCAGTTAAAAAATTTTCTGTGTCGAGGGATTTTGTTTGGATTGATCTTTCAATGATTATAAATCCTTCGTCTGAAAAGTATCTATTAACTTTGAGATTTACAACGACTTTATAAATATCATCCTTGAAGAAAGGAGGGTCGGCAATGATTAGATCGTAAGTGAAATGTGATGCATTTTGTGAAAAGCGAGAAGCCTCATTATTGAAAGCTTTGCAGCGCTCATCAATTTTAAGATTTGAAATGTTTTGAAGAAGATTCTTATAAATAAATAAATCTCTCTCAACAAAATGCACTTCGCCGGCGCCACGACTGATACATTCAATTCCGAGAGAACCTGAACCCGAATAAAGATCGAGTACTTTTATTCCCTCAAAATCAATTTTGTTATTTAAAATATTGAAAAGAGTTTCGCGCACACGGTCTGTCGTTGGTCGAATTTCTTTTGATTGAGGGACATTAATTAATCTTCCTTTTAATTCACCTGAAATTATTCTTAATCGCATAAGTAATTTTTTACTAAGCTAAACGAAGCGCAATACCAACAGCAGGAGAGAATGAATTAAATTTTTCTTTGAATAGATTATTTTCCGAAACAAGCGGGGAGGTTTGTAGTTTTTGAAATGGATTAAAATAGGTCAGGTTAATATTAATTTTTTGACTGATTGCTTTACAAGCAGCTTCAGTAATATCATCGCCTGAAATAAATGCAGATTCAAAATCAAGCGGATGGAAATTAAGCATCGCCGATGGTTCGATTTCTTTTAAAATATTTTTTACAATTTCTGAAGCATCAATCTCTTTTTTTATTTTGAAATAGAATGGTTTTCCATCAAGATAAAAAATAAGTGACAAAACCCGGTTACCATAATAAACACTAAGAGTTAATCCACTTGAAAAGTTTGCATAGTTTAAACCAAGTGCTCTATCAGATGCAAGATGGGAATAATCAACGAATTTCAGTTTCAATTTATTTCTTGAACAGAAATTGTGAAGTATATGTAGAAATTTCCGCGGGATAGCAGCAACGAAAAGTAAATTACTATTTAAATACTGGTTTTTGGGTATTTCAAAATATTGAATAACGTAATCATCAATTTGATATGTGGGAAACAGAATTGATAACTCCCACCTTAACTCCCACATTATATCCTGAGAAAGTAAAGAATTATCGTATGGTAACAGTGCAGAAAGAAAAAGATTGTAAGGAAGACTAAATGAAACGACAGCACTTTGTATTGTGTTCCTGACTTGGAGTTCATTAAAAGCGCCCTGCAAAAGGGCGCTTATCTTTGTTTCTTTACCAAGTGTAAAATCTAAAGTTTCGCTGAAGTACGCCTCATCAATTTGATCAATTACTGCGAAATTATTTTGAACAAGCAGTTCGACTTTTTGAAGCTGCGAGCCGGTAATCTTAAATCCAGTTTGGTTTTCAATTCCATACATCTAAAAATAAATTACTCCCAGGAAGCAGTATTCTTTAATGCTTCGTCAGTTAAACTTCCTAAAGTGCCGTAACCGTCGGGATCCTCGATAAAGTATCTTGATCCGACAACAACTGTCGAATCAATCCGTTTAACTTTACCAAATTGATTTACCACAGTATCAATGGAGGCGGATGTATCAATCGTAACTATAAATCTTTTAAATGATTTTGGAGAATGGAGTAGGCTATCTGCAACAAAAACGCCGTTGGTCAAATTTTTAAATGGATTGGATGGTCTTTTAGAAATCGAATCAACACCAGTAATTACTTTCTGCACTATCGGATCAGTTTTGACGAAATTGATTAGTTCATCAAGATTGTCTGTGAATCGGTTAAATTTTTTCTGATATAATAATTCTGCTTCTTTAATATTTATCATTCTCAATCTGGTTTCCGTCTTGAAATATTTTTCTGATTCAACCAAATTATTTGGATCAATGATAGCGACTTTTATCAAAAGAAGAATTAATACGACAATTACTGCGTATAAACCAATGTGCAAATATTTCGAATCTTTATTACCGCTGAAAGACATTTTTCCTCCGAAAGGTTAATTTTTATTTATCATCAATGTAAATGTATTTTTTAATTTTATTGAACTTTGAAACTCCGATGCCTTTTACATTCATCAGTTCGTTTAGGTTCCTAAATTTACCAATATTCTTTTTATACTCTAATATTGCCACGGCTGTTTTTTCTCCAATTCCGGGAAGTGAAGTTAAATCACTTATACTTGCATTGTTTAAGTTGATACTTTTTTCACCAATAATATTAGAAGATTTCTTTTCTTGAAAATCTCGGTTGTTAAAATCCAAAACTTCCAATTTAGAATCAACAACTTTATTAGATAATTTTGAAATATTCGAATCAGAATTATCTGAAAAGAAGAAAAGACTGTCCTGAATTGAATAGTCAGTAGATAAAATTCTCGCTTTATGGTCAACAGCTAAAAAATATTTAAGACCTAATCCAAGCAAAAGGACAATCACTAAAAATAAAATCACTCTTATTTCAGTTGGAGTAAAACCGATTTTACGAGAAATTTTAGTCAGCATTCCAATTTTAATTAAATAAAGGTTACAAACCGAACCTTTTGAAAAAACTCTTTTCTTCGTCAGAAGTTAAACTTTTAAAACTTGGTTGATCAAGCAATTCCTTCAATAATTCTTTTTCTTTTGAGTTTAATTTTTTTGGTACGTGAATATTTACTTTTACAATTTGATCTCCGGAGCCAGAGTGATTTAAATGTTTGATCCCTTTCTCTCGCATTCTTAGAAATTTTCCGGCAGGAGTACCGGCGTCTATTTTTAGTCTTGCCTTTCCTGAAAGAGTTGGAACGTCAACCTCAGTGCCGAGTACCGCTTCGGGAAAACTTATGAATAATTCGTAAATGATGTCGTCATTTTCTCGAATAAAGTATTCATGTTTTATTTCCTGAAATACAACTACGATATCACCGGGACTGCCGCTGCGTTTGCCTGCATTGCCTTCACCGCGAAGCGTCATATAGCTTCCCTCGTGTACTCCCGCAGGCACATCAATTTTAACTGTGACTTCTTCTAAGTGTCTTCCATCGCCCATACATTTTTTGCAGGGCTGATCAACCACAGTTCCTTCACCGTTACAATTCGAACAAGTTGAAATATTAACAAACTGTCCAAAGACAGACCGGGAAATAGTTTTAACTTCACCACTACCCTGACAAACATTACAGGTTTTTGTTGAAGTCCCTGAATGAGCACCTGTTCCGCTGCATTGATCACAAGTGATATATTTTTTTAATTTAATTTTTTTGGAAACACCGGTTGCTATTTCTTCAAGAGTAAGCTTTAGATTTACGCGCAGATCAGAACCGGGGGTCCCGCCGGTTCTTCGTCTAGACCTTCCACGCGAAGACCCAGAATTGAAGAAGTCGTCAAAGATTGAAGAACCACTGAAGATATCCGAGAAGTGTGAAAAAATATCATTTACATTTGAAAATCCTTCGGAACTAAAACCGGAATTACGCAGTCCATCGTGTCCAAATCGGTCGTAGCGAGCTTTCTTATCATCATCGTTTAATACTTCGTAAGCTTCAGCAGCTTCTTTAAACTTTTCCTCTGCTTCTTTGTTGTCAGGATTTCTATCCGGGTGATATTGAAGCGCTAGTTTTCGGTAGGCTTTTTTTAATTCCTCTTTAGTTGCACTCTTGCTTACACCAAGAATCTCGTAGTAATCTCTTTTTGTCATTTAATTAATATTTTAAAAAATTATGAAATGTTCTCTGCAGCATTATCAGAACCCTGTTCGGCGGATTGTAATTCGGAATCTTCACTGACAATAACTTGAGCGTGCCTGATAACTCTATCTTTATAAAGATATCCTTTCTGGATTTCATCAAGCACGGTGTGAGGTTCGACTGAACTATCTTTCCGCTGCAATATAGCCTCGTGAAAGTCAACATTAAACGGTTTTCCAATTGCTTCTATCGGAGTAACTCCTTGTTCTTTCAGAATGCGAATGAATTTTTCGTAAACTAATTTAATTCCTTCCGCTATTGATTTTGAATTTTCTGATTCTTCCAAATGGACTAATGTTCTTTCAAGGTCGTCAACGACGGTAAGAATTTTTTGTATAAAACTTTCAGCGGCATATTTAATAAGATTTAACTGTTCATTTTCGGATCTTCGTTTATAATTTTCAAACTCTGCCACTTTTCTTAACAACGAATCTTTCAATTCATCTTTCTCATTTTCTAATTGAGATATTTTAACATTCAATTCGTTAAGAGTGTCAGCAGTTTTTTTTTCTTCCGGAGGAATTTCATTTTCATTTTTAGATTTATTTTCTGTATCGTTTAATTGATCATCCATTAATAATTTTCTCCAATATAAAATTTGGTAATTAAGTTTGTATTGTTTTTGTATTAAAATATTTGATTTTTATTCCTTCAGCCTCCAGCCATTAGCAAGCCGGTTTAATAGTTTATGGTGTTTGTGTTAAAGCATTCGATAAAATTTTTGATAAGTAATCAATGATTGCAATAATTCTTGAATACTCCATTCGTTTTGGACCAATAATTCCAAGCGTGCCGGAAGTTTCTCCAAACTTATATTCTTTAGTAATAAAGCTGTACTCGTTAAATTTTTCAACTTCATTTTCACTGCCGATTGATATTACAATATTATCTACCGAATCAAGTTTTTGTTTATCCATTATATGGATAATAATATCTTTGTTTTCAATAAGCTCAATTATACTCTGAAATTTTTCCGGATCTTCAAATTCCGGTTGATGGATAACATTTGTTGCACCGGAAATTACCAGCTTATCTTCTTTATGGTGGTCTTTAAAAATCTTATCTACCGAATCAATAAAAAGTCTGATTACGGGTTTTTCATTTTCTCCAACATCAACGAATCTTTCTTTAACCGTTTTACGAATTTCCTGAAATGTTAGTCCATTCAGCCTTTCATTTAGCAGGTTTTCAACTTTTTGTAGTTTAATATTCCCAATTTCGCTGTTAAATTCTAACGTAATAGTTTTTACTAAACCGGATTTAATGCTAACAACAACAAGCAAGCGCGTTGAGGTTAAACTTACCAATTGAATTTTTTCTAAAATACCTTTGTCTAATGTAGGATAAGTAACACAGGCAATTTGATTTGTAATACTGCTTAATAACCTTGAAGCAATTTTAAGTATTTCATCAGTCTCTAAAATGTTTTGATCCAAACTTTTTGTCAATAATTCCTTTGTCAGTATTCTTTAGTTTCTGAATCTCCATCAAAGTATCTACATAATATCTATAACCTTTATCAGTCGGAACTCGACCTGCAGAAGTATGCGGATGATCAATGAATCCAGTATCTTCCAGATCAGACATAATATTCCTGACCGTTGCGGGTGAAACACCGACATTAAATTTTTTAGTAATATTCCGCGATCCAACCGGTGAAGCAGTTAAAATAAACTGCTGGATGATTGAGCGTAGAATAGTTTTTTCTCTATCGTTTAATTCTTCGTGAAGCATTTTTTAATTTTTATAACAAACAATTTGATTTTGCTTTGACAAATATACCAAGAAATAAAAAAATATTTCGATTTCCATTTGGTAATAAAATAGGGATTTATTAATCAATTACTTTTAGAAATTAATTCGTATGGTGATTTTTAAGACTTTCTGTTTCTTTTTTTTTAGGAAATGATTAAAATAAACAAAAAATAATTTTGAAAATTATCAGATCAATATTACTTTAGGGTATAAAATAATTAAAGATTTGTAATTATGACAAATAACATAGAACCTGTAGCTGAGTTAATCTGCGAATTAACTCGAAATTGCAACATCAAAGAAGAATATTTTGCTTCAAGCTTTAATTTATCTCCAACAGAGGTTAGATTTCTTAAACTATTTGCAATAAAACCTGTGTATACAATTAAAGAACTGCGTGATGTGCTTAAACTTACTCCGGGCAGAATAACGCATATTTTAACTAGTTTGGAAGGGAAAAAGTTAATTTCACGAACTTTAGACCTGAAAGATAAAAGAGTAATAGTCGTTAACCTTTTGCCAAAAGCAGCCCCGCTAATTTCAAATCTTCAGCAAAATTATCACGAACTTCATAATAGGATTCTCCAAAATGTTAAAGAGGAAGAAATGGGAAAAATTCTATCTTCTCTGGAAATTCTTGTTGATGTTTTCAAAAAATGGGTGAATCAAAAATAATTTTATAGCCTAAAACAAAAACTTATTAAACAATCAAGTTGTTAAAATGAAAAAGATAGTTCTAATTCTCGCATTTATCAGTTTATTGATAGTTATTGCAGTTGGTACTTTATCTCAAAAAGATTTTGAGCCAACAACTTTAATGAAACTGAAAGAAAAATATACTCAAAAACATAAACCAGATGTTGACCATAGTAAGTTTGCTTCACTTCAACAGAATTTTACTTCACCTCAGCAGGTTACAAAAGCCTGCGAGTCTTGCCATAATATGACTGCTCATCAAGTGATGAACTCTAATCACTGGAACTGGGAACGTGAAGAATATGTGCAAGGACGAGGCATAATTTATCTTGGCAAAGGTAATGCAATAAATAATTTCTGCATTGGCACGCAGGGTAACGAAGAAAGTTGTGCAAAATGTCATATTGGTTTCGGTATGGATTCCAAACGGGCTGTGTTCACTGATTCAACAAATATAGATTGTCTTGTTTGTCATGATAATTCTGAAACTTATGCCAAAGCAAATGAAAAGGGCGGCGCACCCGTGATGACACTCGATTTTAATAAGATTGCACAAAGTGTTGGAAAACCAAAACGAACTAATTGCGGAGTTTGTCATTTTTATGGCGGGGGCGGCAACAATGTTAAACATGGTGATCTTGAAATGTCGCAGTTCGAACCTACAAAAGAGATTGACATTCACATGGCATCAGATGGAGTGAACCTGCAATGCGTTGATTGTCACACCACTGAACAGCATAATATTGCGGGCAAAGTTTATTCTCTTTCATCTATGAATCATAATCGTAACAATTGCGAGCAATGTCATTCCGCAACACCGCACGAAGATAATATTCTAAATGAACATACGTTAAAAGTTGCCTGCCAAACCTGTCATATTCCAACTTACGCAAAAGGCAATGCAACTAAAATGTATTGGGATTGGTCAACAGCGGGCAAGCTAAAAAATGGTGAACCTTATGTTGAAGAAGATAGTATGGGTAATCACGCTTATATGTCTATAAAAGGAAGTTTTGTTTGGGAAAAAAATGTTACACCGGATTATATCTGGTTTAACGGCACTGCTTCGCATTATCTTGAAGGTGATAAAATACAGGATACCACAAAACCACTTGTATTAAATCGACTTCATGGTTCTTATGGTGATGATGAATCGAAAATAGTTCCAGTAAAAATACATATTGCAAAACAACCTTATGATCCGATTAACAAAATTCTTATCCAGCCAAAACTTTTTGCTGATGAAAAAGGTGAGGGTGCATTCTGGAAAGATTTTGATTGGCAAACAGCAGCAGAGGTTGGAATGAAAGAAGCAAATCTTCCATTCAGCGGAAAAATTTCTTTCTTGAAAACTGAAATGTACTGGCCTGTTAATCATATGGTTGCTTCGACTGAAAATACATTGCAGTGCAACAGTTGTCATACAAGACAAGATAGCCGTCTTGCAAAACTTACGGATTTTTATATGCCAGGCAGAGATTATTCTTCACTTGTAGATACTTCCGGTAAATGGTTAATCATTCTAACAATCATTGGAATTTTTATTCACGGTTTTATAAGATTTACTTACAATAGAAAATTAAATGCACGAGGAAAACAATGAGCAAGAAACAAGTTTATATTTATAAAAGTTTTGAAAGATTCTGGCATTGGATGCAGGCGATATTAATTTTCTTTCTTGCATTTACAGGATTTGAAATCCACGGCACTTATAATTTTTTTGGATTCAGAGAGGCGGTGCGATATCATAACGTTGCAGCATATATGTTAATTATTTTGATAGTGTTTGCAATCTTCTGGCATTTAACAACAGGGGAGTGGAAACAATATGTACCAACACTTCAAAATATTAAAGCTCAATTAGATTATTATATCTTCGGAATTTTCCGAAACACTCCTCATCCAACAAAGAAAACAGTGCTAAGTAAATTAAATCCACTGCAAAAACTGACTTACTTTGGATTAAAAATATTAGTGATTCCCGTTAGTGTAACCACTGGTTTACTTTACATGTTTTATCGTTATCCATCGCGACACGGAATTGAATCAATTAATATTCAAACTTTAGAAGTAGTTGCCATCATTCACACTATCGCAGCAATTTTATTAATTATTTTTATAATTACACACCTTTATTTGATTACGACAGGGGAGAGTGTAACTTCAAATCTTAAAGCAATGCTTACTGGTTTTGAAGAACTTGAAGATGAACATAAAAAAAATGATGGTGAAAAAATTGAAACATCAAAATTAATAACACAAAAATTGATTAGAGGTTTTTATGGAAGAAACAAAATATATGAATCCTTACTTAGCTGGAGTTTTACTCGGCTTGTTATTGATAGCAACAATTTATATTACGGGCAGAGGTTTAGGCGCAAGTGGTGCTATCAAAAGTTACGCTGTTACTGCTGTAGAAACTATTGCGCCATCGCATACAGAGAATACAAGATTTTACCAGGAATATAGTAAAGAACATCCCGGTTCAAGCCCACTTATGAGCTGGCTTGTGTTTGAAGTTACAGGTGTTTTAATCGGAGCTTTTTTATCAGGATTAATTTCCAATCGTTTAGATTTTAAATTGGAAAAAGGACCACGCTCGACAACACAAATTAGAGTTGCTGGTGCCTTAATCGGCGGATTATTATGGGGAGTAGGCTCTCAACTTGGTCGCGGATGTACAAGCGGCGCAGCACTTAGTGGTATGGCTGTTATGTCAACCGGAGGAATAATTACAATGTTTGCAATCTTTGCCGGGGCATATATGTTTGCATATTTTTTTAGAAAATTTTGGATATAAGAAGGAGATGATTTTATGGGACCTTTAGTTCCAGATCTTATTAGTAATAATTTAAATTTTATAGTTGCACTTATTATTGGAATTTTATTTGGAATAATTTTAGAGCAGGCAGGATTTTCCACTTCAAAAAAATTAGTTGGATTATTTTACGGATACGATTTTACAGTGCTTCGCGTTTTCTTTACAGCCGGCATTGTTGCAATGATTGGTGTAATGGGGCTTGAGCATTTTGGGTTGGTTGATATAAATCTTGTTTATGTTAATCCCACATTTCTATGGTCAGGTATAATCGGTGGATTGATAATGGGATTAGGATTTGTGGTTGGCGGATTTTGTCCCGGTACAAGTGTTTGTGCCGCAGCCATTGGTAAGATTGATGCTATGATTTTTATTGGAGGTGCTTTTGTTGGTGTATTAGTTTTTGCAGAAGGTTATCCATTATTTGAAGGATTATATAAAACATCAAACCTGGGGAGCCCGCGTTTTTTTGAAACTCTAAATATGTCACAAAATGTTTTTGCATTTATTATGGTAGTGTTTGCACTTGCAGCTTTTTGGTTTGCTTCAATAGTTGAGAATAAAATTAACAAAGAGGTAAAGCCTGTTTTTAGATTTACACCATATTATATAAGTATCGCTGCAGTTGGAATTGTGATGGCACTTTCAGCTTTCATTTTCCCTGAAAGAAAGGCTTCACTTACTCAGCTTGTTGAGAATAAAGAGTTTGTTCAATCTTATAAAATGGACGTTATGACTGTTGATGAATTTGCATATCAATTAATGGATGAGCAGGATACAAAATTACAGGTGATTGATTTTAGAAATGAAAAAGAATACACAAAAATGAATCTGCCAAAATCAACATCATTTACGCTTGATAATTTATTTGAAAAAGAACCGAACAAAGTACTTTCAGTGCGTCATAAAATAAATGTCTTTATAGCTAATGATGAACTGACCGAAAGAAAAATTGCAATCATCGCTACGGAACTTGGATATAAACACATTAAAATTTTACAGGGCGGATTGAATGCTTTTAATGATAAAATATTAAATTTTAAACCGATTGAAAATCCTAAAAACATTGATGAAGTTTATCAGAATCGTTTTAGAACAAAAGCGGTTTCGGTAATTCCGGTTTTAATTCAAAATAATAAATCTGCCGGACCTGTGAAGAAAACGCAAAAGCGTGTAGTTGGCGGGTGTTAAAATTAAAAGCCGGTTTTAAGCCGGCTTTTTTTATTAGATCTAAAATTCTATTCCAAGTTTTTTAATCTTCCTCCAGAGTGTTGAAGGATTAATGTTTAACTCTTTTGCGGCTTTTGTTCGGTTGTGATTGTTCTTTTCTAAAACAGAAATAATCAATTCTCTTTCGGCATCTTTAAATCCTTTTTTCGGGTTCTGATCTTGTGAATTTGACTTTTTAGGTTTTTGTTCACGCAATCTTTTAGGCAGGCACTCAACTTGAATTATGTCACCACTGCAAAGAACAAAACAATGCTCAATTACATTTTCCAATTCTCTGATATTACCTGGCCAATTATATTCCATCAAAATATCAAAAGCTGACGAAGAAAATTGTTTTATATTTTTATTAAACTTTTTATTAAAAGATTCAATGAAATGATTTATTATTAAAGGTAGATCATCCATTCTTTCACGCAAAGGGGGAAGGTGAATGTTGATTACATTTATTCTGTAAAATAAATCTTCACGAAATCTTCCTGCAGCAATTTCATCCAAAAGATTTTTATTTGTTGCTGCAATTATTCTTGCATCCATTTTTATAGTTTTGTTCCCGCCGACTCTTTCAAATTCTCGCGTTTCTAAAACTCTTAAAAGTTTTGTCTGAACTGCAATTGACAGATCTCCGATTTCATCAAGAAATAAAGTTCCGCCTTGTGCAAGTTCAAACTTTCCAATCTTAGTTTTTATTGCCCCTGTAAATGAACCTTTCTCGTGTCCAAATAATTCGCTCTCAATAAGTGATTCGACAAATGCACTGCAATTGACTGCTATGAAAGGTCCTGTTTTTCTTGAACTATTTAGATGTATTGCACGTGCAGCTAATTCTTTTCCCGTACCGCTTTCACCAGTAATTAAAACCGTAGTATCTGTTTGAGAAACACTTTCGAGCACTGAAATAATTTGTTTAATCTCTTTATTTCTTCCGACAATATTTTCATACTTAAAAAAATCATTTAAGTGTGCGGATAAATTTTTTAGTTCAGATATATCCAGAAAAGTTTCAATCGCACCAATTTTTTCATTCTTATTATTCATTAAAATATTTGAGTTAACTCTGATAGGAACTTTCTTTCCGCTTCTATGAATAATTTCCAATTCATTGCCCAACATTGCTTTACCTTTCAGCAGTGTTTGTTCCATATGGCATCCATTACGGCAGATTGATGAATTGAAAATGTCCCAGCATTTTTTGCCGATTGCCTCAGATTTTTTGTAACCGGTTATCTTTTCTGCGGATGTATTAAACGATGTAACATTCCAATCATTATCAATTGTAAAAGTGCCTTCAATGTTGCTGTTAAAAATTGCATCTAATTTATTTTTTTGATCAATCAGCTCAGAAGTTTTTTCTTGAATTTCTTCTGCTAATGAAAGCATCTCTTTTGTATCTCTAAAAACAAAAACGACACTTAAAACGTTTTCATCTCTTTTAATTGGAGTGATTGAAGCAAGTACATTTTTAACATTGCCTTTGCTATCGGTAATGTTAAATGAAAGATTATTAAAAGATAAATTATCCTCCAACGACTCAATAATATATTTTCTGTCATCAAAATTTTTCTTAAAAAGAAATTCAAAATTATTCGTTACTGCGTCTTCTTCAGAGTAACCGGATATGCGGGAAGCTGCCTCATTAAAAACAATAATATTTTTATCTTTACCAATTACAATGATTCCATCGGGAATAATCAATGTCTCTTTATTCTTATCAACTATTTGTTGTACATCTGACATATTACAATCCTTAAAACTTATTGCAATAATAATCCATAAAATGCAGTAATGCAACACATTGCAATAATCAATGCAATTATGCAAAAAAAATCTCAATCTAATCTGGATATTTTGCAAAAAAAGCATCTTTATTATGGTACACAAGTAGTAATCATATTTTATAATAAAGAGGTACAAAATGAAAAATAAAAAAAATTCCTGGATAAAAAATAAAATCGAATTACTTTGCAGAAAGCTTGAAACAAGCATTCTAAAAGATAGATCATTAAAATGCAAAGTAGTTTATGGACCTGTACGTTCAAGAAGACTTGGGTTGGTACTGGGAATTAATAATGTTAAGCCGGGAGTTTGCTCATATAATTGTATTTATTGCCAGAGTGGAAAAACTTCTTGTTGTTCTATCTGCACAAATAATTGTCTCTCTCCCTACGAACTTTTTGTATCCGTAAAAAATAAAATTGATGAAATTACAAAAATGGGGAAACAAATTGATTACATTTTGTTTGCCGGCAGTGGGGACCCTGCAATGGATATAAGTTTGTCACAAGAAATCCAACTGTTAAGAGAGTTTGATTATAAAATCGCAGTCTTTACAAATTCTGCTCTTTTATGGAATGAAAACATTCAAGAAAATTTAATGTTCGCTGATTATGTATCGCTTAAGATTGATACGATTAATGAAGAAACGTGGTTAAAAATAAATCGCCCGCACGAAAGATTAAAATATGATATGATCTTAAATGGAATAAAACAATTCTCTAAAAAATTTAGAGGTACATTAACAACCGAAACGATGCTTATTAAAAACTTTAACGATAATGAAAGTGAGATTAAACAACTTGGTAATTTTTTAAGTACCATCAACCGCAATGCTTCTTATTTTATGACGCCTATCTATCCACCGGCTGAGAATTATGCTGTAAGTCCGGATACTGAAACACTGAAAGACTTATCCCAGATAATTCAAAAGAATATTCCAAACTCACTAACGTTATGCTGCCCGGAGAAGGAAGAATTTTTACAACCGATGATTTTGAAAATGAGCTTTTAGGTTTACTGGAATTACATCCTGTTAATGAAGAAGCTGTAACCTCTTTCGCCAGAGCCAATGATAAGATTGGTTATTTACAAGGATTATTAAACAATAAATTGATTGAGAAATCAATCTTCGCAAATAAAAAATATTTTAAACTTGCCGAAACCAAATAGGATATGAGTATGAATGAAAAAATAAAAATCGGCATAATCATTTGCGATAGATATAAAAGTTGTGCTGGTGGAAAATGTTTTAGATCTGTAAAAGAAAGAGCAGGTGCTTTTGATATTTACAAAGATAAAGATGTAGAACTGGTTGGTTATACTTCCTGTGGTGGTTGTCCCGGCGGAAATATTGAATATGCACCGGAAGAATTGAAAAAAAATGGTGCTGAAGTAATCCACTTTGCAACAGGAATGGTTGTTGGTTATCCGCCTTGTCCATATATCAATCATTTTAAAGAATTTATTGAAACAAAGTATGGATTAAAAGTAGTTGTTGGAACTCATCCGATACCGGAAAAATATTATTTAACTCATACAAAAATCGGAACCTGGAATAATAATGAGTGGATTGACTTTATAACACCTACTCTAAAGGATAGAGCAGTAAGGTTAGCTTATGATTAAAAAAATTCCATACTTTATTAAATACTTAACATTTCTGCTAATGACTGTATGTAAATCGTTTATAGAATATTGCAGCTAATAAGGATTTTTGAATAGGTGAGATAATTAAAATTTAAGTTAAGAGGACAGCACATGAATAGCCAAAATTATTTTGATGCATCTTCCTCCAAAACAGACACTGGGATCAACTCTTTTGTATATAATATTATTGGAGTTAATCAAGCTGATAATAGGAATTACAAAGATGCTCTTGAATTATTTACAGAGGCTATCAAACTAAATCCGAATGATTCTGTGGCCTTTTTTAACAGAGCAAGTATTGAGATGCAACTTGGACTTTATAAAGAAGCACGAAAGGATTTTAAAGAATCGGCAAAATTAGAGTTAAATAGTGACTTCGGATGATCTTGTTTTTACAATTATTTCTGATCTAAAGGTGTGATTCTTTATTTAATTCAATAGTATGTAAAAGGGCGCTTTAAAATGTTAAAACTTGAATTACCTATACCACTTCATCAGTTAGCGTTGTTGCAGGCATACTTGTATGAAATCTTTGGAGGTGATAAGAAATGCGAGAAAAATTTTAAATACACCAGATGGTATCTAAAGGGAAATTTCTCCGATTTAGAAATTGAGGAAATTATGAAATATTTTGCTTTACAATCCTTGAGTTGCGATTGTGATATACTTAAAAAACTTGACTTACGAAAACTAACATCAGATATTTTTATACATAACTAAAAGACTTATTAAATAATTGAGTGATGAAAATAATTCTATAAATATAAGAGGTGGAACTATGACGAACATACTTAATATTTATGATGAATTTGGCTGGGAAAAAGCAGAGGGTTACCCTGTTGGGACCAGGATTAAAATTTTGCGAAATGAAATTGATTCCAAAACATTATTGTTAAAACTACCGCAAGGGTTTCATCTTGATGCTCACACACATGTTTATAATGAACAACATTTAGTTCTTGAAGGTGAATATGAAAGTGAAGGAGTTCAGTTTACTTCTGGAACTTACAGATTTATTCCAGCTCACAATGATCATGGACCATTCACTTCAAAATCCGGGGCTATTGTTCTTGTTATCTGGGATCATATTAAATAGTCATAATGAATAAAAAAATGAGATAAAAAAATGTCAATTTTATTTGGACCAATACCATCAAGAAGATTAGGAAGAAGCCTTGGTATAAATAATATTCCTCCAAAAGTTTGCAGCTATTCCTGTGTTTATTGCCAGGTTGGATTGACAACTCACTTATCAACTGAGCAGAAAGAGTTTTACTCACCTATGATTATTTATACCGAAGTAAAAGATCGTTTGAAGAATCTAAAATCTAATAAAGAAAGAATCGATTATCTTTCTTTCGTTCCAGATGGTGAGCCAACACTTGATGTAAATCTTTATGAAACAATTCAACTGCTTCAGGATTTTGGAATTAAGATTGCTGTGTTTACAAACTCATCTCTAATATGGAAAAAGGAAGTTCAAGAAGCATTAAAAATCGCTGATTATGTTTCAGTTAAGATTGATGCAATAAATGAATCTACCTGGAAACATATTAATCATCCTGCTTTATCACTTAATCTAAATAAAATATTAGATGGAATTTTGGAGTTCAAAGAAATTTACAATGGCACACTTGTAACTGAAACAATGCTAATAAATGGAATGAATGATAATGAAGATGAACTTATCAAGGTTGCTCATTTTATTGTAAAGGTAGATCCAGAAATTTCTTATCTGACAATTCCGACAAGACCTACTCCATTAACAAATATTCACAGGCCGGAAAGAGTAAAAACAAAAAATGTGTATAGAATAGTAAAATCTATTTTTAATAACACCGAATTATTGGATGAGTATGAAGGGAATGAATTCTCTATAACCAGTGAAACAGAAGATAGTTTAATCAGCATTATGGCAGTTCATCCAATGAGAAAAGATGCTGTTGAAAATTATTTGAAAAAATCTAATTCAAATTGGAATACAGTAAAAAGACTCATTGAAACAAAAAAGATTAAAGAGCTTATATACGATGGAAATACTTTTTACAAAAAGAATTAAATCAATTAATCAAAAAAGGAGTTAATCATGCCAAATTTAGATGGAACAGGTCCACAAGGACAAGGTCCTTTGAGTGGAAGAAAAAGAGGACGCTGCACAGGAACGGAAAAAGCCGATAGACAAAACCAATCATCCGAAAATCAAGAAGTTATTTATGGACTTGGACGTGGTGGAAGACCACGAGGTGGGGGTGGATTTGGGCAAGCACAAAAAGGGCAGCAAGGACAAGGAAGAAGAAGAGGTTTTGGAAGAAACCAAACTTTTAAGAAGTAGCCCAATGTTGGTTGCTATCTCAATTGAAAAACCTGAATTGTTGTCCGAAATTTCTAATGGATTTGGAATCAGTAAATATTTTTTGATTTATGACTCAGAAATGAATACATCAGATTTTTTTCCAAATCCTTATTCAACGGAATTGGGCGGTGCCGGAATTCAATCCGCCCGATTTCTTTTCGAAAAAAATATTGAGGCTTTAATAACAGCAAATATTGGCTTACATCCATTAAGTTTTTTGAATTCCTTAAATATAAAAGTATACCGTTGTATAAAAGAATCGGCTGAAGAAGCAATTAAGTTATTTAAGGAAAAAAAACTTGAGGAAATTGAGATTAGTGAGAATGAGCTTTATACAAAAAGAAATAGAAAAAGATTTAGAAGAAATTCTTCTAATGGTATCAGAATTAAACATCAGAATAAAATTTAGGAAATAGTATGAAAGAAAGAATAGCCATTTCAATTGAAGAAAACGATAACGGAGTAGAAACTGTTGCAGAACATTTTGGAAGATGTTCTAAATTTAAAGTTTGTGAACTTGATGATGATAAAACATTAATAAAAACAGAAATATATTTTAATCCCTTAGTCGGTGAACATAACGGCGCTTGCCAATTACCAGGATATGTTAAGCAATTTAATGTTAGCACAATTATCGCCGGTGGAATGGGACAAAAAGCTGTTAACAATTTTCTTGATTATGGTATAAATGTTATCACAGCTCCGGGACTTCTATCTCAGGATGCGTTCGATCTTTATTTGCAAGGAAAGCTAAGTGGTTACGAAGCTTGTAAACACGAACATCATCATCATTGAGGGACAAGTTGGTAATTTCAATTGCATCAGGTAAAGGCGGAACGGGGAAAACTACAGTGGCATGTGGACTCGCTTCTGTAATTAATAACTGTGTTTATATCGACTGTGATGTTGAAGAACCTAATGGTCATATTTTATTAAAACCTAAAATTACATTGGAAGAATCTTCTTACAAGATTATTCCAAAAATAAATAATGACCTGTGCAACTTTTGTAATAAATGTACAGAGGTTTGTGAATTTAATGCTCTTCTTAATTTCAAAACAGAAATTTATTTGATTGATGAACTTTGTCATAGCTGCGGAGCATGTACATACTTTTGTCCTCAAAAAGCAATTACAGAAGTAAGAAAAGAAAATGGGAAAATTAGAATAGGAGAAACTTCAAATAATATTTTGTTTTATGATGCTTATCTGAAAGTTGGTGAAGCTTCTGCGGCTCCACTAATTAAAAAAGTTAAGAATGCTTATAAAGGAGACAGACCGATAATCATAGATTCTCCTCCTGGGACTTCCTGTTCAATGCTGGAAGCAGTTAAAGATTCAGATTTTTGTGTACTCGTTACAGAATCAACTCCGTTTGGACTTAATGATCTTAAACTAGCAATGAATGTATTGAGACAAATAAATATTCCATATGGGATCGTAATAAATAAATATGATGAAAATTTTTCTTTGCTGGATGAATACATTCAAAACAATAGATTGAATCTTTTGTTAAAGATTCCATTTAGAATGGATATTGCTGAAAGTTATTCAAAAGGAAAACTTCCAATAGAAACAGTTAAAGATTATAAAACAATGATGGTAGATCTGTTAGAAAAAATTAAAAAAGAAGTGATTGAAAAAGTGTATGCCTGAGAAACACTATAAACAAATTGTAATACTTAGCGGTAAAGGTGGAACCGGTAAAACAACTGTTGCAACTGCATTATCAGAAATTGCGGAAAATAAACTTGTAATTGACACCGATGTTGATGCTGCTAATATGCATTTAGTTTTTGATTACTACATCAACTCAGAGTACGATTACTACGGTGGGAAAAAGGCTGAAATCAATCCCAATAAATGTTCGCAATGTGGAATGTGTGAATCAGTCTGCAGATTTGATGCTATAAAGAATTTTAAAGTAAACAGAACAAGCTGTGAAGGATGTGGTTTTTGTTTTCGTGTTTGTCCGGATGATGCAATTTCATTTTATGAATCAAAATCCGGAGTTTATTCGGAGTGTGAGTTAGAAGATCACTCTAAATTCTATTATGCACAATTATTAGCGGGTGAAGGTAACTCCGGTAAACTTGTAAGCGAAATTAAAAAGAAAGCCCATGAACAGGTTAAGGGAAATGTAAAATGGATAATAATTGATGGACCACCCGGAATTGGTTGTCCTGTTAATGCAAGTTTATCTGGAGTAGATTTTGTTGTGATTGTAACTGAACCGACACAATCTGGTTTACACGATTTAAAAAGATTAATAAACCTGTTAAAGATATTTAAGATTCCAAGTGGTGTGATAGTAAATAAATATGATATCAACACTGATATGAGCAATGTTATTGAGCAATTTATAGAATCAGAAGGAATTTCTCTGCTTGCAAAAATTCCCTTTGACAAAAAATTCATTAAAGCAATTCAAAATTCTAAATCTATAATTGAATATGATCATTCCTATAAAAACAAATTCAAGATTATTTGGAATGATATTCAGAAAATCATTTTAAACTGAGAGGACTAAAAATGTTAATAGCAGTAACATCATCCGGAGATTCATTCGATTCTTTGGTAAATGAAAGATTTGGACGATGCCAATTCTTTTTAATTGTTGATCCGGATACAATGAAGTTGGAAGCTGTTCCCAATCCTGCAGAAAAAGCACAAGGTGGTGCAGGCCCCAAAGCAGCAGAAGTTTTAATTAACAAGGGAGTAAATATTTTATTAACGAGTCACGTTGGTGATAAGGCTGAAGAAGCACTTAAAAGAGGGAATATTAAAATTGTAAGTGGTTTAAGTAGCAAATTAAAGGTTACAGACGCAATAACTAATTATTTATCAAAACAAAAAGAGGAAAAGTGAAATGAAATCTAATAAACTCATTGAATTGTTGAACAAAAATCTTGCAAATCTTCAAGTACTATACGTAAAACTTCATAACTATCACTGGAATGTGAAAGGAATGAATTTTAAATCTATTCATGAAATGACCGAAGGGTATTACGATTACTTTGCGGAGCAATATGATGAAGCGGCAGAGAGAGTTGTGCAGCTTGGCGGAAAACCGTTGGCAACGTTACAAGATTATCTTAATAATGCTTCACTGAATGAAGAAAGTAAAAATGAATTTGATGTTAGAATTGTTTTGAGTTCAGTGCTTGCAGATTTTGAATATCTGAACAAAGAATTTAAGGTTATATCTAAAACTGCTAATGAAATGCTAGATATGCCAACGGCAAGTTATGCTGATAACAATGTTGCCTGGCTAGAAAAACAAATCTGGATGATCAAAGCAAGTATTGGATGATTTATTATTTAACAGCCGGTTCAAGTTGGATCGGCTTGAATTATACTATTTTCAGAATTTCCAGGAGGAAATAAAATTGTACGTACCAACAAAAATATTTTTTACAAAAGGAGTTGGCAGGCATAAAGATTACCTTAGTTCTTTTGAACTAGCATTACGAAACGCAGGAATTGAAAAATGTAACCTTGTTGCTGTCAGCAGTATATTCCCGCCATCCTGCAAACGGATAAGCAGGGAAGAAGGACTAAAAGAATTATTGCCCGGACAAATTACATTTGCAGTCATGGCAAGAAACTCAAATAACGAACCCAACAGATTAATTGCTGCATCAATTGGAGTTGCCATCCCTGCTGACAATACTCAATATGGATATCTTTCTGAATATCATCCTTTCGGAGTGACAGAAAAAAATGCTGGTGACTATGCTGAGGATCTTGCTGCACAAATGCTTGCTACTACATTAGGTGTAGACTTTAATCCTGAATCTGATTGGAATGAAAGGGAGCAGGAATTTAAGATGTCCGGAAAAATTGTAAAAACATTTAATGTAACTCAATCTGCTGAAGGAGATAAAACGGGTTTATGGAAAACGGTTATTGCAGCAGCAATATTATTACCTTAAAAGAGATGGAGACTTATAATAAAATCATAAGTATCGAAATAAATATTGAAGTTAAAACTTATGATATTGATGTTGCCGGACACGTAAATAACGTAGTTTATATACGCTGGCTAGAAGATATGCGTATAGAATTACTTACCAAAATATATCCTTTAGAAAAACTGCTGGCTATAAATTTCTACCCTGTTGTAACTTCGAGCGAAATAAAATATAAAAAGCAGATAAAACTTTTTGATAGACCGGTTGGTAAAATGTTATTGCAAAGTTATTCGCACGGTGTTTTTATACTAAAAGCCGAAATCATTGTTAACGGAAAACTCTCTTTTACAGCGACTCAAAAATGTGTCCTAATGAATTTAACTTCCGGCCAAATGCTTCCTCAAAATCAGAGTGATTTATTATACCCAGGTTTACTAACTAAAAATCTTTTTAGGAGTAACCAACAAGAACTTCTTACATCTAATTAATAGAAAGATAAAAATTAAGAAACTTTAATGGATATAATTTTAAAAATACTAAAAGAGTCAACCCAGATTTCGTTACTTGCTGCAGTAATGATGATTGCTGTTGATTTACTAAATGTGTTAACCAAAGAGAAACTTGAATTATTCTTTAAGAATGCAAAACAGTTTAGGCAGTACATTTTAGCATCGTTAATTGGAACAGTGCCCGGTTGTATCGGCGGATTTACAAATGTTTCACTTTACATCCACGGATTGATAAGCTTTGGTGCACTTGCTGGCGCTATGATAGCCGTTTCAGGCGATGAGGCGTTTGTGATGCTTGCTATGTTTCCAAAGGATGCTTTAATTCTCTTTGCCATTCTTTTTGTTATCGGAATATTCAGCGGTTGGCTTATAGATTTTATTGTTAGGAAATATAAAATCCCTACTTGCGAAAATTGCAAGGAGATGATTACTCATCCTATGGAAGGTGGATTTACACATTATCTTAAAGAACATATTTTTGGACACATAATTAAAAAGCATCTGTGGAAAACTGCACTTTGGACATTCGGTGCTTTAGCTATCGTTGAGTTTGGTCTTCACTATTTGCATCTCGAACAGTTTACCTCGCAATACAAAATTGTCTTTCTGATTGTTGGTGCTTTAGTTGGATTGATACCGGAATCTGGTCCGCATTTGATATTTGTTACTCTTTTTGCACAAGGATTAATTCCATTTTCTGTTTTGTTAACAAGTTCTATTGTTCAAGATGGGCATGGAATGCTGCCGATGCTTTCATATTCACTTAAAGATTCAATCAAACTAAAAGTATTCAACTTTGTAATTGGATTAACGATTGGGTTGATATTTTACGCTATAGGATTTTGAAACGATGAATAGGAATAAAAATCTCCTGTACGATGGCTGGTTTTATGATGCATTCATTTTACCAAATCAAGATAGATTAATAGGACAGATAAATTATGAATCTATTTTATTAACTCTTCATCATACTTGCAACAAAAATAAATTTTAAGAAGTTAAATATGGACACAACCCAAAGTAATTGTATTCTCTACACCCACCTGTAGTTTTTGTAATCAGGCAAAAGATATTTCAGAGAAAAAATATTCGATTTACTGATGTTGACGTTTCCCGTGATCAGTCTGCCGCCAGAGATATGATGCGCAGAACCGGACAAATGGGCGTGCCTGTTATTTTAATAAACAATAAAGCAATAGTAGGTTTCGATAGAAATAAAATCAACCAAATGTTAAACATAAAAAATTAATGGAGTTAAAATGAAAATTAAACCTTTAGACGACCGTGTTTTACTTGAACCAATGCCAGCCGAAGAAAAAACTTCTTCCGGATTAATTATACCAGATACTGCTAAAGAAAAACCTCGTGTTGGAACCGTGATTGCAGTAGGAACTGATGAAGACCTTAAAGAAAAAATTAAAGAGGGTAATAAAGTCTTGTTTGCTAAATACGGTGGAGATGAAATTGAAATGAATGGTAAAGAATACAGGATATTACAACGGTCCGATATTCTTGGCGTTGTTGAAGATTAATTAAAAATAAAAATCAAAAAGGATAAAAATGTTAAGAACAAATTTAAAACATCTGCTTTCAGAAAAGAACATTCTGAATTAATTAAGAATAATGAAAACGTAATGGTTTGCTGCGGAAGAATGGGACCAATGTGCATACCAGTTTATGAAGTAATGGAAGAACTTGAAAGTGAATATAAGAACGTAAAGTTTGTTGATATGGAATTTGATTTGCCGGATGCAAAAGTAATTAGAAATCTTTCTGAGTGCAGGAGTTTTCAAGGCATACCATTTACAATTTATTATAAAAACGGAAAAGTTGTTAAAGCTACAAGCAGTATTCAATCAAGAGAGCAGGTTACAGCGATTCTCGATGAACATTTTGGTAAATAAATTTCTTTTGTAATTAAAAGATGTCATCTTTATAAAAAGATGTCATCTTTATAATGTAAACTTGGATAAAATTATGGATAATCATTTTGATGTAATAGTTATTGGTGCAGGAGCTGCCGGATTAACCGCTGGGATTTATCTTTCACGTGCAAAAGTTAAAACTTTGATTTTAAATGAAGGCGCTGTTGGGGGACAAATGGTGCTTACTCACGAGATTGCAAATTATCCCGGTGTAGAAAATATAAGCGGATATGAACTTGCAAGAGCAATGAAAACACAAGCACAAAAGTTTGGATGTGTTATCAAATCAAACATAAAGATTACATCACTAGAGTTGAATGGTGTAGAAAAAAAGTTACTGTCAACAACAAAGATGTTTACACATCAAATTCAGTCATTATTTCAACTGGCGGAAAATCACGAATGATTGGCGCTTTTGGAGAAGATAATTTTAAAGGCAAAGGTATTTCATATTGTGCAACTTGTGATGGTGATTTCTTTCAAGATAAAGAAATTATTGTTGTTGGTGGGGGTAATTCTGCTTTAGAAGAAGCAGTTTCTCTTACAAAATATGCATCTAAAATTACCATTGTTCATCAGTTTGATAACTTCCAGGCATTAGAGCATTATGTTGATGAAGCCAAGAAAAATGAGAAAATTCAATTCATAATGGAATCAAAGATTATTGAGTTTATTGGTGATGAAAAACTTGAATCAATAAAAATTCAAAATCAATCAACACAAGAAATTACTGAGATAAAAATTGATGGCGCTTTTATTTTTATCGGTTACGTACCAAATACGGAATCGTTGGAAGGAATAGTTGAATTAAATGAGTGGAAAGAAATTGTTGTTGATAAAGATATGAAAACAAATGTTCGTGGAGTTTTGCCGCCGGTGATTCAATCCATAAAAAATATCGCCAGGTTACAACTGCTGTTGCAGATGGAACTATCGCTGCGCTCAGTGCGGCTGATTACATTAATAATCTTAAAAAAGAATTAAGCGAACAAGAACTTGTTCACTAAATTGTGATCTTTCTCTGTGGTTCTCGGTGTAACTACTCCAGTTTCTTACACGAAAAACCAAGGAGAAAGCAGAAAGAAACACTGATATATTTTTCAATTAAAATAACAACAGTCTGCAACCTATCAGATAATTTATGACACAGAATAAAAATCATTGGTACGATGGCTGGTTTTACGATAAATTTATCGCTCCAAATCAGGATAGATTATTTAGCGAGATAAAAAAGATTATTGAACCAAACTTTACAGTAATTGATATTGGCTGCGGCACGGGTAGATTTCCTTTTACTGTTGCGGATAAATCTGCTAAAGTAGTTGGAATAGATTTATCTAAAAAAAATATTGATAAAGCAAATCAGACCCTTTCCAAGAATCCAAACGAAAGAATTTCATTTCTTCACACAAATTTTTCTACTCTAATCTCTCAAAATTTTCATTTCGATTATGCAGTGATGACTTATGTCATTCACGAAGTAAATGAAGAAGATAGAATCAATCTTCTAAAAGAATTATCTCAAATTGCCGATAAAATTATCATTGGCGATTATCTTGTCCCACGACCAAATGGATTCTGGAGTGCACTGAATGAAGTTGTCGAGTTTGCTGCCGGAATTGATCATTACAGAAATTATAAAAATTATGTCCGCAACGGTGGTCTTAAAGATTTAGCTGATAAAGCTGAATTAAAAATCATAAAAGAAATTAAGAATAAACCGACAACAAGTCATTTATTTGTATTGATAAAAAAAGGAATCTAAAATTAAGGTGATTAAGTGAATACTAAACCAATTCAAGATTACTATCCAGATGAGTTGAGTTATTGTTACGGCTGTGGAAGAAATAATGAACACGGTCATCAAATAAAAAGCTTTTGGGATGGTGATGAAACTGTTGCACACTTCACTCCAAAAGAATATCATACTGCAATTCCGGTTATGTTTATGGTGGATTGATTGCATCATTAATTGATTGCCACGGAACAGGAACCGGAGCTTTAGCTGCATACAAAGCTGAAGGAAGAGAGTTCGATACTTTGCCGCCTTTTCGTTTTGTTACGGCTTCACTGCAAGTTGAATATTTAAAACCAACTCCGCTCGGACCAGAATTAGAACTGCGCGGTAAGATCATAGAGCAGAAAGGAAGAAAAGTTATTTCCGAAATAACAGTTTCGGCAAACGGAGTGGTTACTGCTAAAGGAAGAGTTGTTGCAGTACAAATGCCTGAGAATTTTATTTCTAAAACACAAGCACTTAAATAAATTTTATTGTTTTATACTTCATAATAATAAATACGATTATAACTTTTCAAAAATTAATTTAAAGTTAACCTCAAATCAGTATCAGTAATTTTTTGATTCTGAAAATCAATTAGTTTTTTATAATAACCGTCTTGTTCTAATAATTCCTGGTGCAAGCCACTTTCAACAATCTTTCCGTTTGAGAAAACAATAATTCTATCAAACATTTCCATTTGTACAATTCGATGTGTTATAAATAAAATTGATTTGTCTTTTGGAATTTTTGAAACTGTTTCGAGAATTTTTTTTTCTGTCAGATTATCAACGTGAGAATTTATTTCATCAAATATTATTATTTGTGAATCCTTTAATAATGCTCTTGCAATTGTTAAACGCTTACTTTCTCCACCACTTAATTTTTTACCAAGCTCACCGATATTTGTATTTAACTTTTCAGGTAAACTATTTACAAGTGTTTCAAGATTAACTTTGGATAATGCAAGCATAAGTTCATCATCTGTTGCATCAGGTTTTGCGACTAGAAGATTTTCTTTTATTGTTCCGGTAAATAAATGGACTTTTTGCGGTACAACAGAAATAATATTTCTAATTCTGTCATCAGAAATATTTTTATAGTTTAGGCTACCAAGAAAAATATCACCAGAATTATAATCCCATAGTTTGGTTAAGATGTTTACAAGTGTAGATTTACCAGCACCACTTGCACCAACAATTGCAACTTTTTCTCCGGGATTAACTGAAAAGGAAATATTTGCAAGTGCATTGGTCTTGGTGTTATAAGAAAATGAAATATTATCTAATCTTAAATTATAATCCGAAGGAAATTCAGTTACAGTATTTTGGTCAAGCCGTTGGTTACTCGTCTCAGTAATTTTAAATAATCTATTTCCCGCTTCTGTGCTCTTTCCAAGATATTGAAATGCTTGTGGAATTTGTGCAACCGCTTCGAACGACGCCATAATTCCAATTGAGATTACGGATAAGTAAACACCTTCAAGAATTCCATTTGTAACATCCGGAATTGCTGTAAGTAACATTACAATTACAGTTAAGTTCATCATCAAACCGGTTAAACTTTCGTGTAACGATTGAATGTTATTCATTCTGGTTTCAGCTTTTATCAGTTTATTATTCAGAAGATCAAAATCGTTTATCAAATTTTCTTTTGATTATAAAATATTAATTCTGATAGACCTTGAATGTTATCAATAGAAAATTCCTTCAACTTAGATTTAAGTGAAATAATTTCTTTGCCTGTTTTATTGCTTAATAAAAAAGTTAGTAATGGAATTCCCATTGCAGAAGTAAAGAACATAAATATAAATATCAGCGAGTAAGTTAAACTGAAAATACTAAGCAGCCCAAACATCAATACAGAAGTTGCGACAAAAATAAAGGGCGGCGAAATCACTCTGACAAAAATGTGTTCGATACTTTCAATATCTTCAATAGATCTTGAAAGCAAATCCCCGCTCGAAAGATCAATTGTTTTGGATGGTACAAGTGGAATTAAAGATTTGAAAAACCAGACTCTAAATTTTACAAGTAGTTTAAATGTAACGTTGTGTGAGATATATCTTTCTAAATATCTAAAAATGCCGCGAGATATTCCAAAAAATCTTACTCCAACTATTGCAACCTGTAATTGATAGATTGGAGTTTGTAAAGCAGCTTTTGCAATCAGGTAAGATGATGTCATCATCAATCCAATTCCGCTTCCAACAGTAAAAAATCCTAACAGTGCTGCAAGCAGCATCCATAATTTATATTCTTTTCCAAGTGAAACAATTTTGATAAATATTTTTATCATATCATTTCACCGTGAGCATCAAGTAGTTTTTTATAGTAACCGTTTCTTAATAATAACTCATTGTGATTACCTAATTCTTCGATTCTTCCATCTCTCATTACAATTATTTTATCAGCTTTAACAATAGTATTTAAACGATGTGCAATAATAAAAACAGTTTTACCGTAAAAAAGTTTGTGCATATCTTTTACAATTTCATCTTCAACAATAGGATCTAAATTTGCAGTTGGCTCATCAACAAATAGAAGGGGAGCGTTACGCAAATAAGCTCGTGCTAAAGCTATTCTTTGGATTTCTCCGCCGCTTAACTTTGCTCCATTTTCACCAACTAAAGTGTTATATCCATTTGCAAGTTTTAAAATAAATTCGTGGATGCGGGCACTCTTTGCAGCATTTAAAACCTCATCAAATGATGCTTGTTGTTTTGCAATTTGTAAATTCTCAAGAATCGTTTTTGAAAAGAGATGTGGATTTTGTGGAAGCCATGAAAGATTATTTCTCCAGTATTCTTCTTTAACAAATTGTAAATCTGTTTCTCCAATAAAAATATTACCATCAGTTGGATTGAAAAATCTTAACAGGATATTCATTAAAGTAGTTTTACCTGAGCCTGATGCTCCAACAATTGCAGTTACTTTATTAGTCTCGATAGTTAAAGAAACATTATCTAAAGCTTTTATTTCTCTATCAGTATATGTGTAAGAAATATTATTTAAAGAAATAGAATCTTTAATATTAAAATTACATTCAACATTTGCATTGCTAACAAAATTGGATTTAGATGATTTATAATTCAGTACATCATTAATTCTCTCAAACGCTGCAATGCCTTCCATTCTGGCATGATATGTTGTACCTAAAATTCTTAACGGTAAATAAAACTCCGGTGCAATAATTAAAATGAACAGCGCATCAGAAAAAACAAAGTTGCCGTTTAAAAGTCTCAACCCGATTTCAACAGCGACAACAGCTACACTGATTGTTGCAGTTACTTCGAGAACCAAAGCAGAAAGAAATGCAATCTTTAAAACATTGAGAGTTTTAATTCTAAATTGATTAGAAATATCATCGATCTTTTTGATTGTATCATTGATACGGTTAAATATTTTTAGAGTAGTTAATCCTTGTAAAACGTCAAGAAAGTAAGCACTCATCCTGCTTAAAGTTTGCCACTGCTTCCTGTTCATCTTTTCTGCAATTGAACCGATAAGAAACATAAAAATTGGAATAATTGGAGCAGTAACTATAAATACAATGGCGGTCAGCCAATCGAGTGGAAAAACAAAAATTAAAATTATAATTGGTATAAAGATCGATAAAAACATTTGAGGGAGAAACTTTGAAAAATAATCTTCAAGTTTATCAACTCCATTTAATAAAGTGTTTACAAGTTCGCCGGTTCTTTCTGATTTTAGTTTTAGCAGTCCAATCTCTTCAATTTTTAATAATATTTTTTTTCGAAAAGATTTTTTTACAAATGTAACAAGGCTTGTAGAAAAGAATTGCTGGCTCCAAATTAGGATTGATTTTAGGAAAGCAAGAATTATAAAAATTAT
This sequence comes from Ignavibacteriales bacterium, assembly GCA_016709155.1. Lineage (NCBI taxonomy): Bacteria > Pseudomonadati > Ignavibacteriota > Ignavibacteria > Ignavibacteriales > Ignavibacteriales bacterium. The sequence goes on along the minus strand of JADJEI010000001.1, from coordinate 510,823 downwards.
TATTAACGTAGAAACATCTTGTAATGTTTGCTGCGATAAAAAAACTCCATTAATAATTTTGCTTAAAGACAGTGCGAGTAGAATTGTTGTTACAGCGGCGAGTAATCCAAAAAAAATAACAAGAATAAAATTTATTCTAACTGGTTTAATTTCACTAAAAAGTTCTTTGCTAAAATTCATTATATAAGTGTTGTTATAAAAAAGTTACTATTTAAGATCATATAATACTTAAACCTTGTACTTTTTTAGCAGAACAATAGAAACAACAAAAATTAAGATCATAATTGATAACACACTTATTTCAAGCATATATGTATTTATTCTTTCCTGATAATAGGCAGTTTCAACACTTATAATTAGGATTCTTCGTATAGCAGCAATCAAACCAACAATTAAAAATGGTTCTGCACAAAGAATGTGATCTCGCATTGTTATACGCACGGTATATAAAATTTCCAGAACCATAACTAGCAACAGTGTTTTAGAAATAATCTCTATAAGCACTTTTAATTGGTTGGCTTCTTGAAAAACTTGTGGGAATGTCAGTATTTCATTGTATATCAAAAGAAAAGAACTTGCTATTAAAATCAATGCAACTACTGAGTATATTATATCCTCAACTACATTTATCGATGATAAAATTATTTTTTTCATTTCTTTTCTCTTATCGTTTATTGTAGCTACAATAAAAATTAAAAAAGAGGCTGTCTCAAAAGTAATTTTTAATGCCACACGGAGTCGCAACGCCATCGAAGTGTGAATTGACTATGGTATTGCCATCAGTCTTCGACAAGCTCCATTAGACTTAGTGTGTAATTTATTTTATTTTAATATAAAACATTTAATAACAAAATAAGGATTAAATAAAATACCCAAAGAGCCGAGTAAGTCTATGGCACGCTCAAGTTAAAACTAAAGTCTGATTAAGACCCGGCTCTTTGGTGGTTAAAGCTAAATAATATTTCCGTATTTAAGATTATTAAAATGGAGTAAGCTCGTACCACTTTGGTGTTTTATAAAAAAGAACAATGCAAACAACAAAATATTTCATCGGCTTTGATATTTCGGCAGATGACTTTTCTGCCAGCTGCATTACCAGTCCTGATAATCTTGTTTTCTCAACACAAAAGTTCTCAAATAACATTGATGGCTCTAATGAGTTTTTAACTTTGCTCTCTAATAATAACATTAAACAATCTGATGCCATCATTTGTATGGAAGCAACAGGTGTTTATTCTGAAAACATCTCTTACTTCTTAGCTTCAAAAGGATTTACCATTTCCATTGAAGCTCCGCACAAGATAAAGAACAAGACTAAAGATTCACCAAGAAAGAACGACTTTGTTGATGCTCTATCCATAGCAGAATATGCTTACAGGTATTCTGATAAACTTCCCATCTGGAAGCCTATAAATGAGATTATAGAGCAAACACAGGTGCTTTTAACTACTCGTGAACACCTTAGTGTTCAGATGATTGCTAATGTAAATGCTCTTAAGACTCTAAAGCACAAATACTACCAAACTCCTCTGGCTAACCAGATATACGAGCAAACTATCAGTAAACTCAAAGAACATATCAAACAGATAGATCAGGAAATTAAAACCTTAGTTGATAAAGACGATTCATTCAAGAACAACATTTCTCTTGCTAAGTCTGTTCCTGGTGTTGGATTACTTTTAGCTGCAAATCTTCTTGTTCTTACAAAAGGATTTACTGAACAACTAAACTACAAGCATATTGCTGCTTATTCTGGAATATGTCCTTACGAACAGATTAGCGGAACATCACTGCATAAACCGCCAAGATCACGAATGTGTGGTCCGGCTAAACTTAGAAAACTTCTTTATCTTGCTGCATTATCTGTAAGAACACATAATCAAAATTTTAAGAAATATTTCCTTCGTAAACAAGCAGAAGGGAAAAACAATAGACTTATTCTAAACAACATTGAAAATAAACTGTTAAAAATAACTTGTGCTGTTATTAATTCTGGAATTGCTTATACAGAAAACTTTAAATCTATTAATCCAGAATTATTAAAAACAGCTTGACTAAGTCATAATATTCAGACTGACAAAATGAGAGTTTTGTGACAACCTCTTTAATAATAGAAATTATGTTTAGTACTCAAGTTTAGATTTTGTAGAAACTCGTTTTCTAAAAACCCAATATGACCATGCTTGATAAGCCAAAACAATTGGTACAAATATTAAAGCAACAATACTCATAACTTGTAATGTATATGGACTTGAAGAAGCATTGTAAATTGTTAAACTATAATCATTGTTTGTGCTTGATACCATTACTCTTGGAAACAATCCCATAAAAACTGTAATGGTTGAAAATGCAATTGTAATTCCTGTCATTACAAAAGCCCAGCCTTCTTTTTTTATCTTTAAAAGATATCCAACTATAAGAATAGCAATGCCAGCTATAATTGGAACAACACCGGGATTAACACCAAGTTTTGAAAACATATCTGTATCAAAGTATCCAAAAATAACATAAGCAAATAGTAATAGTGTTGCAGGCAGCCAGAGTTTTCCAGCAATGTTTCTTGCTCTATCTAAAAGATTATCAGTTAATTTTAGTGATAGAAAAATAGATCCGTGTAATGTAAATAGAGCTACTGAAGTTAATCCACCAACTAATGAATATGGATTAAGGAGTGTAAAAAAGTTTCCTGTATAATTCATATTTGCATCTATTGGAACACCACGTATAATGTTTGATATTGCAACACCCCAAAGTAATGCAGGAACAAAACTCCCTACAAAGATTACCCAATCCCATCGGTTACGCCAAACAGGATCATCTTTTTTACTTCTGTATTCAAATGCAACTCCGCGAGCAATTAAAGCTAAGAGCATCACAACAAGTGCAAGATAAAATCCACTAAACAATGTTGCATACCAATTTGGAAAAGCTGCAAACATTGCGCCGCCTGCAGTTAGCATCCAAACTTCATTACCATCCCAAAAAGTGCCGATAGAATTTATTATTGCGCGACGTTCTCTGTCTTCTTTACCTATAAATGGTAAGAGAATTCCGACTCCGTAATCAAATCCTTCTAAAAAGAAAAATCCGACAAAGAGCACACCGATTAGTATAAACCAAATAATATTTAAGTCCATTGTTATCTCCTATGCTTTACTAAAAATTTTGTCTTCAACTGCTTCGTGATCTTCAATCTCAATTTCATTAACATTTCTTGTAGCAAATTTTTTCATCAGCGAAATCATAATCACCATAAGAACTGCATAAATTGCAGTGTAAGCAATTAGTGAGAATAAAACTTCGCCTGCAGAAACTGTGTTTGATACTGAATTAGCAGTTGTAAATAAACCGAAAACTGTCCACGGCTGTCTTGCAATTTCTGTAAACAACCAACCTGTAGTGTTTGCAATTACTGGAAGCAGCATTGACCAAAAAACAATTTTATAGAATAGAGGGTTGAACTCATAATTTTGTTTATAAGCTTTTAAGAGAGAAAGTGCAGCAATTAACAACATTAAAAATCCTGTCCCGACCATAATTCTAAAAGTCCAGTAAGAAATTGCAATTGGCGGAACATAATTTCCAGTACCAAATTTTTCTTCGGTTTCTTTTTGTAATTGATTGATCCCTTTTACTTCACCTTCAAATTTATTGTAAGCTAAAAAACTTAATCCACCCGGAATTTTAATTGCAAAGATATCTTTACGATTTGCTTCATAACCAAAAGTAAATAAAGACATTGAGGCAGGATTTTCAGTTTCCCACAAAGCTTCTGCAGCAGCCATTTTCATCGGTTGCACTTTAACCATATACTGAGCCTGCGTGTGACCAACAAGAATAACCAATAATGACCCAAGCAAAGCATAAGCTGCACCAAACTTAAATGATTTTTTAAACACATCGTGTTTTTCTTTTTTTACAAGATGATATGCGCTGATTGATAATATTAAAAATCCTGCGGTTGCAACAGCACCAAAAAATACGTGAGGAAATTGAACCCAAAGATGTCCGTTTGTTATCAGTGCAAAAAAGTCAGTCATCTCTGCACGACCATTTCGCACAGCATATCCAACCGGTTGCTGCATAAAAGAGTTAGCCGCTAAAATCCATATTGCAGAAAGATTAGAGCCGATTGCTACTAACCAGATTGAAGCTAAGTGCATTTTTTTTGGAATTCGATCCCAGCCAAAAACCCAGATTCCTAAAAATGTTGATTCCATAAAAAATGCTAACAGTGCTTCGATTGCTAAAGGAGCACCAAATATATCTCCCATAAATCTTGAATACTGTGACCAGTTCATACCGAACTGAAACTCTTGAACAATACCGGTAGCAACACCAATAGCAAAATTTATTAAGAAAAGTTTTCCCCAAAACTTTGTCATTTTTTTATAACTTTCATTGCCTGTACGATAGTATGCTGTTTGCATAATCGCAACTGCAATAGAAAGACCAAGAGTAATTGGGACGAAGAAAAAGTGATATACAGTTACAATTGCAAACTGCAATCTGGAAAGAGTTAAGACATCCATATTCTAACCTCTTTAAATGTTTAAAGAATAATGTTATTTAAATTGTTGAAATACATAATCAGAAATTTTTTGCTCTTTTAATTTTGTTACAAGAACATTTTCTTGCACTAAAAAAAAATTATGAAACTTACATCCGAACATTAGCTCGCAGGTAAAATGATCATTCATACAATCATTTAATCTTGTATTAAACCCTACTGCATTTAAAACATCCCAAATAGAAATCTCTTTTGGCTTGGCTTTTAAATAAACTCCGCCATACTTTCCTTGAACAGAGCCAGTGATATTTGCATTTTTTAGTTTATGGATAATTCGTGCTGCAAAAATTTTTGAGATATAAAGATTTTTTGAAAGTCTATTAACATTAATAATTTGCCCATTTTCGAGTGAGGCTAAATAAGCTGTAATTCTGAGTGAGTAATCTTGTTCTTTGCTAAATAAACTGCTGGTTCTCATATTTTCTAAATAATACTTGTTAAGTAATGTTTAAAAATATATCAGATATTACTTAGTATCAACAAATAATAGAATAAAATATTAGTTGCGTACATCAAAAAATATATAATTCTAATATTTTGATAAATGAAAATTTTGGAATTCTGAAACAAGTTTTTGCACTGTTGATTTTTTAATAACAAAAAAAATCCAACTGCATTTATAGATTATCGATTGAATAAAAATCAATTTGTTAATATAGAAGCTGAAGAATAACTAAATCTAAATTGTAATAATGTTAGATAAGTCGTAAATTTTTTTGTGAAATTTTAATCCACTTTAAATGAAAATCGAGAGATAATTTTGGATCAAACATATAAAGCTGCCGGAGTTGATATTGAAGCAGGAGAAAAAACTGTTGATAAAATTAAAGGTTACGCTAAATCTACATTTAATAAAAGTGTTTTAACTGATATCGGAATGTTTGGTGCTTTTTACGAGCCAGATTTTTCTGGTTTTGAAAAACCTGTTTTAGTTTCGTCTGTTGATGGAGTTGGAACAAAACTTAAAGTTGCTGTTGATATGAGTAAGTTTGATACTATTGGTCAGGATTTAGTTAATCACTGTGTAAATGATATTGCTGTTTGTGGCGCCAAACCACTTTTCTTTTTGGATTATTATGCAACAGGAAAATTAAATCCAGATAAAGCTGCTGATGTTGTTAAAGGATTTTCAATCGCTTGCAAAGAAAATGAATGTGCATTGATAGGCGGCGAAACTGCCGAGATGCCCGGATTGTATCAAGAAAATGATTTTGATGTTTCAGGTACAATTGTTGGAGTTGTTGATAAATCAAAAATTATTGATGGAAAGAGAATTCAAAAAGGAGATTTACTAATTGGATTTCCATCACATGGATTACATACAAATGGATACTCACTTGCAAGAAAAGTTTTACTTGAAAAATTTAATGTAAAAGATTTTATTCCTGAACTTAACAACACACTTGGCGATGAACTTCTAAAAGTTCACAAATCCTATCTGGCTTTAATATCAACATTAAAAAATTCCGTTGATATAAAAGGATTATCACACATTACCGGTGGTGGAATCATTGGAAACACAAAGCGAATAATTCCCAAAGGTTTGGATCTGTTAATTCACTGGCGCACCTGGGAAATGCCTGCAATCTTTAATCTTATTCAGCAAACTGCAAATATTTCTAATGAAGAAATGCACAAAGTTTTTAATTGCGGAATAGGTTTGGTTGCAGTTATCTCTTCTGATGAATTGAAAAATTTAGGTGCATTATTTTCAAATTTAAAAGAAAAATTTAATTTGATAGGTGAGGTGGTTTGAACAAACTTCACAGAGTTCTTGCTGCCGCATTTTATATTGTAATTATCCTTTGTGGCTGTGGGGGTGGAATCGAGCCAGCAATCGATTCTGATTCCTCGCAGCCTGAAGGATTTAGCGGAGCAGTCGTATTTGTTGGTGCTTGGCCTGATAGCGCAAAACGCACTCATATAGTTGTGTTCCGCGATCCGCTTGATTCAGTTGCTGACAAGGTTTTGTACCTGTTGGTGGATTAATTCCAGCTGGTGAATATTCTTATGTTTGCGTTGCACAATCATTTTCAGAAGAAGTCTCTTTTGATAGAAAAGATTGGGTGGTGGCAGGAATTTATTATGCTGAAGGCGATTCTGCAAATCCGGGTAAATTAATAATCCCACAAGGACAACTCGTTACTAACATAAATATTAAATGTGATTTTGATAATCTACCCCCCCAGCCGCCTGGCGGAAATTAACTGTCTGAAAAACTTTACTATGTTATGAGAATTACTTTTGCAGTTTTATTGATTTTACTTTTTAATCCAGGCATATATTCGCAAAGTTTTTCGATTAGCGGGAAAGTAACAGATCTGAACATTCAGCCTTTGTCACAAGTCAATATAATTATAGTTGAATTAAACAAAGGAACAACGACAGATCAAGAAGGCATGTATAAATTTGAAAATCTTTCTCCCGGTCAATACAGCCTAAAATTTTCTTATATCGGTTATGCTAAGTCCACTTCAACTATTGAGATCACAAATCACAATATAACATTGAATTTAACGCTTCTTCCCGAAGCAGTACCAACTGAAGATGTTATTGTTACCGCCGGTAAATATGAACAGAAAAAAAATGAACTTACCGTTAGTTCAAATATTATCGAAGCGAATTTTTTACAGGCAAAAAATATTTCTAATCTTGAGGATGCTCTTCGATATGTATCCGGAATAAATATGACCGAAGATCAGATTAGTATTAGAGGATCAAGTGGTTACAGCCGTGGTGCCGGCTCGCGGGTCCTGCTTGCGCTTGATGGTATTCCTTTTTATACCGGTGACACAGGAGAAACAATCTGGGAATTATTGCCGCTTAACAGCACTGAAAAAATTGAAATCATTAAGGGGGCGGCAAGTTCATTATACGGCTCAACCGCTATTGGAGGGGTTGTGAATGTAATTACTAAACCAATTGCCGAAACACCTTCAACTTTTGTGAAAGCATTTGCAGGATTTTATGACAAACCATTTTACGATGAATGGAAGTGGAGTGATGATTTACGAACGTTTAATGGACTTACGATTTCACATAGTGAAAAGCTAAAATCGCTTTCGTTTAATGCTGCTATTACACGACTTGAAAGCGAAGGCTATAAGCAAAGCGGTTTCTATCATAAATATATTGGATTTGCAAAAATTCAGTATTCCTTCTCACCGCTCACTTCAATCAAATTACTATTTAATTCTTTGAACAAAAGAAGCGGTAGTTTTTTATATTGGAAAAATTCTTCAAACGCTCTTGTTCCGCCTGATGATTCACAAGATGAACGCACCGAGACAAATAGATATTTAACGGCTTTGCTTTTAAAAACTGCCTTAACTGAAAAAATAATTATCGAAACTAAACTTAGTTATTACTTAAATATCTGGAATGATAATTCAGATGTTATGAATGAGTCCAATTCGGATATCTTTAGAGGCGAAGTCCAATTGACGAATTTTATCAGCGATGATTTCATAAATGTTTCCGGAGTCGAACTGATTTCTTCAAAAGTTAATTCTAATATTTTTGGTGATCGAAATTCTTATTCAATCGGAGCTTATTCTCAGCTTGATTTTAACTTAATAGAAAATCTAAAATCAACAGCAGGTATAAGGTATGATATTACTAAAATAGAAGGACTTTCCGACTTCTCGTCCTTTGCCCCTAAAGTAGGATTTAATTTTAAAGTTACCGATAAAATATTTTTGAGAAGTTCTGCAGGATGGGGCTTCAGGGCTCCATCACTTGCAGAAGTCTTTACGTCAACATCCACCAGTGGAATAACTGTCAAACCCAATTTGAACATTAAACCGGAAAGTAATTTATTTATTGAAGCGGGAGTAAAATACATGCCATTTGAGGAGTGGTCTTTGGATGGAGCGATTTTTAATAATGAACTTTTTGATTTTATTGAACCTTCAGTTGATCCTTCCGACGGATTAATATTTTTTAACAACGTGACTCGCGCTCGTATTCAAGGCAGTGAGATTACTTCTGAAGTTTTACTCTTTGATAAAAAAATAATTCTAACTTTCGGATATACTTATCTGTGGGCGAGAGATCTTAATCTAAATAAGTCCTTGAAGTATCGTCCTCGTCATTCGCTGATTTCATCTGCACAATACAATTTTTCAAATTATAATTTCGGAATGAGCTTTAGATATTGGAGTCGTGTGGAAGAAATAGATGAGGAGTTAAAGTTTATAGTTCAGGATGCTGATAAACGTGTAGAAGTTTTCTTACTTGATTTGAATGCCGGATTTGATTTTAATAGGTTATCATTACCGTTAAAAATTAATTTTATTGCAAACAATCTTCTTAATTACAACTATATAGAGTTGATCGGAAATCTTCAGCCAATCCGAAATTTCTCTTTGAGTATGGAATTAAATTTCTGATTTTTGTATTGGAAAAATTAAAACCTATGATGACTAATATTATAAATGGAAGGGGTTCTTATGTTCGTTGATACACATGCACATCTTTTCTATCCAAATTTTGACGGCGATATTGATTTTATTCTTGAACGAGCTAAACAAGCTGATGTGGATTATATTATTGTTCCGGGCACTGATCTTGAAACATCTAAAAAGGCTGTTGAACTCGCCGATAAGTATGAAAATATTTTTGCTGCTGTTGGCGTTCATCCCCACGAAACAAAAAACTGGCAGAAAGAAAACATCGGTAAACTAAAAGAACTTGCATCTCACAAGAAAGTTGTAGCTGTTGGTGAAATCGGATTGGATTATTTTTATAATTATTCTCCAAAGGAAAAACAAATACAAGCTTTTAAAGATCAAATTGAATTTGCAATTGAAATTGACAAACCAATCATTGTTCATAATCGTGATGCTGATGCCGATATGATGGAAGTGATTCGTTCTTATTGTAATTCGGGGCTGCGTGCACAATTTCACTGCTACAATAGCACACTTGAAAATGCAAACGAGCTTATAAGTATGGGGCATTTTATTTCATTTACCGGAAATATTACTTTTAAAAAATCAGAACATCTTCGTGAAATTCTGGCCAGGCTGGACATGAATCATATTTTAACAGAAACAGATTCACCCTTCCTTTCACCAATCCCATATCGTGGAAAAAGAAATGAACCTGCATTTGTTCGGCACGTTGCTGAAAAGTTTGCCGAAGTGTTAGGGGTTTCACTTAGTGACATTTCAAAAATTACGTTGTTGAATACGTTTAAGTTGTTTGGCATTGGAAGTAAGTCTGAGAATGTTCACACTTATCAGCTTGGGGAATCTTTGTATGTGAATGTTACAAACAGATGTGATGCTAACTGCACATTTTGCAAAAGAAAAGTGAACCCCTTAATTGAAGGCTATAATCTAAAGCTGGCGAAGGAGGATGAGCCGGATGCTGGTGTTTACATCAGCGAAATCGGTGATCCAAAAAGATTTAAAGAAATTGTTTTTTGTGGATTCGGTGAACCAACTGTTATATGGAATGTCGTTCGTGAAGTCGGTCGTTACGTGAAAGAGAAGGGGGGAAGAACTCGTCTTGACACAAATGGACACGGCAGCTTCATCAACAAAAGAAATATTCTGCCGGAAATGAAAAATGTAATTGATGTCGTATCCATCAGCTTAAATAGTTTTGATCCGCGTCAGTACTCTGAAATTATGCAAGTGGAAACCAGACTTTTTAACGAGATGATTTCATTTGCTAAAGGCGCAAAGGCTTACGTCGAAAAAGTAATTATGACTGTTGTGGATATTGAACAAGTTGATATTGAAAAAGCGAAACAGATTGTCGAAGAAAAAATTGGCGCTGAATTTCGAGTAAGACATCTTTTCTAATTAATAGTGAATTAAAATTGCTGAAAAATTTTCTTCTGCTTTTAATCATTTTATTTTCTGTTGAATCATTCTCACAATTATCAGAATATAAATCTAAAGTTCAGAATAAAATTGATGCAGTGTTAGATGAAAATAATTTTTTTAACTCATCACAGATATCAATTGATATTTTCGATTTGACTGATAATAAAACAGTCTATCAAAAAAATAACGAGCTGCTTTTTCTTCCGGCTTCAAACTTAAAACTACTCACCACTGCCGCTGCGCTTAAATTTCTTGGGACAGATTATTCCTTCAATACTACTCTACTAATCAACGGCAGTATAATAGATTCAGTACTGTTTGGCTCTGTAATAGTTCAAGCGGGGCTTGATCCGCTTTTTAGTTTGGATGATCTCCAAAACTTTTCTGATAAGCTGAATCTTCTTGGGATAAAAAGAATAGAAGGCGATATAATTGCAGATTGCTCAATCAAGGATTCTGTTTATTGGGGCAGCGGCTGGCAGTGGGATGACGAGCCTTCGTTCGATACGCCTCATTTAAGCGCTTTGAATATTAATTCAAATTCCATTTCAATAAGTGCAAAGCTTTCTGATGGACAAATTTCATTTTCACTTTTCCCTAAAACAGATTTTGTAAATGTAAAAGCGATTGGCAGCCAGGGTGAAACTGACATATCAATTAATCGAAACTGGTTAGCCGATAAAAATGAATTCACAATTAATTATAACAAAAATATTTCCGGTCCTATTTCAATTGAAGAATCCAAGCGATTAAATATCACCAAACCTGAATTCTTTTTTCTAACTTTACTGAAGGAGAATCTTTTAAAAAATGGAATTCAGTTCGAGGGCGATCTGATTAAATCATATTCAAACATTCCGGGCGATTCAGTTCTTACAATCAATCGCAGCATTAAAGATGTCTGTCATTTCCTGTTAAAATATTCTGATAACTTATCTGCCGAAATGCTGATTTATGCGCTTGCCTCACTATCATCCAAACCTGCCAATAATAAAAAAGGGCTTACCAAAGTTGATAGTCTGATATCTTTAATAGGACTTTCAAGGCAGGATTATCGAATTGTGGACGGCTCGGGCTTGTCTCGTTATAATTTAATTTCAAGTAAGCTGTTGGTGCGGCTTCTGGTTTATATTTACAAATATGAACCTGAAATCTTTAAAATAATTTTTGAATCACTTCCACTTGCAGGGGTGGATGGAACATTAAAAACAAGAATGTTAAATTCTTCTGCTGAAAAGAATGTTCACGCTAAGACCGGGACACTCGCTGGAGTGAGTGCGCTCTCGGGGTATCTGACAAATGCGAGCGGTCATTTGATTGCCTTTTCAATCAACATTCAAAATTATATTGATGGATCAACCAATGCACGAAAATACATTGACTCGATTTGCACAATTCTTACTTCAACTAAATAAAAATAATTTTATGAAATATTACAAAGAATTTTTAATTACAACCGAACCATTTCTTCCTGAGATTGTCAGTGGTGTCATGTGGGAACTAAACATAGATGGTATTAACGAGGAAGTAAACTGTATTAAAGTTTTTGCTCATACAAATTCAAATGTTGGCAAATCAGAAATAGAATTACAACTTCATTCTTTAACGGCTGAAAATATTATTAGGAATTATTCAGTCGAGGAAAATTTGTTACCAATGAAAAACTGGAATGAAGAGTGGGAAAAATCCATCCAGGTGATTAAAGTTACAGATAGGATAGTTATCAAACCAACATTTCGGGAATATGAAACAATAGCAAATGAAATTGTAATTACACTCGATCCTAAAATGTCTTTCGGAACGGGGGAACATCAAACAACAAAAATTGTTTTGACCTTTCTGCAAGAGTATGTAAATAAAGAAAGCACATTTTTAGATGTTGGATCAGGAACCGCCGTGCTGGCAATTGCAGCAGTAAAGCTTGGGGCAGCAAATGCAATTGCAATAGATACAGATGAGTGGTGTTTTATAAATGGTAAAGAAAATTGTGTGTTAAACAATCTTGCTCATAAAATTGATGTTCGACAATGCGAATTAAAATCTGTGCACGAAAAGAATTTCGATTTAATCGCTGCAAATATTCAAAAAAATATTCTAATTGAAATTGCAGATGATATCAGAGAAAGAATTTCTAATAATGGAAAATTAATTCTATCAGGGTTATTGATAACAGATGAAGCTGAGATTACCGATAAATATTACTCACTTGGATTTCAACTGGTCGATAAACTTCAACTGGATGAGTGGATTGGGTTAGTGTTCTCTTTAAAATGAAAAAAGCCGACACGAAAATGTGACGGCTTTCTTCGACAGAGTTGGAAAAATTTAGAAAGTTATTTTAACTTTTCCAGAGGCTAAGAAATTATCATCGCCATCATAAACATAAACTTTATATGTGCCTGAATCATAGAAAGTGACCTTTTTCCAAAACCATGCCCAGTTACTCTCAACATCCATGTAAAGTGTTGTAGAAAAAGTTTCATAACCGTCATAATCAACTGTGTAGATATCAAGTACAATCTCATCAGTTCCACATTCATACGGTAATCTGGTTAATACATAAAGATAACCGCCATCACTTGGAATTGTGAAAGTGCTTGCCTCTCCTTCAGGATAACCGTCATCATCTACTCCTTCGCAGAAGTAAACTGTCTGTGCTGATGCTGAAAATGCAACCATCAGAAGTAAGAGTGAAAACAAATATTTGAACGATTTCATAATTGCTCCTTTTTTTATAAATAATTTTTATCTATCCTTCCCAATAATGTGCCAAAGAAAATAATTGAAATGGATGCAGTTTTATCAAATATATTCAGAGCAAATCCTGCTTGTCGGTAATTTCAGACAAGCAGTATAAATTTTCTTTACAGATAGAGACATAGCAATTCTTACCTTTAAAGAATGCCTCATCTCTCCATTTTGGGTAAAGTGTTCTGGTAAATAATCTCCCCATTAAAAATTGTCATTTCAACTTTAGCTTCTTTAATCTTTACTGGATCTATGGTTAGAATATCATCACTTAAAATAATTAAGTCAGCAAGTTTTCCAACTTCAATACTTCCTTTAATCTTTTCCTGAAACGATGCGTACGCACTGTTTAAAGTATAACATTTTATTGCTTCTTCGACAGAAATTTTTTGTTCAGGAATCCATCCCCCTGGGTTTTGCCCGTCCACTGTACTTCGTGTTACAGCTGCATAAATCCCAAGCAATGGATTGAGAGGTGCAACAGGCCAGTCCGTTCCAAAAGCAAGAGTTACTCCGTCGTCAAGAAAAGTTCTGTAAGCGTGTGTAAACTTTAGTCTTTCTTTTCCAATTCGTTTTTCAGCCCACACACCATCATCAATGCAATGGTAGGGTTGAACTGAAGCAATCACTCCAAGCTTCGCGAAACGGTGAATATCAACTTCCTGAAGATGTTGAGCATGTTCAATTCTGAATCTTCTATCCCACAACGGATTTTTTTCAGCAATCTTTTCGTAAAGATTCAGCATGAAAGAGTTGGCTTTGTCGCCAATTGCGTGAGTACATAGTTGAAGTTTGTTTGCGTCAGCATCAATTGCCCATTCTGCCAATTTGCCATTTAAAACAATGTCGTTTGGTAAACCAAATACAGTAGTATCCTGCTGATAATGTTCAAAGAACCATGCAGTACTTGCGCCGAGAGAACCGTCAGAAAATGCTTTTAATCCACCACGCATTAAAAAATTATTTCCGCTTCCAATCTGGATTCCTTCGGTAATCAATTCTTCATAATAATTTATAGGATATATTGAATAAACGCGACAGGTAAGTTTCTTCAGCTCGTCAAATTTTTGGTAAACTTCAACTTGATTTTTTTCAGTTATATCGTTTACACTTGTTATTCCGAGTCGTTTTGCTTCCTCCAATGAGCGGACCAAAGCTTCCGAATTTTCTTCAATTGTTTTTTCTGGAATAATTTTAAAAATCAGATCCATTGCATTGTCTTTTAAAATTCCCGTCGGCTCACCTGTCACAGTATCTTTATCTATTATTCCTCCTTCGGGATTCTCAGACTTGCTTGTAATTCCCGCAAGCTTTAGAGCGAATGAATTTGCCAATCCGACATGACCATCAATTCTACTAACAAATATGGGGGTGGTTTGTGAGAACGAATCGAGATCTTCTTTTTTGGGTAAATTTTTTTCCATCCAGTTTTCGTGATCCCATCTGCCGCCGGTAATCCATCCACCTTCATTTTTTGAAATGTATTTACGTAGTATATCTTTAAATTCAGACAAACTTTTTGCCGGGCGTAAATCAATCCCAAGCAAATAGAATCCCCCTGATATAAAATGAAGATGAGCATCGTTGAAACCAGGAAGCATCAACCTGCCGTGTAAATCAATCACTGTTGTTTTATCATCTATGAATGAGTTCGCTTCAATGTTACTGCCGACGAAAATTATTTTTCCATTTTCAGAAATGACTGATTCTGCCAAAGGCTGGTTTTCGTTGACTGTAAAAATTTTACCATTTATAAAGGCAGTTTTATTGTCCTGTGAATTCAAATTTGAAATGAATAAGCAAGCCGTTAAAAAGAAGATGAAACATTTCATTCTGTCCTCAAATTTTCTAAAAAATATTTGTCAAAATAAAACTGAATCTTTCTACTTCCTATTTCAAATTAGGAATCGAAAGTAAATTAATTTCACAACTACTTTGCCTTCGGTGGAGAAAATATCAGATAATTTCCTACTAATAAATAATTGCTACTTTGCAAAGTGTTGAGTAGATTTAACCGAACAGAAGTAAATCTGTTTTAACTATTTCTCATTCATAATAAAAGGAGTGTCCATGAGAATTTATACTTTTTGCTTTGTTGTGCTCAGTATGATTTTCTTTTCCACATTTTCTTACTCACAAAATTATGTAGTAAAAGGAAAAGTAACTGATGCAAAAGGTGAAGTACTAATAGGGGTAAATATAATTGAAAAGGGGACTTCAAACGGTACGGCTACAGATAATGATGGTCGTTACTCGCTTGGTTACAATTCACTCGATGCTGTTATAGTATTTAGTTATGTAGGATTTCAGACTAAAGAGGTAGCGCCAGCCGGAGTAACAAACATAGATGTTATTCTCGACGAGGGAATTGAGTTTCAGGAAATTTTTGTTGTTGGTTCAAGAAGTTTGAACCGATCAATCACCGAATCTCCCGTTCCAATTGATGTACTTGATATGCAGGAACTTTCGGAACGAGTTGGACAGTTTGATGTAAATCAAGTTTTACAATACACAGCCCCATCCTTTAACTCCAATAGACAATCCGGTGCAGATGGAAGCGATCACATTGATCCGGCAACTTTACGCGGCTTGGGACCGGATCAAACACTTGTTTTATTAAACGGAAAACGAAGACATCAATCATCTCTGATTAATATTTTCGGAACTCGTGGAAGGGGGAATACAGGAACAGATCTAAACTCTATTCCAATTTCTGCAATCGAAAGAATTGAAATTCTTCGGGATGGTGCATCAGCTCAATACGGCTCAGATGCGATAGCCGGAGTTATAAACGTTGTACTTCGATCAAGTTTGAACAAATTTACCGGAAGCATAAGTTCCGGTTTTCATCAAGCCAAATACAGAACTGATCGTGATTACGACGGTGAGGAATTTCAGATGAATGGTAATTACGGTTTTGCCTTGGGCGAAAATGGATTTGTTAACCTTACACTTGATTACCTCCGAAAGGGAAAAACAAATCGCCCGGCTGATCCAAATGTTGTATCAATTTACCGAAAACAATTTGGGGATGCTTCTTTAAATAATTTTAATACTTTTATTAATTCGCGTTATTCTATAAATGAGCAAACAACGCTCTATCTTTTCGGCGGAATAAATCACAGGCAGACAGATGCTTTCGCCTGGACGCGTGACCCTGATAGCGAAAGAAATATTCCAGCTATTTATCCAAATGGTTTTGACCCAAGAATTCAATCAACGATCAGAGATCATTCCGTGTCAGCAGGTGTACAAACTGAAGTGGATAAATGGCACCTTGATTTTAATAATACACTTGGCGTAAATCGTTTTCATTATTATGTGGATGGAACATTAAATGCTTCATTGCTTGAAAAATCTCCAACAAGATTTGATGCCGGTGGTTTTCAGTTAATGCAAAATACTACCTCCTTAGATTTTACAAGATTCATTGATAACGTTTTAAAGGGAATGAATATCGCATTCGGTCTTGAATACAGAATTGACAATTATGAGATCTTCGCAGGTGAAGATGGTTCATGGAAAAATTATGGTGTGATTGATTCTGTAATTGATGGCAGAGTAGTTCCGGTTGATGTGCTCGGCAGACCGGGCGGTTCTCAAGGTTTTCCTGGATTCAGACCTGATAACGTGGTTGATGAATATCGCACCAACCTTGGTGCCTATGCTGATTTTGAGCTTGACATAACTGATAGCTGGATGATTAACGCGGCAGGTCGTTATGAGACCTATTCGGATTTCGGTAATACACTTGATGGAAAAATTGCCACAAGAATTAAAGTAACCGATGACTTTGCTTTGCGCGGCTCATTCGGTACAGGTTTCCGCGCTCCCTCCCTTGCTCAGATTTATTTTAATTCGACCTTTACCGATTTTGTTTCCGGCGTACCGATTGACAAGTTGATCGCAAAAAACAATAGCCCTATTACGCGTGCACTTGGTATTCCGAATCTAAAAGAGGAAACTGCACTTAATGGAAGTCTTGGTTTTACAGCCTCTCCCTTTGAAGGATTTACAGCAACGGTTGATGGATATTATGTAAAAATCGAAGATCGAATTGTACTCACGGGAGCGTTTGAAGATACTGATCCCGATATTGGCACTGACTTGCAGTTGTTAGGAGTTGGAGCAGCTCAATTTTTTACAAATGCGCTTGATACAAAAACTACCGGCGTTGATGTGATCCTATCGTATCAAAATTCTTTTGATGAAAATAACCTAAAATTTTCCTTCGCTGGTAATTTTAATAATATGGAACTTGGAACTATTAAAACAAGCTCCAAACTTGCGGGGAAAGAGGACATATACTTTGGAAGAAGAGAGCAGGCATTTCTATTGGCTTCAGCACCGGAAACAAAACTTTCTTTCGCAATTGATTATAGCAGAGATAAATTTAATGCTTCTGTAAGAATGATTTACTTTGGCGAAATCACTTTGATTGATTGGCTCGATACCGAAGATATTTACGAGGCGAAACTTACTACCGATGCAAGTTTAAGTTATGACTTCACTGACAATCTTACTTTACTTGTGGGTGGGGCAAATCTTTTTGATATTTATCCAACCCAGCAGGATACTGAAACTGAATCCGGTGGATTGTGGGATGCAGTTCAAATGGGGTTCAGCGGAAGGTTCTTGTTCGGAAAACTCATAGTTCATTTCTAAAAATTACTTAACCAAAAAGTCCCGCTTTTTAGGCGGGACTTTTTTATAATATTCTATCTATTAATATTATTTTGATCCGATTATCTGAGCATAAGCGATAAACCGCGTATCACCGAAGCCAACCTTATCGAATCAAATATTCGCGAATCACTTGATCCAAGTTTTCGCACTGATTCTTCGTGTGAATTAACACAGCTTTCACAGCCATTCACAGCAGAGATAACGAGACTCATCAATTCAAAAAATTCTTTTCCGGGAACGGGACTCATCATCACATTCATCCTTAATCCTGCAGGCATAGTCTGATAAACAGAATTAGATTCTTTAGTAAAATGCCTGAATCTATAAAAGACATTATTCGCCGCAAGTTGAGAAGCACAAGCATAAGTCTCAGCAAGTTCAGCATCTGTTGCGCCAAGATCCTTTGCTTTATCTGAAAATAATTTAATTAGCATATCATTTTTTTCTCCTTTTAATTAAATGATTTTTTAACTGCACAAAAACAACTCGTAATTGGCGTCGCCTTTAATAGATTGCTCTTATTCATAGATAGATAAAGTTAAAAATATTAAAGCAGATGATAGAAAGCTTGGTTATTATCCCAGGCTTGTTTATATTTCGACATATAACGAAATGAATTATGACAAAAATTGATACCAAAATATTTAAAGCCCTTTCTGATCCAAATAGACTAAGAATACTCAAAATGCTTCAAAGTAAATCTCTTTGTGTTTGTGAGATTACTGATGTTCTAAAACTTGCGGCATCAACAGTATCGAAACATCTTAGTATCCTTAAAGAAGTGGGCTTTATAATTGAACAGAAGGATGGTAAGTGGGTAAATTATATGATTAATCCACGTCCATCCGATTCAAGAATATCATCAGTCATTTCAACTCTTGATTTCTGGATTTCCGACGATCAGGTAATTTTATCAGATAAACAAAAAGTTCAGAAAGTAGATCGTAGTGAAGTTTGCTCGAGATAAAAAATTTTTATATAACAATTCGATATTTAACGAAATAAAGGAATATAAATGAAGAAAAGAATATTAATTCTCTGTACCGGAAATTCCTGCCGCAGTCAGATGGCAGAAGGATTTTTAAAATCATTTGATAAAAATCTGGAAGTCTATTCTGCGGGTACAAAACCGGCAGAAAAAGTAAATCCTTTTGCAGTAAAAGCAATGCAGGAAATTGGGATAGATATAAGTGATGGAATAGCCGAAAATGTTGATAAATATCTTTCACAATCTTTTGATTATGTAATTACGGTTTGTGATAATGCAAAAGAAACTTGTCCAGTTTTTATTGGTAATGTAAAGCATCGATTACACATCGGATTTGATGATCCGGCTGATGCAGTTGGAAGTGAAGAAGAAGTGATGCCTGTTTATCGGCGAGTAAGAGATGAAATCAAAAAGGAGTTTAACAATTTTTATCAAGATAATTTGAAGGAGAAATAATGAATATTATAAAAGTTTATGGCAGTGGTTGTGCAAATTGCAAAAGACTCGAAGCAATGTGCACGGAAGTAATTCAAGAAAATAATTTTGATGCTTCAATTGAGAAGGTTACTGATCTTCAAGAGATAATGAAAACCGGAATTTTATCAACACCCGGGCTTGAGATAAATGGTAAAATGATTTCGAGTGGAAAACTTCCAACTAAATCAACTTTAATCCATTGGATTCAGGAAAACATCAATTAAACAATTTAAATATGATCTTGAATACAAAATGAAAAATAAAATATTACTTCTCTCATCTTTTCTAATAGTTTGGATACTGCTTTATCTAAATCTTAACACAATTACAGATTTTTTAGTTTATTTAATTATTGGTTTAGAAAAAAACACACATCTAACAAATGCAATTTGGTTTTTCATTTTTGAAGTTCCAAAAGTATTGATGCTGCTTATACTAGTTGTCTTTGGAGTTGGCATAATACGCTCATATTTCTCGCCAGAGCGAACAAGAAAAATGCTTGGCGGAAAATCATTATTTGCCGGAAATGTTTTAGCAAGTTCATTAGGTGTTGTTACACCATTTTGTTCTTGTTCAGCAATTCCTTTGTTTCTCGGTTTTGTTCAAAGTGGTGTTCCTCTTGGCGTCACATTTTCATTTTTAATTGCAGCACCAATGATAAATGAAGTTGCACTTGTTTTACTTTTTGGACTGTTCGGATGGAAAACTGCTTTGTTATATGCAGCAACAGGTTTGTTGATTGCGATAACTGCTGGATATGTAATCGGAAGATTAAATCTGGAGAGATTTGTTGAAGGTTGGGTTTATGAAACAAAGGCTAAGCAAGTAGAATTTATAGAAGAAAAAATTCCATTCGAAGAGAGAATTGAATTAGGAATAACAGCAGTAAAAGAAATTGTTGTAAAAGTTTGGATCTACATTGTTTTGGGAATTGCAGTTGGTGCAGGCATTCACGGTTATGTACCGGAAAATTTTATGGCTTCCTTAATGGGTAAATCTGCAGGGTGGTCAGTTCCTCTTTCAGTTTTGATTGGTATTCCAATGTATTCAAACGCAGCCGGAATAATTCCCATTGTGCAAGCACTTTTAGAAAAAGGAGCTTCATTAGGAACAGTCCTGGCATTTATGATGAGCGTGATCGGTTTGTCATTACCCGAAACAATTATCCTTAAAAAAGTTCTCAAGATTCAATTGATAGGAGTTTTTGTTGGAGTTGTCGGACTTGGAATAATTATAGTAGGCTTTTTATTTAATCTAATTTATTAAATTATTTTTTTGTTGGAGTTCTCTATGAAAGTTGATAACTCAAAAGAGTGGCATTGGTTTACAGGAGGAATTTTAGTCTCACTTCTATCAGTTGCAACGTATTTTATTTTTGCTGCAATTGCAGATCGAAATTACCCGTTCGGTATTACAGCAGGATTTGGATACATAGCTGCATTGTTCGGAAACCTTTTGGGTGGATTCTCTGAAAATCCGATAAAAGAAACGTTTATGAATTTTTTATTTTAATAGGTTTGAATGGATACACCCTCTAAATTATAGGAACTTATTCCCCGAAAACATTCTGCAGTCTGGAAAAGTACACAAAAAGTGTTATAAAAGAGATTTTGTTTGTGTTGTTGGAAGTATCCTATTAGGTTATGGTGCAGCATTAGCTGGTGGCTGTACAACTGGAAATATCTTGCAAGGATGGGCACACTTTCACTTGAAGTATTGTTGCAGGCGCTTCATTTTTTGCCGCTGGAATCATAACTGCAAAATTTTATCCTAAACTTGGAGGCAGGATGATGCTAATTAATATTCTATTTGGGTTAATCGTAGGATTTTATTTGGTTTTATTCTAACAAAACCGGTGTTACAAAATATCCTCGCGTTAGGGAATGCTGCTCTTAAAAGATTTTAAGATTCTAAAATTTGTAACAGCCGTCATCTCTTCAATGATACTGTTTTATCTTTTAGGTGATTTCGGCTTATTAAAAGTCGTTCCTAAAAATTTAGAATGGGGCAAGCTTGTTGGCGGATTGATATTCGGAACAGGAATGGGAATCCTTGGTTACTGTCCCGGCACAATGGCAGCAAGAATTGGTGAAGGTAAAAAAGAAGCTATAATTGCCTTATTTGGAACGGCACTTGGAATTTTGATCTATGCATTAACTATAAAACCAGTTAAAGCAACTTTTTTATCTACAGAGATAAATGGAAATATTTTTCTTCAGCTAGGATTAAATAAATGGCTCGTTATAATTCCTGCTGCAATTTTATTTTCAGCGATAATATACTTTGTTAATAAAAAATTTGATGACAATAAGAAAATATTTTAGAGGATTTTGATGAGTTCATTAACAAAAAAACTTTCATTCTTAGATCGCTATTTAACACTGTGGA
The DNA here is from genome assembly GCA_016709155.1 of Ignavibacteriales bacterium. Taxonomy (NCBI): domain Bacteria; kingdom Pseudomonadati; phylum Ignavibacteriota; class Ignavibacteria; order Ignavibacteriales; species Ignavibacteriales bacterium. The sequence goes on along the minus strand of JADJEI010000001.1, from coordinate 489,129 downwards.
TTTTTCTTGCGATGTTTATTGGAGTGTTCTCCGGATACCTTTTCCCTTCCGTAGTTGATTTCTGGAATTCATTTCAATCAGGCACAACAAATATTCCTATTGCAATCGGATTAATTCTAATGATGTATCCACCGCTTGCAAAAGTTAAGTACGAAGAATTACCTGATGTTTTTAGAAATGTTAAAGTGCTTTCACTTTCTCTTGTGCAAAACTGGATTATCGGCCCGATATTAATGTTTGTTCTTGCAATAATCTTTTTACAGGATTATCCGGAATATATGGCTGGACTAATAATGATCGGGCTTGCGCGATGTATTGCTATGGTTATAGTCTGGAATGAACTTGCAAAAGGCGATACAGAATATGCAGCAGGATTGGTAGCATTCAATTCAATCTTCCAGGTTTTATTCTTTTCAATTTATGCTTATTTATTTTTAACCGTTCTACCATCCTGGCTTGGATTAAAAACTTTTGCTGTAGATATAACTATCGGGCAAATTGCAGAAAGTGTTTTCATCTATCTTGGTATTCCATTTTTGGCTGGAATGTTAACCCGCTTTGTAGCACTAAAATTAAAATCAAAAGAATGGTACGAAAAGAAATTTATTCCAAGAATCAGTCCAATAACTCTTATTGCTTTGCTCTTTACAATCGTTGTAATGTTCTCATTAAAAGGAGAATATATTGTTCAACTTCCATTGGATGTTGTAAGAATTGCAATTCCATTACTCATTTATTTTGTGATAATGTTTTTTGTTTCATTTTATATGGGCAAAAAAATTGGTGCTGATTACAGTAAAACTGCAACGTTATCATTCACTGCAGCTAGTAATAATTTTGAACTAGCAATAGCAGTTGCAATAGCTGTATTTGGAATCAATAGTGGTGAAGCATTCGCAGCAGTCATCGGTCCGCTTGTAGAAGTACCAGTTTTAATAGCTCTTGTTAATGTTGCACTTTGGTTACAAAAAAAGTATTTCGGAAAAGTTGAAGAAGGAACTATGAAAGCTCCAGATATTTGTCCATAAAAAAATTAATTAATCTCTTAGGTGAGATTTTATGTTGTTAAAATTTTATCTAGTTATCCTCATTGTAATTACAGTTTCGATTACTGCTTCTGCTCAGGTATATGAATCAATTGAGAAGACATCAGCACAGTATTTTATTGATCTTTCTAATAAAAGCTCAGATGCTGATAATGATTTAATCAAACTAAGAGATTTACTTTCCCAGAGTTATGATAAAGTTGAGTTTGAGAGTAAATATCAAACTTCAATTAATCAATTTGATAGTCTGAAGAAGCATTTCAGTGATTATGAAAACACAATTTCGAACATTTCAAAAGATTCAGCTTTAGTCCTATTCAACCAGTGGTATCTCCACTTCTCAAATACTTTTTATAATTATGCTGATGAGAAATTCTTCTCATCAAACAAAACAAAGATACTTTTTTTCAGTGCATCAATGTCTTGCTACTGCACGCTTGAGATGTGTAAGAATCAATTAATTGATATTCTGAATTTTGTAAAGGAGAATGATAAACAATTTGGATTACTGGATTGTTGATTCTTATGAGCACAACGAACTGCAACTAAAGTATGAAACTTTTTTTGCACCATCGGTTCTCGTGCTGAATAAAAATAATGAATTGCTTTATAAAATCGAATATGATGAAAAAATGTTGGAACATTTAACAATGTTCTTAAATGGTTATAAAGGTTAAATAGATTTACAAAATAAAATATACTTTATTAGTAATCACAGAATACTTAGTGGGAATAATATGAAAACGAAATTTGAAAAGATTGCAGAAACATTAAAGGATTCAGTTGGTTTAGAATATGAGCCGGTAGGAATAAAATTTTATGAGACCTATTCACAAAACGGGATTCCAAAAGCTGATGATCATAGACTTTGTCAGTTAGTAATGCGTGCGCGTAATGGAGAAAAATTAATTCTAACTAAGGATGGTATTTCCTGTCCCGCCGCTGCTGCAGCTTTGGGATTTAAGCCGTTACCTAAAAATTTAGAAGATGGAACGATGCTTCAAGGATATGGAATTTTTAGAGATAAAAATTCGGCAGTAAATGTAATGAATGATATGCCGCACATTGAACAAGGTAAATATGAAGCTGTTGTTGCTATGCCATTAAAAGATTGGGAAGAAAATCCCGATGTAATTGTAATTGAAGATGAAGTTGAAAAACTTATGTGGATTGCTCTCGCTTATCTTAATGAAGATGGCGGAAGGTTAGATATGAGCACAAGTATTTTGCAAGCAGTTTGTGTTGATTCGGTTGTCCTTCCATTTAAATCTCAAAAAATAAATATGAGTTTTGGCTGTTACGGCTGCCGTGATGCTACTGATGCAAAGCCTAATGAGGCTATTCTTGGGATTCCATTTTCTAAACTTGATATGACAACTGAGAATTTGAAATATCTGAAAACAAAAGCAATTGATAGGTCGAGGGCAAAACAAGTATATCAGGCTTTTTCTAAACGAATTGAGGAAGCTAAAAAATGAAAAGTAAATTGATTTTATTCGGCTTTATGCTTTTGCTTTTAATTTCTTCAAAAGCATTCGCACAGACTGATAAGATTTATAAATTAGAGGAGCTTGTAAACATTGCATTCCAAAATAATCCACAGCTCAGAGCTAACGATAAGAACATCGAAGCAAGTTTGAAGCAAATTGATTATCTCGCCAAAGATTATCAACCACAGATATTTTTTGATTTGAACATTTCCCGATGGAAATATCTTCTTCCAAATAAACAAAAACTGCTTGGAAATTCTTTAAATGATATTTACGCTGATTTCAGAATCAATCAGCTTATCTATGATTGGGACAAGAATTCACTTCAGAAGGAGTATGTTGATGAGTCAGTAAATATCGATAAAAACTTTGGGAGAAAATTACGTCTGGTACTTTCTTATTCAATCACTAAAAGTTATTTGGAATTATTGAAAGCAAACCACACTGTTCAAATTCAGGAGGAAGCAATTGCACAGTTGAGAGAACATCTTAAAAATGCTGAAGCACTGTATGGCATTGGAAAAGTTTCCAACCTTGACGTTATCAAAGCTCAGGTTCAGATTGAGGTTGCACTTGATGAACTCGTGAAAGCAAAGAATCAACTTGATGTACAGAAGAATAATATCAATGCACGATGCGGTAATTTCCTTGGTGATTCATTCGGTGTGGTTGATAATATTGACGAATTATGGAATCAATATTCAGGTAAGACTTACAATATCGATGAGCTTAAAAGTTTGTTAGCTGCCCAGCATCCCGATCTGGAAAATATCAGAACACAAAAAGAATTGAGAAGCAGAGAATCAGATTTGTTAAACAAAGAATACTATCCAAATCTATATGCTTTTGGCATTACGAATGTAGAGGACGGCGAAATTCCAATGGGAAATTTTAACTGGAATATCGGCGTTACTGTTTCTTACTCTCTTCCATTTTTTCGAGGTTCAAATTTTAAAGAGAAAGTTGAACAGGCAAAGATTAGAATCGAGGCTTTGCAAGAAAATGAAAATGGGACTCTTCAACAGCTTGAATTAAATATTAAAAATAATCTGGTAAAGCTGGAGGATATTAAAAGCCGGTTGAGCGGTAATCAGAAAATTGTAAAACTTGCAGAAGAAAGTTTGACAACATCAAATATGAAATACAATATCGGTAAAGGCAGCAGTCTTGATGTGCTTGATGCGGAAACGATTTTAACAACTGCTAAGCTTAACTACAATCAGATTGTTATTGATTTGTTAACAACCATTGCTGAGTTGAATTACAATATTGGAAGCGATGAAATACCATTTAATTAATTACTGTCATTGCGAGTCCTGATTTATCGGGGCGAAGCAATCTTTCGTGTGGTAGATTGCTTCGCTCGAAGACTTGCTCGCAATGACAATAGAGATAAAAATAACGGAAATAAATTTTATGAAAGCAAAAGTATTTATATCAGTTGCCATTTTGGCTGTTCTGATAGTCGGATGTTCGAAAGAAGAAAAAACAGACAAGCCAAAACCAAAAGCACCGCTTGTAAAAGTTGAAGAAGTAAAACTTGCTTCAATTACAAAATCAATTAATCTTACCGGAACTGTTGAAGCTAAAATAATGACAACAGTTTTAGCGCCGACAGATGGTTACATAGAGAAACTGAATGTGAGCGAAAATGTTTTTGTGCGGAAAGATAAACTACTTGCAATCATCGGAACACAAGAAAGAACATCACTTGTGTCTCAATCAAAAAGCAAGGTAGAAATATTAAAATCACAACTTGAACAAGTATCTGACGCAAGTCCAGAGTATGCACAATTAAACTCGCAGCTTGAACAAGCGAAGAAAGAATTGGAGTATGCGGAAAAATTATTTCTTGGTGTTCCGGTAATTTCTCCTTTAAGTGGAACTATTACACAAAAGTTTATTGAAGCTGGAAGTGCTGTTTCTGCAAAACAAAATCTATTTACTATAGTTGATTTCAATTCGCTTATCATTAAAACTTCTGTGTCTGAAGATTTATTTTCTAAAATAAAATTAGGCGATAAGTTGAAAGTAAAGTTCAATTCATTCCCCGAAAAAGAATTTGCAGCAAGAGTAACATTGAAGTATCAGCAGATTGATCCGGTAACAAGAAATTTTCCAGTCGAATTGAAACTTACAAACGGCTCAAAAGATATTACTCCGGGAATGATGGCTGAACTTGAATTGATTACTGATAAAAAAGAGAAAACTATTACCGTTCTGAATGACGTTTTTATTGTTAATCAAAAAGATGAAAAGATAGTTTACGTTATTAAAGATACAGTTGCGCATCAAAGAATTGTTACAACGGGAATTTCAAACGATAAATTTACAGAAGTCATTTCTGGATTGGTTCAAGGAGAAAAAATTGTTGTGATGGGACAAGAACTTTTGAAAGATGGAATAAAGGTGATGGTTCAAAAACCGAAAGAAATGAATAAAGACGGGAAGAAAAAGTGAAACTCTCAACTTCAGCAATAAAAAGACCGGCAACAGTTATTATACTAATGTTTGCCATTGTTGTGGTTGGTATCCTCGGATACACGCAGCTTGCAACAAATCTTTTACCGGATATTACTTATCCAATGATAAAAGTTTATGTAACGTGGCGCGGAGCCACACCGGAAGAAATTGAAGACAACATCGCAACAGTAATCGAACGCAAGGTTGCAACCGTTGATGATCTTGATTATATGGAAACGCAATGCACTGAAGGTCTTTACGCACTTCAAGTTTACTTTACATACAATGCTAACCGTGATATTGCCTATCAAGATGTTCTTTCTAAACTTGGACAAGTAAGAAAGTTTTTACCCCGAGATGCTGAAGAACCTCTCGTATTCAAAGCTGATCCTTCGCAATTGCCGGTTATGGATTTGCTGATTACTTCCGATCAAATGGATTTAACAAAACTGAGGACGTATGTTGAGAATGAATTGCAAGATCATTTCACTTCCATTGAAGGAACTGCCGGGACAGAAATTACCGGCGGATTGAAAAGAGAAATTCGTATTCATATCAATCCGGTAAAACTACAAGGCTACGGTTTATCGGTTGATAAAGTTGCTCAACGTTTGAAAGATGAAAATATGGAACTGCTTGGCGGAAGAGTTACATCCGCAAGAAGAGATTACATTGTAAGAACAAATGGAGAATTTTCTAATGTAAATGAAATTGAAAATCTGATTATCTCAAAAGGTAAGAACGAAGGATTAGTACTCCTTAAAGATGTTGCAGATGTTAAAGACGGTTATGCTGTCCAACGAATAAAAAATAAATTAAATCAAACAGAAGGTGTTAAACTTTCTGTATTCAAGCAAACTGGCGCTAATACAATAGAAGTATCTGACCTGGTTGCAAAAAAATTGCAAGAGTTAAAAACTGTAATTCCTCCATCCGTAAATCTTGATATCATTTATGATCAAGCTGATTACATTCGTGCAGCAGTTGCCGGTGTTCGTGATGCAGCTTTAATTGCAGCATTGCTTGTTATAATTATTACGGCATTTTTCTTAACCGGCTGGAAAAGAGTTTTGATAGTTTCACTTACGCTTCCGGTTACACTGCTCGGAACATTCTTTTTTATGCAATTACTGAATTTTTCAATCAACATTTTTACTCTTGGCGGTTTAGTTGTCGCGATTACTGTTCTGCTCGATAACTGTATTGTTGTGCTTGAAAACATCACACGTATTCAAGAAGAAGAACCGGAAGAACTTAATCCGGTACAAAAAGGTGCAGAGCAGGTAAGCGGCGCAGTTTTAACGGCAACTTTAACTTTTATCGCTTTGTTTCTTCCATTCCAATATTAACAGTTGCAATTACGATTGTACTCTCGCTTATTGTTGCTTTAACATTAACACCAACACTTACTTCTTTACTGTTTAAGGAAGGGAAACCGGTTCAAATTAAAAAAGGAATTATCTCAAAACTTGCTGATGGATTTATCCAGCTTATCATCAAACCTTATAAGCCTCTGCTAAAATTGTCATTAAAATTTAGGTGGATTGTTGTTCTTGTTACTCTTGGATTATTTTATGTTGGAATAATATTCTTAGGCAAAATTGGTTCTGAATTTTTACCAAAAGCAGATGACGGATTAATTACAATCAAAATAAAAATGCCTACCGGTTCTTCGATGGAAGAAACGCATAAAGTAATTTTACAACTCGAAAAATTTGTAAAAGACCAGCCTTACATTGAAAAATATTCCTCTCTTTCCGGCGGTAAGATCTGGGGACTTGTAACTTATGAAATTGCGAATGAAGGCGAAGTAAATATTCAACTTGTTAATCCTTCAAAGCGAACAATGACGACAGATGAATATGTTGAAAACCTAACTCCGCTTGTTCAACAGAATGTAAAGTTTCCCGGCTTAAAGATGAAAACATTTCACACAAAGCTGAAAGGAATTAAGCAAACCGGCGATTTTGATATTGAAATTGAAGTTATCGCTCCACGAAGCGAACCTATTGAAAATATTTATGATAACGCAACTCGTGTTTCCGGTTTGCTAAAACAAGTTGATGGGCTTACCGGTATTGATGTTTCAATCGATATTACAAAACCGGAGTATCAGATTTTTGTTGATAGAACAAAAGCGATTGATCAAGGATTAAGCGTTAATCAAGTTGCGTCCACAATTAAATCAAGTATTGATGGGAATGTTCCAACTCAGTTCAAAGAGAAAGGTTATTACTATCCGATACGAATTGTTGTTGATGAGACAGATATTAAAAGTATTAGCAATGTTGAGAATCTTTCAATCTATCCGAACAACGGAAGTAAGATACGATTAAACACAATTGCAAAAGTTGAGCAACGTTCCGGTCCTTTGGAAATAGATAGGAAAGATCAGAACAGAGTAATTAAAGCGACGGCAAATGTTTCCGGTAAAACTGTCGGAGAAGCAACTGCAGATGTTGAGAAAATGCTTTCTACATTTTCGCTTCCGGCTGGTTATAAAATTAATTACGGCGGACAGTCGCAGATGCTAAGTGAAAATTTCAATACGATGATTATCATTCTTTTGATAGCAATGTTTTTTGCCTACGTGGTTCTTGTAATAAACTTTGAAGATTTTTAAAGCCGTTCATTATACTTATACGTGTTCCGCTTTCGCTGATCGGTGTTTCGTATGCGTTGTATCTTACCGATCAACCAGTTGGCGTAACGGTGATGATTGGTTTTATCATGCTTGCCGGAATAGAAATTAATCAAGGCGTTATTCTGATAACATTTATCGACCAGCTTCGTGAACAAGGAATGAGTTTGATAGACGCAATTCAAAAAGCGGCAGTTGTTCGTCTCCGACCAATTTTGATGACGGACATTGTTGGAATAATCGGTTTACTTCCACTTGCGTTAAGCATTGGCGAAGGAACAGAATTGTTAAAGCCAATGGCTATTGCTGTAATCGGAGGATTAGTATTTGGTTTGCTGCTGGTATTCCTCTTTCTACCAGCGCTGTATTACATTTTTGAAAAGAGAAAAGTTAAAATAAATTGATCACCCTCTGTGAATACTCTATGTTTCTCCGTGTAATAAAAAAGAAGTTACACAGAGAGCCACTGAGAAAACACGGAGTTTCACTGAAAAATTAAAAGGAGAAATAAAATGTTCAACAAAAAGTTCTTTTTCGTTTTGTTCGTATTAACAATAAGCAGTTTTCTATATTCACAAACAAAATCATTTGATGAGGAAATTGCCCCGTGGCATAAAAAAGCTGTAATGACTTGCGGTATGCTGCGAAATATGGATTCATTCGACCAGCAAAAATTCATTAAGAACATTGATGAACTCGAAGCGGAATTAAAAATTCTATCTGAAAAATATTCAGACAATCCACCGGCTGAATATGCAAATGATCCGCAGTGGAAAACTTATTTGGAAGATTTGATGGATAATACGAATGTAATCCGTGAAAGAATTGAAAAGAAAGAATACCGTCTTGCACAAAAATACTGTCCTTTTTATTGTATGACATTTGGGAAGATGCACAGAAATAACGGACGGACTGATTTGACGGATGTAATGTTTATGTGGAGAGCCGAAATAAAAAATGCAATGGATATGTTCTCTGCTGGAAATGTTGACGGCGCAAAAAATCATCTTGAAATGGTTGACAGAATGACCAGTAAAGTAAAATCATACCAGCAAAAAAAGGATGATCCAAAATTCGATGAACTCTTTACACCGGTGGAAGAAATTGTAAATGCTTGGAAAGAAGGAATTAAAAATGATAATGTTGAGCAAGTTAAAACTAACTTCAACAAATTTATGAATGAGTTTGGTAAACCTTACGTTTATACTTTGTAATTATAAAGAAGTGAATATAATGAGGATAAAAAATAACAGAAGGACAAATAGGTATTGTAGCTTGTTCTGGTGCATCAAATACGGGTTCATATTCAGATTTAGTTGCGCGTAAATTGATGCAGAGTGGTAAGGCAAAAATGTTATGTCTTGCAAGGTTTTCAGTTGATGAAAAGTTCGCTGAAAAATCCAAAGGGGAATATTCAAACATAGTAGTGCTTGATGGCTGCCCGATAAACTGCGCTGAAGAAACTTTGAAACTAAGAGGCAGTACAAATTACAAACATATAAACACAACAGATTTTGAAATTGTGAAGGGCAAAACTCCGGTTACGGAAGAGAAAGTAAACGAAATAGTTAACTATATTTTAGATTATATAACAAAAGGATAAAAATTGAGCACACAAAAAAGAGAAATGAAAGTTCTAATAACCGGTGAAAGTGAAAATCCGACAAAGATGAATATTCAAGCCGGTAAATTCAAATTGATTATCGATGAGCCAAAAGGAATGGGCGGAACTGATGAAGGTCCATCTCCGATTCAAGTTTTGTTAATGTCCCTTGCCGGTTGCTTAAATGTTACCGGACACGAAATTGCACGGCAAAAAGGATTGAAACTGAATAGTATAAAAGTAAAGATTGAAGGAGTGATAAATCCTTGTACTTTTCTCGGCTGTTCATTTGAAGAGCGTGCGGGATTTCAAAACATAGTTGTAACAGTAAATGCTGATATGCCCGGCGCAACCGAAGAAGAAAAAGAATCTTGGTTAAAAGAGACTGAAAGCCGCTGCCCGGTTACTGATAACATAAAAGCTGATACAGCAATTACTGTCGTAAGTGAATAGAAGTAGTCTGATAGAATGCTTCACTTCGTTCGCATTGACTGAATATCATTAATTTATTAAAAAGGTATAAAATGAATTGGTTAAATAATCTTGAACAAGCAAAAGAAGAATCATTAAAATCACACAAGCCAATTCTTCTTCAATGTGAAATGGATAATTGTGGTGGTTGTAAAAAAATGAATGCCACCACATATAAAGATCAAAATGTTATTGATGAAATGAATGAGTGGTTTGTTCTTCTTAAACTTGATCTGATAAAAGAGAGGGAAGCAAGAAAAACACTTGGTGCTTACTGGACGCCATCTTTTTACTTCTTAGATCAAAACGGAAATTCATACTACCATTTTAATGGTTACTTGCCGACAGATGAATTCAGAGCAATGTTAAGATTAGGAATTGCGGAAACAATAATGCCTCGCGGTAAATATGATGATATTATTAACATCGTTGCCAAAGATATCCATGAGTTGAATAAAACATCTTTCTATCCAAAACTTTTAGTTGCAAGGGAAACAGCCAGATATATTAAGATAAAAGATAATTCACAGTTAAGAAAAACATTGAGAGAAATCCAAAGTACTCATTCTCAATCAACAGAAGCTAAAATGTATTTCTGGGATGAGTAAAAATCTTTTGGTAAGCTGAAATTTCAAATACTTGCCATTCGAATGTCTATCGAAAGAAGCAAATACTATATATCGCTTTAATTATTCACAAAATTATTTTAAAAAAGACTTGACAATTAAATTAAAAGATGTATTTTAGTAAGTGAGTGTTTACTTATTTATTTAAAGGGATTAAAATGGCAGCAGAAAGATTAGATACAGAAACAAGACAAGGACAGATTAAGAAAGCTGTTTTGGGAATTATTTCCTCCGAAGGAATTGGTAAGCTTTCTACCCGAAATCTTGCTTCAAAGATTGGAGTTACAGAAGGTGCGCTTTTTCGTCATTTTTCATCTAAGAAAGAAATAATGCTTTCTATTCTTGCTGATGTCAAAAATGAACTTATAAAAGATCAGGAGGAGATCACTTACTCATCTACTCTTAGTGCAGAACAGAAATTATTTAAGTTCCTTTGCACACACATAAAATATCTTATTGAAAACAAGGGTGTAACAATACTTCTTTTCTCTGAAGCAGCTCATATGAATGATTCACAACTAAAGAAAGGTTTGCGGGAAATCCTTCTTACTCAAAAAGAATATATAAGCAGAATTATAAAGCAAGGAATGAATGAAGGGGTTTGGGATAAATCGCTTAATGTTGAAAATGTCGCCACTCTTTATATGGGAATTCCAATTTCTCTAAACATTGAAATGATACTGGAACCCGGAGTTACAAAGCAAGAAAAATTCTGTGAACGTATGATTGGTTTAATAAAAAGAGCATTAGAAAAGAAATAAAAATTTTTAATCAATATAAGTGAGTAATCGTTTACTTAATAAAAGGAAATCTAAATGGAAAACAAAAACATCAACATTGCATTAGTAACAGATGACGGAGTAACAATCAGTCAGCATTTCGGTAGAGCAAAATATTATGAAGTGCTGTTTGTTGAAAACGGTAACGTTGTAAAAAGAGAACGGCGTGAAAAGCTTGGTCATAATAATTTTGTGCAGGAAGAACATCATCATTCAGATGGACAGCACGGATTTGATGAACATTCACATTCCAAACATATCAGTATGGCAGAAGCAATTAAAGACTGCCAGATTTTACTCGCACGTGGAATGGGAAATGGTGCTTATCAAAGTATGCTTCAACTTAAAATTAAACCGGTTGTAACGGATATAAAAAATATTGATGAAGCTGTTCAAGCTGTCATAAATAATTCAATAATAGATCACACAGAAAAATTACATTAGGAGATTATTATGTTTCAATTACCAGATTGGACTTTTGAATTTCACGGACATCGCTGCCCGTTTATGCCAATCGGTTATAGAATGGGAACCTTGGCAATGGAAAAATTAGGTGTCAAAAAAAGTTTGGATCATCAGATGCACGTGTTTTCTGAGATGGGAGTTGGTCATCCACAAGGTTGTATGCAGGACGGAATTATGTCCTCAACCGGCGCAACATTCGGTAAAGGAATGATTGAAAGATTGAACTATGGAAAAGTAGCTGCAATCTTTTGGTATCCGGGTAAAAAAGATGCGGTAAGAATATTTCTGAAAAATGAATTTCAAGATAAACTTGCTCCGCACGAATTTTTCAAATACCGCAAGCAGGGGATTGAACCTTCGGAAATTCCCGAAGAAGTAAGAAAAGATATTATTGATATTGTTCTTAATGCTTCTAACGAAGAATTATTTAATGTAACTATCTTAGAAGATTTCAAATACACACCCGTCAAAGGTTCTTTCAATAAAGCAAAATGCGAAGTCTGCGGCGAGTATGTTTTTGAAAGATACTTACGTGTAAAGGACGGAAAGAAAGTTTGTATTTCTTGTTCAGAAAGAACAAAGGAAGAAGTTATAATTCATTTACCAAATATTGGATAAATCAAGATAGTCATCGCGAGGAACGAAGCAATCTCCAAAGATAAAATAGATTGCTTCACCCACTAAACCTGCCTGCGGTGGCAGGGTGGGATTCGCAATGACAAGAGAAAATTAAAAGAGAAATAATATGTTATATCTAATTGTATCAATAATAATTTTTATAGTGTCGTTCGTTTTTGCGATGCTTGGTCTTGGCGGAGGAATGGTTTACGTGCCGGTTCTAAAGTGGGCTGGGTTTCCTATGAAAGAAGTTGCAATTCCGCTTGGACTTTTATTAAATGGTTTAAACACACTTCTTGCACTAATTCCTTTCTCCAGAAAAAAATTAGTGGATTGGAAAGGAGGCGCAGCTATGGCTATCGCTGCATTAATCTTTTCCCCTATCGGTGCATACACTTCTAAGTTCGTTCCGGAAAAACCATTGATGATTTTGTTTGCAATTGCAGTTGTAGTTGCCGCTGTTAGAACTCTTTGGGCTTCAAATCAAAAAGAACCAGAAGAAGTAATGCCATTGAAGAAGCGTTCATTGATTGGAAGTGGAGTTGGAGCTTTTGCGGGTTTTGCAGGTGGATTGCTCGGAATCGGCGGCGGATTTATTATCGCTCCAATTTTAATGTGGATGGGCTACAAGACAAAAGCAGCAGCAGCTACAACCGCTTTTGTTGTTACGTTCTCTTCTTTCAGCGGATACTTAGGACACGCTGCTGAAGGTGAAATGAACTGGACGCTAACAATTTTAGTCGTAGTTGCAGTCATCATCGCATCGCAGCTTGGAGCAATGTTTATGTCCGGCAAAGCAAAACCTAAAATGGTAAAACAAGTTTATGCTGTAGTGCTTTTAGGAATTGCAGTTAAAATGATTTGGGGTGTGTTGTGAGAAGAATTTCTGCAATGTCATTCCCGCGAAAACGGGAATCTATGTCTTGGTTATTTGCAAATTGGGCTGCAAGGAAATGGATACTCGCTTTCGCGAGTATGACAAACAGAAGATTATTTTTGATACTCTATGTAATAATTATTTTTTCATTCAGTTCAACCTTTGCACAAAATGCTGAACCAAAATTACACGGCTACATCCAAACAAAAGTTACAACTGATTTTGAAAATACAAATGATTTTATGATTCGCAGAGCAAAACTTTGGGTTGATGGAAACGTGCCTTCATTAGAAAATGTATCGTACAAAATTCAAATGGTATATCGTTCGTTCAAAGATGAATCGGTAATGCTGCAGGATGCTTTTGCAGATGTGAAGTTTAATAACTTTGGTTCACTTCGCGCCGGAAGATTTGTGCCGGATTTTATTTTACAAAGAATGCAGCCAGATTATATGATTCCGGTTTTGGAACGAGCATTAGTAGTAAACGCTTTGGTACATGGTACAACATCTATGGCAAGGCAAATTGGTGTTCAGTTTACTTTTCAACCTAACCACATCCCGTTAAACTTAAGCTTGGGTATTTTCAACGCAAATCTTGAATCGCCGGGAAAGAATAAAGACTTGGATTTACTTTATACTTCCCGCGCTCAATTAAATCTGATTAAAAATGATAATACGTTGATTGAAGTCGGAGTCTCCGGAGCTTATCGTTATGCAAATTCAATAACGATGAATACTATTTACGATGCGAATGACCAAATTACCGGAAAAGATTTTCGTTTTGGATTTGAATATCAAATGATTTACAAATCTTTTGGTTTTCAATCAGAATATATTCAAGCAAATATCAACAAAGATAGAGCCTGGGGGTATTATGGTTTAGCAACGTTGTATCTTATTTCTGATCTACAATTAACTGGATTTATAGAAAAATATTCTGACCTAAATTCAGAAACGACAGGTAATGAATGGTACGGCGCAGGTATGAATTATTACTTTACGGATAAAACAAAGCTGATGACTGATTTTAAAACGCAGTTTTCGACTGCTGAAAATAAATATTTAGGTGAATTACAATTTCAAATATTTTTTAACTAATTGAGTTTGTCATTCCTGCGGAAGCAGGAATCTATAAAACAGTGGATACCCGCTTTCGCGAGTATGACAAGACTAAAAGAAGAAACATAATTAACATAAAGTCATAACAAAATAAGGAGTTACTAAAATGACAAATCCACAAGAATGGTTAGAGTTCGGACAAAAATTTCACGGACACAAATGCCCCGCTATGCCAATGGGCTTAAGAGTAGGCGCAGCAGCAATGAATAAACTTGGTGTTGATAGAGCACAAGACGGACAAATTATTGCGTTCGTTGATCTTGGTGAAGATCATTGTGCTACTTGCTATGCAGACGGACTGCAAGTAATAATGGGTACAACTTTCGGAAAAGGCAACATCAAAAAAACACACAAAGGTAAATGGGCTGTAACAGTTGTTAACAAAGCAACAGGAAAAGCAGTTCGTGTTACTCCAACTGCGGAAGCAATGCTTGCAAATAAACAAACCGACTTTTTCAAAGAGTACAGAGAAAAAGGAATTCCGGCAAGCAAAGTTCCGGCAGAAGTTGTCGATCCATTAATTAATAAAGTGATGAATGCACCAGCAGAAATGTTAGTAAAAATTTCTGATGTGTTTGATTACAAACTTGAACCACACAAAGACAGCTTTAACGGATTCGTTTGCGAAGAGTGCGGCGAAATGACAGTCGAAGGATATGGAAGAATTAAAGATGGCAAGCACGTTTGTATTGATTGTGCTGCTAAATAAATTTGTGTAAGGCATTGCGCGTCCCGACGAACTTAGTCGGGACGAAGCAATCTATTGCAAATTATGTTAAGATTGTTTTACTTCACTGCGCTACATTCGCAATGACTAAATAAATAAAGGATAAATTATGTCACACAATCACTCACATAATAGCGGTCATGAAACTTCAGAGAAAAATCTGTTCATAACTATGGCTCTGAATTTTTTCATAACAATAGCAGAAGTCATCGGCGGTTTTATTTCGGGAAGTTTGTCATTGATATCAGATGCATTACACAACTTTAGTGATGGCATTGCAATTATCATTACTTACATTGCAATGAGGTTGAGCAAAAAACCAAAAACATTCAAATATACTTTTGGTTTAAAACGTGCTGAAATTATTGCGGCAATTATAAATGCAAGCACGCTCATCATTATTAGTTTCTTTTTAATTAAAGAAGCGATTGAACGGTTTTATAATCCTTCACCAATTACCGGAAGCTTAATGTTGATTGTTGCGGCTTTAGGTTTGATTGCAAATGTGGCAGGAACACTGCTTTTGAAAAAAGGTTCTGAAGGTAATCTCAATATTCGCGCAGCCTATTTTCATCTTCTCAGTGATGCAGTCTCTTCACTCGCCGTAATTATCGGAGCTGTATTTATAATCTTTTACAAAATTTACTGGATTGATCCGCTGTTAACAATTCTTATTTCTCTTTACATCTTAAAAGAAACTTATGAGATAGTTAAGGA
Source organism: Ignavibacteriales bacterium (assembly GCA_016709155.1). NCBI lineage: Bacteria > Pseudomonadati > Ignavibacteriota > Ignavibacteria > Ignavibacteriales > Ignavibacteriales bacterium. Next base: position 473,485 of record JADJEI010000001.1, on the reverse strand, counting down.
ATCTCTTGAAATTGTTATGATGTCTGCGCCAGAAGGTATTGAGTTAAATGAATTGAAGCTTTTAGTTGAATCGATAAAGGGCGTAAAAAATATTCACCATATTCATCTGTGGAAGCTAAACGATAACGACACGCATTTTGAGGCACACATTGAAGTTGAAGATATGATTGTTAGTAGAACAACAGAAATTCAAAAACAGATTGAAAAAAATCTGCACGATAAATATGAAATCAATCATACAACACTGCAATTTGAATGTGATAAGTGTGAAGTAAAAAATATAGTTTAAAAATTATTTTGAGTACAATTCTTCCTTCCATATATTTCGGTATATAACGAAATAGAATAAATGGAAGAATCATCAAATATCTTCAAAGTACTATCCGACAAAAACCGGCTTAGAATTATTAAAATGCTTCAATCTCGACCGCTCTGTGGTTGTGAAATTATGAGTATTCTCAATTTAGCGGCATCAACAGTTTCGCAACACTTAAATCTATTGAAAAAAGCTGGCTTTATTGTTGAGAAAAAGGAAGGAAGATGGACTAATTATTATATAAATCGCAGTGCAAATGATGCACGGGTTATTGCCATTTTAACTTCACTTGATTTTTGGATAGGGGATTTAGACAAAATTGATGAGGATAGAATTAATCTAAAATCTGTTAATAGACATTTAATAAAGTGTAAGAAATAGTCTATAATTATTTCGCTAATTGACGAAGCATTTAAAATAATAACCAATAATAAAAGACATATTATGAACAACAAAACACCTATGGAATTACTAAAACATTTTGCACCTGAGTTTGCTGAGAATCAGATGCAAGAAAAAGCTCTCATCTTTGAGAATGAAAAATATCAGAAAGTACCCAATAAGTATAAAATGCTTGTTGGTATTGGAGTTGCAAGTGCTTTGGGCAGTGATACTTGCACCCAAATGTGGTCTAAAATGGCAAAGCAAAATGGAATATCAAACGAAGAAATTGTTGAAGCAATGCAGGTCGCACGTTATATGAAGCAGGCAACTGTAAATGATACAATTGCAAATTCATTAAAAATTTTAGACGGAGAATAAAATGATTTCGGTAAAAGTTCTTGGTACAGGTTGCAAGAAGTGCCAAACTCTTGAAGCAAAAGTCAGGGATTTAGTTGCAGCTAATCAGATTGATGCAACGGTAGAAAAAGTAACAGACATTCAGGAAATGGTGAACTACGGTATAATGATGACACCCGGACTAATTATAAATGAAAAAGTTAAAAGTTTTGGAATAATACCTAAAGACGACCAACTTATTAGCTGGTTAAAGGAGGCTTAAATGAAATACTTTTCAATAATTGGATTAATAGCTGTTGCTGTTTTATATTTTTCTTTTACTACAAGTGATAATAATAAAAACAGCAGTAACGAAAATATTATTAATCAGGCTGGCACTTTTAAAGTTACGTTTGTCGAACTTGGATCAGTCAATTGCATCCCCTGTAAGCAAATGCAGCCTGTTATGAAATCAATTGAAGAAAAATATGGTGATCAGGTTAAAGTAATTTTTTATGATGTTTGGAAGGAAGATCAAAAAAAGTATGCAACTCAATATGGTATTAAATTGATTCCCACCCAGGTTTTTCTTGATGCAAATGGAAAAGAGTTTCATCGACATGAAGGATTCTATCCTGAAGCAGAGATAGATAAAATTTTGCAAGGCAAAGGATTAAAACCGAAGAAAAGTTAATTATATGATTGAAGAAATATTCACAGTACTAAGTAACGCCCTGTACGAAAACTATTGGATAGCATTGATGGCATCATTCGGATGGGGAGTTTTGTCTATTCTGCTTTCGCCCTGTCATTTATCAAGCATTCCACTTGTTGTTGGGTTTATAAGTTCGCAAGGTAAAATTGCACTTAGTAGAACATTTTATATCTCACTGATTTTTTCAGTTGGTATACTTATTACAATTGCTGCAATTGGAATCATCACAGCGTCACTCGGAAGATTAATGGGTGATGTCGGATCAACGGGAAATTACCTTGTTGCAGGAATTTTCTTTCTTGTTGGACTTTATCTTTTAGATATTATAAAGTTTGATTGGAACAACTCAGCATTAAGACAAACAAAATCTAAAGGATTATTAGCTGCACTAATCCTTGGATTACTTTTTGGAATTGCGCTTGGACCTTGCACGTTTGCTTATATGGCACCTGTACTTGGTATCGTATTTCAAACTGCACAAACAAATTTTGCATCTGCCTCATTGTTGTTGTTAGCTTTTGGTATCGGTCATTGCTCAGTAATTGTTGGAGCCGGAACTTTATCAAAAAAAGTTCAGCAATACTTAAACTGGACTGAAGAGTCGAAAGCAATTTTATGGATAAAGAAAATTTGTGGTGTGCTGGTAATATTGGGTGGGGTTTATTTAATCAATGTAACATTTTAAAAAAGTCTCAATGCAATTTCACATTTCTTAAAATAAGTTCGTCATTTTAAATTTCCATATATTTGATTTAAAAGTAAATCAATATTACTGAAATGAATAGACTGCTTAATTTTTTCGCTTTAGCCCTAATTTTATTTTTATTCGCATGCTGCAACTCTGACCGCAATGTGAAAGAGATAATTCTACAGGATGAAAAAATATCTTTTTATTCAACACAATTATCATCGCAGCAAAAAATTTATGTTGAAATTTCCACGATGATTTCACCGATTGAGACTTTCAATCTTTATAAAGATTTGATTGATTACATCTCACCTAAGCTTGGTGTGCCGATTGAATTCAAGCAAAGAAAAACTTATGCTGAAGTGAATGAATTGTTGAAAGAAAATAAACTTAAACTGCAAAATGAAGAAATAGTGAAATGTATTTTGATATAACCGGAGTAATTCTTGCCGGCGGCAAAAGCTCTCGAATGGGAGTGAACAAATCTTTTTTGGAATTAGGAAATCGAAGCATCATCGAGCGTATTGTTGATTTGTTGAAATCAATTTTTTCTGAAGTAATAATAATCACAAACACGCCTGATGAATACAAATTTCTCAACCTTCCTTTATATAAAGATATTTACAAATGGAAAGGACCACTCGCCGGAATTCATTCAGGATTACTTAACTCAAAAACCGAACAAAATTTTATTATTTCATGTGATGTTCCTTTAATGAGCAAAGAAATGATTGAATACATTATCGAATACAAAAGTGATAAACCGATAAAATTTTGTGAAACTGCAGGTTATCATCAGCCATTGGTTGGACGCTACTCAAAAAAGATTTTAAAGGAAATTGAAAAATTTATCTCAAACAATGAAATGAGTGATAAGTCATTCCATTGTTTCTTAAAAAGTGTGGATGCAGAAATTATTCATCCTGAAAAATTACTTTTCTATAAAGATGAATTATTTTTTAATCTAAACAGGCCTGAAGATTATGAAAATCTAAAATTAAAATTCGATCAGAATTAATACAGTAGTCTTTAGATTAAGAATTGAGATGTTAATAGTAGAATAAAAAATCCCACTTTAATGTGGGATAATTTTTATGTGGGCGCTCAGGGATTCGAACCCCGGACCCTCTGCTTGTAAGGCAGATGCTCTAAACCAGCTGAGCTAAGCGCCCAAATTTTCTTGATATTTATCTTGAAAATTTGTGTTACAAATATGAAATATTTACGTCAACTTTCCAAAAAATTATCTTGAGCGGGCGACGGGATTCGAACCCGCGACATTCAGCTTGGGAAGCTGACACTCTACCAACTGAGTTACGCCCGCAAAAAATTATTCAAGGTTATTACTAATGTAAAATTAATAACTATTTGTCAGCTTAACAATTTATTAATATCAAAATCAAAATTTTATATTACCTTTCAATATAAAGTTCAAATATTGTTTCTCACAATTTAAATTATCTTCAAGCTAAAAATCCGTAAATTTGATAAGCAAAATTTTGTCTTTATAAACAATAAATAATCTATGAATGCGGTCGAAACAACTTTACTATCTAAAATTTACAGCTCGAATTATGGCAAAAGCAAAGTAAATGCTTTACAAGAATTGTCACTTAGTGTGGAAAGAGGAAAAATATTCGGTCTTCTCGGTCCTAATGGCGCCGGCAAAACAACACTTGTAAAAATATTGCTTGGAATCACTTTTCAAACTTCAGGCAGCGCAGTTATACTAGGGAGTGATCCCCATAATTATCATTTTAAAAACAGAGTAGGCTATCTCCCGGAAAATCATAAATACCCATCCTATTTAACAGGTTATCAAGTGCTAAAATATTTCGGACGCTTAAGCGGAAAGGATGGGGTAGAACTTGAAAAAAAAATAGATGAACTTCTTGAACTGGTAAAACTTTTACAATGGAAAAAAACAAAAATCAAATCTTATTCTAAAGGTATGATGCAGCGTTTAGGACTTGCCCAAGCGCTTGTTAACGATCCCGATCTTATTTTTTTAGATGAACCAACTGATGGCGTTGATCCAATTGGTAGAAAAGAAATTCGAGACTTGCTTGTGGAATTAAAAAACAGGCAGAAAACTATTTTCCTTAATAGTCATCTGCTTTCAGAGGTTGAATTAATAACGGATAGAGTTGGGATTCTTAATCGTGGACAGCTTTTGCGCGATGGTACAGTTAAGGAATTGACTGAAAGAAAAGAAGAATATGAAATAATGCTCGACAACTTCAGTGGTGGAAATTTTCAGTCAGATATTTCGGGTTTGCAAATAAAAAAGCAAAAGGAAGGGTTAATATCGGTACGTGTTTCATCGCTAATTGAGTTAAATATTTTAATTGATGAACTCCGGAGTAGACAAATATTAATTAAAGAAATTAAACCGCTTCGGACCTCTCTCGAAGATATGTTTATCTCTGTGATAAAAGAGTCGGAAGAAGGAATATCGAAATGAAAAATATTTGGATAGTCTCGCTCGCCACAATAAGAGAAGCATTTGCGCGTAAGGTCTTTATATTTTTTTTGATAGTTACTGTTTTGGTGCTGCTGATAATGATTGGAACTTACAGCATATTAAATGTAGATATGTTGATTGGTTCAATCAACAAAGCAGGAGGCTCTGGTTCAATGAAAGAAATTATTTCTTCATTAGAATTTCTTGTTATATCTCCGCTGGCAGGTTTGTGCATTCTTCTCTCTATTTTTGCCAGCTCAAGTTTTATCCCCACCATGCTTGAAAAAGGAAATATTGATTTACTATTATCCAAACCGATTTCTCGCGATCAATTAATTATTGGAAAATACCTTGGGGGAGTGCTCGTTGTTTTTATAAATATTTTATTGCTAATACTCGGTGTTTGGCTGATCATTTCTTTAAAATTTTCTTATTGGGATTTTTCATTCTTGCTCTCTGCCCTAATAATTACTTTTGCTTTTGCCGTTCTGTACTCAATCATAATATTATTTGGGGTGATGACAAAAAGTTCTATACCTGGAATGATGATTGCATACTTTGTTCTTATAATTCTGAGCCCATTACTTTTAGCCGGCAGAACACAATTTAAACCAATGATCGAAAATGAAATTGCACGAACAGCAATAGATGTGCTTTATTATTGTATCCCAAAAATTTCTGAGCTGATGGGAAATATTTTGTATAATGTTTCTACCGGTCAAGGAATCACAGACTATCAACCTGTTTTGACATCGTTTTTGTTTTTAATTTTAATGTTAGGATTTACGATTTATTTATTTAGAAAAAAAGATTTTTAAGATGAAGTTTTCGGGGATTATATTTTCAACTTTAGCTCTAATTTTTTGTTTTGGTTGTAATAATGAAGATCAGCCTGAATCGCTTACCAATGAACAACTGGAAGCCTTTAATTACATTCCCCACGGATCCGAATTTGTTTTGTTTATGGACCTAAATCAATTAGGTCGAACTGATTTATGGCAGGGGTATTTTAAAAAATCATTAGACGGTTACCAAAAACAAAACTGGCTAAGTGAATTTGAATCCGCCACCGGCATTGGAATGGACGATGGTATTGCTGAAGTTTATGTCGCTACTTCCTGGATAGGCAATAATCTTTTTATCATTCGTTTCGATAAAAATATTGATAAGATTAAAAACTATTTTGAAAGTAGTTTTAGTTCATATCTTAGCAACACAAAAAAAATATATTTTAAAGAAAGTAACCCCTCCGCAGAATATTATATTGCAAATAAGTCGCTGCTTCTTATTGTTAACAATCACGAAACAATTGCCTCAATTACTTCTGATGTTTTTAAATCAATTAAAGAAAATGGTGAAATGATGACTGCTATAAATAATATTCAAAAGAAAAAATATTATTGGATGGTTACAGATAAAGGTAGTTATGCTTCGATTTTAATAAGCCAATTAGCTAATTCAGGTGGAAGTGAAGTTGCAAGAGAAATGTTTAGTTCGATTAAGAGTATTTCACTTTCTGGCTCATTCGAATCAGGTGCAGAGTTTGCTTCGATATGGGAATTGTCAAATGAGAAAGATGCATTTTTATTCTCCGTTGCTATTCGTTCGGCAATAAGTAATTATTCCCCCAAAAATGTCAATGGAAGGATAAAAGAGATTTTAAATAGTATAAAAGTTAAACGGGATAATGATAAAGTTTCATTAGATCTTACAGTTGATCAAAAAGATTTATCGGATATTCAAAATTTATTAAAACAAAAAATGGATCAAAAAACAAGGTGAAATATGAAGGAAGAAAAATTAAAGCTTGAAGACTTACTCGAAAAAACAAATTCGAATGAAGACTCAGAAAGAATAAATAATGTCGCAATCATTGGCGCGGGAATTATGGGCAGGGGTATAGCACAAACCATTGCGGCTGCCGGAATTGAAGTAATCATCATTGAGAAAGATAGTAAATCACTCGACAGAGCTAAGAAAAATTTCTTTGAATCAATTGACCATGAAATAAAGCGATGGGCAATGACTAATTCTGAAAAGCGCGCAATTAATGGAAGGGTTAAGTGGGAAACTAAACTTGATAAATCAATAAACTGCGATCTGATTATTGAAGCAGTTGAAGAAGATTTTGAATTAAAGAAAAAAATATTTATTGAGCTTGATAAGCAGGTAAAGAAAGAAACTATATTTGTTTCAAATACTTCCACGCTTAGCTTAACAAAACTTGCCGGGTCAATTTCCAGAAACGATCAGGTGATAGGTATGCACTTCTTAAATCCAGTGCCCAAAATTCCATTGGTCGAATTGGTAAAATCACTTCATACATCAAATAAAACAGTGGAGAAAGTAAAAATCTTTGCTGCACGAATCGGGAAAACACCTGTTGAAGTTTACGAGTATCCCGGGTTTGTAACTACCCGTGCTATAGTTCCTCTACTCAATGAAGCAATGTATATTTTAATGGAGGGTGTAGCAACTGCAAAAGATATTGATACTGCAATGAAATTAGGATATAATTTTCAGAACGGTCCATTGGAAATGGCAGATATGATGGGACTCGATGAAGTACTCGCCTGGATGGAAACACTTTGGAAAACTCTTGGTGAACCCCGATACAGAGCCTGCCCTGTGCTTCGTAAATTAGTACGTGAAAGAAAACTTGGTAAAAAAACAAATGAGGGATTTTACAAATACGATGAGAACGGGAAAATTATTTCCTGATCACATGAATATTCAACAAATAATTTTTAATAAAGAGAAATGAAAAAATGAAAATCTTAGTTTTAAACTGCGGTAGTTCTTCAATTAAGTATCAATTTATAGATACGGAACAAAAAATTGCTTTAGCGAAGGGATTAGTAGATAGAATCGGAATGACGGGTGCAGTGCTATCACACAAAAGATATAATGACGATGAAATTAAAATCGTTGGTGAAATTCTTGACCACACAATTGCCGTTGAATACGTTTTAGGTGTAATGCTTAGTAAGAATCACGGTGTTATTGAGCAGAAGTCCGACATAGAAGCAGTTGGGCATCGTGTTGTTCATGGGGGTGAGACATTTTCAGATTCGGTTTTGATTAATGATGAAGTTATGAAAGTACTTCACGATAATATTGAGTTAGCGCCGCTCCACAATCCAGCTAACATAAAAGGAATACAGGCGGTAAGCAGAACTCTCCCCGATACACCGCAAGTGGGTGTATTTGATACAGCATTCCATGTTAAAATGCCGCCGAAAGCCTACCTCTACGGAATTCCGTATGAACTTTATAAAAAATATAAAATCAGACGTTATGGATTTCACGGAACTTCCCACTTGTATGTTTCGCAAATGGCTGCTCGAATCCTTGCAAAACCAATAGAAGATTTGAAAATTGTGACTGCCCATCTTGGCAATGGCTGCAGTATGTCTGCAGTTCACCACGGCAAATCAATTGATACCACAATGGGCTTCACCCCCCTTGAGGGATTGCTCATGGGAACAAGAAGCGGTGATCTCGATCCTTCCCTGATCCTTTACATAATGAGCAAAGAAGGTTTAACGCTTAGTGAAGCTGGTACCCTTCTGAATAAACACAGTGGATTAATTGGAATAAGCGGCGAGAGCAGCGATATGCGGGAAATTCTTGCGGCAATGAAGGATGACCAGAAGCGGTCTAAATATGCCTTTGATATTTTTTGCTATAAAATTAAAAAATACCTTGGTGCCTATGCTGCGGCAATGGGAGGGCTCGATGCATTTGTGTTTACCGGTGGTATTGGCGAGAACTCCCCCGAAGTGCGTGCCGAAGTCTGCAAAGATCTTGAATTCCTTGGAATTGAAATAGATGAACTGAAGAATGAGGAAAAAAGGGAGGTGATTTCAACTGATAATTCACGTGTTAAAGTTCTACGCATTCCCACGAATGAGGAACTTGTGATTGCGCTTGATACAGCAAAGATTGTTTCAGAAATAAAATAAAATTCTTTTGATCTTAGAAGGTGATTATGGATTATGGTATTCAAAATAAAACTGCTCTGGTAACCGCCGCAAGTCAAGGTATAGGTAGAGCTGCTGCAGCAGCATTAATGGCTGAAGGATGCAATGTTGCAATCTGTTCACGTTCAAAAGAAAAGTTAGAACAAACTTGCACTGAGATGAAAAATAAATTCGGTAAAGAACCATTCTGGCTTGTCTGTGAATTAAATAATCCTAAAGATATTGAGAGCACTGTTAAAACCGTTACCGAGAAACTCGGACCGATTGAAATATTAATAAACAATTGCGGTGGACCTGTACCCGGGTTTTTCGATGAACTGAATGAGAGCGATTGGGAAGATGCCTATAATCAGGTTTTGATGAGTGCTGTTAGATTTTCCAGGTTCGTTCTTCCTTCAATGATTAAAAGTGAATGGGGGAGGATAGTCAACATCACTTCGATTTCTGTAAAACAGCCGGTTGAAAAACTAATGCTTTCAAATTCATTGCGAAGCGGTTTGATCGGCTTTGCTAAGACGCTTAGTAATGAAGTAGCACGCCATAATATTACGGTCAATAATGTTGCCCCGGGAATGACTTTGACCCATCGCTTGTACGAACTTGCAGTAGTTCGTGCAAAAGATTCAGGAAAATCTCATGAAGAAATTCTTGTTGAAATGGCAAAGCAAAATCCTATGAATCGCCTCGGAACTCCGGATGAAATAGCTTCACTTGTGGCTTTTCTTGCTTCTAAACAAGCAAGTTATTTAACCGGCACAACAATTCAAGTTGATGGCGGCGCTACTAAATCAATGCTTTAATTATTTTTAATTCCTCCTAAATAGAGGACAAGGTAAAATGAAAAAACAAATTGAACTTATAATTTCTCCTGATAAAATAAATGACTTAATGGCAATTAAGTCGGCGGCTGGCAGGGAGTTAAAAATTGAAACAAGCGATGTTACATCCATCATCCCCCTGCGCAGGTCAATTGATGCAAGAAGATATCAGCCCGTTTTTAAATTATTGTGTGATGTTTATATCAACGAACAGCCGCAGATAGTTGAAAGAAATATCCTTTATAAACCTGTAAAAGGAAATAAGAGAATAATTATTGTCGGTTCCGGTCCCGGAGGAATGTTTGCCGCTCTTCGTCTTATTGAACTTGGAATTAAACCTATAATTTTTGAACGAGGTAAAGATGTCCAATCAAGAAGACGAGACTTAAAAGCTATTCAGCAGGATCATATTGTTAATCCCGATTCTAATTATTGCTTTGGAGAAGGGGGAGCGGGTACTTACAGCGACGGCAAACTTTATACACGATCTACAAAGCGTGGTGATATTAAAAAGATTTTGAATATTCTTGTGCAGCACGGAGCCTCGCAGGATATTTTGGTTGATGCTCATCCACATATCGGTTCTAATAATCTCCCGAAAATAGTTCAGACTGTAAGAGATACAATTATCAATTGCGGCGGTGAGGTTCATTTCAATTCGCGTGTTACTGATTTTATTTTAAAAGAAAAAAGAATTATTGGTGTTGTTGCGAATGATAGCGAAGTGTTTTCGGGTGATGCTGTTATTCTTGCAACGGGGCATTCTGCAAGAGATATTTATTATCTTCTTCACAAAAAAAATATTAAGATTGAACCAAAACCTTTTGCGATGGGAGTTCGAATTGAGCACCCCCAGCCTTTGATAGATGAAATTATGTATCATTCAAACATCAGAAGTGAAAATTTACCTGCAGCAAGTTATAACACAACTTGTGACGTAAATGGTAGGGGAGTGTATTCATTTTGTATGTGCCCGGGCGGAATTGTTGTTCCTGCTGCAACTGCTCCGAGTGAAATTGTTGTCAACGGTATGTCGCTTTCACGGCGTGACTCACCGTTTGCGAATTCTGGAATTGTTGTTTCAGTCGGTGAAAAAGACTGGAAGAAATATGAGAATCATTTTCCATTTTCAGGGCTAAATCTGCAAATGGAAATTGAGCAGCTTGCTTTTAAACTTGGGGGTGGTACACAAACTGCACCAGCACAGCGGGTAACAGATTTCATTAATAATAAAATATCTGCAAATCTGCCTGGAACATCTTACATTCCGGGAGTAATTTCTGCACCGCTTCACGAAGCGCTGCCAGAATTTATAGTGCAAGGATTATCAAAAGCGTTGCTGATCTTCGATAAAAAAATGAAAGGTTATTACACTGAAGAAGCACAACTCATTGCTGCCGAAACGAGGACAAGTTCTCCAATCAGAATTCCGAGGGACAAAGAAACATTTATGCACATTGAGATTGAAGGATTATTTCCCTGCGGGGAGGGTGCAGGTTATGCCGGAGGAATTGTTTCTTCTGCAATTGATGGAAAAAATTGTGCAGATGCGGTGATGAAATTTATAAAATAGAAAGAACGGGTTAGAGCTTCTTTAATTGTGTCTAAAGCTGCTACTAAAACTTAAAATAAAATCATTTTTTTCAACTTGTGATTATTTTAGAAGGTTTGACTTTCGTAAAAAGTGAAGTGTTTTAGCTTTTGGCGTGTGATATTTTCCTTCCGATGGGTTTGATTTCGACTTTGGTGGGTGTATTTTTCCTTTTAGCGGACGTATTTTACCAATTGGCGGGTATCATTTTCTTTTTGGCGGATGATATTTTTCTTTCAGCGGATGACATTTTCCTTTCGGCGGGTAGGATTTTCTTTCTGGCGGGTGATGTTTTCATTTCGGCGGGAGTATTTTTCTTCTTTCCGGGTGAATTTTCCTGTTTGCCGGATTAAATCTAACGAGGCTGTCTCAACAGTAATTTTTACTGTCACACTGAGCCCGTCGAAGTGTGAATTCACTACATAAAGCCAGTTTTCGACAAGTTCAGACTGACAAAATTAGACTTTTGAGACAGCCTCGTTTTAATTGGATGGCTGGATTTTTAGCAATCGTTTTTTATGATTTTGGTCTTTTGAATTTGATGCCGCTGATTTGTTTGTATTGCGGGCTTGTGGCTCCGAAAACACTTTTTACGTATTTTTTCACGTCTGCTGCTATGTCAACTAATCCAGTGGTTTGGGTGTAGAGTATTGTGTCTCTTGCAATGCGGGCGTTGCTGATTGGTGTGAATGTATTTACTACTGTTGTGTTTAGAGTGTTAAGGGAGGTGTATAGTGCAGTTAGTGAAACGGTAGTCAGGTCAACTTCGTTTGGAGCATAAGCCGGTTGTGCGGCTAATAGTTGTATGAGTTTGTTGAAATTGAAAATACGATTGTCATAACTCATTTGCGAAGCAGAGATGCTGTTCTGGCTTTCGTCTTCGGGGGTGTTGGGATCGTCCTGCTGTTTTGGTTTTGCACGCTTGCCTTGAATTTTTCTTGCGTAGGATTTAGCATCTGCGACTGTTTGTGCAGGCACATCGCTGGAGTCAAGTGAGTTGATAATGCGAGTTACGAGCCTGCTGAGTGGCTCGAAGGCAATTTCACGGGCGTTTACCGCATTGGTATAGGCAGGTGTTGCAGCGGTAAGGGTATCGAGTGAGTTTTTGGCGTTTGTGAAGAGCGTATTTAGAGCGGGCAGTTTAATTGATGCTTTGTTGGGGTTGTAGCTTGCGCCGTAACCGGTGCAGAAGGAAATAAGGTCTTCAAAGTTAGCTGTGTTTTTTGCGTGACCTGTTTCAGAAGTTGAAGCCATTGGGTGCCTCCATTTGTGTTTGGTTGATTGTTAGTTATTTGAACCCCTCCTTAATCCTCCCCTTTATAAAAGGGGAGGAAATAGGAAGGAAAAATTATTTCAAAAGCAAAAGTTTTTTTGAAGCAGTAAAATCATTTGATTTTATTGAGTAGATATAAACTCCGCTTGCAAGTTTGCTTGCGTTGAAGTTTACTTCATACCTGCCTTCATTCTTAAATTCATCAACAAGTGTAGTTACTTCTCTTCCGAGGATGTCGAAAACTTTTAGAGTTACGTTTCCGGCATTAGGAATTTGATATTTAATTGTTGTTGAAGGATTGAAAGGGTTGGGGTAGTTTTGGGAAAGTTCGTACAAGTCAACCTTTAAACTACCTTTGTAAATTATTTCGGTTGGAATTTGTTTTCCTAAAACATTTTCGTCTGATAGCATTTGAGAAATGGAATATTCAGGGTTAAAATTGTTGTCAGTTACAAGTTTCAATCTGACTGTTCTGTTTCCTATTCCCTCAGTATTTACCCGATATGAAATATTATCATACAGTTCAAGATTTGTTTTACTGAAAACAACATCATCAAACTGCCCGATTATTTCATCGGTAACATCGTCAATCAATTCAACTTTGAAATTGATATACTCATTTTCACCCAGCAAGTTATATGCGGTTAGAGAATCTGTTGTACCGTATTGAACTGTATAATAAAAGGGGGAATTATCCGTTACTTGAAAAGAATTACTTGTGAAATATTGATTTAGAATTTCTTTGCTTTCAATAGTTACAGAATCCGGTATTTCAACAAAATCTATTGTTTGATTATCAATCACAATATCGCCAATTGCAAAATAGAATTGTGCTGTATCAATATAGACAACCCCTTCCCTGCCTGTGTTTATTGAAAGTGATGTAATTTTATTCATCGGGTTCATAATATCATTAATCGAATTTGATTGAGTAAATTTATATGGTAATGATCCGGCATCGTAGATCATTCCATACATATTATCCAGATCATTGCCGTTACCTATTTTTAGATAATCACCTGTAATTCCGAAATTAAATATTTGAGACAAATTATTTTCGCTGGTTACAAATTTATTCGAGCGTGAATCAAATTGGCTCCATCCCAGCACATAATTTGAATGTTCATTCCGTTCAAGACTTACGGAGTTTATATGATGACCAAATCTGTTATACGTATTGTTATCAAGATGTTTTAGGATAGTTTTATATTCAAGGGTGCTTTGATTCTGTTGTTCCATATATCTTGAACCAATCCAGCTAATCTTCGGAATGTCATTGAATTCAATTATTGAAGGTTTGAAATTGTACAGATAACCGCTTCCACTTGAAACCAATTGTTTAGTTGAAGTCACAAGTTGGTTGAATGAGCCTGAAGTTAACTTTTCATAGTAAACATCGTTTCCTTCATTCCAGGCTAAATGAAACGTTATAGGATCAGCAGTGAGTGAAGCACATAGTGTTGGGTTATAAGAACCTAAAGCAGAGTTAGAAATATTACCCGTGTCGTAAAGCTGCCAGACTCCATTAGAGTTCCAATAACCGTATGCATATTGTAATTTTTTCCCGACTCCGTCTTTTATAGTTTGCCAAACAACCAAGGTGTTTCCATTTTGGGCACAAGCAACTACCGGGTTGGAATAAACATAAGTCGAATTTAATGGATCAGTGGTTGATATCTCGGCTGCGTATTGAGAGGTGACGCCATCAACAAAGTTTCTTATACAAACAACATCATTTTTATTTGGCTCAAGCGGGTCGAGGTAATCAACTGCGTAAGCCAATACTTCGTGAACAACAGGAGCATTGTAAAATGACATTGAAGGGTTTTTGAATACCACATTATTAATCGGGGGATATTCAGAATGAAGCAATTCCCAGTTTTGCCCGGTATCTGTACTGCGCTCATACCAAACCCCCTCCATACTTGCATAAAAAGTGTGCAGATAACCATCCGGAGTTCTAATAAATTTTCTCTGCCCGTTTTGCGAGTAAGTGTAAATGTAATCTGAAAGCTGCGTGCCTTTAAGCACGGCTTGCGCTGAAGCATTGGCAGTACCAAAAACTACACCTGTTTCGTTACTGTTTGCATCCTCAAATTGCACGTCTGTCCCTGTCCAGTTCATAAAATAAAATTTATGGTTAACTCCGTTTATTGGAATGGTTTGTTCTTCATCTACTTTTACGGAGTAGTAGGGCGGGTTCCATAATGGTGGACCGCTTTGATCTAAGAAGATGCCGCCATAAGTATTTATGGTTGTATTGAAAATATAGAATGGTGAGTTATAAAATTTGAATATGTCTGATTGGAACCAGTTATCATTCTGATCTTTGTAGTAGAACCAGGGGTCCCTAAGTTGAACTTGCCCGCCGCTGATGGCTATGCCTTCTAATAGGTTTTTGATATTGGCTGGTTCGGTTGAAGTGAAGTTTGAACTAAGAGTTGAGGGAGTATTCAAATCTACCGCGAAAGAGTGATTAAGTACATCATCTGTAGCTGCGGGGCTACCTAACTCCCAGAACTTATGTTTTTCCGTTTTACTTGTTAATTGAAAATCAATAATGAAGGGAAGTTCATTGGTTCTGATGACACGATCATTTTGATCATCAAGAGTTAAAGCAATGGTTTCTCCTGAAACCAAAAAATTTTCTTTATTTTCATCTAGAATTAACCTACCATAATCTTCAGTGTTTTCGATATCATTGGAAAATGTAACTTCTTTCCCTGGATGGATAATTATGCTTTTAGAAACACTATTATTATTGTAGTCCACTACATCAACTATCAATTCAATATCATTTGAACTTGACATGGTGAAACCTACCTGATAATCATCACCATATTCTGCACTACCATAAAAATAAAAATATAAATCGGAAATACCGGGTATATCTATAAAAAAATAATCATTGGGACCGGATACCTGACTATACCAAGTCTCAGAATCTACTTCATGCCATCTCCAGTTAAATTGGTATGCCTTCGCAACGCCTCCAAAAACATTTGCTGTGTAAGTTGCAGTGTTATTTAGTTCAATTGCTTCAGGACCTTCTATGAAAACTTCAAAAACATCAGGAGAATAAATTTCCGGTTCCGTAACAAAATCGCTCCATTCCCCGGTAGAAAAAATATCAGACTCAGAACCATCAAAGTTCATTACAAAATCTGCACCTCCATCGCCAATATATACTGTACTTGAAGGCGGTTGTATTTGTACATGCCAGCCTTCACCGTTTTCGTCAAACGTCCAAACATCGTGATATTTATTAACCCATTTTGGGTAGTCCACATGATTATAAATGATATATGGAATTGGGCCTTCATTAGCGATGTGCTCAGTGTCAAACGCCATATACCAAACCAAATCTTGGGTGCAGTTACTAGCAACATAAATTGGGAATGCTGCTATGGGTGGATAATTATCTACTTTAACAAAAAATGGAGAATCGTGTACTATTCCAAATTCATCTCCGCTTCCGACTTTTACTGGGATGTGAGATGTGCCACTTTTTTGCCAGGCATGATCTAATACATCAGTCATTTGTGGACATTGAGATTGAGCTTCAGTTTCTAATGTCAATCCGTACAAAAGCATCATAAAAAGAACTATAAATAGTGTTGGTAAAATATGTTTCATTTTTGTCCTCGTTTTTTTTTATAAATGATTAAATAATCAATTAAGCTCAATTCTTGATAAAAATATTATCGTTTTAATAACATTATCTTAGCTTTAATTCCTTCATCACCTACCGCTACCGCTATATCACTCTTGATTTCAATTCTGCTCCATTTAATACCACTGCCTGGGTCATAAGGCAATCCAAGCTGAGCCCAGTCAACACCGTTAAAATGTTTTAATGTGTTTCTGTCCCCAGCGATTATCCAATCATTTGATAAATTTCCTCGTATCGAATTAATGAATCCTCTGTAAAATGTGCCTGGGTTACCTCCGAGAAAGTTCTCTGGTAAGCTCCTCACATAATCCCATTGATTGCCCTTGAATTGATAAAGCAGGTTGCCTCCGGTATAGATTGTGTTGTTATCATCTGCCCAGATTGAAGTGAGTGATCCATAAAGCTTATCGAACAGCTCACTCTCATCTATTATATCTCCTTCAATCATAACACTCCAGTTGCCGCTTTGGTCTCCTTTAACTACCACTCCCTTTATTTCTGCTATGTTTACTCCTGCAGCATAAAGGTTACCTTCACTGTCTCCATAAATATCTGTTAAGTCTAAATCTGTTCCGCTTTCTATTTCTGTCCACAATCCGTTTTCGTAATGTGCTATGTTGCCTGCGTTGCCCACTACATATAAATCCTCGCTGCTTGTTCCCCAGATTTTGTTCATCATGATAATGGCGCCAAAGAGTTTGATTTGAATTGTCCTGGCATAATAATTTGTCTTCCTCCCCCAATGAAATCTCATTATCATTAAATACCAAATATCATTTGCGCTAAATGCAAAGACAGATTGAATTGGATGAATAAATTCCGTTCCCTGATAATTATAGGGTATTCTTTTCACATCCCATTCATTACCGTTCCAAATTGCGGAATTATATCTTTTGGAGTCAGGATTACCCAAAGAGTCGTTCATATAAATCTCACCAACTGCCCAGATGTTGTTCTCGTCTATTATGGCAACATCATAAAGTGCACTGCTGCTGTGTGTGCCAAACTCCCAACTCTCCCACGTAAAATTGTGGCTTGTTGGTTCTAATGTTTTTGCTTTTACTGTATCACTTTTTATGGTGTCCCCTGTCAGCACAGCCTGAAAAGTATAATTCACATTTGGCTGCAGAGAGTCAACATAAACGGTTGTGTCGCTGTTAAGCAAAACAAATTTTTCCTCATTAGTGTTTTTAAGTAGAGTGATACTTGCAGGAAAGTTTATACTGTCAGTTTTAATATTTATCCAGGCTTCAGTATAGCTCACATCTTCAACAGCAAGAGTAATCTTACGGTAGTCCGGGGGAGGCGGCGGCGGCGGAACGATAGGAGGAGGCTCACTGCTATCGCAGGAGAGTGAAGTAATGAGAAGAAATAGAGCAAAAGTTAAATAACTGAGCAAGCGAACCATATAAGCGCCTCCATTAAAAAACACATTTAAGAAAAATAAGGAGTGAAAATTAAACGGCGGGAAATACCCGTAACCAAAATTGCACTCCATAATTTCAAGATAACGAATTATTTACAAGCAATAATTATGTCAGTGACCCCCCCCGAAAATTTTGCTAAAAACAAAGAAAAAATAAATTTGAAAATCTGCATCGGTAAAAAAGTTACAAATGCGCTTGTAAAAGTTACGGTATTATAAAAAAATATT
The DNA here is from genome assembly GCA_016709155.1 of Ignavibacteriales bacterium. Classification (NCBI taxonomy): domain Bacteria; kingdom Pseudomonadati; phylum Ignavibacteriota; class Ignavibacteria; order Ignavibacteriales; species Ignavibacteriales bacterium. The sequence goes on along the minus strand of JADJEI010000001.1, from coordinate 455,590 downwards.
ACAATTAATAAATTTTGCCTGAATGAAGAAGAGGCAAAGAATAGAATCCCATAGGAGCAGACGAGGATTTAATTGATCGAATTAACACTGATAATAAAAAAGGCTGCCTCAAATTTGTGTTTTTAAGACAGCCTATTGTATTTTTACTTACAAGTTAGAGTAGTCCATAATTTGAATAAAGATTTTATTATGCCAAATCAAATCGGTCAAGGTTCATTACTTTATTCCAGGCAGCTACGAAATCTTTTACAAATTTTTCTTTGCTGTCTGAGCTTGCATAAACTTCGGCTATTGCTCTTAGTTCAGAGCTCGAACCAAAAATAAGATCTACACGTGTGGCTGTCCATTTTTTGCTTTCCTGTTTTACGATCATAACCTTCAAAAAATTTACCCTCTTCGGATGCTGCCTTCCAAGTTATACCAGAGTCCAGTAAGTTTACAAAGAAATCATTCGACAGAGTTTCAGGGTGTTCTGTAAACAGACCTTGTTTAGAGCCGTCAAAGTTAGTTTTCAGTGCTCTCATTCCTCCCACAAGTACGGTCATTTCCGGAGCCGAGAGAGTAAGTAGTTGGGCTTTATCAATCAACAGATGTTCAGCACAAACTCCAGTATTTTCTTTTGAGTAATTACGGAATGCATCTGCTATTGGTTCAAGAACAGCAAATGAATTTACATCAGTTTGTTCTAAAGCTGCGTCGCCTCTACCTGGAGTAAAAGGAACAGTTATATTTTGTCCGGCATCTTTAGCTGCTTTTTCAATTGCAGCACAGCCTCCAAGAACGATTAAATCTGCCATAGAAACTGCCTTGCCTGAGGACGGTGAACTATTAAATTCGTTTTGAATGGCTTCCAATTTTTTTAAGACTATCTTCAATTCTTTAGGGTTGTTTACCTCCCAATTGATTTGAGGAGCAAAACGAATACGAGCACCATTCGCACCCCCCCGTCTATCTGATCCTCTAAAAGTAGAAGCTGAAGCCCAAGCCGTAGAGACTAATTGAGATACACTTAAACCCGAATTTAAAATTTTACTTTTTAATGCCGCGATATCTTTTTCATTGATTAATTTATTGGCAGGTGCTGGAATAGGGTCTTGCCATATCAATTCTTCTTGAGGAACTTCAGGCCCTAAGCAACGAGAACGTGGACCCATATCTCGATGAGTTAATTTATACCAGGCTTTCGCGAATGCGGTTGCAAACTGATCCGGGTTTTCAAGAAAACGTCTTGAGATTGGTTCGTAAATAGGATCCATTCTTAAAGCAAGGTCGGCAGTGGTCATCATTGGAGCGTGGCGTTTATTTGGATCGTGTGCATCAGGAACAAGAGTGGCGGCTTTAGCACCTACGGCTACCCATTGCCAGGCACCTGCAGGACTTTTTTGTAAATTCCATTCATAACCGAATAAAGTTTCAAAGTAGCTGTTGTCCCATTTTGTTGGGGTGGGTGTCCAGGCGCCTTCAATTCCACTGGTAATAGTATCCCCACCTTTGCCGGAACCGAAAGTACTTTTCCAGCCCAAACCTTGTTCTTCAATATTAGCTGCTTCTGGTTCCGGACCAACAAGTGCGGCATCGCCTGCGCCGTGACATTTTCCAAAAGTATGTCCGCCGGCAACAAGAGCTACTGTCTCCTCATCATTCATAGCCATACGCGCAAAAGTTTCACGAATGTCTTTAGCTGATGCAAGAACATTTGGTTCTCCGTTAGGTCCCTGTGGGTTTACATAGATTAATCCCATTTGCACGGCAGCTAAAGGATTATCTAATTCGCGTTCACCGGAATAACGTTTATCTCCAAGCCATTCCTTTTCAATTCCCCAATTAGTATCTTCTTCAGGTTCCCAAATATCTTCGCGTCCGCCCGCAAATCCAAAAGTTTTAAAGCCCATTGATTCTAATGCACAGTTACCTGCAAGGATAATCAAATCTGCCCAGGAGATTTTTTTACCGTACTTCTTTTTAATAGGCCAAAGCAAGAAACGTGCTTTATCAAGGTTGGCATTATCGGGCCAGCTATTTACAGGTGCAAACCGCTGATTACCTCTCGAAGCCCCGCCACGACCGTCTGAAATGCGATATGTTCCTGCACTATGCCAAGCCATACGTATGAACAAAGGACCATAATGACCATAATCGGCGGGCCACCAATCTTGCGAAGTTGTCATTAAATCAAAAATGTCCTTTTTAATTGCTTTCAAATCTAGTTTTTTAAACTCTTCGGCATAATTAAAACCATCATCCATTGGGGTGGATAAAGAAGAATGTTGACGAAGAATATTTAAGTTTAATCTATTGGGCCACCAATCTTTATTGGAAGTGCCGCCAGAGGTCTTCATATCATTTTGACCGTTGTGATATGGACATTTGCTTTCGTTTGATTCGCTCATTTCTTATCCCTTTCATTTATTTTAAATTACTTACAGCAAAAAATATACTGCTTTTACTATTTATAAAAACTATATTATAGATAGAAGGATTGATATTGTAGATGTTCATTGTATTTTAGATCTATGAATTTACAACAATTACAATATATACTTGCAGTAGCCGAATCAAAGCATTTTGAAAAGGCAGCATCGAAATGCTTTATTACTCAATCAACCTTGAGTACTATGATTTTGAAATTTGAGGAAGAGATAGGGATAAAAATTTTTGATAGAAAAACTAAACCTGTATTAATTACAAAAGAAGGGGAAGAAATAATTAAGCATCTCCAGGTTATTACTAAAGAAATCAGGACTTTGGAAAATAAGGTGCAAGAGTTGAAAGGAGAAATAACAGGCGAATTTAAAATTGGAATAATACCAACTGTAGCTCCGTATTTGTTACCATTATTTTTATCAGAGTTTGTAAATAAATTTTCTAAAGTAAAGATTGTTGTACAGGAAATGACAACTCTTGATATTCAGAAGTCTCTGAAAAACAGAAGTTTGGATATCGGAATTGCGGCAATACCTTTGGAAGACCCGGAGTTAAAAGAATATATTTTATACAATGAACAATTTATGTTATTTGATTGCTTTAATGATCGGCACGATAAATCACATATAAATTTAACAAATATGGATTATAGCCATCTCATACTTTTGGAAGAGGGTCACTGTTTGCGAACACAGGTAAGAAAAATTTGTAATTTATCAAAAAAATATTCTGAAAATTTAACCAACTTTGAATTTAGAGCGGGTTCCATTGATAGCTTGATACGATTTACCAAGTCATATAAAGGAATTACGCTTTTGCCTTATATGGCTACTATTGATTTGCAGAAAGAAGACAAAGATCGGCTGAAGTCATTGGCGTTTCCTGTCCCAATTCGTTCTATTGGGTTGATAGTGCATCAACACTTTGTGAAAAAACGGTTATTGGAAGAATTAAGTATGATTATTCAAAGCTCGGTGCTTCCTTTGATTTCAATCCCGACTGAATGCAAATTAATTAAACCATTATAAAATTTGAAACGGAAAGTTTGTAAAGAATCAAATGCATTTGGACAAGTAGACAAAAAATAAATGATTCGTATGCTGCTATATTTTTTTCACTCATTCCATAAGAGTTGTCTCAATCAAGTCTGTATCGGAGTCCCGTTTTCATGGAAATGACAAATAAAGATCGACTAAATAAAAAAGGCAGCCTGTAAAGACTGCCTTTTTCATTAGGAGTAAATCTTATTGAATGTTACTTCAATAAAATCATCTTTTTGCTGGAAGTGAAATTGCCGGCAACAATTTTATAAACATAGATACCGCTTGCAAGTTGACTTGCGTCAAAAGTAAGTTCGTATCTACCTGCCTTAACATTACTGTTAATAAGTGATGCAACTTTTTCACCGAGTAAGTTAAATACATCAAGAGTAACAAATCCGTCCTGAGCAACAGAATATTTTATTGATGTTGATGGATTGAAAGGATTAGGATAATTCTGATCGAGTGAGTACTCAACAGGTCCTAAAACTTCAACTTCAACTTCATTTGAATATTCAAATCTGCCGTCGAAATCAATTTGCTTTAATCTATAAATGTATTTACCAGAAACTAATTTTTGATCAACATAAGAATATGTCTGCTGTTCGGTAGTAGTTCCATGACCATTCATATAACCTATAGTTCTGAACTGACCATCAGCAGATTTTCTTTCAATCTCAAACATCTGGTTGTTGATTTCAGTAGCAGTTATCCAGCTAAGTTCAACATTATCTTCAAAAGCATTAGCATTGAAGGATGTTAGTTCAACAGGAACTGCGTTCAGATCAACGAATGTATAATCGTCAACATACATTTGATCCTGTGCCGTTGCACCAAAGAAATCGTTTCCGGCTAATTGCAATTGACCACCTGAACCAGTAGCACCGGCTGTCCATGCCCAGGTATGAATTGAAACGTCGTTAAATTTGAATTCGGCTAAATCAGTATCAAGATCAACAATTAATTCAACAAGATTCCATATAGTTGTAAGGGAATGTAAAAGCAGCAACACCTGTTCCGCCGGCATTTAAGCTGCCTTGACCACCCGCGTTGAAGTAACATTCCATTGCCCATTCGTATGCACCGCCTGTGAAACCGGATAGCGTATTGAAATAACCATTTTTCCCAGTGGCTAAATACATGCGGAAACTGATTGAATATTTTCCATAAGTTAAATCACCCATTGGATGAACTTCATCATTGTTTTGTACAACAACAAATGAATTAGGTGCGCTGAAAGATTGTGCATTTGAAATTTTAGAATCCTCAGTTACATTGCAAGGGTCTTCTGACCAGGTTGTCCAATCAACAGGATTTTGACAAGCTAACATCTGACCTGCAGTGTATGTATCAAAATTATCGGAGAAGGAAAGATCCAATCCTGGATCGGGTTCTGTTTTGAAGCTATAAATTGGTCCTGAAACACTGCAAGTATCGCCAATCTCTTTAACATACCAATAGTAATTAGTGTTATACTCTAATGGCAGGGAGGTAATATTCCAGCTTGTTGATAGAGCACCCGATTGTACTAAAGGCAAACTTGAAGCATTTGTACCGAAGTAAAGTTCATTAGTATTTGTGTTCACACCATTCTGCCATGTTAATTGTGCGAGGTTAATTGATACTTCTGTAGTGCCATCCGAAGGGGATGGGTTAGAAGGATAGCCAACATCGCAGCCTGCACCAAAAGTAAATCCGGCAATTCTTGATTTCCAGTTGAATTGTCCGTTAGAGGGGATGTACATATTGGTGTACCAGAAAGAATTGTCATTAGGATCAACACCTATCTGACTGTAATCACCCCACCTGGTCAAACCTGTTTGGGAGCCATTACCCGCAATAATAGTTCCCTCTGTAACTGTCATAACGCCAAGTGGATCACCGTCTAATCTTCCAGTATATCTAATCTGAGGATGAATCAAAGAACTTGATGCGGAATAGCCTAAGCCAATATTGCCGTTACCATCCATTGCAATACTACCCATCCATCTGTAAACATCATCGGCAGGAGCGTAAGTGCCTTCCTGGTATAAATTCCAACCGGCGCCCGTATCGCGCAGTTCCCACCACCTCATTCCGGCACGTCCGGAACCTGCATTAACTGAAAGACAAGCAACCATTGATTCATGATCGCCGAAGTTTCTGTATTGCAAGCGGTTCATCATTCTGTCAGACAGCATATCCAGAGTAGTAGTAGTTCCTAATTGAGGAGCTCTTCCGGGTTGGCTGTATGAAGTAACAGAAATTAAGGTTGGTCCTGTAAAGGTAGAATTACCAGGGGTAACCCAATCAGCATGAAACTGAAATACTTCAAGATGATTTGTACCGCCTGAACCGCCGTAAGCTTCAATAAAATAATTTGGAGTTCCGTCTGGAGGTAATGTACCATCACAATCTGATGGAAGTAATGAACCGGTGCTTGTTCCATTATTAAAAAGTATCATCGTTGCAGGTAAGCCGGCTAACATTTTTGTTCTATCAAAAGCAGCAGCTAAAGTACCTTGATATTGTCCTGATCCTGAAGCGAAACGATTAGCTGACATATAATAGCCGTCGCCCCAAACGCCGAATTTAGGATAGTCCGGCATTGAAGAAAATTCATAAGCGTAAAGGTAATATGAACCGGTAGGGTCGCCCGTTGTAGAAACCGCTATCATCTGATAGAAGGGGGCGGAAGGATAATTTGGCAGTGCAAATTGTGTTAGCAGCCATCTATCGGCGGTCTCATCATAAAGCACTATTGGATCTCCGTCATTTGAGCCTGACCAGGGACCTGGTAAGCCGCTCCAAATAGTATTAATGTTTAATGGTCCGAGTAGTGAGACACCGGACTTGTTCCAAACCTGATAGCGAACGTTCACCATTTGAACATAGTGATTAGGTCCAACATCACCGCTTGGATCAGGGGGTGCGTAACCTTGTGCACTAACACCATCAAAGTTTACTGTGATGTCTGCCGGATTGAATTGCCCATTAAAATCCTGCAATACTCCATCCTCGGTATATCCGAAGATTTGATTAGTGCTTGTTTCGCGAACTGGGATTATTCCGTCCAACCATGGTGAATTGAATGGTATGGCGTCTGGAGGTAAATCTCTTAGCGGAACTGATACTGACATTGCAACGGGTGATTTAATTTCAGAAGGAAATGAAATTAATGACTGACCCATTGCAGCAGAAAAAGAGAAAACAAAAAGAAGAACAAAAAGGGAAACTGCGCTTCGAAGAGTAGAGTTATACTTTGTCATTCGATAGCCTTTCTTGTTGTTGAGATGATTGATGATTAATTAAAAAAAAATTTTTATGTATGGGAAAAAAATTTAATTACATGATGCGGTACAACTTAATAATAAATTATAAAAAAAGATATTTATTTTAAATATAAAAAAGCTCATGAGTCAGATATAAATCGAATAATTAGTTGATATTGATTGACTATGAAGATTATTATACGACGGAGATAATAATCCTTCGTGTTTGATAAAGCTTACTTGAAGAATTAAAAGAATAAATGAATAGTTTCAACAAAAAAAAATGCGTTCTTTAAGAGGGATTGTTAGTGGAGTTAAATCATAATTTGTGTTTGTTAGTTCTGATATTTTAATTTGTAGTATATTTATTAAAAGATTTTAAGAGATTACATACAGTTAATACCAAGATGAAAAAAAATTTAATAGTATTCTTACTTCTAATTTTAGTTATTCCAATGACTAATACATTTAGCCAGGGCAAATGGGTTTATAATTCAAGCCCGACTACTGTACAATTGAATTCACTTTTCTGTGTTGATAGCCTTACTTGCTGGGCAGCCGGAGATTCAGGTGTAGTTCTTCAAACGACTAATGGAGGGGCAGATTGGCAACAGCAAGATCTTGGTGTGCTTGAGACAATTCGGTCAATATTTTTTCTGAATGACAGTCTCGGATGGGCAGTCTCTTCAAAACTTTCAGATCCTTACGGGAGCTATCTCCATAAAACAACTAATGGCGGCAATTTGTGGCAGACAGAAGTTTTTCCTGTAGAAAATGCTTTTTTACAAACGGTTTATTTTATTGATTCTTTAAATGGATGGGTTGGTGGGAGTGGAAATCCTTCAACATTTTTTGGAACTACTGACGGCGGGCTAACCTGGAATATTCCGCGATTTGACAGCAGTCTTTATTCCACATTACCTGTTACAAGTTTTATTTTTTTTTCTCCTCAATATGGATTTGCATCAGGAGGTGCACATGATTTAGTCGGAGTAATTTGGAGCACTAAAGATTCCGGTAAAACCTGGCTTGCTATTCCTATGGGACCAGAACCACTGAGGGAGTTAGAATTTATAGATTCGGCGACCATCGTTGGTGTTGGCGGTGATTTTGAATTTGGAACCGGCATTGCAAGAACTACCGATGGTGGAGAAAATTGGACTTACACTGAGCCGGGATTTTTTGGCGTCTGTACCGGTCTTTCATTTAGAACTGATTATGAAGGGTGGGGAACTTTGGGACCACAAGAGCAATTTATTTTCTCGAATGATTCAGGTAAAACATGGATTACAACTGGAACTGTTGATACTTTTACCGTGTACGATGTAGTGTTTACAGACTCACTTCACGGTTTTGCTGTCGGCGATAATGGTGATTACGATTATGATTCCACATACGATCACAGAGGTATCATTTTAAAATATAAAGCTGACATTGATTCAACGGTTGAAGTTGCAGAAAATTATTCACCGCTTGATTTTATTTTGTTTCAGAATTATCCCAATCCTTTTAACCCGAGTACGAAAATCAGTTGGCAGTCCTCAATGGGCAGTTGGCAAACGTTAAAGATTTATGATGTGCTTGGTAATGAAATAGCCACGTTGGTTAATGAATACAGACCTGCAGGAAGATATGAAGTTGATTTTCAATCTACGACAAGTAATTTTCAATTAGCAAGCGGTATTTATTTTTACACACTTAGGGCAGGCAATTATTCGGAGTCTAAGAAAATGATTTTGCTGCGATAGTTGTTTTAAAAATCTTTTTTATTGAAACTTCGAAGTCCTAATAAGGTGGGTATTATTATCCAGAGTAACAATGACGTAAAAGAAACGATTGTTCCAAGTGAGCTGCCGAAAAAACTTTTGAATAGTGCACCTGTGTAACCCATCAAAGCAGAGATATCAAAATTAAGAATAAATAAAGTTCTCGAGAGATCAATTGGATTAATTAGTATTAATCCGAGCATAAATTTTTCTACAGGATAATCCTCCAATAAGTAAGCAATCAAAAGCAGAAACCCGTCAAATAATATTGCTGTTACGAGCCAGAAAAATATTGAGAGACTTAATCCTTTTACTTTATCAGTAAGTTTTATCGAAATGAAAAAAGCAACTGCAATTGAATTAAAAGTGAGCAGCATTCCAATCAGCAGGAGAAGCGATAACAAACCAATACCGCTCTTGAAATCTGAAAACATAATAAATGGAATCAGGACGCCTGAAATAAATCCAATAGAAAGGGGGAGAGTAGTGCCAAGGAATAATCCAATGAACAAGGAGCTTCTTTTAATCGGTTGACACAAGATCATTTCAATATATTCTTTTGAATTGTAGAAATACATTGTCCCGAAAATTAAACTGATTAGAGGAACAAGATAAGCAGTGAGGTTAAACAAGCTGAGCAAAGCTTTTTGTGTGTTATTCTCGAAAGAAAATAACGCATAGGATGTCATGAAGAAAAATGCGAAAAAGAATATTATCCATTTACTTCTGAAAACATTATTGAATTCAAACTTCAAAATTTTAAATACTAATTCCATGATGCACTTTCCTGTAAAATTCCAGCAACAGCTTTTTCAAGTCGAGTCTCACCTTTTTCCAAAAGTAAATTCAGTACAGAGCCTTGATAATAAATTTTGCCGTCGAGCAGAAAAATAATTTCATCAGCAAGCTCTTCAATTTCACTCATTATATGAGAAGTTAGAATAATTGACTTACCCTCCCTTTTTTTTGCAAGCACAATCTCTTTAAATCTGCTGCTTGCAATTGGATCAAGCCCGGCAGTTGGTTCATCAAAAATTAAAATACCCGGATTGAACATCAGTGCAATTACTGCGCTAAGTTTTTGTTTATTACCACCAGAAAGAGTTCTGATTGCTTTATTCAGTTCGCCATTTAAACCAAACTCGGTAATTAATTTTTCCTCAGGATTATCTTTACAATTCCTGAAATCTTTGACCATATTAATTACTTCAACAACAGTGAGGTTTTCAGGATAGCTTGCAATCTGCGGCATATAACCAATGTTGCTTTTGTAATGATAATCTCCGTTGATTTTTTCCCTATTGATTGCAACATCTCCAAAATCGGGTTTTACAAGTCCAAGAATAATTTTAATGATCGTAGTTTTTCCGGATCCATTGGGACCTACAACTGCTGTAACTTTGCCTTTAGATATTTCGGCATTGATTCCTTTTAACACTTCGAGGTTGTTATACGATTTGATTAGATTCGAAATAGTGATCATGATCTTTGCTTCATCAGTGGTTGTTTGTCAGCTAAGTCAATCGGGGTTAATGATGGCACAACACTTTCTGCAATATCAAGCAGATCAATGAAAAGGCTGTGGACAAGAATCAATGCAGCCTGTTGACGCTCGACAAGTACGGAGAACATTTTTACAGGGCGATAAGGCTCATCGCCAATTCCATTTTTGTCCAGATCGTAACCGTTATAATTGCTCCAATAATTCCTTTTGAACAAATTAAAATTTTGTGAGCTATTCGTAAGTACATCAAATGAATTGGCGATAAAATTATTTTCAAAGAAAAAATTATCCTGCGAATTTGCCATTAACTTCAAAGCCCACCCATTCTGAATAAAATCATTATGCTCAATTGTTATTCTGCTGCACCCTTCGAGATACAAACCGTTTGTATTTTTGTCAAAAATATTTTTCGCAATAAGACAATCAGTCAAATCTTTTAATAAAACACCAAAAGAAGCTGCTCCCCAATTGTTGATAAACCGATTACCAAGCATTGAAATATTTTTTGTGTACATCACAGCTACACCGGCGCCGTTATTCTCAAAAGTATTTTCAATATAACTGCAGCTATCGGAGAACATGAAATGCAATCCATACCGCAGATTTTTTTTGCTGTAATTATTTTTAACGAAACAATGTTTTGAGAACTCAAAATAAATTCCGTCACGATGCCCTTCGATCTCATTCCCGATGATTGAAACAGATTCGCTGTACCACAAATGGATGCCATTTCCCGAACTTGTTTCGGATTTTCCATTTGAAGATATCTTATTATTTTTAATCAGGATGTTCGAGGACTTTGATAAATAGATTCCAAAAAAATTATTCACGAATATATTTTTTTCAATCCTACAATTTCGAACATTGCTTAAACGGATTGCTGCATTTTCCTTTAAATAATTTACACCGGCATTTTTAATCGTGAATCCTGTGATGGTAACGTTGTCGCTGGTAATAGTAAAAATTTCATTTTTTTTATCGCCTGAAATTACAGGCAGATCTTTACCTGTCAATTTTATTGATTTATTAATTACAATGCCGGACTCATAGTAAATACCACTTTTAACAATTATTTCGTCGCCATCCTTAGCTAATGAGAGAGCCTTTCCGATGGAATTGATCGTAGAATTTTTTTCGACGTAAATATGAGTTTGGGGGAGGGAAAAATTTGTTAAACCAAAAGTAATTAAAAAGATAAGCAATATTTTTTTATGAAGGGGCATTGCAATTCATTTTATAAATCTTCTTCAGCGAGTGTTTTTAATTCTGTAAAGGTAAGTTCAGTTCCACCGTTACTATTTTTGATCTCTTCCAATTTTTCTTTTGAGGAAAGACAAAGCACATTCAGTCCCATCGGACTTCTTAAATCATCATTGTGCAAGTAAAATGCTTTCCGCAATTCAATCAACTTTCCTGGATCAGAAAAGTCGCAAACCCATTCGGAATGAATTTCATTTTTATCAATCATCTTTTCATATTCAAAAGCGAATAGGCATTCAATGGAATCAAACTTATAAACTTTACTTTTCATTGAAACAATTTCGGCGGCAAATTTATTGTCTGTGATGTTCATCTTACAATATTCGCAGGCATCCTTTCCATAATTTATCGGTTCAATTTCAGGCGAGCAGCCTTGGATTATAAACATCAACAGGAAAGCAGAGATAAAGAATCTTATCTTCACTTTACTGCCCCCGCCTGTTTTATATTTTTTGAATTAATGAACAAAGCAATCACAGTAAAAATAATAGAAGCAAAAATAATATAAGCCGACATAGCCGGAAGCGAAATGGCGGTTATGTTCAGCAGTTGTTTCGAGCCTAATAATGGGGGTTTGATAAGTCATTCCCGGAACTTTTATTGGGGCTGTTAGATCAAGATTATGTCCATAATTATATTCCCACATATAAAAATCATACAGACCGATCACTCCAAGAATTATGAATAATATTAGCCACGCAATGACAGATTTATTATTTCCCTTAAGTGCATTAAACAAACCGAACAAAATCATAAATCCGATTGCATACGGCATAATTTTTAATTCAGGAATATCATCGGGATTTATTTTTGCCATACCGATGTAGTGATTTAAGCCGTTAATATTTTGTAAATCATTTTCTTTTAATCCGGTTATTTGATCTAACCAAATTCTTAAGCCAATTCCTTCAGGATACTGCGGAGCTTCGAGATTTATATTCCACAAGGGGAAAAAATATGTCAGCACAAGCATAAGCGAAGCAAACAGCAATATTTTTTTTGAGAGCGAGTTCATTTTTAATTTCCTTCAGATTATTTAATCATCGTCAGGAGCATTTTTGTTTTTTGCAGGGCAATTAAACCGTGTGGAATATCAGGAGGAAGGAGAAGTATTTCCCCCTCCTCCACTGTAAATGGATTTCCACCGATGGTTATTTTCATACTACCTTCAACAATACTAACTAATGCTTCGAAGGGCGATGTATGTTCACTAAGAGACTCATCTTTATCGAAAGCAAATAAAGTAACATTGCCGTTTGGCTTTTTAATTATTTGCCGGCTTACGATAGAGTTTTGTTGAAAAGCGATAGCGTCTCTTAGTATTTCCTTTTTTGTTTCCATCATATTTAGCCAATTATTTTTTTTTCTGTATTTCCAAGTCAATAAGATAATTGTACATTTGAATTTTCCGGTGAAACTCTGACATAACCTTGCATTTCCTGGTGAAGAGCTGAACAGAAATCTGTGCAATAGAATGGATAAATACCAAACTTAGTTGGTTTCCATAAAATAGTTTTTGTCTCACCCGGCATAACTAATAATTCAGAATTGTTCAGTCCCTTTACAGCGAAACCGTGCGGGATGTCCCAATCCTGTTCAAGATTTGTTACGTGAAAATAAACATTATCACCAACTTTAATACCTTCAATATTATCAGGGCTGAAATGACTTCTCATAGCTGTTAAATAAATATGTACATCTTTACCATTTCTTTCAACCCGGGAATCTTTTTCGCTTCCTGTTTTATATGGATTTTGATTCTCTTCAATTTTATAGAATTTCTTACTGTTCTTCATAAGAAGTTCAGAAGGAATTGCCTGGGCATAATGCGGTTCGCCAACAGTGGGGAAGTCAAGCAGTAATTTCATTTTGTCGCCGCTAATATCAATCAATTGAGCTGATTGACATATCTCCGGTCCGGTTGGTAAATATCTATCTTTAGTAATTTTGTTAAGTGCGATTACGTATTTACCCCAAGGGCTTTTGCTATCGCCGCCGGGAATGCACAAGTGACCGATTGAATAATAAACGGGTATTCGATCAACAACTTCCCATGTCCCAATTTTCCATTTCACAATTTCTGAAGAAATGAAAGCTGAAGTATAAGCGTAGCCCTTCCCATCAAACTCTGTGTGAAGTGGACCGAGCCCCGGATCTTTAACTTCACCTGCAACTACTGCATCATACTGTAAAATAGGAATTCCATTTATTTCTCCGTCAAATTTTTTCTCTTCAATTGCTTTTAAGAATTTAGTAAAAGAATGAACCGGAATTACGGTAGCAAGTTTTCCGCCTGCAACAATGTATTCTCCGGTCGGATCAACGTCAACTCCGTGCGGCGATTTTGGGGTGGGGAGATAAAAAATCATACCCGGACAGTCTTTAGGATCGAGAACTTTTACCTCGTTATTTTTTGTACTGATAGCGAGATGCTTATTATCATCGTAGTAATTTCTGTAATACTCCGCTGAATAAGTTTTAGCCTTACCTTCTTTAACGTACTGTTCAGCAAGCTTCCAATTTACTGCTGCAACAAAATCTTTATCGTTTTGTGAAGCGTTGATTTCGAGTAAAGTATTCGCTCCTTCTGAGTTGTAGCTTGTAAAGAATGCCCAATCGTGAGATGGACCTTTGCCGGCATGAGCAAGATCATAGTTGAATCCCGGAACTAAAATTTGAAAAGCAAGATTCATCATCTCAGTTTTTGGGTCGAGGTGGATGAAGCTGATAGTGCCTTTAAAGTTTTCTTTGTAAGAAGCAATTGGTACATCAGCGTTTGGAATTGGTACACTAAATCTAGTGGAAGCAACGATGTACTCAGTATTTTCAGTAACAAAGGGTGATGCATGGTTACCGGCGGAGTTTGGTATTTCGATGATTTCTTTTGTTTCAAAAGTTGATAAATCAATACGGGCAACCCGGGGAGTATTATTGGCATTAATAAAAATAAATCTTCCGTCTGGCACTCCATCCGTCATAGAAAATTCAGGGTGGTGGGCATCATCCCAAGGATTAAATCCGTATGAAGTGTTCAGCATTGCTTTTGTTTCTTCGGAATATCCATAACCAGTTTCCGGGTTCTGCGAAAAAACAGAAATGGTTTTGAAATGTCGTCCCGAGGGTAAACCATACACTGCAATTTGTCCGCTAAATCCGCCGGAGGCAAATAAATAAAATTCATCATAAGAACCTGGAGCAACATAGACCTGCGCGGCAACATCGCCGCTAACTACATCTTTGGACTGCTGGCAGCCAAAATAAATAACAGCGACTGCAATAAATGAAGCCCCAATTACTAACCATTTTTTAAGATTTAGATTGTTCATTTTGAACCTCTTTTTAATTGATTATTGTGTTTATTATTTACCGACTTCTCGAAAATATTCGAGCACTGAACGCGCTTCATCAAATGTTAGATTTTGATTTGGCATCTGAGTTAAATATTGAGTTAAGAGTTTTTTAGCTTCAGGATGTTTTTTGTACATCTCCTCCGGATTGGTCATCATATTAATGATGTACTCTGGAGTCCTTCGCTTGATTACATCGCGCTGTGCCGGTCCAACATATTTCTCATCAAGTTTATGGCAAGAGGCACATTTTTGAGTGAAGATAGTTTCTCCTTTTTTAACTAATGCCGGATCAATTGCTCCGAGCTCTAGTTTTTGTTTTACCGGTCCAATTCCATTTTCCATTTCGAAATCAGTTAAACCATTTGGGTTCGTGGTAACTGTTTTTGTTTTGTTAAAGTTTGCTGCTTCATCATTTCCGGAATCTCCGCAAGCGCTTAAAAAGAAGGTAAACACTGTTGCAAGCGAAATATAAGCCAGGTGATTTATTATTTTTTCCATCTATTTTTCCTTATGATTTTTTTAGAATAATTTTTATATAATTATAATCAGATAAAATTGTCTGATTAAAATTAGATAGAAAAAAAATATTAAGCAAGAAGAATTATTTAAAGATGGGAATTATTTTTTACTCAATAATTAAAGCTTAATTTAGAATTAAATTCAAAATTCATAATTACGACGATCTGCTGAACATAAATAAAACAAATCTAAAGTAAATGGAGAAAATATGCCGCTGACTTATTCAAGTTATTTGCAATTGGAAGAATTGTTAAATATTCAAAAATTAAAATCGGAAGGGCTTGACCACGACGAGATGCTTTTCATTATTATTCATCAGACTTATGAATTGTGGTTTAAACAAATTTTGCACGAGCTTGACCACTTAAAATTTTTAATGCTTGAAAATGATCTGCCGCGTTCACTCCATACTTTAAAACGCATTTTGACTATCTTAAAAGTTTTAGTGCATCAGACCGATATACTTGAAACTATGACTCCGCTTGAATTTTTAACTTTCCGCGATAGGCTCGAATCGGCAAGTGGATTTCAATCATTCCAATTCCGCGAACTTGAATTTATGCTCGGTCAGAAAAATGAAAAAATATTACAAAGGTTCGAAGAAAATTCCCCGGCGAGAATTAAACTCGAAAAAAGATTTCGTGCCCCTTCCTTATGGCAGGTATTTCTTCAGTTTCTGAAAATAAATAAATATCCAATTACCGAAGCTGCTATTAATAATTCTTCAAACAAAAATAACGACCCTGATATTGAATCTCTTCTAATTAACATTTACAAAGACGATCACAATATTGCTCAACTCTGCGAACTGCTTCTTGACCTTGATGAAGGAATTCAGGAATGGCGATACCGCCATGTCAAAATGGTTGAGCGAACTATTGGTACTAAACAGGGAACCGGCGGTTCAGATGGTGTAAATTACCTGATGGCAACTCTATCAATTAGATTCTTTCCAATGCTTTGGTCAATCAGAAAGGATTTCAGCAGATGAATTTTTCATTAAGTGATATTTTTAATTCACAAAACAAACTTGCTGATTATTATAAAAAATTTAACGTGAGCGAAAGACTTTTATTTACCGGTCATTCTCATCAAGCCTGGCCTGACTGTGCTTTCGAAGCGCAAAAACAAGCCTGGGAAGACGCTGCTTTGCTTATTGACGATAAATGGGAAAAAGCTTTTGCTAAAGCAGAAGAGGTTAAACGTGGTTATCAAAAATTATTAAATGATAATTCCGGTTTCATTACACTTGCTTCCAATACGCATGAACTATTGATAAGATTTCTCTCGGCACTTCCTTTGAAACAAAAACCAAAGTTGATTACTACGGACGGTGAGTTTCATACCATTCGCAGACAACTTGATAGATTAACTGAAGAAAAAATTGAGATTGTAAAAGTTGATTCCAAATCCCCAAATGTGGTTGAACTCTTAATGAATAAATGTGATGATAGAACTGCTGCTGTTATTTTATCCGCAGTGTTTTTCCAATCAGGTGTTATATTGCCGAATCTAAGCGAGCTTGCGGATTTTTGTAAAAGCAAAAATATTTATCTCCTTGTTGACGCTTACCACGCTTTAAATGTTATTCCTTTTTCAATTAAAGAACATAGACTGGAGAGCGCATTTATTATTGGTGGGGGGTACAAATATTGTCAGCTTGGTGAGGGCAATTGCTTTCTGAGATTTCCGAAAGACTGCGAATTGCGTCCGGTGATTACAGGTTGGTTCAGCGAGTTTACAGCACTCGCTCACAAAAAAAATAGTAATGAAGTTATTTACGGTTCCGGTGGTGATTTATTCGCGGGAGCTACTTATGACCCCACGAGTAATTATCGTGCTGCTGAAGTTTTTTCTTTTTTTGAAAAGATGAATTTAACACCCGGGTTTTTACGAGAGGTTAGTCAGCATCAAATAAATTTACTCGCCGGGAAATTTGACGAGCTGAATCTAAATGAGAGAATTATTTCCCGAAATAAAAATATTGATCTAAAAAATATTGCGGGCTTTTTAGTCTTTACATCCAAACGCGCATCTGATATTTGTACCGGACTAAACCAAAGGGGAGTGCTAACTGACTTTCGTGGAAATTCATTAAGATTTGGTCCGGCGCCTTACATTTCTGATGACCAAATACAACAAGCGATTAAACTTTTGGGGGAGGTTGTTAATTCATTATAGAGACTTCTGAAAAATTATTTTTAAATTGAAATTATGTAACGCTGATTCTTTAGTTAACTTATAAATAACAACGGGATAATTTATCTTGAGTCCCCTCTTATAATTTCAAGAATTTTATTATTGTAGCTGATGTTACGCACTTTGTGATTTCTTAGTGTCTTTGTGACTTGGTGGCAAAAAGGCCGGCCCTCACTAGGAGATCTTTAAATTCATTTGCGGCATTGTAAGAACTTTATCAAAAATTTCTATTCTTACTTAAGACTTTAAATATTAATAAGATTACTTGTAAATTTTAACTAATTTCATTGGCATACGAATTGTTATTTATATGGAAAAAACGGAGATGAACATCATTAAAAAAATATTATTACTAATTGCTTTGTTGTTAATTCAACATCAGTCAATTGCACAAAACGTTTTGATAAACGAGTTTGTGTCTGCCAACTCGAATGGGTTGCAGGATGAAGACGGAGAATATAATGACTGGATTGAAATTTATAATTCTTCTTCATCTTCTGTGAATCTGTTTGGTTACTATCTGTCAGATGATTCGACAGAGTGGACTTTCCCCGATGTTAATCTTGCTTCCCATAATTACCTCATTATTTTTGCTTCAGGAAAAAATAGAGTATCACCCGGAGAAAATCTTCATACTAATTTTAAAATCACTAGCAGCGGTGAATCAATTTATTTACTTAACCAATCCGGGAGTTTAATAGACTCACGCTCTGCAGTTAATCTACAAACAAATATTTCATTCGGAAGAAAACCTGACGGTGCATCAAGCTGGTACTACTTTGAAGAGCCAACACCTGCTTCCGCAAATACTACTACTGAATTCAATGAAGTCGCTGCACCACCCCAGTTTTCTTCACAAGGCGGATTTTATGCCGGTGGTGTTTCTTTAACTTTATCCACCTCAACCATTGGAGCAGAAATTCATTATACCACTGATGGCTCGATGCCTACTGCTTTATCTGATATTTTTACAACATCAATAAGTGTTAACCAAACATCAGTTGTTCGTGCGCGTACTTTCAAAACCGGATTAATACAAAGCCCGGCAGTAACTAATACTTTTCTTATTAATGAGCGATCAACTTTGCCCGTGGTTTCAATTTCAACTAACCCGGAAAATTTGTGGGATAATGATTTTGGCATTTACGTTTTTGGTGACAGCGCCGAAGCTGATTTCCCTTATTTCGGTGCAAACTTCTGGCAGGATTGGGAAAAGCCTGCACATATAGAATTGTTCGAAACAAATAATACTGCTGCCTTTACGCTTGATGCCGGTATAAAAATTTATGGTGGGTGGAGCCGCGGATATGATCAAAAATCACTCGCTGTAAATTTTCGTGATGTTTATGGCGCAAGTGAAATTAACTATCAGCTTTTTTCAAATATTAATATTGATAAGTTTCAAGAGTTTATTTTACGAAATGCCGGACAGGATTGGGAAAAAACTATGATGCGCGATGGAATGACTCTTTCGCTGATGGAGGATACGGAACTTGACATTCTCGCTTATAGACCGGCAGTCTTGTTTATCAACGGTGAATACTGGGGCATTCAAAACATTCGCGAAAAAATAAATGAGAATTATATTTCAGCCCACCACCCCGGTGTTGATCCGAATAATATTGATCTGCTGCAGCTTGACGGCTGGGATCCGATTGCCGGCGATCCGAATAGTTATTTTGATATGATTGACTACATTGAAACTCATAACTTCACCAATCAATCAAATTATGATTACATAAAAACTCAAATGGAAGTTGATAATTTTATTAAGTATGAAGTTTCGGAAATTTACTTTGCAAATACTGATTGGCCGGGAAGCAATATTAAATACTGGCAGCCTCGAACTCCCGATGGAATCTGGCAGTGGATTTTATCTGATACTGATTTTGGTTTTGGATTATACGACGATAATGCATATCAGCATAACACTCTGGAATTTGCAACAGAACCTAATGGACCGCCATGGCCTAACCCACCCTGGTCAACTTTAATTTTAAGAAAACTTTTGCCAAATCAGGAGTTCAAATACGAATTTATTAATCAATTCGCTGATTATTCTAATTCACTTTTTATCGCTGATACAGTTACTTCAAGAATTAATAAATTTAAATCTGTTATTGAAAATGAAATTCCATTTCATAAAACAAGATGGAATCAATCTCCATCTGAGTGGAATGGTTTTGTTGATGACTTAATCTTCTTTGCGCAAAACAGGCTTGATCCGCTTAGAAATTTTTACGTTGATTATTTTAACCTTAGCGGACTTGCTAACATTAACTTAAATATTACACCGCAAGGGCAGGGGAAGATTGTGGTAAACAAATTAAAAGTTGATAATTATCCATGGACTGGAATTTATTTTAAAGACGTTCCAATTACACTTAAGGCTGAAGCAGAACCTGGTTTTCATTTTATTGGATGGACTGGTTTGACAGGCGCTGATTCTTCCACTGCAGTTATTACGTTAACCGGTGATATAAATGTTACGGCAATATTTGAATCAGATACAACACTTGCCGGCTCAATTGTTATCAATGAAATAAATTATAACAGTGCACCCGATTTTGATCCTGAAGATTGGGTTGAAATTACAAACACAAATAATTCTACTATTGATTTAAGCGGTTGGTTTTTTAAAGATGATGACGATGCTCATATTTTTTATTTACCAAATGGAACTTTAATTCAACCGAATGACTTTGTTATACTTTGTAAAGATACCGCAGCATTCAAAACACTTTTTCCTGATGTAGAAAATTATTTTGGTAATTTTTCTTTTAGCCTGAACAATGATGGCGAACTCATTCGCTTGTTCAACAACAATGCTGAGTTGGTTGATGCACTTACTTATGATGATCAATCCCCCTGGGTAACTGCTCCTGATGGAACAGGCGCAACTTTATCCTTAAAAAACCCTTTGCTGGATAATTCAAGTGCAGAGAATTGGGGAGCTTCAGTTGGGCACGGTTCTCCCGGAGAAGTTAATGAAATTGCTACAACAATTGATGACAAAACAGAAAATATTCTGCCGACTGAATTTGCACTTGAGCAGAACTACCCCAATCCATTTAACCCAAGCACAAAAATCAGTTGGCACTGTCACCCTGAGCTTTGGCAGTTGGCAAACTTTGACTAAAAGTCTTTGATGTTTTGGGAAATGAAGTTGCCGCACTTGTTAATGAAGAAAAACCAGGCAAATACGAAGTTCAATTTACAGTTAACAATGTATCAATTTCAGGAATTTATTTTTATCAAATTAAGGCTGGTAGTTTTAGTCAGACAAGAAAGATGATCTTAATCAAATAATTCTCCAATAATATTCGATTGGTTTATTTAATAACCCCGCTCAATAAATAGGCGGGGTTTTTATTTGGAGTCAAAGACCAGAGTATAATAGGAGTATAATAGGTAAGCAATAGGTGTATAATAGGAGCGTATGTGAAAATCATTCTGTATTTAAAGAAAAATTATTTGGCTCTATATTAAATACTCTAAATAGGAGGATTTTGCCGCGCTTGTTAAAAAAAAATAATTAAAAAAGTTTTAAGATTTATTTGACATTGGCGAAAGCAGTTAATAAGTTAAACCAAACAAATGAGGATGTTTTTGTGAAAATGGAAAATAGGAAAGAAATTAAACAAATTAGTAAAAACTAAAATGAGAGTTTTTAATTACACTATTTTATCTGTAAAAGAGCAGATAGTTTTAACAACTCTCTTCTTTTTCTTTTTTGCTGATTTAGAGATAAAATACTTAATAGTTATATTCCTTACTATAAAAGAGGTGCAAAGATGAAATACTTAAAGTTTTTAACCCAACGGGAAATTCTTCCATTAGGTGATTATTTCCAAATGAATTTTACTCTCTTAGTTAAGGACACACCAAAAACAATAGATAAAAATGTTGATATAAAATCTATTGAAGTTAGACTTACTGGTAGAGAAGATGGAAGTTTACGTGCTCAACATAATAATTACGAACTTGAGTCTGCGCTTTTTACAATTGCAAAAAATTATATTACTGAGAAGATAGAATCGAGACAAAAAAATACAAGATTCAGAAAAAATATATCCTGACGCTTCTGAATATTTATATCTTGATTCAGAACCCTTAGAAGTATTCAATAAAGAGATAATAGAAGTGGAAGAAAAATGAAAATAATTCTGTATTTAATAGTGATATCAACAATATTTCTTTCTGCTTGTTCCCCAAGTGTAAATTTTATGAAATATAGTGAAGATACTTTTCCGCCCAGTAATTCTGTTGAAGTTCTTAGAAACAAACTAGTTGAAAAAGATTTTGTTGAGCTTGGTGAATTATCACTTCAAGTAAAAAAAGGTATTTTCAGTAATCAAGAAGAAGCCGTTTTAAAACTAAAAGAAAAAGCAAAAGAAATTGGTGCAGATGCAATAATAATTTTAGGCGAAGAATCTGAAGGAAGTGTTATTGTTCCAATTGGAAAATTATATACATCAGTAGATAAAAGATATATTAAAGCAATTGCTATTAAATACAAAAATTAAAAACGCAATATAACCAGCGGTGCTAATGAACTCATGTTTGAAGTTGAGGAGTAAGTATAAGCCCAAAGTATTTTGCTTGTTTGTGTAAATATTTTATTTGTCGTTCTTTTAACTTTGTAACGATTAAAAAAAATGAAATGGAAATCTTTCCCCGCTAAAGGCGGGGTTAATAAAATAATTTATTCAGTGGCATTGCCATTGTGTTTTAATAACTTGTCCCGATTCTATCGGGATAACACGCCGTTATATGGTTTTAAATATGAATATGAATTTAAACAATAATCAAATATTAGCTTTCGTTTTAATTAGCCCATTTTTACTTTTACTCGTGGCTGGATTATCAAATCCAGAGAATATTTCTACTTCCATACTTAAGTTTTCTATTTTTTTCTTGTCTCTTTATTTTTTTATTAGATTTTTGTGGGTTTTAGGTTGCTCTTATGAAGATGAAATACATTTTAAGGAATCGGTCTTGGAAAATGTAAATAATAATATTTGCCCACTTTGTGGTAAAGAAAAAATATCGGATTCCAATCTCACTATTGGTTATAGAAAAAGAATATGGAGCGATTTTGAGTATAAAGTTTACTATATAAAATATTCTACTGACATTATCGAAATAACAACAAAAGTGCAAATATGTAAATCTTGTGGAAAAAATTATTTATCAGTATGTGAACAAGATTTATTTGCAATATTCCACGTTAATCCTAGTATCAAGTTGTTGAAAAGAAAACTTGGATATTTACGTGGAATAAAATTTCCATTTGAGAAATGGAATATTTCAATAAGTAAAACTTTATGAAACCAAAAGAATTTTTTACAATTTCCGAATTATCACAAAATTTACAGCATTTGTGTAATGCCCTAAATAAAAGTAATGACACTATATGTGTTATTTTAGCAGTAAATTTTATTGAAAAATTTTTAGCTAATTCTTTAGTCATTACATTACCAAGAAAAGAAAAACAGTTCATTAAATAAAAACTTTATAGCAACGCCATTATTGTGGACTCAAGGCGACAGCGTTTTCGCACTCGGCATTTTTCAAATTTTAATCTTAGGTTCTCCGCTTCGGCTAACTTATTCAATTGAGTACAATAGTAAAATATTTTTATAAACATAAATTTTAATTAACAAAATTGGCATTGTTGTTTTGGGCGTCGGCTTAGCAACAAAGTCGTTATGCTACATCATTAAAAGGTAATCAATGGGAAAAGAAAAAAGAAAAAAAAATTGAACCACCCAAAATTAGTCCGTATAGAATAATTATTTTTTTATTTCTTAATCATTTGGAAAGTATGAAAATTGCATTCCCAGATGTTTTGAAGGTGGTTAACCGTAATATCAACAAATGTGAAAAAAATCTTCAAACATTTCTGAAAACAAAAACCAAACCACATAAATCAAATAAAGACAAAAAGAAATCTTTTCAAATTGATATTGAAAACTATCGCGAGTTCGTGAAATTAATTGAAAGTAAACAAAAAGCCGAATTAGCCGAAAAAACAATTTTACAAAGCTCAATTACATCGCTAGTTAGTATTTATGACTCATTCCTTGGTCAATTAATAAAGGTAATGCTGGAAAATAAGTCTGAAATATTAAACTCCACTGATAAGAATATCCCATTCAATAAAATTTTGGAATTTAATACTATCAATGATGCTAAAGATTTTATAATTGAAAAAGAAGTTGAATCAGTTTTAAGAACTAGTCACTCAGATCAAATTAAATGGTTAGAAAATAAACTGGGGATTCCGTTAAAAAAGGAACTCGATATCTGGCCTAGCTTCATTGAATTAACTGAAAGAAGAAATTTATACACTCATTCTAACGGTGTGGTATCAAGCCAATATTTATCAGTTTGCTCAAGCAATTTGGTAACTTTTGAAAAGAAGTTTAAGGTTGGCGACGAATTGAAAGCAACTATTGATTACTTCAATAATGCCTATAAAATTTTGTTAGAAATGGGAGTAAAATTAAATCAAGTTATTTGGCACAAATTACATCCTGATAATTTAGAGGAAGCGGATAACACATTAATTGAAATAGGTTATAATATTTTATATGCTGAAGATTATGAGCTAACGAAAATTATTTTAGAATTCTCTACAAATGTATTAAAAAAATATTCAGATGAAATGGTTCGTCGTGTCTTCATAGTTAATAAAGCTTTAGCATATAAATGGAGTGGTGAAGATAAAAAGGCAAAGGAAATTATTAAAGCGGAAGATTGGAGTATATGCAATGACAACTTAAAATTGGCTGAAGCTGTTATATTAGATAATTATACTGAAGCCACTCAGATTATGCGAGTAATTGGAAGTCGTGGTAGAATTGGAAAAAGCGAGTATATGGAATGGCCACTATTTAAAGAATTTAGAAAGTCAAAAGAATTTTTGAATGCATTTGAAGAAATATTCAAGGAACCTTCTATCACAGTTGAAGACGAAAAATTAAAAGAGAAAGTAGCATAACCGCTTAAAAAAGGAAAGAGTCAATAGTACACAGGGATTTAAGGAGAAAATATTTTCTATAAAAATAATGTTTGCATATTGGACCAAAAAAATATTAAAAAGTGATAACCTGATAATATCAAAAAGGTTGATCTTGAGTAAACCCAATTTATTGATGGTAAAAGATTCGTCATTTTGGGTGTAGAAGTTTTTGAAAATAAATGAATATTTTTACTAAAGTAAAAATGAAATGGAAATCTTTAAATAATTTATACGGTGGTGTTGTGTTTTTACATAACACGCCGTTAGGTTGCATAAGAAATAAGCATAAGATAAATTTATGAATATACAATTTTTACATAATTCATCGGGTGGATGGATAGCATTCAAAAAAGGCAAATTTGTTTTTGATCCAAATGGCAATTGGATTGGTTGGTTACCTTGGGGAGACGATGATGTAGTTAATACTGAAGGTGAGTATTTAGGCACCATTTATAATAAGAATAGGTTATTCCAACAATTTTTCCATCCTTATCGAGGATATCCTGGTTATCCTGGTTATCCTGGTTACCCCGGCTATCCTGGTTATCCTGGGTATGCTGGTCATTACCCATTACCACCAAATACAAAAGATATCGAAATAAAAAAGATATAACGATGAGCAGATTTAATCATTATCCTATAAAACCTTCAAACCAATATCTTCTATCATCCTATTATATTTTATGTGGTGCTCACGAAGCGGCATCTTCTTTCTTGGATACATTTGAAACAATACGAACAACTAGAGGTGCAAAAGGAGCTCCAACAGATGTTGAACAAAACCAAATTAGAGCAATGTTAATATTTTCCTCATCCGGGTTGGATTCAATGGTTAAACAACTAGTTAAAGATTCGCTTGGTCTTATTATCGAGAAGAATGAAGGAGCTCAAAAAATGTTCGAATCATACATAGAAAAGAGATTGAAAAAAACTGATGAATTAGACTTAAAATTCTTATCAAAGTTATTTGCAACCCAACAGCCGCAGATTATACTTATTCAAGATTTAGTTAATTCAATATGTTCGGCTAGTTTGCAATCGAAAGAACAACTATTAAAGGTAGCCGCCAGTTTTGATATACCGACTCATGAAATTTCAACAGACTTAAAAAACTTGAAGAAATATTTTATGCAAGGAATCAAATTGCTCACGAAATGGATGTTGATTTTACACAACCTAATCGAAGTAGGCGACCAAGACAGAAACAAATAATGATTGATTACACGGAAGAAATATTTCGTGTCTCAAATGCTTTTTTAAATGGTGTTGAAAAAAGGATGTAAGTCAACACCTAACCTCTTTAATAAGTACAAAGTCCCCGCAAAACGCGACAGGCAGGGGGATATAAAAATATTATTCAATCCGTTGTTACGGATTGCCAAAAAAGTTCTTTTCACTTAATGATAGCTTTGCCATAAATAAAAATAATTGCTGTGTTGGGTTTTAATAGCTTGTCCCGACAAGTCGGGATAACACTTCGTTATATGGCTAAAATTAGTTTGATATAAATAATGTTATAGACTATATTTGGTCTAAAAAAGGACTACGATATGAAATTAAGCGAATCAGTAAAATCAATCAGTTATCTGAAAGCCAATGCGGCTAATTTGATTGAGAAAATCAATAAAGAACAAAAAACTTTTGTTATTACCCAGAACGGTGAGGCAAAGGTAATTGTTCAAGACATAAAAGTTTATGAAAAAACTCAAGAAACTATGGCTATGCTTAGATTACTTGCTATGACTCGTGATAAGAATAAAGAGGCGAAAGGAATTCAAGAAACATTTGCCAATCTTCGCAATGAATTGAAATCTATTCAATGACTATGAAGTATAAAGTTATAATAGATCCTCAAGCCAAGTTAGATCTCAAAGAAATATTTATTTATGCTTCAATAAATGATAGTATTCAATCAGCAAATAGACTTTTAGATGCTTTAGAAGAAACTTGCTTAAAGCTAGAAAAATTTCCAGAGAGAGGACACATTCCACCTGAACTGAGACCAACCGGAATTAAAAGTTATTTAGAGATTCTCTATAAACCTTACCGTATTATATACGAAATTGAAGGCAACTTAATTTATATACATTCAGTAATTGATGGAAGAAGAAATATTCAAGAAATCTTGAGCAATAGATTTTTAAGATAAAGACGCTATATAAAAAGCCAATATTGACGACCACCACTTTGTGAATATAGATTGAAAAGAAAGGAGAGTGGAAGAGATTTTAGGAAAGAGCATAAAATCCAATGCTCAAAAAGAGTTCTTAAAAAAGGAGTAACAAGCCCGGTGGGATAATTTCAGTTGAATAATACTCTATTGAACGGGGTAATTGAAATAAAAAATGTTTATTTCAATTCCACTAATAAAAAATACATCAGCACCCGGATTCCCGCTCTGCGGGACCAGGCGGGCATTAAAGCACCAGGCTGCTACCCGGGGGATGTATAACAAAATAATTTATTCGGTGGCATTGCCATTGTGTTTTAACAGCTTGTCTCGACACTATCGGGATAACACGCCGTGATATTGCCAAAAAAACCATTTGAATTATGGAATTATTGTACGTATTTTAAAATATAAAATATACGTAAAAATAAAGGTTTGAAATGAATACTAAATTAACTCTTAAATTAAACAAAAGAGCAATTGAGAAAGCCAAAAAATACGCAAAGAAAAACAAACAAAGCCTTTCTGGAATTGTTGAAAATTATTTTAATCTAATCTCGAATAAAGAATTTTTAGATGAAATTGAAATTTCTCCAAATGTAGTAGAGTTATCTGGAATTATAAATTTATCTGATAATATAAATATCAAAGAAACTTATGGAAAACATCTTGAAGAGAAATATTCTTAATGAAAAAAGTATTTGTTGACTCTGATATAATATTAGATTTGCTTGCCAAACGAGAACCAAATTATATTTTTGCAGCAAAATTATTTACGTTAATTGATCAACAAAAAATTATAGGTTTTACTTCACCAATAGTTTTTGCAAATCTACATTATCTTCTTAAAAAAAATACATCAAATTTATCCGCGCTTAAAAGTTTGAGAAAATTGAAAACTTTAATAAATATATTACCAGTAGATGAAAGAGTTATTGAACAATCTTTAAACTCAGATTTCTCAGATTTTGAAGATGCAATTCAATATTTCACAGCAGTAAATAATGGAATTAATTTAACACTCACTAGAAATAAAGTTGATTTTAAGAAAAGTAAAATTCCAATTGCTACAGCTGAAGAATATTTGAAAAGTTGGGAAACAATTTAAGAATCAACATAACAAGCCATTATAGATAACCCGTTGATAATGCATGTGCGAAAAAAAAGGATAATCACAGCCCGAGTATCTTAGGAAAGAGCATAAAAATCCAATGCTCAAAAAGAGTTCTTAAAAAAAGAGTAACAAGCCCGTGGGATAATTTCAGTTGAATAATACTCTATTTTAAGAGGATAGTAATTTCGTCATTTTGGTGTAGAAGTTTTTGAAAATAAATGAATATTTTTACTAAAGTAAAAATGAAATGGAAATCTATCCCCGCTAAATGCGGGATTAAAAAAAATAATTTATACTGTGACATTGCCATTGTGTTTTAATAACTTGTCTCGATTCAATCGGGATAACAAATCGTTAGGTGCTTAAAAAAAAAGTTAAAATGAATTTCGCAATAAATGATAATGTTTTTAATCAATTCCCAAACCTTGAAACAAATAACCTTTTTCTGCAAAATTTTACAATTACCGTCGTAAATGAAATATTTAAAATTCGTTCAGATATAAGAGTTATGCAATATTTAGATAAGGATTGTCATAAGACAGTTGAAGATTCTAAGAAAATGATAAATGAAATAATACAAGCTTATAAGGATAAATCAGGTATAAATTGGATTATTCGAAAAAAAAATACTCTTGAAGTAATTGGGTACATTGGATATTGGCGGTTAAATAGGCAAGGAGTCAGAGCAGAAATAGGATATGCATTAAAGCCTGAATATTGGCGAAAAGGGTTGATGTCAGAAGCGATGGTCAGGGTATTAGAATTTGGATTTGGAGAATTTGGATTGCATAGCATAGAAGGTAATGTTAATCCACAAAATGAAAGTTCAATTAAAATCTTAGAAAAATTTGGATTCAAAAAAGAAGCTCATTTTAAAGAAGATTATCTATATAAAGGCAAGTACTTAGACAGTGCAATATATTCTTTATTAGAAACAGATGCCCTAAATATCAAAAGCACATAACCAGCAAATGCTAATGAACCCCATTGGAGCAGGCTCACTCTACTTGAGCGATTAGTGTAAACCCAAAATGGTGCGCTTGTTTATTTAAATATATTATTTGTCGTTCTTTTCACAAAGTGATGGCTATTGCAGATTTTTTAATTAACAAAATAAAAATAATCAATTGGTCTTGCCCGTGAGACCGAAGTTCCCAAAGGGACAGGCAGAAAATAGGAATTATAATCCAGGGGCAAATTGTTTTCTATTGTTTATCCCGTATGTTTTTAGCGGGGACTTTCTTTTCTATAGACAAAACCGTTATGTGTTAAATAATGTTCTTGTTTAAGTCGTAATTCAGCATTAAATTAGAGCCTAAATTTAGGCAAAAAGAAAGGCATAAAATGAGAAATATATCAGTGTCAAGTGACATAATTCCAGTAGGACAATTTAAAGCTAGTTTAGCAAAATATTTAAAGGATTTACAAACTCGTAAAAATTCATTAATTATTACACAAAATGGAAAACCAGCTGGAGTTTTAGTGTCGCCAGAAGAATTTGATGAACTTCGAGAATCCAAACTATTTATTGATTCAATTTCAAGAGGACTAGCTAATTCAGAAAAGGGAGAAGTTTTATCTACTTCTCAATTAAGAAATGAATTGGCAAAACACAGAGTTAAAAAATAAAAATGAAAATTACTTGGGCAAAAGAATCACTTCTTAATATTCAAGAAATTGAAGATTTCATCTCTCAAGATAATCCTAATGCTGCATTTAAATTAACTGACAAGCTAATTTCACTCGTTGAAGACTTAATAGAATTTCCAGAAAAAGGAAGAATAGTCCCCGAATTATCAATAAGTCAAATAAGGGAAATTTTATACAAAAATTATAGAATAGTTTATTTAATTAAGAAAAAATCTATTGATATTTTAACTGTGTTTGAAGGTCATAAATTATTTGACATTGAAAACTTTGTTAATCAAATAAAAAGTAATTAACACATAACCAGCCAATACTAAATGACCACTCCCTAGACCTAAGGAGAGATCAATTGTAAGCCGGGGTGTTTAACTTGTTTTTGTAAATACTTTATTTGTCGTTCTTTTCACAAAGTGATGGCTTTGTGTGATTTTTTGTTTGGAAAGCGTGAGACTTGACTTTGTTCAGCTATTTAAAGCCCTTCTTCACTTAAAAGATAAGCGAGTATTGTTATTGCCGCCGAACCAAGTTCGAGTTCGCGCGGGTTGACAGCTTCATACACATCATTGGCTGAATGATGAAAATCAAAGTAACGTTGGTCATCAGGGACATAACCGATTAATGCATCGGCATTTTTAATATGCGATACATCAACTCCGCTGCCGCCTTTCTCTATCCATTCAATTGATGCTTTTTTCAAAACAGGAAGCCAGCTTTGAATTTTTAATAGTGTTAAGGAATCCGAGTCAACATCAAATCCAACAGGAGTAAATCCACCTCTATCGGATTCGATAGCTGCAATATGTTTTTCACTGGATGAATCGGAGTAAGCGCCGTACTCAATTCCGCCGCGTGAACCGTTCTCTTCATTAATAAAAAGTACGCAACGAATTGTACGTTTCGGTTGGATGTTTAATTTCTTTAATAAGTAAACCACCTCCATTGATTGCACGCATCCGGCACCGTCATCGTGTGCACCTGTGCCTTGATCCCAACTGTCAAAGTGTCCGCCAACCACGATTACTTCATTCGGAAATTCGCTTCCGGTAATTTCGCCAATAAGATTATATGACCGCTCTTCCGGCAATGTTTTACAATTTAATTTGATAGTAATTTTTAAGTGAGGATCATTTTTCAGAGCATCACTGAGAAAGTCTGCATCAATATATCCCGCCGCAACCGAAGGAATTTTAGGAAGACTATCAACGTAGTGCATTACTCCGGTATGGGGTACGTTATCGTGCCTGGTTGTAACCGAGCGGATGATTATTCCAATTGCTCCATACTTTGCAGCTTCAATTGCACCTCTGCTGCGCTGATCAACTGCACCGCCATAGCCGGCAAATGTATTTATCAATCCCATATCGAGCGGACGACTGAAAAAAATAATTTTCCCTTTAGCTAATTCTTTTTTTTGTTTTAACTCATCAAAATTTTTAACTTCAAGAACTTCTGCGGTTACCCCATCCTCATCTGTTCCAACGCTTCCGCCGAGAGCAATTACCCGCAGCTCTCTTCCTAAAAAATAATTTGATTCGGTGATTACAGCCTTTTCAATATCGCCCCTTTCCCAATGCGGCACCATAACGGGCTGAATCCAAACTTTGTCGAAGCCGAGTGACTGCATCTTTTCATCCGCCCAATGTATTGCTGTTAATGAATTATTTGAACCGCTCAGACGCGGACCAATTTTACATAGCTCATCAAGCCATTGGTAACCGGGCTGTTCGTTCAAGGTCGTTCTTACAATTTTATCAGCAACGTCAAAGTATGTTTTTATTTTTTCGCTGCTATCAGATTGAGGATATAATAATTTTATTGAAAGTACGATGGTCAGCAGCAATGTATTTGATAATTTCATTTCAGGTTCTTTCTATCATATTAATAATTTAATAATTGGAAGTAATTTTAATTAATTACGTTCACTGAAAAATAAACTTTCCATGAAGATTGACAAACCGAATATTAAAAATTTCCAAAAGAAATCCGTATGAAACATTAAGCGGTAAAAATTAAGTGAAAAAAAATTACCTTCATTTATTCAGTCTACTTTTTCAGCCAATATTTTCATAATTATTAAAGGAGTAGTTATAGATAGTTTCTACGAAATTTGTTAATTAATTCTAAGGTATTCTTCATCAGCGATAGAATGAAAAAATTATTATGGGAGATTTTCCGCATTGCAGGGGTTTCAAGCGTTCTGTTTTTTGCGGGTATTAATTTAGGTTTTAATTCTCCTCATATATCTCAAGTAGATGAATCTATTTGGTTTCAGGCATGTTTTCAATTCATAACTCAAGACAAACCTGTTTCCGAATCTCAATCTGGTTTGAAAATCTCAGACTCAAATCAGACTGGCAGTATTCTACCTAAAGATGAGAATCCGCTTTCTATTATTTTTAAGAAGGGGGATTTCTTATTCCCGCCAGATTCAACAGATAAAATAACACCCGACTCACTCTTATCTAAAACAGACTCAACTATTAATTTAGGCGATTCGCTGAAAACAAATCTTGACACCGTTAAAGTTGATTCGATGGCACTTGATTCCACAAATCGGTTAAAATATTTTCACTATGTTCGTGAAGACGTTCCCTACACACAGTTGAATATAAAAAAGCAGTCGAGTTTTTTTGCGAAGGCAAATCAGCGCATAAGAAAAATCGAAATTGATTCCACCGGGAAGTTTGTAACGATAAAAGAAGAAATTGCCGGGAAGCCCTCTAAAATATTATTAACTCTTCCGATTGAAGAATACATCAAGCTTCGTCTTGATACTCGTGAACGGGAAATGTGGGAAACGATAGGGTATGAATATCAACTTACAGAAGGTACAAAAAGTCTAAGCGATGTAATAAAGGATATTACAGATTTTGAAATTCCACTTCCGAGTGTTGGTGTGTTAAGTATTTTTGGACCTCCAAAAATTAGTTTGAAGATTGGAGGCAGCGTGCAAATACACGGTGCATGGCGAAACGAAACTACCGAAGGGGTTACTGCTTCGAGTCTTGGCAACACACGCAATGAACCTGACTTTAAACAGCAAGTACAGATCAGTGTTAATGGTACAATCGGCGATAAGCTTAATATCAGTGCGGATTGGAACACCGAGCGAACTTTCGAATATGAAAACCAACTAAAGATAAAATACACCGGGTACGAAGATGAAATAATTCAAAGTATAGAGGCTGGAAACGTTTCACTGCAAACATCTCCATTGGTTGGCGGTGGTGAAGCTCTGTTTGGTATTAAAGCACAATTTAAAATGGGTCCGCTTTCATTAACTACTATCGCTTCACAAAAGAAAGGTGAAATTAAAGAAGTTGAAGTAAGCGGCGGAAGTACAGCAACTGAATTTGCTATTCGACCTTACGAGTATTCAACTAATCACTATTTTCTCGACACGATTTATGCCGATCCGGTATTAAATATTTTTAATCAGTATTATGGAAGTCCCACCCCCCTCTACACACAGGATTAGATTTGCAAATGCGTACATTAACTTGAGCCCGATTGATACAGCAGGCTCATACTCTGATAATTTAAGAGAAGATCTTTCAAATCCAATCCCCGGGCAGGAGGAGACAGGCAGGTTCCTTTTATTGACAGAAGGGGTAGATTATACTCTGCATCGCGAAACGGGTTATATCACTTTTAACTCAACGATTAATGAACAGGATATTATTGCAGTTGCCTATCGTTATGATGGACTTTCACCGAGCAGTGGAGATGACTTTTTCTATGGTGATTTTATCACTACAACTGCTGCAGATACTTCTCAGAAAATTGTTCTGAAACTTATTAAACCAAAAAACCTTCAACCACAATTCAAAACTGCGTGGAAACTTCAATTAAGAAATATTTATCCTCTCGGAGCGAGAAATATTAAGGAGGATGGTTTTGAATTCAATATTAAATATGAACTTGAAGGGCAAGATCCTGTGACAGATCTTCCAACTCCAGATGGCGCGGTTAGATTGCTTAATGCTTTCGGTTTAGATATTCTTGATAAGAGCAAGCAGCCAACGCCCGGAAATATTGGCGATAACGTTTTTGATTATTTGCCAAGCATAACAATCCTTCCAACAACGGGCGAAATAATTTTTCCGGTGCTGCAGCCTTTCGGAAGAGACTTGCCTGCAAGCATTCCCGACTCACTAAATTTCCAGCAGATTTATGATACCACAAAAACTTTTGCTCAGCAGGAAAAGATAAAAGACAAATGGGTGATGACAGGGAAAAGTACCGGTGATGCTACTTCAATTTATCAACTTGGATTTAATATTGTTGAAAATTCTGTCCGAGTACTCTTAGATGGAAGGGAACTAACTCCCAATGTTGATTACTCTGTAGATTACAATATCGGACAGCTAACAATTAAAAATGACGCAGCATTGGTGCCGGGCGCAAACCTAAAAGTCACTTATGAACAGAATGATTTATTTCAGCTTGCTTCAAAAACTTTGCTTGGTGCGCGGGGTATTTTCGATTTTTCTCAAAAGACAAAACTTGGTTTTTCTATTTTGAATTTGAATCAGCAAACATTGAGTGATAAAGTCAGAATTGGTGAAGAGCCGCTGAGCAACACAATTTATGGAGTTGATTTTTCTACGTCGGGCGATTTACCAATTATTACCAAGCTTCTTGATAAAATAATTTCAACTCGGGAGATGTCAACATTTACTCTCGCTGGAGAATATGCTTACATTAATCCTGACCCTAATACAAAGAAAAGTACAATAAGTACTGACAACGGGCAAAGCATTGCTTACATAGATGACTTCGAAGGCGCCAAGCGAACAATTCCAATTGGAGTTGGTTACACCGGCTGGAAAGATCTAAGTGCCCCTGACTCTCTTTCGAACCTGTTAGGGTTTAGCAGAGCGGATAAAATGATCCACAAAGGCAAAAGTTTTTGGTTTACTGTCACTCCGTCTGATGTGGAGGTTAAAGAAATTTTCGGAGATAGAAAGCAAGTTGCTACATCTGATCAGCAGGTTACAGTTATGGATTATGTCTTTATGCCTGATACTCCCGGAACATATAACTACAGCCCTGATTTATCAACTCCAACGAAAAGCTGGGGGGGTATGCAAAGGATTTTATCTTCAACTGCAAATAATCTTATTGAAGAGAATGTGGAGTTTATTGAATTCTGGATGAAAATTCAAAATGCTCCGCCGGATGCCAAACTTTATATTGATCTTGGTTTGATAAGCGAGGATGTAATTCCAAACAACACATTGAACACTGAAAACATTAATGATGTATTTATAAATTATCAGGATGAAGACCGGGGCTTAGATGGTCTATTTGACGATGTAGAACGAACCACTTACGGCAGTGATAAATCTGATCCTGCCGGAGACAATTTCGTTTTCGTGAAGTCAGGAACACCAACATTATTTGATTATTTCAGTATTAATGGAACGCAAGGGAATGCGCAGCTTACAGATATTGGACGAATCCCGGATACAGAAGATTTGAATAAAAACGGAAGTGTAGATTTGGCGAACAGTTATTTCAGATACGAAGTACCACTTGATACTTCTGCCGCAAGCAATCCATTTATCCAGGGTGGGGGATTAACAGAAGCCGGCTGGTATCTTTTCCGCGTGCCGTTAAAAGATACTTCTTTAATTGTCGGAAGTCCAAGTTTATCAAATGTTGAGACGATAAGAATGTTTGTCTCTGGTGTAAGCGATATGGTTCATTTCCGGCTTGCAGAATTTAATCTTGTTGGAAGTCAGTGGCAGAAATTAATTCCCGAAGACACTGTGCTTGCAATTTCGACAATAAGTTTTGAAGATAATCCGAATTACACAATTCCTCCGGGTATCAGCAGAGAGCGTGATAGAACGAGACCCGATGAAAACATTCTTGCGAATGAACAATCTCTAAATCTCATTCTTACAAATTTAGAAGATGGACAAAAGAGGGAAGGGGTTAAATATTTATTTAAACCTTTGGATGTATTTAATTATTCCGAAATGAAGTTATTCATTCACGGCGATATGAATACTGCACCGGGTTCTGTGTCTTCAACAGATTCACTTAATTATTCTTCTGAAGTTTATTTCAGATTTGGCGGCGATACGAACAACTACTACGAATATAGGCAGCCTGTTCGCCCTGATTGGAATGAAATAAGTATAAAATTTAGTGAGCTGACAGCGATTAAACAGGCGCGGGGAGATTCGATAAACTTTATTTATAGCGTTCCGGTTGATGGAAAGATCGGTCATCTTTATTCTGTTAAAGGAAACCCATCACTTACTTCGGTGAAGTTTTTAACAGTTGGAATATTTAATACTAACAACCCGAATAATACCGGAAACGTGAGTGGCGAGGTATGGGTGAACGAGTTGAGAGTCATTGGAGCAGATGATTCTCCCGGCTGGGCATATAGCTTTAATACAGGTATAAAATTCGCCGACCTTCTTTCTGTTAATGCGAATATGAGTCAGACTAACCCATACTTTCACAAGCTGGCTGATAGATTTGGCAGCAGGGTGGAGCAGAAAAACTGGGGCGTGGCAACTGAATTGAATATTCTGAAATTGCTGCCGATAAGTTTGCCGGAAAGTAATTTGAAATTAAATTACTCCCACAACGAATCACTTGGTAAGCCGCTGTTTATTCCGGGCACCGATGTTCGGGTTGATGAAGCTGCAAAACGTCTGCAAGAAAGTCAGGGCGATACAACATTACTAACCACAAAAAAGCCGGAAGACTTAATCTCAGAAACTCAAACACTAAATATTTCCGATAGCTGGTCGTTATCAAATATTAAAATAAAATTCCCAACGAAAGCGTGGTATATCAGAGATTCATTCAATGCTTTGACTTTTGGATTCAATTTTAATAAGAGTTTTTCAAGAAGTCCAACTGTCCTCTCAAGTAAAAATTGGATATGGAATGCAAGTATGAATTATGGAATTACTTTCAGCTCTGATTATTTCTTTCAACCGGCAAACATTCCATTTATTGGCAGTATAGTTTCGTTATTGACTGATTACAAAGGTGCAAAAGTTTATTACACGCCACAGTCATTTACAGCAAGTTTAACAGCTAAGAGAAACAGAAGCGTAAACGTAACAAGACCGCAAGGCACTGCAGTTACTGATCCAATTGTTTCGAGAGATTTTACGGCTACGAGGGGGTTCCAATTCAATTGGAAACTTACCGAAGCCGGTATTTTGAATCTTTCAACTTCGTACAATGTTACGATAAATTCTTCACTTGCATTTTTAGAAACAGATATACTTGGCAATGATAGACCTGAAAAAGAAATATGGAAAGATATTTTTGGTCAGACAGGATTTGGTAACGACTATTCATATACTCAATCCTTCGATTTAAAATCAACTCCCAAAATGCCATCGCTTTGGGATATTAATAAGTACTTTACAATTTCATCTGCCACATACAACGCAACATACAGATGGAATAATGATTTCCGCCAGGTTGATTTGGGGCGTAGCGCAGGCAATTCGAGCCGCACTTCAGTTGGAGTTACTTTAAGGTGGAAGGCATTAACGGAGCCATTGTTCCAGGAATCACTTGAAGAACAACAAACTATTTTAGAGCAGCAGGAGCAAATAAAAAATCAAATTAAAACTCAAACACAGCAAAGCAATAAAAGAGGCAGGAACAGAAATCTGGAAGAAGCAATAATGAGAAGTCTTGAAAATGAAGGTAAAACTTTGGAACAAGATTCTACCGAAATTGATCTGGAAGATTCTGAATTAGAACTCGATGAAGAGTTTGCAGAAATTGATTCTACTACAATTGGCTTGCCGAAGAAATCATCATTAACGAATGCACTACTATTTCTTCGCAGTGTTGCAAAGTTTTTGTTATTTGATTATGAAACTTTTACTATGAATTTTTCTTCGGATAATAGTCTTTCAAAATCCGGAATAAAATCTGCAGGCAGTGGTTTTGGAAATTTCTGGGGATTCAGTTATAAATATGATCGCGGACCGGCTCGTTTATTTATGCTCGGGCTTAGCAGTGATGTTGGTCCTCGAGCACCGCACGGTAACCTGAGCGATGTATTTTCACAGAAAAATAATTTTACATTCAAAACTTCCCGTCCGTTGTGGGAAGGGGCAAAAATAGATTTGAACTGGCAGGTTGGCTGGTCGCTGAATAAAAACACTTCGCTTTCTACTGATGATTTTGGAAATGCATCAATTAATAATATAACTTCAACAGGCTCGATAAGCCGCTCATTTTTATCCTTCCCGCCTGTGCTTGTGTTCTCGGTATTCAAAAGCGGTATAAAGAAAGTTGCAGAAAATTATAATCCACTATCTTCAAACCAGAGCGAAGATCTATCCGTTGCATTTTTAAAAGGAATGGAGAGTCTTCCTATTTTCTCGAATCTTGGCTTCTTGAAGGAGGTGGCAAAATATGTTCCGCGTCCAAACTGGTCATTAACCTGGGATGGATTAGAAAAGCTAAGCGTTTTCAAAAACTTTGCTACTAAAGTTTCGCTGACACATGCCTACACCTCCGGATATTCGGAAGGCTGGAAAATAAATCCTGATGGAATTCAGGAAATCCAATCTCAAAAAATTGATTATGGATTCTCACCATTGGTTGGATTAAATTTTACATTCGGGGAGTTATGGGGAGGAATCTAACCAGCAGCATAAAATTTTCGACAAAAGCGATTTATGATCTTGGCGTAACAACAAGAAATATCACAGAGACATTTACAAAAGATATCGGAATAACGGCAGGCTACACAAAGTCAGGATTCGAACTTCCTTTGTTTGGCGTTGCTTTAAAGAACGATATCGAGTTTAGTTTCTCATATACAAGCGCAGTTAATTCAACTGTTCGCTATGAGATGGATACTTTTTCTGAAGAAGGAATTCCGCAGGACGGTACAACAAGAGTAACGATTGAACCGCGCATTAAATACACGATCAGTTCAAAAGTTACACTTTCAATCTTTTACAAGCGTTCGACAGTTGAACCGGAAGGAGCAGCCAGAATTCCACCCACCACTACAAACGAAGCCGGTCTGGATGTGACGATTTCAATTCAGTAGTCCTTATTTTTTAATTAGAAACAGAATGGATAAATAAATGCCGCAAAAAAAATTGCTTTGGGTTGATGATGAAATTGAACTTCTACGTTCACATATAATTTTCCTTTCCGAAAAAGGTTACGAAGTTGATACGGTTACTAATGGTGAAGATGCGATCAATTCGGTTAGGAAAAATGATTATGACCTTATTTTTCTGGATGAAATGATGGCAGGGATGGGGGGACTCGAAACATTAAGCAGAATAAAAGATATCAACGCAAACATTCCAGTGGTAATGGTTACCAAGAGCGAAGAAGAATCTTTGATGAATGAAGCGATCGGCGGTAAGATTACTGACTATCTTACAAAACCCGTAAACCCAAGCCAGGTTTTGCTTGTTTGCAAAAAGATTCTGGAAGGGAAAAAAATCACCGGTGAATATGTTACCAAAGATTACTTGCAGGATTTCAATGAGATTTCGCAGGCGTTAACTAACCCGATGGATTTTGCTGAATGGAATGACCTTTACCTGAAAATGGTTGACTGGGATATTGAATTGGATCTTCATCCTGACATTGGATTGAAACAAACATTGTTCGATCAAAAGAAAGAGGCGAACAAAGAGTTTTCAAAATATGTGGAGAAGAACTACAAAGGGTGGGTCAACAACATAGATAGTTCTGAAAGACCTTTGCTTACAACAGAGATTACTTCAAACTATGTTCTAAATTTGGTGCAGAAGCAGGATTACTCTGTCTTTTATTTTGTGCTCGATTGTTTACGTCTTGACCAGTGGTTAGTGATGGAAAAAAGTCTTATTGACCTATTTAAAATTGAAAAGGATTATTACTATTCAATTCTTCCGACTGCAACCCCCTACTCCCGTAACGCACTCTTTGCAGGTATGTTTCCATCGGATATTGATAAATATTATCCCGACATTTATCACGCCTCGGCTGATGATGAAAGAAGCATGAATCAGCATGAGCGCGAACTACTTCAAAGGTTGATTGACAGAAAAAGAATCAAATTAAAAAATGATTTGAAGTATATTAAAATAATTGATCCGGAAGTTGGAAGAAATTTTGAACAGGATATCCTTTCGTATCAGAATACGCATCTTACAACGGTAGTTGTTAATTTTCTTGATATGATTGCGCATGGAAGATCTGATTCTGATCTCTTAAAAGAAATTGCTCCGGATGAACCAGCTTATCGTTCTTTGACCAATAGTTGGTTTATGCATTCTTCGCTGCTTGGAATTTTCAAGTCATTAGCAAAATTAAAAAATTGCCGCATTGTTGTAACCACCGATCACGGGAGCATTCGTTCATTGCGCGGTGCTAAAGTATTAGGCGATAGAGAAGCACTTGCTAATTTAAGATTTAAATATGGCAGAAACCTGAAAGTTGATGAGAAGCATGCAATGTTTATTAAAAATGCTTCCGAATACAAACTGCCCGATAGGGGTGTTACCATTAATTATATTATTGCAAAGGAAGATTTTTATTTTGTTTATCCTACTGATTATCATAAATATCTTGGAATGTACAAAGATACTTTTCAACACGGCGGAATATCAATGGAAGAAATGATTCTTCCTGTTATAACGATGGAGCCGAAATAGGTGGTTGAGTTTCCCTCAAAGCATGTTTGTCGGTCGGAAATGGAAACTATTGAGTTGGCAAAAAGTTATTCTGAAAATATTTCAGATTCAGAGGTAGTAGTATTAAATGGTGAACTTGGAAGCGGGAAAACTTTCTTCATCAAGCATCTTCTAAAATGTTTTGGTGTTCAAAATGTCAGTAGCCCCACCTTCGCAATTGTAAATGAATATACTGCCAGGTTTAATTTCTATCACTTTGATTTTTACAGAATAAA
The DNA here is from genome assembly GCA_016709155.1 of Ignavibacteriales bacterium. Classification (NCBI taxonomy): domain Bacteria; kingdom Pseudomonadati; phylum Ignavibacteriota; class Ignavibacteria; order Ignavibacteriales; species Ignavibacteriales bacterium. Next base: position 415,398 of record JADJEI010000001.1, on the reverse strand, counting down.
TAAAGAAAACGAATTGATCGAAATTGGTTTTAATGATTATATCACAGCGGAAAATTCAGTTGTGTTGATTGAATGGGGCAGTTTATTTCCAAATCTTCTTCCAAAGAAAAGGACTGAAATTTCGATCAGGGTGAATGAAGATTTTTCAAGAGAATTTGAGTTTAGTAAGCTATGATAAATTCAAAACCAATATTGGCAATAGAGACTTCAGATAAAATTTGCAGTGTATGCGTCTATTTCTCCTCTTCAAAATATTTTGAAGCAAAAATAGAACTCGTCCATTCTCATTCAGAAAAATTATTCGCCCTGATTGATTTTGTGATGAAGCAAGCAGCACTCGAATTAGAAGATGTGTCATGCTTGGCTGTTTCAGCCGGTCCCGGTTCTTTCACAGGATTAAGAATTGGATTGGCGGCAGCAAAAGGAATTTCGACAGCTCTTTCAATTCCGATCGTACCTGTTCCGACATTTGAAGCCATTGCACTTCAGTTATCAGATTATCTTCCTGAAGGCACTCAATTTTCTATAGCAAATAAAGTAAATAAGGACGAGGTCTATTTTGCACAGTTTCAAATTAAAGACAGGAGTTTTATATTTACACACGGATTAAAAATTCTACCTTTAAATGAACTTGTAAATTTTAAGGAAGAATTGATTTTCGGAAATGTTCAGATTTATTCTTCAGCAAATAAAAAAAATGTCTGCGCCCCGGATGCGCTTTATGTTGCAAAGTGGTGCAAGGCTTTTGGCGAAAAATTTATGTCGCTTGATATAGATAGCCTTGAGCCAAATTATTTTAGAAATTTTTTAATAAAAGGGAATTAAAAATGTTAAGAAATATTTTACTGTTTGTTATTCTTTCAATTTCTTTTTTATACTCGCAATCAATAGGCCCTAAAATTACAGTTACCCCAATCGAATATGATTTTGGAGATATAATTCAGGGCGAAATAGTTTCTCATACATTTATAATTACAAATGCGGGATGGGATACTTTGAATATTGCTCATGTAAGAGCCTCTTGCGGATGCACAGCCGCCAGCCCTGAAAAAAGCTTATTAGCTCCGGGTGAGTCCACAAATCTTTTAGTAAGTTTCAATTCAAAAGGAAGAATCGGAAAGCAAACCAAGTTTGTTTACATTCAAAGTAACGACCTCGATATTCCTGAAATGAAATTAACATTTGTTGGCAATGTCAAAACCGGAGACGCAAAATCTGAACTGCAAGCAAAATTTGTTGTTCCGGAAACCGAGCATGATTTTGGAGCTGTACAAGAAGGGAAAAAAGTTGAGTACACTTTTAAAATTGCAAATTTTGGAACGGGTGATTTGCTGATTAAGAATATCAAAACTTCTTGTGGCTGCACTGCGGCGTTGGTAAGCAGTGAAAAATTAGCCCCGGGGGAAAAAGGAAGCCTGAAAGTAGAACTTGATACGACGGACCGTTTGGGTAAAATGAGCAGAACAATTACCATCACAACTAATGACCCTTCAGAACCGCAGAAAATCCTTACGATTTATGCAGATGTACAGAAAGGCAGCTAAGCATGCCCTGGTTCAAACGATCGAAACAAAATATTTCGCCTGACTCTCACAAAAAGGATGCCCCCGATGGAATGTGGGAGAAGTGCGCTGGCTGCGGCGAGATCATTCATAAGAAACAATTAGAATTGAATCTTTGGACTTGTACAAAGTGTGATTATCATTTTAGAATCGGCAGTGCTGAATACATAAATATACTTCTCGACAAATCCAGCTTTAAAGAAATGGATAAAAAAATGAGATCAGCCGATCCATTAAATTTTTCTGACACTAAAAAATATAATGAAAGAGTTGCTGCTACCATAAAAAAGACGGGAATGTTTGATGCGATTCGGACGGGTGTCGGCAAATTAAATAATATGGAAGTTTGTTTGGGTGTAATGGATTTTGCATTTATCGGTGGAAGTATGGGAGCAGTAGTTGGCGAAAAAATAGCAAGACTAATTGATAAGTCATTTAAAAGTGAAATTCCCCTTATACTTGTTTCGGCAAGCGGCGGCGCACGAATGATGGAGGGGGCATATTCTCTTATGCAATTAGCTAAAACCAGTGCACGGTTAACAAGATTAGCTGCTAAAGGTATTCCTTATATCTCAGTGTTAACAGACCCAACAACTGGCGGAACAACTGCAAGTTATGCTATGCTTGGCGATATTAATATTGCTGAGCCTAAAGCCTTAATTGGTTTTGCCGGACCACGAGTAATTAAGCAAACGATTGGCAAAGATTTGCCTGATGGTTTTCAACGATCCGAGTTTCTGCTGGAAAAAGGTTTTGTAGATCTGATCTGTCATAGAAAAGATCTGAAAGAAAAAATTTTTTCGCTGCTTGAAAATATGACTTGAGGCTATAATCGAAACTCTTTCTACTTCTTCGGAGATTAGAAAAATAGCTAGATCACTAAAAGTTGCGAACAAAAGCATCGGTTTTGTTCCTACGATGGGCTACCTGCATGAGGGTCATCTATCCTTAATTCGAGAATCAAAAAAAAAATGCGATGTAACGTTCGTTTCTATCTTTGTCAATCCAACTCAGTTTTCTCCCACAGAAGATTTATCGAAATATCCACGCGACATTAACCGGGATTCTAAACTTCTTGAAAAGTTGGAAGTTGATTATCTTTTTTATCCTGATGTAAATGAAATTTATCCTTCGGGTTTTTCTTCCTTTATTGAAGTTGGACCATTGACACAAATTTTGGAGGGGGAATTTCGTCCGACACATTTTCGCGGTGTCACAACTGTTGTGTCAATTCTATTTCATATTGTACAGCCAGATTATGCGTTCTTCGGGCAGAAAGGATGCACAACAAGCTGCGGTAATAAAAAAAATGGTTAGCGATTTAAAATTTGATACGCAAATTATTGTCTGCCCAATTGTTCGTGAACCTGATGGATTGGCAATGAGTTCGAGAAATGTTTATTTATCAACTGCTGAACGAAAAGATGCTCTTGTGTTATCGCAAGCCTTGAATCTTGTGAAGAGTAAAGTCGAGCGTGGTGAACATAATTCGCTTAAATTGATTGAGGAAATGATAAAGTTAATTTCTTCGGTTCCAACTTCTCAATTAAATTATGTAAAAATTGTAGAGGCAGATACTTTTAACGATGCTGAATACCTATGTGAGGGGGCTGAATATTTAATCCTCATTGCCTGTAAAATTGGACAGACCCGTTTAATAGATAATTTATTATTAAAGCTCTAATTTTTTTTTAAGTTCAAATCGTAAATTGATTTTATTCCATAAAGTACCAAGCCTTCAGAATATTCATATTCGAAATCTAAATTGTCCTGTACCAATTTTGCATTTCCACCCGTAATAAATATTTTTTTAACATCAGCTTTAAATTCATCTTTAATTTTGCGAATTACTCTTTCAATTAATCCGACCGTAGAATTTATTATTCCACTATTAATATTTTCTTCCGTTGTTTTACCGATTACTGAGTTAGTTATTGCAATTTTTATTTCGGGTAATTGCTCGGTCCGCTTGTAAAGTGACTCACTCATCAATTTCATACCGGGCATAATTAAGCCGCCTTCAAAAACATTTGGGAATTTAACAAGATTAATAGTCGTTGCTGTGCCAAAATCAATTGTCATTATAAAATCATTCTCAAATATCTGATTTAAATGTTTGTCTTTTTGAAGCAGATAGATTGCTCCTTCTGCAGAACATATTCTGTCTATTCCAAGTGTGGCAGCAGAGTTGTAATTTATAATTAAATTAAAGTGTTGATGTCTATCAACAAAAAAAATGTTCGATAAAAATTTTGGTTTAACGGCATTTATAAGCTGATTTAATTTAAAAGATGCGACCGAAGAAATTGCAATAACAGCAGGCTGCACCTCAAGAATAAATTTAATTGAATCTTCAATTTTATGATATGCCCGAAAATCAATAAGCTCGTCGCCAATAAAAGATCCAAATTTTATTCTGCTATTTCCAATATCGCACGTTAAAATCATGCTGCTGATACATCTCCGGCAAATATTTTTTGAGTTTGAGTTCCCCGACGCAGGATCAGAAATCCATCATCATCAACATCATCAAATATACCTGTTATAGTTTTTTCGCCTTCAATGATTGTGATTCTTTCCCCAATCATTCTGCAGCGGTTCCTCCATTCATTTAAAATCCATTCGGGTTTTACTTTAGTTTTATGAAGGAGATTTTCAAAATGATTGAGTAATTCAGCAAGAAGAATTTCCCGATCAATATGCCTGTTCAATTCTAATTTTAAAGATGTTGGTGGAATGTTATACGTCCCTTGAAAAATATTTTGATTAACATTTAGTCCTATGCCAATTACTATCCGCTCGACTTTATCGCCTTTGCTTGCAGATTCGATCAAGATTCCAGAAACTTTTTTGCTATCTATTAATACGTCATTAGGCCATTTTAATTCAGGTTTAAGCTGGTATAAATTTTCTATTGAGATTGCAACAGATAGAGCAGCACTAAAGTTTATCAGATTGAAATTGGTTCTAAGGTATTTATTGTCCTTCAATAAAATTGAAAAAGTTAAATTAACATCTTTTAGGCTGTGCCATGCGCGATCTTTGCGACCCCTTCCCTTAGATTGTTTTTCGGCAAGCACAACCGTGCCATCGGGTGGATAAAATTCTCGATTCATCAGGTATGAATTTGTGGAATCAATTTCTTCTGTATAAATAAAATTTCTGCCGATTTTTCGGTCTCTAATTTTATATCAAATTTTTGTATTTCAAACAAAGCAGCCTCTATATTTTATTTTGTTTTAAGTTGTCAATTCGCTGTTTCTTTCAGCTTTCTGTGCCAGATTTCAACTTAGCTTGCCATAATTGCCGACTAAAATTTAGACTAAAATTCGCAAGTATTGAAAATTTGTTGATTTTACAACTTCTCTTATGGCACACTGATTGTAATAATCGAACACAGTCAAAAGTATTCGATTAAATTAAATCACTTTTAGAGTGCAAAGTATTCAAAGAAAACCATAGAATTTCATTCACCCAAAAATAGAAATTTGGGAGGTTTAAATTGACATCTTTCTTAGTCAAATGAATAATTGAACAGCAAATAACTAAACATAATAAAATAAATTATAGAAAAAGGAGAATTAACTAATGGGAAAAATAATTGGAATTGACTTAGGCACAACTAATTCCTGCGTAGCAGTAATGGAAGGTAACGATCCGGTAGTAATACCAAACTCAGAAGGCGGCAGAACTACTCCTTCAGTTGTTGCTTTTACAAAATCGGGCGAAAGATTAGTTGGACAGCCTGCAAAAAGACAAGCGATAACCAATCCAAAGAATACAATCTTTTCTATCAAAAGATTTATGGGCAGGGTTATTCAAGAAGTAGACAGAGAAAAAAGTGAAATACCCTACGAGGTTGTAGCTGGCGATAATAATTCTGCACGAGTTAGAATTTTAGATAGAGTTTATTCACCTCCTGAAATCAGTTCAATGATTCTTCAAAAAATGAAAAAGACTGCTGAAGATTATCTTGGGCAGGAAGTTACAGAAGCTGTGATCACTGTTCCGGCTTACTTTAATGATTCTCAAAGACAAGCTACAAAGGATGCGGGAGAAATTGCCGGATTAAAAGTTAGAAGAATTATTAACGAGCCAACTGCTGCTGCTCTTGCTTATGGATTGGATAAAAAAAATAAAGATGAAATTGTAGCGGTTTATGATTTAGGCGGGGGTACGTTCGATATTTCTATTCTCCAGCTTGGTGAAGGTGTGTTCGAAGTTAAGTCAACTAATGGCGATACTCATCTCGGTGGTGATGATTTTGATCAGCAACTTATAGATTATCTTGCAGAAGAATTCAGAAAGCAGGAGGGGATTGATCTTAAAAAAGATCCTATGGCGCTTCAAAGATTAAAAGAAGCTGCCGAGAAAGCAAAGATTGAATTATCTTCTTCAATGTCCACAGATGTCAATCTGCCGTTCATCACTGCAACTCAGGATGGACCTAAGCATTTAAATCTTAATATTTCACGTTCAAAATTTGAACAACTGATTGACACTTTAGTTCAAAGGACGAAAATACCTTGCGAACAGGCTATTAAAGATTCAGGCGTAAGCAGGGATCAGATTAGCGAAGTTATTCTTGTCGGCGGTTCAACCAGAATTCCAATGGTTCAGGAATTGGTTAAAAATTTATTCGGAAGAGAACCACACAAAGGTGTAAACCCCGATGAAGTGGTTGCTGTTGGTGCTGCAATCCAGGGTGGGGTGTTAGCCGGTGATATAAAAGATGTGCTGCTCCTTGATGTTACTCCACTCGCATTGGGAATCGAAACTTTGGGTGGAATGATGACAAGGTTAATCGAGGCAAACACAACTATACCAACAAAGAAGAGTGAAATATTCTCAACTGCCTCTGATAGTCAGCCATCGGTAGAAATAAATGTGCTTCAAGGAGAACGCGCTATGGCTGCCGATAACAGAACTCTCGGAAGATTTCATCTCGACGGAATTCCGCCTGCTCCAAGGGGGGTACCTCAGATTGAAGTTACTTTTGATATTGATGCAAACGGTATTTTACATGTTGCTGCAAAGGATAAGGCAACAAGTAAAGAGCAAAGTATTAGAATTACTTCTTCGAGCGGTTTGAATAAAGATGAAGTTGAGAAAATGAAAAACGATGCTAAAGAACATGCTGCTGAAGATAAAACTAAAAAGGAAGCGGTTGAGATTCGTAATCAGGCAGATAGTTTGGTATTCCAAACCAAAAAGCAGATTGAAGAAATGAAAGATAAAATTTCTCCTGATAATAAATCAAGACTTGAAACTGAAATTAAAAAAGTAGAAGATTCTTTAGCTTCTAATAACTCCGAACAAATTAAGGCTGCTACTGAATCGCTAAATAAGGTTTGGAATGAAATAGCTTCGCAGTTATACTCTCAACCCGGGGGGCAGCCGCAAGGAAGTCCGCAGGCAGAACCGCAGACTGAAGCTTCTAAAAAAGACGAGAAGGAAAATGTTCAGGATGCTTCTTACGAAGTTGTTGATGACGAAAATAAAGATAAATAATCTTTTTTTCATCTAACTTTAATAAAAGTGACCCCGGTTATTTACGGGGTCACTTTTTTTTTGACTGTCTCTAATCGCTTTCCCTACACTATCGAAATTTTTCCATAAACTATCTAATTGATTTTACTTCCCATCTCTTAATTTTTATAAAATGTCAGATAATTTTTCCTTCCCATCTAATTATTTATGTAAGTTATCACTTTATTTTTCTAACATCCATTTGATAGTGAGGTAAAATAAAGTGATAGTGAGCAAAAATAATGTGATAGTTCGCGAAAATGATCTGATAGGAAGCGAAAATAATGTGATAGTTCGCAAAAATGATCTGATAGGAAGCGAAAATAATGTGATAGTGATTTTTGATAGGAAAAAAAAATAAGTTTTTTTTTATAAAAAAATTTTTTTTTTTAAAAAAAAAATTTTTTTTTTTAAAAAATGGATATTTTTTTAAAAAAAATGGTATTTTTTTAAAAAAAAAAGGTTATTTTTTAAAAAATTGAGGGGTTTTTTAAAAAAAAGAAGGGATTTTTTAAAAAAAAGGGGGTTTTTTTAAAAAAAATAAAGGGATTTATAAAAAATGAAATAATAGTTAGCAATTTTAAAGAGAAATTAGGTGTACCCGATAAAACATGCGCCATATTTCCCTTAAAGTTGTAATCTATCAAAGACTAGTTTTGCCAGGTTAAATGGAATTTGACAAGCAACTTCATTTAGAAACTTCTGAAAGTTGAATCCAATTTTTCAGAGAGTTCTTTTTTTAATAATTAAAACAAATTGAGTAATTTCAAACGTTCAAACGGCAAAGTTTAATTAATGTAAATGACGCATACCGAAAAAAAACATCGAATAATATTTATTGATTTATTACGCACTTTTGCCGTACTTCAAATGGTTCAAGGGCACACGGTTGACGCGCTCTTGGGAAATTCCTTTCGCGATTTAGATTCTCCTGTATATGCTGTCTGGTTATTTATGCGCGGTATGACTGCTCCGATTTTTCTTTTCACTGCAGGAAGTGTTTTTACATATTTGTTTAGATTGAACAAATCTTCTTATTTCAAAAACCCGAGAGTTGAAAAAGGATTTAAACGGGTGCTGCTTCTTGTCAGCCTTGGCTACCTGCTTAAATATCCCACCTACACAATAGTAGATTTTTCTGAAGTGACTGCTAAAAGCTGGAATATTTTTATTTCCATTGATGTTCTTCAACTTATCGGCTTCGGGTTATTGTTCATTTTAATACTTGCTTTTATAACTGAAAAACTAAAATTGAATGATTACTATTTTTTTGGAATGATTGGCTCGGCTTTTTTTATTCTATCAATATTTACAGAAGATATAAATTGGTTGAATTATTTTCCCGAACCCATAGCCGCATATTTTTACAGCAAAACCGGTTCGTTATTTCCGTTATTTCCCTGGGCGGGTTATGTTATTTGCGGGGGGGTGCTCGGAAGTTATCTTGCTAATCATCCTTTGGTATTTAAAACTACCCGTTTCAGTTATATCGTTTCAACTGCCGCCGCAGTTTTTATGTTAATTGCGTTTGTTTTAAATGATCTGATACCCTACCCTGTCGGGAATATTCATCCATGGAATGAAACTCTTAGTACGATTACATTTCGAATGGGATTTGTACTTTTATTAACGGGAATAGTTTCACTAATCTCAATCAAAATAGAAAACATCCCAAAAATATTTATTCTTCTTGGTCGAAATACTTTGTTAATTTATGTAGTTCATTTAATGATACTTTATGGAAGCGCATGGAACCCGGGATTATTTGTTCTCTTCGGAGAAAAATTAACACCGATGATAACTGTGTTAATCGCCGCAATGATGGTCGCTGCAATGATTTTAATGGTATTAGTTTTAAATAAATTTAAGTTTAAGAATAAACAATTAGTCACATAATTTTTAATGAGAAAATCTAATTCGACACAACCGGAACCTCTGCCGGAAGAAAAAATAATCGAAACAACATTGCGCCCTTTATTCCTAAAGGATTTTATGGGGCAATCAAAAATCACCTCCAACCTTAATGTATTTATCTCCGCAGCCTCCAAACGCAACGATGCGCTTGATCATGTTTTATTAACCGGACCTCCGGGATTAGGCAAAACAACACTTGCAAATATTATTGCAAATGAACTCGGAGTAAAATGCAAAGTAACTTCCGGTCCCGTGATGGAAAAGCCCGGAGACCTCGCCGGCATATTGACAAATCTTGAAGAGCACTCGGTATTATTTATAGATGAGATACATCGCTTAAGCCCTGTAGTGGAAGAGTATCTTTATTCTGCTATGGAAGATTATAAACTTGACATTATGATTGACAGCGGACCGAATGCACGAACAGTACAAATCAGTTTACCGAAATACACACTCGTTGGTGCAACAACCCGTGCAGGAATGCTTACCTCTCCCTTGCGTGATCGGTTCGGTATCAAGTTTAGATTAGATTATTATGATTCAGAAACTTTAACAGGAATTGTGAATCGTTCCGCAAAAATTCTAAATATTAAAATTGATGCCGCTGCCGCTGTCGAAATTGCCAAGCGTTCAAGAGGAACTCCTCGAATTGCAAACAGACTTTTAAGACGAACGCGTGACTTTGCTGATTTTGAGAACAAGGATACAATTGATATAGAAATTTCTAAAACTGCACTCGCTGCTCTCGAAGTTGATGAATTTGGTCTTGATGAAATGGATAAAGAAATTATTCTTACAATTATGGAAAAATACAACGGCGGACCCGTTGGGCTAAACACACTTTCGGTTGCAGTTAATGAAGATGCCGGCACTATTGAAGAAGTCTATGAACCATTTCTGATTCAGCAAGGATTTATAAACCGTACACCGCGCGGCAGGGAAGTAACAGAATTAGCATATAAAAGGTTTGGCAGAAAAAAGTTTAAGTCTGAATCATCAACAAGTCTATTCAATGACGATTAAAACAATCTTTAACAATCTTATCCTGGAGAAATCATGTTCAAATATTTTTCTTTTGTTCTGATATCAATTTTATTAATTGGATCAGCCTCAGCTCAGTCCTCATTTTATATCCCAAGAAATATTCTTGATGCTTACAGCAAAAACACACGCTCATTTGATGGAAAGCCCGGGGAAAGTTATTGGCAGAATTCATCTGATTATAAAATCAATGCAAAGTTCGATCCTACTACAGGAATGCTAAAGGGGGAAGAAGAAATTACATATTACAATAATAGTCCCGATACACTCAAGCGATTTGTAATAAGGCTCTATCAAAATATGAATAAAAAAGAAAGCGCAAGAGATTTCACGCTTGAAGAAGCTTCTATTACGGATGGTGTTATTTTGAAAGCGTTTCAAATAAATAATAAAAATATTAATTGGAATAGTCGTGACTCAGTACGAAATACCTCAACCAATTTAGCGGTGCTGCTTTCACAACCGATAAATCCAAATTCAAGTAATCAAATAAAAATACAATGGGAGGTGCAAATTCCTGCCGGGCAAAACCCTCGCATGGGTAAATATGATTCTACTTCTTACTTTATTGCTTATTGGTACCCTCAGGTTTCTGTCTATGATGATATTGATGGCTGGGATATGATTGACTACACAGGTCAGCACGAAATGTATAATGATTTTTGCAATTTTGATGTAAACATCACTGTCCCAAATAATTTTGGAATTTGGGCTACCGGTGAACTTCAAAATGCAAATCAAGTCTTGAATGAAAAATATTTTAACTTATTTAACAAGGCTCATCAAAGTGATTCTGTAATTCGTATTGTAACTGAAAAGGATTTGAAAGAAGGAAATATTTTTAATTCATCCAGTTCTACGAATATGTGGAATTTCAAAGCACAGGGAGTGACAGACTTCGCATTTGGTATTAGTGATCATTATCAGTGGGATGCACTTAGTCTTGTTGTTGATGACAAAACTAAAAGAAGAATTTATATTACTGCAGCTTATAATCCATCTTCAAAAGATTTTAAAGATGTTGCATATTTCGCAATGAAATCGCTTGAATATTATTCGAAAGAATTACCGGGTGTACCATTTCCATTTCCAAGTCAAACAGTTTTTAACGGCGCAGGCGGAATGGAATTCCCGATGATTGTAAATAATGGATCTACAAATTCCCTTGCCGGCACATTTGGAGTTACATCTCACGAACTTGCACATCAGTACTTTCCTTTCTACATGGGAATCAATGAGCGAAAATATGCATGGATGGATGAAGGTATGGCGGTATTTATTCCATTTGATATTCAAGAAAGGATGGTGGAAGGTAATTCTCCGCGCGGCTGGAATGTTAGAAGCTATGAAAATTTTGCAGGTGATGAAATGGAACTTCCGCTTGTCACCCCCTCGAATCAAACTCATGGAAACACTTACAGAACACAAGCATATTCGCGTCCAGGTATTTCATACGATATTCTTCGTAAAATGCTTGGTAAAGAAAAATTTGGTGAAGTTTATAAAGAGTATATAAACCGCTGGCATGGTAAGCATCCAATACCATATGATTTCTTTCATACATTCAATGAAGTTTCCGGTAGAAACCTGAATTGGTTCTGGAATCCATGGTTCTTCGAAAATGGTTATCCCGATCTTTCAATATCAGATGTGAAAAGAGATGGAAATGATTATGAAGTAACTGTTGAAAAAATTGGTAGTATGCCTGTTCCAATTATTGTATCACTAAAGAATAGTAATGGTGAAATTGTTAATTCAATTGAAGCTCAAGCCGATGTTTGGATGGATGGCAAAACTTCGACTACAATTTCAATATCTGCCGAAGGTGAAGTTTCTAAAGTTGAACTTGGATCAAATATAATTCCAGATTCAAATAGAAAAAATAATTTTTATGAACTGAAATAATCAGAAGTAAAATTAATTTATAAAGTTCGGAATTTAATAAGGGAATTATGATAAGGAATTTCATTCTATCATTTTTTATTTATAGTATTTTATTATCAGCCCAACAAAAGGTGGTGGTTCAATTTATTGTAATCACGCATGCACTTGCTGATTCAGAACACGTTTCGATTTCAGGAAACAATACTGAACTTGGTAATTGGGACGCCGGAAAAATCTTCCTAAATCGGGTTAACGATACTACCTATTCAAAATCTATTATGTTTTCTGCGGGCGAAAATATAGAATATAAAGTTACTCGTGGATCATGGGATAAGGAAGCGGTAGAATCAGATGGATCGATTCCTAAAAATTCTTTCCTAAAAACTTGTTGTGATACAACAGTAGTTATTAAAATCACCGGCTGGAAAGATCAGTTCAAGCAAATAATTCATGGACAAATTACTGGGACAGTAGAATACCTAAAAAATTATCAACCCGGAATACTTGACCCAAGAGATATAATAATCTGGTTTCCACCATCCTACTCAATAAACAGTGAAAAGCGTTTCCCGGTGCTTTACTTTCAAGATGGTCAAAATGTTTTTGATCCATCCACTTCATCGTTCGGTTACGATTGGAGATTTGATGAGGTTGCAGATAGTCTTATTAAACTCGGTATGATAGATGAATTAATTATTGTTGGCATTTATAATACTAAATATAGATGGCAGGAATATTCACCAGGTGACACTGGTACTGCATATATGAATCTTCTTGTAAATAAAATTAAACCATTGATTGATTCACTCTATCGTACATTGCCGCAGCGTGAAAATACATTTGTTGGCGGATCCTCAATGGGTGGGTTGATATCATTTATGCTCCTCTGGGAATACCCCGAAATATTTTCAAAAGCAATTTGTGTTTCACCTGCATTCAAAATCAGTGATATAAATTATGTATCTACAGTTGAAAACTATCAAGGTGATCATAAACCGATAAATATTTATATTGATAACGGAGAGGTTGGATTAGAGAGTGAACTCCAACCGGGAATTGATGATATGCTAATCGCTCTGCAAAATAAAAATTATCAATTGGGCAGTAATTTATTTTGGTATAAATATTACAATGCTCAACACTCCGAAAGAGACTGGTCAAAAAGAGTCTGGCGTATGCTAAAATTTCTTTTTGATAAAAATTTAGATTAAGATTTATTCAATTATTTTTTCAAAATGCTGGTAATCTTTGCGGGTGATCCAATCACCACCCCATGTCCAACCACGCTTTTTAAAAGAATTCACTAATAATGAATCAGGTAGGATAGTGCCTGGAATTTTGGAATCATATTTTGCACCCTCCGGACTGATACGGCTGCCTTTTATATATGGATTTAATTTCGGGTTTATATCTATCGCAAGACCATAAGCGTGATTTGATATTTTTTTTGTTCCTGCAACCAAACGATGGTTGAAACAAGAAGTGTTATTGTCGTTCATAGAGAAATTATCCGACCAATTATAGCTTACAATTGGAATTACTTTTGAGATTGGAAATTTATTTAGCAAGATGAGGTCAAATATCTCAATGATATCTTTTGCAAGAAACCTATGAATAACAATTTGACCTTTGTGAATTTTCTCATCGAACGAATAGTAATAAACATCAACTAAAGCCAGATTATTCTTAATATCATCAGACGCTGCAGAGCCTATCAATGCTTCTTCAAGTGAGTAATCGCAATCAACTATTGCTTGTTTTTTTAAGTTCATCAACGAATCCTGTAAAATAAATTTAATACTATTCTCATTCATGCTATTAACAGGAATTGAGCTAAAATCCGCACTTAGTGTTTGAAATAGATCTAATAACACGAAATAAAAAAATAACGTTATAATGAAAATTGTTTTCATAAATTTGTACAATATATTTTTACAATTAAATGGTAATCAAAAATAATTCATTCGTGGTTATAATGTCACTCTCGTTTACCAATATATTTTAACCGAAAAAAGAAAGGTTTCTCTATGCGTTATTATTCAAGTATAGTTTTTGTTTTATTAGCAATGATTCTTGGCGGCTGTGATAAAACACCTGATGTCGTTACTTTAAAATCGGGTGTTCAGATTTATGATGACACACTTGGCACAGGAAATATTGCTAAAGCCGGTGATTTAGTAAATGTTCATTTTAATATTTGGTTAATAAAAGATTCAACCAATCTTTATGAAAATTGGAATCTCGATTCTACTAGAAAAGCATCCAAGGTTGCAGATACACGACTTTCACAGAAACCACTTAAATTTATTCTTGGCAGACAAGCATTTATAAATGGCAGTGATGAAGCGATTATCGGAATGAAAATAGGCGGTACACGAACGATAATTATTCCTGGCAAAGTAGCTTATGCTGAAAACCCCGGGGGTCAAGTTCCACCAAACTCAGATTTGAAAATGCAAATTACATTAGTAGATGCAAAAGTTCCGCCTAAAGTTACAAGGTGGGAGGTTGACACAACTAAAATACTAACGACTGCCAGCGGAATAAAATATATTATCTTAAGTGAAGGTAGTGGTGATCCAGCGGGTTCCGGTAAAGTTGTAACAGTTAATTATTCTGGCTATCTAAAAGATGGAACAATTTTCGATAGTTCTGTAGAAAGAAATGAACCGATAACTTTTGTACTTGGTCAAGGTCAAGTTATCAAAGGTTGGGAAGAAGGGCTGATGTTGATGAAAAAAGGATCTAAAGTTCAATTCATAATTCCGCCTCAGCTCGCATACGGTTCGATGGCGATGGGAAAAATACCGGCTAACTCTGTTTTAATTTTTGATGTTGAGATGGTGGATATCCAAGATTTTAATTGATCTATTCGAGAGGAGGCTGTCTCAAAAGTAATTTTTACTGTCACACTGAGTGGCAATGCCATCGAAGTGTGAATTCAGTATGGCATTGCCATAAGTCTTCGACAAGCTCAGACTGACAAAATTAGACTTTTGAGACAGCCTCCTCAGTTTATTTTAAATAAAAATTCATTAATAAAATTGCCTGCTGATAATAACCTTTCCCAAATAAGTTAAGATGATTTAAAACGTGATAAAGTTTGTAAATACTTTCCCGATATTCATAACCCTCATCTAATGGAAATTCATTATTGTAACTTTCGTAGAAAGCATTGTTGAATCCACCAAACAGTTTAGTCAATGCCAAGTCTGCTTCGCGGTGACCATAATAGACTGCCGGATCAATCAACCATGCCGATCCATCCACTGAAACTATAAAATTTCCTGACCACAAATCTCCATGCAGCAGTGACGGCAAAACTTGATCATCAAGAATACTATTGATTCTTTTTTCTAACTTGATAAAGCTATTTCGGAAATATGGATCAATTAAATAGTTCTTTTCAGCAAGTTTGAATTGAAATAACAGCCTATTTGTAAAAAAGAAATCAGACCAATTTGATGATGCTTCTGAATGGTTGATTTGTAAGTTTGATCCGAGAAAATTGTCTGTGTAAAAACCAAATGATTTCGCAGTGAACTTGTGAAGTTGTGCGAATGATCTTCCGAAATCTTCCCAGAAATATTTAGACTTTATTCCGGCAGGTATATTTTCAAGGATTAAATAATTTGGTGCAGCTTTAATTACTCGGGGTATTTTAAAAGCATTTGGTTTTCGTAATTCATCTAAGCCTGCTGCCTCTGCGGCAAACATATTTTGAGGAGGATCAATATTTATTTTAATAAAATAAATATGGTCTGACTCTGTTTTAATCTGAAATGTTTGATTTATACATCCACCGCAGACAATGTTGATCGAGGTTATTTTATCGTTGAGACATTGTTCGATATCATTTTTAATAATTTGATTTATCATTTTCTAAACTTCTTATGATGCTGTTGCATGCATCTTCTAAAATATCCAGCACATAATTAAAATCATTTTCATCTCCATAATAAGGATCAGGTACCTGATTTAGCTTGAAGTTATTACAGTAATCAGTAATTCGTTTTATTTTATTAGAAAATTTTTTTTCTCTGTCCCAATTAACTATTGCTGTATAATTCAATTCATCCATCGTAAAGATATAATCATATTTGTCGAAGTCAATTTTAGGGAAAAATTTTCTTGCGTGGTGATCAAGTTTATAACCTCTTTTATTTCCGCAATCAATCATTCTGGGATCAGGTAGTTCACCCGCATGATAATCAATTGTTCCTGCAGAATCAACAAAAAATCTTTCACCGAGATTTGAATCTCTCAGTTTCTTTTTTAGAATAGCTTCAGCCGCAGGGGAGCGGCAAATATTTCCCATACATACAAATAAAATATTTATCATCTAAGATTTATTAATTCCTTTTTTGCAAATCAAAATAAATAACTTCATTATTAATTAAAACTGTCCACTTCAGAAAAAAATTGTGTATTAATTTATACAAGCAGTAGAAGAATTTTTAAATTTTAACAGTTAATTTGTGGCACTATCATTGTCATAAAAAAATAAAAATATAAAGGTTAAATATGAAAAAGTTATTTTTCTTAATTTTATTTTCAATTTCTCTACCGATTATTGCGCAAGGAAACGCAGCAGCAATTAAACTTGGCTCATTTAGTCCAGGGGCAACTGATGCAGGCTTTATTATAGGTTATGAAGGTGGTAGATATATTGATCAGAACTTCAATTTTGGGTGGAGCGTAGATTGGTTTCATAAAAATTATGTTGATAAAACACTCGTAGAATCCTTCAATGAGATTTATGGAATCTCCGGCGGAATAAATGAACTGAGAGCTCAAACAAATCTGCACGATATTCCATTAATGATTAATGCAACGCTAAAATTTCCAGTGGCACCCAGGACGAAAATATATGTAACGGGTGCGATTGGGGCGGAGATTCTAATCGTTGATTATAGAAATTTTGAAAACCCTGATGACAATGAACTAAAAGGTGCTTTCGATTTTAATTGGAGATTAGGAGTCGGCGGTGCTTATAATATTGGACCTCGTTCGGAGGTTTTACTAGAAATGAATTATTATAATTCAGAGCCAAGCTGGACTTATGAAATTGATTCCCCTACCATTGGAAAGCGAACATTCGAAAGAGTTTACGATATGAGCGGTATAATGTTTCGTGCAGGATTTCGATTTTATTATTAGTCGAATTCAAGAAATGCTCTGATCAGATTTATAAACATTGATCCGATCAGAGCAAATAATTATTCAATCCAATCGGCGATAAAAATATTTGTTTCATTAGGTTGATTATTAAAGCGGTTTGAAGCAAACACAAGTTTTTTTCCGTCACGGGTAAACATTGGAAAACCATCGAAAGAATCAAAATGAGTAATTTGTTCAAGTGCTGAACCATCTACATTAATCATATAAAGATCAAAGTCCCTGCTGGTTTCACTATTCAAGTTGGACGAGAAAATAATTCTTTTACCATCAGGAAATAAAAATGGAGCAAAACTTGCTTTACCAAAGTTTGTTATTTGTCTTCTATCTGATCCATCAGAATTCATAATAAAAATTTCCAGAGTTGAAGGTCTTACCAGTCCTTCTTTTACAAGGTCATTATAGTCTGCTAATTCCTGTTCAGTTTTTGGAGTGCTAGCACGAAATACGATTTGTTTTCCATCCTGCGAAAAAAATGCACCGCCGTCATAACCATTATGATGTGTTAATCTTGTTTGATTAGTCCCATCAATGTTCATTAAATAAAGCTCGGGATCGCCATCACGGGTGGAGGTGAAAACTATTTTATCGCCAAGCGGGGAAACAGTTGCTTCTGCATCATAGCCCGGTGCATCAGTTATTTGTTTAACATCTGAGCCGTCTGCGTTCGCAGAAAATATATCAAAAGAATTATAGAGTTTCCAGACATACCCTTTACTTCTGTCGGGTGGGGGTGGACAGTCAGTATTGTCTAAGTGGGTTGACGCATAAATTATCCGTTCGTCACCCGGAAGAAAATAAGAGCAGGTTGTTCTTCCCAATCCGGTTGAAACCAGTTTCATTTCACTGCCATCAATATTCATTGTAAAAATTTGGTCGCAATTTAGTTCGCCAAAAGTTCTTTGAAAAATTAGTTTCTGCTCGTCAAAGGAAAGATATGCTTCAGCATTCTCCCCTCCATTTGTAAGCATTTGAATATTGCTTAAATGCTTTTCGCCTTCAAAAAGAAATTTTTCCTGAGGGATAATTATTATTGTGCTTAGGAAAAACAGTGAGAAGCTAAGCTTCCAATAAGAATGATAGATCATATATTCTCCAATTATTTATTCGGGTACGTGAACTAAAAAAAATTTTTTTGCTGATTTGCCGATAGTATAAGCTTCTTTCAAAGTCATATGCATTTCATCCGGAGTTTCGTCCTCGTGTCCTGCTTCGATTATTGCGAGGTCTGCACCTTTTGCGTTCTTCACTAACTCTTCACAATAAGTTGTGTCACCACCGTAACAAATCCGATTATTCTTATAAGTAAAATTATAACCAATTGCCGGGACATTTCGTGTCTCTTTACCGTTCAATAAATATTCTTTATGGATAACATTAAACGGTAATACGGACACGTTCTTGGTAGAGATTTTCTTGGTCTTTGTGATTTTGTTTAATTTTATTTTATAAGACAAGTAAGGGCGATACACATTTATAAATGCATTATAAATACTTTCAATTTCTTTACATCCGTTCGGATAATGGATTGTTAAAGATTTTTTTTTATTCATAACTCTAAGATATGTTAGAAGCGACCAAACACCTCCGACGTGATCGTGATGTCCATGCGTTACAAAGATATCAGAAATATTTAGAATCTCCTGCGTTCCGATATTTGTATTTAAATCTCTAAGTATCCCATCACCGGGGTCAACAATGAAGTTTGCCTTCCCGGCTTTTAATAAAATTCCAGTTGCAATATTTGGAATTGAGCAGTAAACATCTATTGAAAAATCTTTTTTACTCCAACGAAGCGGGTATTTTATAGCAGTTAATTCTTTTTTCATTCTCAAGTTTAATGGCTTTTAAAATGTTTACAACTATTTTTGTCTTTGCAGTGTGCAAAAATGTTAAAGGAGTAACTACCGAAATTAAATCCAAGTTTGTCACAGATTTGTTTGGGTGATTTTGCAACTGATTCATCAGTGAATTCAACGATGCGTCCGCAGTCAACACAAATTAAATGATCGTGATTTTGTTTTTTAAAGCTGCTCTCATACCGAGTGAGATTGTCACCAAAGTTTCTTTTAATCACCAAATCACATTGAGCTAATAATTCAAGAGTTTTATAAACAGTAGCTCGCGATACATGTGATTTTCTATTTTTCATCAAGATGAAAAGATCATCAGCCCCAAAATGTCCCTGATACTCAATTGCCGCATTTAATACTTCAAAGCGTTCAGGTGTAATTCGGTTTTGACCATTCTTTAAGAATGAGCGGAATAATTCTATAGCTTGTTGATTTTTCACAAAACGAATTCTATTCTTGCATTAATTAGTTTTATCATTAATTAAAAATAATGAAAATAAATTCTTATTAAATATAATTATTATTCAACGCCTAAGAGTCGTAATCCATATACAGTAGCAAAAGTAAAAACATAAGCTATTGAAGTAAAAATTAATATTTGTAAAATTGGTATTCTCCAGCCGCCTGTTTCTTTTTTGGCAACAGCAACTGTCGAAATACATTGCATTGCAAAAACAAAAAAAACAATCAAACCAATACTTGTAGCCATAGTAAATAGTTTCTGACTCGAGTTTTCTATTTCGGCGCTTCTCATTGCAGAAAGAATTGATTGTTGAATAGTTTCCTGATCGCCAGTTACTTTAAAAATTAGAGCAAGTGAACTTACAAAAACCTCCCTTGCTGCGAATGCTGCTACAAGCGAGACTCCAATTCTCCAATCCATTCCCAACGGAGTCATTATTGGCTGAATTAGTTTTCCCAAATCTGATGCATAGGAGTGAGATAATCTTTCTGCACTTTGTAATTGATGTAACTGAATCGGTGAGTTATTTTCACTCTGAACGTGGGGGTTTGTATTTGGAAAATATGTCAAAAACCACAGTATCAAAGAAAACCCTATTATTATCGGACCTGCTCTTTGCACGTAAAGCTTCGAGCTGCTAAGTGTATTGTTGAACACCACTTTCGCTTTAGGTAATCTGTAAGTGGGTAATTCAAGAATAAATGAAGATGAGTCCTCCGCATTAATAATTTTTTTCCTGAATTTATTTATTAATCCAGCAATAACCACTGAACTGATAATACTAAATATATAAATGGAGGATAGAATAATCCCCCCGAGCCAAGGTTTTTCAGGTGGGGTTATAAATGCTATTAAAAGTGCATAGACTGGTAATCTGGCACTGCAGCTCATTAAGGGAATAATAAAAATCGTAAGTAATCTTTCTCTTCTGTTCGGAATTGTTCTTGTCGCAAGCATTGCCGGAATAGCACAGGCAAAACCTGAGAGCATCGGGACAAAAGATCGTCCGTTTAAACCAATTTTTGAGAGTGGTTTATCAATTAACATTGCTCCGCGTGCAAGGTATCCAGTGTCTTCAAGCAAACCTAATATCATAAAAAGTATAATTATTTGAGGAACGAAAACCAGAACTGAGCCCAGCCCGGCAATTAATCCGTTAGCGATTAAGTCACTATACCAGGTGTATCCCATCGTTTGAAAAACTGTTTCAGATGCGTATCCGAAGAAATTATCCACAAGATTCATTAATGGTTGAGCAAGCCAGAAAATCGAAGTAAAGGTCAAAGACATTACCAGAAAGAAGTAAAACAATCCCCAATATTTATGCAGGAGGAACCGGTCAATTTTCAGTGTAGTTTCATCTATTTTATGTGGAAATTTTTTCACACTGTTAAGAACAAGAAGCTCCTTGTTTGCTTTTTCCAAGTTACTTTGTTGTTTGTTTTGTCCGTTAGTTGTTAGAACCTTAGCTTCAATTTGTTCGATCTCTGCAAAAGATTTTAGTAAATAGGATTTATCAGTTGGAATCTTAAAATTCTCAATTTTTATTTTCTCCCCCAATTTGATCAAATCAAGGTTGGCTTTGATTCTATCAATCAATTTGGGAATGCCAGTACCTTTTCTCCCATCGATTTTTACAACATCGCAATTTAATTCCAATCCTAATTTTAACTCATCAATGTCATATCCTCGTTTATTCATTAAATCTAACATGGTTAAAACCAAAATAGTTCTGAAGCCGCTTTGAATAACTTGCTTACAAAGTATTAAATGCCGCGTAAGCTGATTTGAATCGGCAGTTACTATAACAATAGATGGCGGACCAAATTCGGGGTGACTGTAGAGTGCTTCAATTGCAACTGATTCGTCCGGAGAATTTGGGATAAGACTAACCATCCCAGGAGAGTCAAGAAGTTCCGCATGTAATCCAAATTTATTTTGTAAAATTGAAGAATTGTATTCAACTGTTGATCCCGGGTAATTTACAGTTTTATGATTCTTCCCGCTGAGATAATTAAAGAGGGTGGTTTTACCAGAATTAGGCGGACCCACCAATGTGATAAGGGGGATGTTTAATTTAGTTTGAACCATCACGAAACAATAATACAGTCTGCTTCACTTCGGCGGATTGCAACCAGTGTTCCTCTAATTGAAAACGCAAGCGGGTCATTAAAAAATGATTTATTAATTAATTCAATTTCCTGTCCGGGTGTAAATCCAATTTCAATAATTCTTCTGAATGATGGATTGGATGTATCTATTTCACTTATTGTTGCAGTTTCCCCGAAGTTTAATTGTGAGGCTGTTTTTCTCATATATTTTTCTGCATTGCATACTATTAAGATTTAATCTACATAAAAATAGCACTATAAATTTTAATTATCAAAAAATATTATTAGCTGATAACATTATTTTTAGTAATACAAAAGATTTATCGGACACTGATAATTAAGCAGGTAAATTTTGGAGAATATCGGCATTAATTACCATGTTATTTTGTTTCAGTTATTCACTGTCTGAAAAATAGATTTGAAAATCAAAAAAAATTAAAAGTTCGTAATAGGCTTTTTTCTGCAAATTTTTGGTACAATAAATGTATACATTGATGTTGCTACTAAATAATTTGAACGCTATAATTTTAAAATTGAATTGAAAGACGGCTATGCAGTTAAATAAAATTGGCTTTTTAGAAAGCTATTCTACAGACACGAAGTCTGGATTGATGGGAGCAATTTTAGTAACAGATTTAGACACAAAACCACTGGAATTTCGTGTAACAGCCCCGATTAAACCAACAAATTTTCAAAAAACTCTTTATGGCGATGTGCTTCTCGAGCATATTCAAGTTGAGTTAATTTCTGTGCCATTGATCAATGCACTTAGTGGTGAAGTTGATTTGATCCTGGTTCGCGATCCACTTTTTCTCGGTGCAAATGAAAAACAAAATGTAAGAGTAGTTAGAGTTTTTGAAAAATCAGAAAAGAAAAATAATAATTCAGTTTCAGAAGAAATTCCTGCTCCTTGGAATGGCGGTGAGGTTTGTATCGAAAGTGGTAAAAAATTTCAATCGGAACTTCCAGAAATTAAAGAAATGTTGTCCGAAATTTCTTCAAAGCGAAATATTATCGAACCATTCGAACGGCTTAAACTTGCCTGTGAACAGGTTCAGCTTCAAAAAACTAACGAATAATAATGCTTCGATTAGTACGGACGAAGGTTGCTTCGACTGTTGCTGAAATTTCGACAGCCGAGGATTATGCTTGGCATAAATGGCTGAAGATTCCTGAAAATGAAAGAGTATATTTCCCCCAGCCTTCAAGTGCAAGATTATTACCAAAAATTCCTCTTAAAACATTTGATACTCCAGATCAAAGAGACTACCTATTTCCCATATTAACTCCAAAATATTATGCTGATCTTGGCATTCTCAACTTTAAGAACCCCGCAGTATCTACATTCAGATTTAAAATTATCAAGCAGCTGTGCAAAAAATTCAATTTTGAATTCGGGAATTTTTTTAATGAGATTACGAATCAGTCACAACATCTAAAATTTCTTACTTTTACACAACTTTTTACAAACACTAAAATTGAAAATAGTTTTAGTACGATTTATGAATTTGGTCTTTCAATACCGGAAGTTAATGACAAACTGAGCACGTTAAATGCAAGCATTATTCAAATTGAACTTCTCAGTGAAAAAGAAAATGATTTCTCTAAAAAAAATTATAGTGTGAAATTCACCCTAAATAAGAAAGTCCAAAAGTATTACAAGATAAGCCCAGTTATTTTGAATGAGATTGCGAT
This sequence comes from Ignavibacteriales bacterium, assembly GCA_016709155.1. Lineage (NCBI taxonomy): Bacteria > Pseudomonadati > Ignavibacteriota > Ignavibacteria > Ignavibacteriales > Ignavibacteriales bacterium. The sequence continues at coordinate 392,168 of JADJEI010000001.1, read as the reverse complement.
TCGAGCTATACCTGCTTACATGACTGCTCAAAAGCAAAAGTTTTTAAAATTTTTATCACCCATTAATATGTCCCTACTGACAAATTACGAATCAATTACAATTGAATCGCAGAAAGTTTTCATCTCCAAATTCGATATGTTAGATAGTTGCACCGTCTCTGGTAATGATTTTCTAGTTCATAAGAATATTCTTCAAATTCCAGAACTCATTAATGAAATGCCAATTGAAAATTATGTTGAAAAAATTATTGAAGAAGATGTCGCTCCCGAAAAAGAAGTTTTAGTTAATAGTTTTAATAAGGAACTTTTGTGCGGTGAGTTTTTGTCTCTTAAATATTCTAACATCGTTAATAGGTTGAGAAACCAAAGTGAAAAATCAAAAATAAATTCTATCCTAATAATTTGCAGCTTAAATGAATTTCAAGGAATTGGTGAAAGATCATTTGTCAAATATCCGGAAGGATGGGTTGAAAATCTCAAATCATTAAATTTTAATAAAGTACGAGCACTATCGAATGGAGCTTTATTTTTCAATGAGTTGTCCGATTGCACTTCCGACGTTCTAATTACTTCCTATGAAATCCTTTCAAATGCTTTAGCAGAAAATTTAGTCAATGAAGATTTTCTCAATTCATTTGATGTGATGATCTGTGACGAATTTCAACTCGAATTGGAAAAACATTTCAGCCTGATAAGGAAAATTTATAGATGCAGAAATCAATTTATTTGGTTTACTTCAACGGGTTCTAAAGAATTTTTGTTTAAAGAATTGCAAAAAGTCATATCAGATGATTCTAATGTCAGTATTAATAATTATTCGACTGAAAATGTAAATAAGAGGAAAAATCAAATCAATGGTCATTGGCTGAATTTAGAAAATTTACAAAGGGCAGAGTATGAAGAAGCATTAGCATCAGCCAAAAAGGAAATGACTTTGATTGTGAAGGAGGGGAATCCATTCCGGTTTCAGTCAACCATATTTACACAGATACATAAATTGAAACAAGCCTGCAATTTTTCCTTGATGACTAAATCAAGTTCTAAAGCAAATCTTCTCATTCAACATATTCAAATCATTCTTGCATCAGGAAGAAAAGTTATTGTTAGTTCGCAGTATGATAAACTTGGTTTAAAAATGCTCGAACCTGTATTAAAAAGTCATTCAATTTCGTTTTCAGTGTTAAAGAATAGTGTGAGTGACATTGATTTTAGAAATTTTATTGATAGCAAAACCAACGTCTTATTATTTAATGGCAGATTGTCAAGATTAAAAATCTCGGGTGAAAATCTACCTTCAATAATTCTTTTCGATAATTGGTGGAACCCGATTAATAACTGGCATCTTGAAGATACTTTCACAAATAATTTATCCAGTGAAATTGAAATAATTAATTATCAGGTGAGAAACACTATAGATGAAGCTATTCAAACTAAACTGATGGAAAAGTTTCTGCTTGATAAAAATTTATTTGAAACCTTACAAGCTGATAACTTCTCAAGGTTATTGAGTGATGCAGATTGGCTTGAAATTATTGATGTTCAAAATATTTTTCCGGCGTCTGAGGAAAGCGAAGTGAAAATTGAATCCTGGACACAAGACTATTTTATTTCGCTCATTAATCAATTTCTTCGAAAATTAGGTTTCGAGAATTTAAATATTGAATCGGGAATTAGTAAAAATGAATTCATTCTTAAAGCGGAGTATTTTGCGGGTATGGATAAATTGGCTTTGAATTGTTTACTCTTTTTTAGCGAATTTGTTACTGATGATGATATTGAAAAATATTCAACTAAATTTGAGCAAGTAAAAACGCTGTCAAATAGAATATTTATTTTCTGCCCGGGAGAAATTGAATTCAGTAAAAACCCAGGGAATCTAATATCGATTTTAGACGGTAAGAAACTTAGAAGTTATAAAAAGACTTTTAATCTTTTATAACGAAGTCATCCGAAATTTTATAAGTGAGATACAAAATAAATTCCGGATGGCTTCTAAATATTATCAGTTAGAATTGTCTTTTAAATATTCTTCTTTTGTCATCAATGAAATAATTGTTAGGTTTTTTAATTTCAACCCATCATTAATTTTACTTAACTCCGAAGAAGAAATTTCCTCCAAGTAATTTCTTTTATTTGAGGCCTCAGTTTCAAGTGCTGTCAGTCTTTTTAACTGCGATTCAGTTGGTCTGCCTTGATAACCCATAACAGCTCCATAAATATCCGTTACTTTTTCCATCAACCTTTCTTCTCCCGAAAGCCTGCTTGGATTTGTAGAAACTAATTCTTTATGAAGAGCTTCGAGTTTGACCGAAAGTGCATTGATTGAATTCATCAGCGGCTCATCATTAATTATTTCGACAGATTTCTTCTGCAATTTATCTTTAAGATTAGTTGTTTTTTTATCAAGGAATCCCAATTCTTCAGTCAATTTATAGGCTTTCAGTGCAGTTTGATATTGTAAATCAAGATCGGCAATTGAATGCTGCGAATCAGGATCGTAGATCAATGTGATATTACCGGAATAAGTTTTATCTCCTTTAATAATTTTAACGGTATAATTTCCGGGAGGAAATGTTGGACCAAAAAAAGTTCTTCCCAAAGTTCCGAGTGACGCTTTAACTTTTGGCGGCTTCTGCCTGATAAACCATTTAACACGATTTATACCTTTGTTTTTACCAGCCGGGAGTGTTGCAACCTTTTCATTTTTATCATTATAAATTTCAATGAACATATCGCCGAATACATGTCTCTTCTGTAAGTAATAGGTTATAATCGCAGTCTCGGATTCATTCCTTCCAGTAAATTCATCATCACCGCCGAAGACTTGTTCTTGTCCCGGATTCTTGATAGGGAAGGGTTTAGTTTCAAGAAATACTAATTCATCACTTAATTTATCTACGCTCAAATTTCGTATTGGTGTCAGGTCATCAATGATTAGAATACCCCTGCCATGTGTTGCAACTACAAGATCATTTTCAGTTGGATGAATTACCATGTCACGCACTGCAACGTTTGGAGTCTCTGCTGTGAATTGACTCCATGATTTTCCAGCGTCAATTGATACAAATAGTCCAAGTTCAGTTCCGAGAAAAAGAAGATTTTTATTCACTAAATCTTCGCGGATTACATGAGCATATCCTTTTAAATTTTGTGAATAAAGAGAAGTCCAACTATTTCCATAGTCACTTGTTTTAAAAATATACGTATTCATATCTCCATTATAATGTCCATCGAAAGTTGCGTACGCAGTTTTTTCATCAAAATTACTTGAATAAACATTGCTGCACCAAGTATTAGCTGGCAATCCGGTGATATTTATGGTAACGTTTTGCCATGATTTTCCTCCATCCTTTGTTACTTGAATATTTCCATCATCAGTTCCAACCCAAATTATTTTTGAGTTTAAGGACGATTCATTTATTGTGTAAATGGTGCAATGATTTTCAGCGGTTGAGTTATCTATGGTCAAACCACCCGATTGTTCCTGCTTCTGTTTTTCGGGATCATTAGTCGTAAGGTCGGGGGAGATTTTTTCCCAGCTATCGCCGTTGTCTGTTGATCGGAAAAGATATTGTGCACCAACATACATTACTTTTTCTTTTGTGGGACTAAAAGCTACGGGCGTATTCCAGTTGAATCTAAGAATTTCATTTACATCATCAGAGTAAGGTTTGATCTCTTTTGATTCTCCGCTTTTAATGTAGTGTCGAACGATATTTCCTCCTTGCCATTGCCAATAAAGAATATTCTCATCAGTGCGATCAGGAAAAACATAAAAGCCGTCACCGAATCCTATATTTTTCCAATCACTGTTTGATATGCCGCCTGTACTTGTAGAAGGACCTACCCACGAGCCATTATCCTGCAAGCCGCCGTAAACATTGTAAGGTTTTTTCATATCAACACTAACGTGATAAAACTGAGAGACGGGAAGGTTTCTAATTTGATTCCATGAGCTTCCTCTATCGTGCGAAACGTACACCCCTCCATCAGTTCCAACATACATTTCATGATTGTCTTTCGGGTTTATCCATAATGCATGAATATCGCTATGAATTGCACCACCTTCGACAAAGGGAGATGAAAATATTTTTCCGCCATCAGTACTCACGTTGATAGAAAATCCTGGTTTATAAATTCTATTCACTTCAACCGGATCAGGAATGATCAGTGAAAAGTAAAATGGTCGTTCCCCCATGGTAGGAGTATCATTTACTTTTTCCCATGTTTCACCTTTATCAGTTGATTTTAATAAAGATGATTGCTTTGCTTCGATAAGTGCGAAAACTATTGACGGATCAACAGGGGAGACTGTAACACAAACTCTTCCGAGATCACCTTCGGGAAGGTTTTCAGTTATCTTTTGCCACGTCTTACCAGCATCAGTGGAACGGTATAAGCCGCTGCCTTTACCACCCGAATTGAATGTGTAAGCTTTCCTTCTGAATTCCCACATCCCTGCATATAAAATATTTGGATTCGAATAATCAATATCAATAGATGAACAGCCGGTGTTTTGGTCTATATAAAGAATTTTATTCCAGGTAACTCCACCGTCAATGGATTTATAAACTCCACGCTCTTCGCTTTCGGAAAATAATGGACCTGTTGCTGCTGCATAAACTACATCAGGATTATTTGGGTCAATAATAATTTTTGCAATGCGTTCAGTTTTTTCTAGTCCCATCAATTTCCAATTGCTCCCCCCATCGGTAGTTTTAAAAATTCCATTTCCGATAGAGACACTATTTCTTACCCATGTTTCACCGGTTCCCACCCAAACAGTATCGGGATGTTTCTGATCAATTGTGATTGAACCGATAGATTGAGTGTGCTTATCGAAGACAGGTCTAAAAGTTGTGCCGCCGTTTGTAGATTTCCATAACCCCCCTCCGGTAGCGCCGACATAAACAGTGTACCAATTGTCGTTGACTGCATCTATGGCACTAATTCTACCACTCATCGCTGCAGGTCCAATGTGTCTTGAAGTTATCGAGCCAAAAATATCAGTATTTACTTTTGTAGTTTGTTCCTGAGCGAACACTGAAGCGAAACAAAATATCAAGGAAAAAATTATTTTACGTTTCATGTCATTCCTCCTTTGTGGAATTTAAATTACTCCTTTGTTTTTGCAGAATCCATTTCGAATATCGCTGGATCAACTTCAATATTAAACTCAACTTTATCAACAACGATTTGCGAAACGGTTTGTCCGCCCATCTTTGATTCCATACTATATGCCATTACAATTCCATCCGTGGGTTTGTAATTGCTGTAAAAAGTTTCAACTTCTCTTTCAACCCCCATCACTTTTACTTTTGCTTTCATTTTTAACGGGACATAATTTTCAGAATCCATATAATAGATGTATTCATTACCATTTTCTTTCGTTAGCTTTAAAAGATAAACCTGCTGACCTTCCATATCTTCGGTACCTGCTAACTCAACTTTGAATCCTTTGTCAGCATAGTTATAAAACAATCCGTCAATATCCGCTTGATCTTTTAATTCATCAACTATATCCTGCTGCGCTTGAGTTGGAACTGTATCGCCCATAAACGGATTTAATGCCCAGCCGATTTCACCGTTGTAGGCTTGTATAAATTTTAATCCCTGAAACTCACCTTCGACGCGAACTTTATTTGGTCTAAGTGCATAAGAGGTAAACGGGATCTCCATTCCTGCTTGCACAAACTTTCCGGTTGTTTTAACAGTTTGAACTTCTAATAAATTGTCCTGTCCAATTGCCTCAAAATGTTTTGCAAGTATTTCATCAACTGTTTGTGCGGATGTAAATCCTATTGAAATAAATAAGAAAAGAATTAAAAATAATGAGAGAGATTTTTTCATTTTATTTTGACTCCTGATTTGGTTATGTGAATAAATTATAAGAATGAATAAATCATTCTTTACTCTACCTAATATTAAACATAGAATTTGAGTTCAGCAAAAAATTGATGTTAAGCGGAAAGACTGTTTGATGAATGGATGGAGATTACCAAGTCCTTTGCACAAAAATTGGGAGCAGTCCGTTGGTTTTACGGGACAATTTTGGAAATAGTTAAACAAATGAAAAATGAATTTGTAATCCGTTGTGCGTATTCTTGGATGCTTCATGAATATTCATGGATGGTTCATGCTGCGTCATGAATGCTTCAAGCATATTCATGAGAGGTTCATGAATCTGCATGAAAGGCTCATGAATCTTCATGAGAGGCTCATGAATATCCATGAAGGGTTCATGAATCTCCATGAGAGGCTCAAGAATCTCCATGCGAGGCTCATGAATAACGGAAAAGCTTCAAAATGATTAAAATTTGAAGAATTTATACTTCCTAAGCCGATTTTTAGAATGTATTTCTCACAATTTCATTTTCGCAAAGAATCAAAGATATTCTTCGATTTTCAAGTGATTCAAAGATTAGTTGAACGAAATAAACTCGACAGTTTTTTTTATTCCTCAACGGTAATTTTAGCCTTCATAGAAGTATGAATCATACAGAAGTAATCAAAACTTCCTGTGTTATCAAACTTGAATGAGAAGGTTTGATTTGCTGAAACATTATTACTATTAAATGTTCCGTTTGGATTGGGAGAAATTCCACTCGTAACTGTGTGTGCGTAAGAATCTTTATTTGTCCACGTCACGGTAGTTCCTTTTTTCACGGTTAAGGCTGCCGGTTGAAATGCATTTCCCTGAATGGTAATAGCATTTGGATCTGTGTTTGTATTTGTTGATGAATTTTCTTCGCTGCAGTTAAGCGAAAAAATGACAAACAATAAACTTAAAACCAGAACTGAGAACAAGCGGATTTTATTTTGAACTGTGTCCATTTTGGGCGCTCCTATTTAGAATTAAAAAATATTATTGGAGAAAATAAGTTATGATTAAAATAGTAACTGATATGTTAAATCAAAATGCTTAAAATAGTATCAAGTTCAAGTTCAAGAGCAAGGTCAAGGTCAAGAGCAAGATCAAGCTCAAGTTCAAGCGAGCAGGTTTTATTTCATCACCCTCATTGCATTTAATATTGCTATTATTGCCACACCCATGTCACCAAAGACAGCTTCCCACATTGTTGCAATTCCAAATACGCCGAGAAGAATAAAAAATAATTTTACTCCCATCGCAAAAAAGATATTCTGCCAGACTATCATTCTTGTTCGTTTTGCTATTTCAATTGAATGAACAACCAGCATTGGTGAATCTGTCATAAGCACGACATCCGCAGTTTCTACTGCTGCGTCTGAACCGAGTGCACCCATCGCAATTCCGACATCTGCACGTGCTATTACCGGTGCATCATTTATTCCATCGCCAACGAATGCGACATTATCTCCTTTGTTGGATTGTTTGATTAACTTTTCAATATACTCAACTTTATTTTCCGGCAGCAACTCGTAATAATATTCTTTTATACCAAGCTTCTCTGCATAAACTTCCGCAGTACTTTTGTTGTCGCCAGTTAGCATAACGGTATTTATTCCCTTTTGTTTTAAGCTGCTCACAGTTTCGATTGCATCATCTTTTATTCTATCAGAAATAATTATATATCCTGCATATTTTTATTCACAACAACGTGAACAACAGTCCCTTCGACATTGCAAACCTCGTGTTCAATATTTTCTTTATGCAGCAGTTTGTCATTACCGATTGATATTTCTTTTTCATCAACAACTGCGCTAATTCCGTATCCTGAAATTTCGTTAACATTTTTATCCTGGTATTGTCCAATGCTTTGCTGTACGCTTCAAGAATTGATTTTGCAATCGGATGATTTGAATGAGCTTCGGTATATGCAGCGTATTCAAGAACAACCTCTTTACTAAATCCATTAGCGGTTGTTATTTCAGAGACTTTAAATTCGCCTTTTGTCAGAGTTCCTGTTTTATCAAAGACTACTTTTTTTACTTTTGTAAGAGCATCCAAATAATTTGAACCTTTAACTAAAATTCCTCTGCGTGAGGCACCACCAATTCCTCCAAAATATCCAAGCGGAATGCTAATTACCAAAGCGCAAGGACAAGAAATTACAAGCACTACCAATGCTCTGTAAATCCAATCATCAAAGGTTTGTCCTGCAAAAAACAAAGGTGGAATAACCGCAAGCAGCAATGCGCCAAATACAACAACCGGAGTGTAATATCTTGCAAAGGTTGTTATGAATTTTTCTGTTTGTGCTTTCTTGCTCGTTGCATTTTCCACAAGCTCAAGAATTTTTGAGATAGATGATTCATTAAATAATTTCGTTACTTTAATTGTCAGTAATCCCGATTGGTTAATCATTCCTGCTAAGACATTGTCTTTCTCTCTTACTTTTCTTGGAACACTTTCACCTGTTAATGCAGAAGTTTCAACAAACGAATTGCCTTCAATTATTTCTCCGTCCAATGGAATTTTTTCGCCGGCTTTTACAATTATGTGCTCACCGACTTTTACACTTTCGGGTGAAACTTTTTTTGTTTCTGCGTTAGTTTTCAGATTCGCATAATCAGGTTTTATTTCTAACAATGCTTTGATGGATTTTCGCGAACGATTGACCGCAATGTCCTGGAACATTTCTCCAACAACATAAAATAACATAACCGCAACGCCCTCAGCCATTTCATCTAATGCGAATGCGCCGATTGTTGCAATTGTCATTAGAAAATTTTCATCAAAGATTTTGCCTTTGAAAATATTTTTGCAGCTTTCAGAATTATCTTCCAGCCGCTGATTAAGTAAGCTGTGATGAATACAAAATATTCAGCCCATTTGAATTGTGTATTGTGGATTAAATTTTCATAAGCCATACCAAATATTAAAAGAGCAATAACCAATACTATCTTGATTATGGTATATTTATTCTCAATTAATTCGCGAACCGTAAATGAAGTTTTCGCAAAAGGTTTGACTGATGAAGGTAAAATTACTTCCACCTCTGGTTCGATTTCTTTAATCTTAATTTTTATTTTATCTATGTTGTCAGTTTCAATGTGCAGTGTTGAAGTCGCAAAATCAACCGAGACAAATTTTACATCTTCTAATTTTTTTAGTCCGTTTTCAATCTTAGCAGCACACGAAGCGCAGTCAATATTTTTTAGTTGATATTTTTTCATTTTACACTTCAGTTTATAAAATATCCTGCAATTCCCAAAACGATTAAAATAATTCCTGTAATTGTTTTTTCGTGATATTCGAGAAAATGAGATTTAATTTTTTTTACGCCTTTCATTCCGAGCCATACTAACAGTAACATTCCGGCAATAGTAATAAAAGTATAAATGACCGATACCGCTATTATACCTTCCCAGCCGAGTTTGCTTGCAACAAAAAAGTAAGCTTCAATTTCAAGACAAGGGGAGAAGAACATCGAGATTGTAAGTGTAAGAATTACAGCAGCAGTGGTCTTCTTTTTTATTTCATCAATATTAATTTCGTGAGTGTGGTGATGATGATGTTTGTTATCCCTGATGCTTAGAATAAGATAAATTATTCCAAGTAGTATCAGTATGCTCGGTGCAATTACTCTAACAATTAACGAATATGATCCGGATAATTTGTAGCCGAGAAATCCCACTATTATTCCAATAATTATTGTGCTTAGTGTATGAGCAAAACCAGCAATGACCGTGATGCCAAGAGTTAATTTCTCATTCCACTTTTCTGCTTTTGAAAGCGCAACTAACGGTATCCAATGATTTGGAATTGATGCGTGAACAATGCTCAGCAAAAAGGCGCCAAATATTATTTGAGATAAACCGGTCATAATAATTCCCTTTTAAATTTAGCTCGAGTTTTCATATCGCAACTTCTCCTCTTTCATTCGTTCTTATCTTTACTATGTTGCTAACTTCAATAACATATATTTTTCCATCGCCCGGATTGCCGGTGTGTGCCGTTTTCTGAATTGTGTTTACTATTTCGTCAACCAAATCATTATGCACTACAATTTCAATTTTTACTTTAGGATTAAGATGATGAAGCTTTTCATCAACGGTTTCACCTTTAATTTTCCCTTTTGATTTTCCGAATCCTTTAATCTCAGAAATTGTAATACCCGGCAGTTCTTCTATTTTATGAAGCTCAGTTATTACATCGTCTAATTTGAATTCTCTGATTATTGCTTTTATTTCTTTCATTTGTTTTTCCTTTGTCTGTTGAATTAAACTTTTATATATCATCCCTACGGGATTTTAATCTCAAAGGGTGTTATCTCATATCTATAAATATTTCATCCCTAACGGGATTTTGCTTCGCTCAACATTTACTATCTCCTTTCCTAAGTCCCCCTTTGGGGGATTTAGGGGGCTTTTACATCTCACCTTCACTTACTTTAATTGAAAACCACTTGTATAAAGCCGGAACAACTAACAGCGTTAAAGCAGTTGATGTAACTAATCCCCCGATTACAACTGTTGCTAATGGTCTCTGAACCTCGCTCCCGATTCCGGTAGCTAAAAGAAGCGGAATCATTCCGAGCGCTGCTGCAAGTGCGGTCATTAAAACCGGTCTTACTCTTAAGCAAGCTCCCTGAATTGATGCATCATCAACGCTTAGCCCTTCCATCCGCAACTGGTTTAAATATGTTACCAATACAATTCCATTCAACAATGCAATACCGAATAAAGCTATGAAACCAACAGAAGCCGGCACTGAAAGATTCTGCCCGAAATCCAAAGAGCAACTATACCACCGACTAAAGCTAAGGGTATGTTTAAGAATATCAGCAGAGAATTTTTAAGAGAGTTAAAGCTGGAGAAAAGCATAATGAAAATTATAAAAAGAGTGATCGGAACAACCACTGCTAATCTTGCGTTTGCTTCCTGCTGCAGCTTGAACTGCCCGCCCCACGTTACAAAATATCCGGTTGAAAGTTTCACTTTGCTGTCAATTACTTTTTGTCCCTCTGCAACAAATGAGCCTATGTCTCGTCCGGTTACATTACACTGGATGGTAATAAATCTCTGGTTCTTCTCACGTGTTATCTGGCGTGGTCCCACTATCTCCTTAATATCTGCCAACTGGCTTAACGGCACTTCAATTCCGGAAGGAGATTCAATTAATAAAGCGCCGATCGAACTCATATCTTTTCTGAATTCCTCTTCAAACCGGACATAAATATCGAACCGTTTTACATCTTCAAATATTTGCCCTGCAGTTTCACCGCCGATTGCAGTTCTTACCGCTTGCTGAACATCTTCAACGTTTATTCCATAGCGTGCAATCTCGTGACGGTTAATTACAATGCTTAATTGAGGTGCGCCGGATACCTGGTCAACCTGAACATCTGCGGCACCGTTTACATTTCTTATTTGAGCAGCAATTTCATCGGCTTTGTTTTTCAACGTTTCAAGGTCGCTGCCGAAAAGTTTAATTGCCAGTTCTGCTCTTACACCTTCAAGAAGTTCATCAACCGTCATTTGAATTGGCTGTGTGAAATTGGTAAGAACGCCGGGAATTTCTCCAAAGTCATTTCTAATTAATGCCTCCAACTCCTGCTGTGTTGCATTATTTCTCCATTGGTCTCTTGGCTTAAGCAAGATATACATTTCAGCGCTGTTCACCGGGTCTGTGTGAGCACCAACTTCGCCTCTGCCTATTCTTGTTACTACCCCGGTAACTTCCGAAACTTTCATTAATCTTCTCTCTGCAATTAGTGTAAGACGTGTGCTTTCAGTTAGAGATATAGAAGGAGCCATTGTCATTCTCAATACCAAGGTTCCTTCTTGAAGAGTCGGAGTAAATTCAGAACCAAGCTGCGGGAATATGAGTGCACCTATAATTATTAAAATTACTGCAAGCGTAATTGCTGCTATTCTTTTCTTTACAAAGAAAGTAACTACCGGCTTATAAATTTTTATTAATAATTTCAGTATCCAGATTTGTTCTTCCTCATTCTCACCTTCTTTGTGCTGCGTTGAATCAACTGATTTCTTTTCGAGGTGTTTTTTCCCCGAAGGGACACGCATAAAGAATGAAGATAAAACCGGAGCCACAAAAACTCCAAACAGCAGCGAGCTAAACATTGCAAGTGCAATTGTGTAAGCAAGCGGCTTAAATGTTTTTCCTTCAACTCCCTGAAGAGTGAACAAAGGAAGAAAAACAATTATGATTATTATTACTGCAAACGAGATTGGTCTGACTACCTCTTTACAAGCTTTTGCAATGATATGAATCTTTGATTCACCCGGCTGGCTTGCGCGCAAAAGCCGGTCTGTGTTTTCAACAATAACAACGGCGCCGTCCACCATCATACCGATTGCAATAGCCAAGCCGCCAAACGACATAAGGTTTGCAGAAATTCCGAAAAATTTCATTCCAATCATTGCAAACAGAACTGAGAAGGGAATTGCAATTGCTACAACTAAGCTTGGTCTTATCGCACCGAGAAATACAAATAAAACAATCAAAACCAGAACAATTCCTTCAAGCAGAGCATCTGTTACAGTTTCTACGGCAGCTTCAACAAGAGTTTTCTGCTGGTAGTATGGAATTATCTTTAACCCTTCGGGCAGCGCTTTATTTATCTCTGCCAGCTTGTCTTCAACATTCTGAATTACAGTTGAAGAGTTTGTTCCGAATAATTTAACCACCATCCCCGCTACAACTTCGCCAACACCATTGCTTGTCTGAACGCCTCGCCTGATAGCTCCGCCTGTTTTTACATTTGCAACTTCATTTAAATAAACCGGAACTCCATCTTCAGATTTTAATACAATATTTTCAAGGTCTTCTATATTGGAAGTAAGTCCGGTTGAACGCACAATAAATTCTTCGGCATTTTTTTCTAAAAATTGTGCGCCGACATTTAAATTATTTGCTTTGATTTTATCAACAACATCGTTAACAGTAACATCATAACGAAGCAGTGAGTTCGGATTAACAACTACCTGGTATTGTTTTTCCCATCCGCCAATTCCAAGTATTTCAGTAACACCCGGCACTGTTTGTAATTGATATTTAACGAGCCAATCTTGTATGGTTCTTAAATCTTCCAAACTGTATTTACCTGTTTCATCTTCCAAATAATAAAAGAGAATTAAACCCATACCTGTAGAAATCGGTCCCATTGCCGGTTCGCCGAAACCTTCGGGAATCTGTTCTCGTGCTTCAGTCAGCCGTTCATTAACAAGCTGCCTTGCAAAGTATATATCCGTTCCATCTTCGAAATAAATATTGACAACAGATAAACCGAAATTTGAAACCGAACGGATGAGTTCAAGATTTGGCAAACCGTTCATTGCGGTTTCTACCGGGTAGGTTACATATTTTTCAATTTATTCGGGGGCTAATCCTTCTGTTTGTGTAAAGACTTGCACAAGATTTGGCGAAACATCCGGGAAAGCATCAATTGGAAGCTGCCTGTAGCTCATATATCCTGCAGCCATTACAATAACTGCAAACACAAGAATTAAAAGCCGGTTGCGAAGAACATAATCAATTATTTTATTCATAATCTCTCCTTCTTAATGTTCATCGCCGCCGAAAGACTCTTTCAAGATTTCGGCTTTGAGTGTGAATGAACCTTTCGACACATACTGCTGACCCGGCTGAAGCCCTGAAATAATTTCAACGCTCACATCATTTACCAATCCCGTATTAACCTGTTGAGGAAAAAATTCATCTCCTTTTTTTATAAACACAACAGTCTTATCTTCAAGAGTTTGAAGAGCAGATTTTTCTATAACAAGTGGCAGTTTTTTTTCATTCACTATTACTTTTGCTGATACAAACATCCCAGGACGCCATTTCCCCAGACTGTTATTCAATATTACTCGTGCAGATGCTGTTCTGGTTGCTTCATCAACAACCGGGCTTACATAAGAGATTGTTCCTGCTTCTCCCTCTTCTTCCAGACTTAAAGAAACTAATGTACGCTGCCCGACACTTATTTTATTTATATCTCTTTGATATATGTTTAATGTTGCCCAAACTTTATCAAGATTGGCAACTGTAATAGCTACTTGATCACCGCCAACCAAATCACCCTTTGCCATATGCAGCTCAATGATTGTTCCGTCAACCAAAGATTTAACTTCATACGAAGTTAACGATTCATTACTTTCAATTACTTCAAGAACATCGCCCTGTTTTACTTTTTCTCCAACCGTTTTATAAACTTCCTTTACTATTCCGGGAAAACGCGGTATAATGTGTGAAAGCCGGGAAGGTTCGGCTTTTATTTCACCGGTTAAATCAACGTGGTTTGTAATCACTCCTGCGCCGGCTTCTTTTATTTCAACGCCAAGTTCTTTAAGGTCGCTGTCAGTAAGCTTTATTGCTTCGTTATGTTCGGCACTTTTGTTTTGTTCTACATTTTTAGCCGTTTGTTCTTTTGGTTCATCACTTGAACAGCAAAGAAAGAAAAAGATTTGTAATACGGCTGTTATTATTAATCCTGTTAACTTAATTTTATTTTTCTCCATTAGTTCACTCGTATTTTTTTATTTTAAAAAAGGTTTTCCAGTTACATTTTCAATTTCGATCAATGAGTTGTAATAATCCGACAACTCAAGCAAATATTGCGTTTGAGTTTCAAACAAAGTTCTCTGAGCATCAAGTAAATCAATAAATGCAAATCTTCCCTGCAAATATCCCTGCCTTGTTATCTCATAAGCTTTTTCTGATTCCGGTAAAATATTTTCCCTTAGCTGTACCGCATTGTTATACGCACTTAAAAGATTATTGAATGATGTATTTAGTAATGAAATAACAGTTAGCTTCCGAATTAATTATCTCATCCATTTGTTGAATTCTTACTTCGGCAGATTGGATATTGCCCTGGTTCCTGTTGAAGATTGGAAGGGGGATTGAGAGTCCTGCGACAAAGGAATTGGTTTTAAGTTCATTCAAGTACCTGACTCCCAAACTTGCAGTTAAATCGGGTATTGCCTGAGATTTTTCCAACTGAAGCTGTGCTTTTCTAAAATTTGATTCGTTGCCAAGATTTTTTATTGATGGAATATTTTCCAGTTCTTCTAAAACATCTTCTCTATTCGGTGGAGTGAAAAGCTGTTCAAACAAATCTGTAGAAGGAACGAGATTTTTCCCAACAGTGCCAAGCAGAGAGTTTAATTTTGTTTGTGCGGAGGAATAACTTCTCTGAAGCCGCTGCAATTCTATTTGGCTGTTAATCAAAGCAACCTTTACCTTTGATTCTTCAGCCGGAGAAGTGCGCCCTGCTTTTACCCGTTCTGAAACTGTCTTCAGTATTTCCTCATTTATTTGGATAAACTTCTGCTGTAACAATATCTGATGATGAATTTGGTACAGTCCGAAAAAAGCCGATTTAACTTGGGCTATCACATCGAGCTTAATTAATTCATAATTGCCTTGAGCAGAATTAATTTCTTTTTCTGCAAGATTGATGCGACTGCTTCTTTTTCCGCCAAGCTCAAAAAGCTGGCTTCCTGAAAGAGTATATTGACTTCCCGTTATTCCGCTTAACTCTTTTCCGCCAAGAAAATCTTCGGCTTCAAAATTAGCTTCCGGATTTGGACTTAATCCGGCTTGAGTTTTTATCTTTTCTAAAGAAGATATTTCATACTCAAATGCTTTTAAGTTCGGATTATTAATTAAAGCTGAATCAACAGCTTCCTGCAAAGTTATTTCTTCTTCATTTACTTTTATTGAATCTTTATCCTGCTGTGCTATTACAACTATTGATGAACAGAACAACAAGAGAAAGATAAATTTATACTTCATACTTTCTCCAAAAAATTTTAAAATGCTTGTCCGCTTCTTGCGGGAACACACTTATCCCGTGGAGGGACAATTAGAATAGAAAAAAAGGAAATGTTTAGATTAGGAAAACTTTGTTGAGGATGTAGAGATCAGAGTTTTTTAGTGGGTAAATAAAATCTTTATATTCAAAAGTGGTTGCTAAAATTTCATTTGTTTCTATTTCCTGGATACAGTGGAAACAAAAGCTGCCTTCTACTTTTAGCTGCGGTAAAGTTGATTGGGTTAATGTCTGTGCAGTTGTATTGTCCACTAAATAACAATAGTCGTGTGTACTGTGATTGTTTTCATCAAAGTCAAACAGTCCGAATTCGGAATGAAGAAAAATAATAATAAACACTGTAAAAATTACAGATACAATTACTTTTAACATTCTATGTGTGTTACCTATCAGCATATTATTATTACATATATTCTTTGCAATGTTTAGTGGCTTCATTTACAATTTTACTTATGTGCTCATCATCTAAAGAATAATAAACCATTTTCCCTTCTTTTCTATGTTTCACCAGTCTATAGTTTTTTAACAATCTTAACTGATGTGATATTGCCGAAACCGAAACACCAGTTAACGCTGCAATATCACAAACGCATAATTCATCTTCAGCAAGAGAAAGCAAAATGTTTAACCTCCTAAAGTCACTTAAACTCTTAAAAGTTTCCGAGAGTTCATTTATAAAAGAATCTTTTGGTAACTTTTTCTTTACTGCTTTTACTTTCTTTTCATCAATGAACTCAATTTCACAAACTATGTCATTATTCTTATTCACAACACTTGAGCAATTGTTCAAACGAAATATAATATCTCTATTCAAGTTTGTCAAGAATTATTTAAGAATTACTTTCAATCATCTTACTTAATGTGATTTTTATTTAATGAGTATGTTCATCTGCTTCGTCACTTTCACCTTGCATTTCATCATCAAAGATTTGGAACTCTTCTTTACTCAATGTCGGAAGCTTTTTTGTGAATGCAACGATTGCCCAGATCATATCATCAGTATGTGTTGGTCCAAATGCGGGCATGCCTGTCATCTTTAATCCATTTTTTGTTATCCAGAAAAGCTGCTGTGGAGTCCAATCATTAGCAACTTTGGAAAGCATTGGAGGATTGGGATAAAGACCTTCCGCAAATTCATTTTGATTTATGCCTGGCGCGCCATGACAGCTAACACACATTTCTCTGTAATGAACGAAACCCATCTTTATTAAGGAATCATCTGAAAGATCAGGCATTTTTATTTTATCATCCGCATTGTGTTTGATTGAATTTTCCCTTACAGTATTCATCATCCATAGAGTTAGCTTATCGTGATGAACCATTGCGCTGATGTTGTACATACCGGAATAAATGAAAATAAGATATCCAATAATTAGAAGTGCTATTACAGTAACCGCACCAATAAAATATTTCATGATCCACCTCGATTATTTTTTATAAAATTATTTAATCAACTAACCTTGGACTTAAACTTGACCTTGAACTTAAACTCTAGTACCCTCTCAAACTCTCATAAGTTAAAATCTGATCAGGGGTTAAAATCTTCTTCTGCTGAATATGAGCATTAAGGTGTGTGAACCTTAATTCGCCTTGATATTGGGCAATTACCATTACTATGTTTTTTACAGATTCTTCGTCTGCATTACCACTGTTGAATAACTGATCCAACTGTTTCTCTTTATCAATTATAATTTTTCCTAAATAGACGGCTCTTTCATTCATCCTTGCGAAAATCTTTCCAGTAGAATCAATCTGAGTTTGGCTAAGTTTTAATTCCTTTGATAAATCCAGTACATGTTTTGGCCCCGGGTAGTGATTCAATTCCGCAGCCTTAGCTAAACCCATTCCTTCTCCATTCAGATAGCTGTTTATTTGTTCTGAAGTTAATGCTTTAATTTCGTTCCCGGTTTCAGAAGTATGATGGGAATGCTTCTGTGCATTAAGACTTGTAATCGAAAAAATAAAAACTAAAATGAAACAAAAATTCTTCATAGATAATTCCTTTATTTTTTAATCAGTAATATTATTTTGTAACTGTTACACTTTTAGAGTGAAAATTTTTAAATCGAAAATTCAAATTGAAGAAATGTTATTTACAGCAATCTTTTCCTTTGCTTGCTTTTTAATATTTAATACCGCCATAAAAACCGGTGATAGTGGCTAAAGTCCAATAAGAATTCCGCACTCGCCACATTTTACCAAAAGGTGTTAGCAATTTTTATAGGTTACTAATTACTTTTTTCAATTTACTTTGTATTACTTCTGCTACTTCACCAAGCTTATCATTCTTTACTGCTTGCATAGACGCAATTGGATTTATAGCTGCTACAATTGTCTCACTACTATCATTTACATAAACAATTACATTGCAAGGAAGCATTAGTCCAATTTGTTCTTCAGCTTGCAGAGATTTATAAGCAAACTGCGGATTGCAAGCGCCAAGAATTTTGTATGGCTTGAATTCAACGTCCAATTTTTTCTTCAGTGTTTCTTTAACGTCAATTTCAGTTAGAATGCCGAATCCTTCTTTCTTTAGTTCTTCTGTTACTTTTTCGATTGCTTCTTCGTAACCGAGATTTACAGCTTTCGAGAATCCATAATTTGTTTGTTCCATTTGTATTACTCCTTTTCATTTTAATTTATAATCGTAAGGTGATTTTTTATCTTCAAATTTGTTAAGACCTTATAATAGAACTTTTAATAAGTAACAGTTATTCCTGCACCTAAACCCATGTCACTGTCGTAATGTGTGGAAACTGAAAAATATTTTGTGAGAATGTACCGGAAACCTGCCATATATTCTTTATCTGTATTTATCATAATATTAAAACGTAATCGGCTTGTTACTGCTATATCTTCTCTGCTAAGCTGAAAACGGAGCTTGCCATCTGTATCAATTCTTGCATCGGCAATAAATAACAAAGGCAATGTGTAGGCAATACCTGCTACAACTGCTTTGCGATCGTTTTTATTACTCTTTTGACCAAACAAGTTTTTTCTTCATTGCCGAAAATTAAATTTTCAGGACCACCTTCTTTTTTAAAATGATAGTCAAAGCCAACATAAGGGAACCACCACTGCATCCTGCCAAGATAGCGCCCAACATTAGCTTCAACCTCGTAACCATGTTCATCGTGATAACCCAAATGCCAAAGAGTTTGCAGTTTCCAACGGGTATTGGAATACATAGCTTCGCCATCACTTCCATTGCTCTCCAACCCTATGCGAGCCATAGGGTGAAATTCCCGGTCGTCAGCAAATAATTTTTGAAGTGCATTTTCGGGATCTGGCAGATCAAGATTTGGCGGAGAATTTTCGTAACTGAAAACCCTGCCCATTCCTGACATCATGTGATAAAGAATATGGCAGTGAAAAAACCAATCTCCACTTTCAGAAGCAGCAAATTCTATTGTATCTCTCTCCATTGGCATGATGTCGATTACGTTTTTCATAGGGGCATATTCACCTTGTCCGTTCAGCACTCTAAAATCGTGTCCGTGCAGGTGCATTGGGTGCCGCATCATGCTATTATTGAAAAGAATAATTCTTAGATTTTCACCTTTTTTGATGAGTATCTTATCGCTTTCTGAAAGGGTCTTATTATCCATTGACCACACATAGCGATTCATATTTCCAGTCAAATCAAATTTCAGCTCTCTGGTTGGTCCTTCAGGCAAACTTGTTTTTTCCGGTGCACGCAGCATAGTATAATTTAACGTTACAATATCCTGCTGTTCCTGGTGTTGATGATTCATTCCTTCCATATCCATGTTTTCCATTTCATCTTCGTCATAGCTGCTGATTTCCGGATACATAACATTATTCATGTCCATCTCCTGGTTCTGCATTTTCATTCCCTCCATTTCAATTATATTGCCGTTCATATCCATCATGTCGTTCATCATTTCCATTCCGGCAAAATATTTCAGAGTTGGAAGCTTTTGCGCAGAAACTTTTTCTCCGCTCCCCAGCCATAATGAAGCAAATCCGGTACGGTCTTCGGGCGTTACGAGAAATTCATAACTTTTGTTGTCGGGAATGGTGACAACAACATCATAAGTTTCGGAGACAGCAATAATTAACCTATCAACTTCTACCGGTTCTACATCATTACCATCGCTGGCAACAACAGTAATCTTACCACCCGAGTAAGTAAGCCAAAAATAATCGGATGCACCGCCGTTTGCGATACGCAGCCTTACTTTGTCTCCCGCCTTAAATTGGGGCTGTTCATTTTGGTTTTTCCCGTTTATCAAAAAGTTATCATAATACACATCGCTTACATCCATTGCATTCATCCGCTTCCATTCATTGGTAATTTTAGTGCCAAAATTCCCGCTGACGAGTGCTTCGCCGTAACTCTGGGTAGTGCCCTTTTTTATGGCAAACCAATCGGTGGCGCTTTTGAGACTTCGATGCACTTCTTCGGGATTCATATCTGTCCATTCACTTAAAACAAGATTAAGTGTCGGGATGATTGGCTCATCATTTCTTTTAAGCATTATAAAAGCGCCGTACATTCCTATTTGTTCCTGGAAACGGGAGTGGCTATGATACCAATGTGTTCCATGCTGAATGATCGGGAATTTATATAAATGAGTTGTATGTGGCGCAATGGGGTTCTGAGTGAGATTTGGTACACCATCATAACGGTTTGGAAGAAAGAGTCCATGCCAATGCAGAGATGTTTCTTCGTCCAGATTATTGTGTACCCATATTTCTGCCGTGTCGCCTTCTGTAAATGTTAGTGTTGGCATGGGAATCATACCATTTACTGCAATAGCGCGTGTCTCTGTTTCTCCCAATGTTACGGTGGTATCGGCAATGTATAAATCGTAGCGTACGGTTTTTCCAGATGAAGTCTGGACGGGTTGAGCAAAGATTGCTGCCGAAACCCAAAAGTAGAACGAAAAAATAAAAAGAGTTGTTTTCATATTTTTATTTGCTTGTTTATAATTTATCTATTTAGTGATATGCTGTCTCTAGTGCTTTCAACCCATTCAACAAGCAACTGCCTTTCATCCTCAGTCAAGCGTGCTTCTGAGTGCATGAATTGATACATTGGCAAGGGCATTGTGCCATCTTTAATTCTTCTTGCGACATTCTTTAATTTGCTTATCTGTCTTCTTGAGGATAGAGAGCCAAATTCGCTGAAGTTAAGTTCGGCTTTAGCATCCTTTATATCTTCTGCTAATAACCATTCAACGGGTTGAATATTGGAATACCACGGATAGTTTGTGTTGTTACTATGGCAATCGAAACAGGCATTCTTAAGAAGTGTAGAGACATTGCCGGGAACGTTAAATGTCTTTAAAATATCTGTCTCTAACACCTGCCCGCTTTCGTTGCGGGCAGGTCTTATAAATTGAATGACTATAAATGCAATCAGTATTATGAAAAGCATTACAAGCAATGTTTTTTTAATTCGCTTCATAAGGTTACTTAATTTCTTCTTTCACAGAACCGCAGGTAAGCATCTTTTTACCGTAGTATGGATTTTTTATTTCTTTTATTTCTCTTAACCACATTGCACCTTCTTTATCATTATACATTGGACAAAAGTCTTTATACAGAACCTTTTCACTGCCAAATGCTTTTACCAGATCGTACAAATCATTACTAAGGATGTCAAAATGTTCCCGCTGATGCTCGATTTTACCGGCATTTTCACCAATATGCTCGGCATGTTCTCTTGCATCATTTTCTACATCTTCATAGATTTTCTTTTGTTCATCCGTTAGTAAAGATTTATCCAAAGTTTTCATTGTATTAACAATTTCCTTTCCGGACGCTGCTGCATCTTTTGAATTGTCGTTAACCAGTGCATTTTTTTAAATGCAGATAGTGTTCTACCATTTTGTCAAATGATGCCGCCACTTTAGGGTTTACATCGCGTGAAGTTGGTACCGCGTCTTCCTTTGTTTTATCAACGGCAGTATCTTTTTATTGTGATGCTGATGTTCTTCCTGGGCAATTGCAACAGCACCGTAATCCACTACAAAAACAAGAGCAAGCACTATAACTACACAAATGTTTTTCATTTTATGATCTCCTTTAATAGTTAATAATTTAACGAGTTACTTTTTTTTAAATTGTTTGTTAATTATTTGTTGGCTTTATGATTATTTACAGCAATCTTTTCCTTTGCTTGCCTTTTTAAACTTTTTAAAACCAAAGAAAGCGATTACACCAATAAAACCTAATCCCACAAGTATTTCCATGATCTAACTCTTTATTATAAAATAAAATTAAATCCTGCTGAAATTGTAAAGTCAGAAGTTGAATTGTTCAATCCAGCAGATCCGATCATTGTATAACCTAATTTGGAACTGATTAAATATGTGTAACCGAGTGATAATTGTTTTGGTGAAGCGTATCCTGTTACAATAGCTGAATACGAATCATATTCAATAAGCAAAAGGTGATTGCCTCCGCCAAAATTGTTACCAATTCCTGCACTAAATGTTATTGGATTTTCGATATTAGTACCTGAAGAGTTTCCTAAAAATAAATATCCCGTTTGCAAATAGAATGAAAAAGTTCCGATAAATTTTCTTGCACTTACTGCAAGATCAAAATCAAATTTACCGGTACCGATGTTTAAGGAAGGAGAAGCAGTTGGAAATTTTATAAATCCATCGGTTGAAAATGCGGGTAATGAATTTGATTCTTTGACTAGAGTATAACTGCCATAGACATACATATCTCCAATGCCTGTTTTTAAGTTTGACATTCCCAAACTCCCGTTCATCATTGAGCCTTGACCACCTGTGCCGTGCATACCCCCGCCAGTGTTATTCCCACTACCATTTCCATTTGGGAAGTACATTCCTCCAAGCTGGGTAAATGAACCCGATGAATTGAATACCAATGGTAAACTAAGGCTCAGGTAATAATCCTGAGCCTGATATCGAAGACCTCCGTACAGGTAATAAGCGATGTTATGAGAACCATCAGATAAATTTCCTCCAACTGCCGTAAGAGAAGTGTTGATAGAAAATCTATCCTGTGCTTCAGTAGAAGAAAAAACTCCGATGACTATAAGAAATATAATTACAGAGAACATGCTGCCGGATTGCATCTTGAAATGATTTACAATGATTGCATTCTTCACTTTATATTCTCTTGCTGTAATTGTTTCATCATTTCATCATAGTTATTCATCATCCCATTCATATTATCCATCATCTCCTTTATTTGACCCTGCATTTGCTCGTTCTTCATCATCTCCTGATTTTTCATCATATCATTCATTTGATTCATCATATTTTTCATTTGATTAGACATCTCGTTCATATTTCCCATAAAGCTCATCATTTCTTTCGAGTGCTGCATTTGTTCCATGTTTTTCATCTGATTTGTCATGCCATTCATCTGTGCCGACATTTGGTTCATATGATCCATCATTTGCTGCATCTGCATCATATTGTTCTGCATCATATTATTCTGCATCATGCCCTGCATATGATTATGCTGTTGAGCCAGGATCGATTCCGACCCTATCGTGAAAAATACCATTATAAGTAATAACGATAATATTGAAATTGAACGAAGGTTTTTTAGAGTTTTCATTGCTATCTCCTTTTGTTTGGTTTGAATAATTTTAACTAATAACTGATTTGTTTTTTTATCAATTCGAATGCTCTCATTAATGTCATTTTTGATTATTGAAGTTCGTTATGTTTGAAAATAACTTTAGCAAATTAAATTTTGATTTGGACTTTCCGGAATTTTCAAATAGTTTATTTGCGTTCTTAACTGCTTTCTCAGAATCACTGGTTTTACCCTGTAATTGATACAACCGACCTAATAAATAAAAATTATCAGGATTTTCAGGGTCAGCTTTTATTGCTTCCAATGTATAATCAATTGCTTTCACATAGTTTTCCTTTAAATAAAACAAATTTGCTTTTAACAAATTTATTTGTGAATTGCCTGGCTGCTGAACACTCAATAAGTCTAATTCTTTTTGAGCTTTTTCTAATTTATGATTGTACTCATAAAGAATAATTAAACCTATTCTTGCATCTATTAAATCTGAGTTTATCTGCAACGCCTCATTAAACGAAATTTCGGCTTCACCAGTATTTTGATTAAGCAAATAGAAGACGCCCACTGTATAATAAACCTCTTCGTTTGCAGGATCAAAAAGGAGCGCTTTGTTTAGAAACTCAATTGCTTTGCTGAACTTACCATTAGCACCATATAATATACCGATATTAAGATATGTTAGTGGATTATTAGCATCGTATTTAATCGATTTTAATAAGAAATTTTCTGCTTGATTGTACTTACCGGAATTGGAATAAATAATCCCAAGATTTAAGAGTGCCTCGGCATCGGTAGAATCTATGTAATAAATTTTCATATAATAATTTTCAACTAATCCAATATTTTGCTCTGCAATTGCTATTTGACCTAAATATTTTAGTGCATCTTTACTATCAGGAAGAACGGCTAAATATTTTTCAAAGGATAACTTTGCATTTGTTAAATCTGCTTCTCTGAAGTATGCTTCACCCAATCCCATTAATGCTTCGGAATTGGTTTTCTCAATCGCTCTTTTATAATAAAACACTGCTTTTCTCAACGAGTCTGCATTTAAGTAAATGTCGCCATAGTAAAGGAACATTTGACCTTCATTATATATTGAATGGCTGACATCATTCATATATTCCAATGCGCCGCTATAATCTCTGTGTAACAAAAAATTTCTGATTTCCGATTCAATCTTGCTATAATTATCCTGTGGAAATATTACAATCGCACTTAATAAAAATATTGCAAGCAAAGTTTTGTATAATATATGCATTAGTAAAACTCAACAAAATGTTTTAATCAGACGAACGGGAAGATGCTTTTAACCTTCCCTTCTATTTCACAAATATCGATTGAATGATCAACACTTATTCCAATTGTTCCTGCAGTATGAATCACATCTCTGATTTCATTTACATCATGATCTTCACATAAAAATTCAACTTTTGAAATTTGACAATTTGGTCTGAAATATTCCGTTACCATAATTTCCTGCACTCCAATCTTCTGAAGTTCTTCGACTATCCAATGAACCCTAATTGTATTTATATGTGCAGTAACCTTTTTCATTATTATTCTGTTTGTCTTTCTTGACCGTTATATTGGTTAGTAAACCGGTCTGGTTGTTCGTTAAATTTTTTACAACAACTGTGGGCGCAGAAATAATAAATTTTACCTTTGTATATAGTAACATCAACTGCGTCATCGGGATCTATTTTCATTCCGCAAACCGGATCGCGCACAAGGTATTCTTTTTTATTTTCATTATTCATCAGCATAATAATTTTCCGTCAGATAATTTGATATTTCTTACTGCATATTTTTGAAAATCAGAGTTATGTGTTACCATGATTATAGTTTTACCAGCCTTATTCAGCACCGAGAAAATATTCATAATTTCTTCACTGGTTTTGCTGTCAAGATTTCCTGTCGGTTCATCAGCTAAAAGTATCATTGGATCGTTTATTAATGCTCTTGCAATTGCAACCCTTTGCTGCTCGCCGCCGCTCAAATCATTTATCAATCTATTGGGTTTGTTTTCAAGATGGACTTTTTCAAGAATTCCATTTGCTAATTTTAATTGTTCCTTTTTTTGAATAACCGTTCAGGGATAATGGAAGAATCACATTTTCAATCACAGTCAAGTAGGGAATTAACTGAAATGC
Source organism: Ignavibacteriales bacterium (assembly GCA_016709155.1). NCBI lineage: Bacteria > Pseudomonadati > Ignavibacteriota > Ignavibacteria > Ignavibacteriales > Ignavibacteriales bacterium. The sequence continues at coordinate 366,739 of JADJEI010000001.1, read as the reverse complement.
CTGAAATACAAAACCAATATATTCTCTTCTAAAATCAGCCAGGATATTAGGCGACAGTTTATAAATATCAATTTGATCGATGACTATATTTCCACGTGTAGGCTTGCTTAATCCGCCAAGCATAGTAAGTAGAGTACTTTTCCCGGAACCCGACTCACCCATCAGAGTAACAAAGTTACCTTCTTCGATCTCAAGCGAAATATTATTTACAGCAAGGATTTTTTCTTCACCAGTTTTATATTCTTTAGTAACATATTTTAAATCAATTAAACTCATTTACCATTCCTATTATAAACTTCTGAATGCTGAAGTAGGATCAAGCCTGGCCGCCTTAAGTGCGGGGAAGACACTTGCAAGCAGCCCGGCAACAACAGCCATTCCGGCTGACATTAACAAAAGTGTATAGCTAAAATCTATTTTTATGTTTGCATTCATACTTAACATTGGAGTTATTATTTTTGCGGACCCTACGCCAATAAAAAATCCTGTCAAACCTGCGACAAAACTTGCAATTAATACTTCGAGCAAAATAATTTTTATGATATGCCATCTTCTGAAACCGACAGCCATAAAAATTCCGATCTCTTTTGTCCTTTCATTTACGGAAGCATTAACATTTGTGAATACAATCAGTAAAGAGATGACAAGAATTACAGCAGAAATTCCGAAAGAGAAATGTTCAAAGCTGTGTATAACGGTCATCTGAGATTCAATTGACTGCTTGATTGCAGTTACTTTTGCGCCGGGTAGTTTAGCAGAGGTTTGTCTGACAATTTCTTCTATAGGACAATCGTAACACCGGGCAGCAATCTCAATGAGACTTAATTCATCCTGCTTATTGAAAAGGCTTTGCGCAGCCTTTAAATCAGTAAATATTAAACCGTCATCCTGTGAACCTGTTTCATTTAGAATCCCGGCTGCGATAAATTCTTTACTATTCAGATTGATTTTTTGATTTAATATAACATTTAATTGTTTAGCGACTTCACTTCCGATTAAAGCTTCATTGCTTTCCTGCGGATACTTTCCGGATACTTTCCACCATTTTTTTAAACGAATTTCATCCTGAAAATTTACTCCCGCAGCAATTACATTTTTTTCAGCCGATACGTTTTCGGATTTGATAGTTACCCTATTGAATAACTTAGGGGCAATTATGCTTAAGTTATCTTTGTTCTTAATTGATTTAATTATTGAAATATCACTCTGTTTTAAACTGCCGTTTTCAATTGTCAAACCCGTGATGGATATTCCTCCATAGTTAAGATTTAAGCCATCGTTTTTTGGGGTGACCAGCATATTAGCACCAAATTCATCTAAATTTTCCGCAACGCTTTTGTTTACATTATCTGAAACAATATAAAGTGTTACAAATGATGCAACCGCAATCAGTAATCCGATAACCAAGAAAGCTGTTCTGGATTTTCTTCTTCGTATACTTTGAATAGAGATGTTATAGAGTTTCATACTATATTCTTCTAGTCCAACCGAGCACTAAATTTTCATCAATTTGAATTTCATTTCCTACAACCTTACTGCGGACTGGATCCGGAGGATATTTACCGCACGATCCGCTGATAGCATCAAGGTTATTTAAATTCCAGGTAGTACCGCAGGAGTTACAAATTAAATCACTTCCCTGGATATGAAAGTCTTTGGAATCACAGGGTTCGCACAGACTAATAGCAGTAACCACTTTGCCGTCTTCTGTCAGATAGGCAAGCAAAGGTATGGTTGTGTTAGCCCCGATGTAATCGAACTTCACAAATTTTCTTTCTTTCACAACATCAAGAGGAAGTACAATCTTACCATTGTTTGCCAAAGCAACTGAATAAGCATGATCATACCGAACTGCCGGAAAAGTAACGCTCTCAGTTACTTTCGGTTGATCTTCAATTATTGCAGCTTCTTTTGATGGTTTAGCATTCAAGTAATAAATTAGTGCACCAACAAAGAGGACAGATACTACTCCAAAGAATAAACCATTTTTATTTGACTTCTTATTTGCCTTCAATACTTTTTCTCTTTTATTTCCGTTGGTTACTGTGTTCGTTAATTGACCACCACAATTTGGACAAAATTTTGTATTGGGTGTTATTTTATTTCCGCATTTTGGACAAAAATTTAATGTCGCCATTTTCACTCCTAATTAATTTAAATTCTCTTTTTTTCTTTATTCAATTTTCTTTATGACTAATCAATCAGCTCAAAATTCTTTTAAGCTACGCTTTTTTTCCGCCGTAAGTTCGATCAACTAAGTCGATAATTTCATTAATTGTATATCTATTTTCATTTATTTTATTATCAATAAAACTTTTTACCTCTTTAGCACCATTAGGGTGAGGACAGTTGCAATCTTTCAGTTCATCAATTGTACATTGCTTGCAAGGGCAATTAAAAACAGAGTAAATTATATATTTGTCTGAAATTGTAGCTTTGGTATTACTTAAACCCTGGTGTAGTTGAAATAATATCTTTTGTTACTTGAAGTTGACTTGGTTTCCAAACTCTTGAAACATCCACTTTATAGTTCGATGCAAATTCGGCTTTCATCCAGCCATATTTATTTGCAACCGCAACAACAATATCGTCCGGCTTTTGATTCTGCTCTAAATAGCCACGAATAAATTGCCGTTCCTCAACAGCACGTCCGCAAGCACATGCCTCAAGAGATTCCTCATTGCAAGTGCCGCAAGAGCAAACGAATTTAGAAGCAACTTCAAAAACCTTTGCCTCAATTACCGGATTACTGCTAACCTTGTCAATGGGAATTTTATTCGAGTCAATTCTAAAGATTAGATCAAAAGAAATAAGGAGCAGCACGGTTACAATAACAGTCCCTACAATGATCCACAAAGTCTTAAGACTATTGCTGCTATTAAATTGATGCCTACTCTTTTTATTATTGTTGAGTACCTTCTTAGATATTTCTCTCCTATTCTGTTTGTAATTTCTATTAGGCTGATCCGAATGTTCGCTTTTGTAAAACCCAGTAGATATCTTATTACCGCAGGCGATACAAAAACTATTGTCCTTATCATTTTCTGCACCACAGTGGGAACAAACATTTAATCCGGAATTATTTGCCGCAACTGACTCTTCTCCACAGTTAGAGCAGAATTTATTTTCCTGACTATTATTAGTTCCGCAAAAGTTACAAATCATTTTAATACCTCATAAATTTGCAATTATTTTACTTTGAAATTGTTCTTTATCAAATTTTCTGTTGCTTTTTCCAGACTTACTTCTTTTAGTTCCATACCACAGACCGGGCATTCGCCGGGAGTGTCTGAAATTACGTTCCAGTCCATCACATCCTGATATACTTTACCATCTTTATTCATATCTATTCCTTTAAGATCAATTTCACCTTCTCTGAGAATGGATTGTTCTCCGGGCTGGTGATTATCCATGTCCATATTTTGATGCTTCGATTCGCTGTTGTCCATATCCATATTATGATGTGAATCTTCATTCATTTCTTTCATCTCCTTTTTACAGCAGCTTTTTTGTTGAGTCGTATCCTGAGCAAAAGATGATCCGATGATCAAAAGAAAGACAGCAAGAAGAAAAGATAAATACGCCATTGTTTTCATGATAAGTTCCTTTTTAATTTATAATTATTAGTCAGTTGATTTATTAAGCACCTTACGCAGTTGTCATGCTGAATTCATTTCAGCATCTAAAAATCTTAGGAAAAGAAGATTCTGAAACAAGTTCAGAATGACATAAAAGCTACTTTTACGTAAGGTGATTTCTTAATTTATTTTGAAATTTTCAGTTTTACTTTTTTCAATCTGATTAGAAGAGCTTTCTTTTATAAAAACATTTCCAGTCAGAGAAAGTTTTATTGCAGAATTCTTTGGATCATTTGTCTCAATGGTAATGATCTTGTTTTGCTTTCCGGATTTTCCTTTTGAATTAAATGTAACTTTTATGTCTGTTGATTCACCCGGCATTAATTCGTTTTTTGCAGGCATTACAGCAGTACACCCACAAGAAGCACTAACTTTGGTTATCTTAAGAACATCGCTTCCTCCATTTGTAATTACAAAATTTCTTGCAATAATTGAGTCTTGCACAATATTTCCAAAATCATATCCCGTTGGACGGATCACTGCTTTCGGACCTTTTTCTAATTGTGCAAATATTAAACTTGTTCCGTAGGGATGGATACCCACAAAAACAAAAGCAATAAGAAAAAACGAAAATATTTTTGTTTTATTAGAATTCATTTTACTCTCCATTATGTTTATTGTTATTTGGCTAAAGTCATTTCTTCATTTAAATGTTTTCATTAACCACGTTTAGAACAAACAAGGTTTTAAAGGAAAATTATTGAACAATCAATTTCCCTTTAATCATTCCCATTCCGCATTGAAAACCATATTCTCCAGGTTTATCAATTTCCAATTCTACCGGAATAGTTTTAAATGGTGTAAGCGTTGCTCTTTTATTAAAATCTGAGAAGACAACTTCTTCAGTACAGGCAGCAGTTTCCTCTCTAATAAAATTAAGTTTGATTGGTTTCCCGGCTTCGAATATAAGAACATCGGGCGTGTAGCCGCCTTTCACTTTAATGACAGCTTCCTGTACTCCGCTATTCGAAACATCAACTTTTATTGCATTCTTTTCAGAGAACCAGAAATACCAGGCAACTAAAGCCGATAAACCAAGTCCACCTATGATTACTAAAATTTGATCAAGTGCCATTTTATCAACTCCTTATTTCAATTTTGGTTTTTCCGAAGGAATTCCTTTTGGGGAAAATCTTCGTAAACGATTTGCATTAGTTACAACTGTTACTGAACTGAATGCCATAGCTGCACCAGCAATTATTGGAGAGAGCAAAACTCCGAAGAAGGGGAAAAGCAAACCAGCAGCAATTGGTAATCCCAATCCATTGTAAAAGAAAGCCCCGAATAAATTCTCTTTTATATTTTTCATTGTAGCGTTGGAAAGCTGAATAGCTAAAACAACACCTTTAAGACTTCCTTTAATTAAAGTAATGTCAGACGCTTCAATTGCAACGTCAGTTCCTGTACCTATTGCTAGACCGATATCTGCTTGTGCTAGTGCAGGGGCATCATTTATTCCATCACCAACCATTGCAACTATCTTCCCTTCATTTTGCAGTTTCTGAACATTGAATGCTTTATCTTCCGGCAAAACTTCCGCGAGAACTCTATCTATACCAACCTGTCTGCCGATTGCATTTGCAGTCCTTGTATTATCGCCGGTTATCATTACTACTTCCAATCCCATTTTTTTAAGCAATGCAATGGCATCTTTAGAATCCGATTTAATCGTATCTGCAACGGCAATAATTCCGGCAGCTTTATCATCTATTGCAATAAACATTGGTGTTTTACCATCATCTGCAAGTTTTATACTTTTTTCTTCCAGATCACCAAGATCTATAGAAAATTTTTCCATCATCTTTAAGTTGCCAAGAAATATTTTTCTTCCATTAACATTTGCTTCAACACCGTGACCGGGCACAGCATTAAAGTTTTGAGCATCAAACAATTCGAGAGATTTATTTTTAGCTCCGTTCACAATAGCTTCAGCTAAAGGATGCTCGGAAGATTTTTCAACACTCGCGCTTAATCTAAGAACATCATTTTCGGAAAATCCATTTGCGGTAAGAACATCTGTTAAAGAAGGTTTCCCTTCAGTTATGGTTCCGGTTTTATCCAGAACAATTGTGTTTAACTTTTGTGCTGTTTCCAATGCCTCCCCGCTTCTAATTAATATTCCGTTCTCAGCACCTTTACCTACACCAACCATTAAAGAAATTGGTGTTGCCAGACCAAGAGCACACGGGCAGGCAATTACTAATACAGTTACAAAAACAATCAGTGCATAAATAAGCTGAGGTGCGGGTCCGAATACATACCATATAACAAATGAAAGAATAGCTGCAATGATAACTGCAGGGACAAAATATCCTGAAACCTTGTCAACAATTTTTGAATGGGAGCTTTAGAACTCTGAGCTTGTTCAACCATCTGAATAATTTGTGCGAGCGCTGTATCCTTTCCAACTTTTGTAGCTTTGAATTTAAAGGAACCGGTTTTGTTAATTGTAGCTCCGATTAATTCATCGCCAGCGTGCTTTTCAACTGGAATAGATTCACCAGTAATCATCGATTCGTCTATTGATGATGATCCATCTACAAGGATACCATCTACAGGAATTTTTTCTCCGGGTCTTACAATAATTATATCGTCAAGTACCACTTCTTCAACAGGCAGATCAATTTCATTTCCATTACGCAATACTCTTGCGGTTTTCGCTTGCAATCCAATCAGTTTTTTTATTGCTTCAGAACTTTTTCCTTTTGCCCTAATCTCAAGAGCCATTCCTAGTACAACCAGCGCTACTACAACAAAAATTACATCAAAAAACTGATCGGCTAATTCAGTTACGGGAAATATTTGTGGAAAATAGGTAGCGATCATCGAATAGACCCACGCTGCCGAAATTCCGGTTGCAATTAATGTGTGCATATTTGCCGAACGATTTTTAAATGCCGCTAATGCACCTGTATAAAACTGTGAGCCCGACCAGAACATCACGGGCAGAGCTAATATTCCCATTGCTATCCAGATGTATCTTAAAACAGGAGAACCCATTTGAAATTGTTCGGATAATCCCCAAACAGTTGGATAACTGAAGAAAATAACAGGCAGAGCAAGTATTGCAGCAAAGATAAATTTTCTTATCAATGTTTTATATTCTTTTTCACGGGCAGCCTGGTTCTCATCAACAGGTTCTGCTGCTGCTTTTTCAATTTTACTCAAGGGCGTTACAGATTTCTCTTCGGCTTTTATTCCAGAAGTATCGAATGTCTGGTAACCTAATTTTTCAATAACATTTTTAATTGCTTTTGTATCAATAAGACCAGGAATATAAATTACAATAGCAGATTCATTTCCAAGGTCAACACTTGCAGAAACAACACCGCTTTTTTGTTTCAGCTCTTTTTCAATCTTGGTCACACACGACCCGCAATGCATTCCTCGTATTCCAATCTTCAAAGTTGTCTGCCCGGTTTGATAACCGGCTTTTTTAATTGCTCCGATTATTTCTTCGGTTGAAGTTTCACCACTTTTAAATTCCACGTGTGCAGTTGCTGTAGCATAATTAACGTGAGCTACTTTTATACCCGGCAGCTTCTTTATTGCTTTTTCTACGGTGGTAACACAGGAAGCGCAGTGCAAACCATTAATAGGTAAAGAAAGTTTTTCTATTCCATAGCTTGTAGTTCTATTTGATGGTTCCACTTTATTTATTTCCTCAATATATTTATTAGGGTCAAGAGCAAATTTGTTTTGGCAGTTTTCCGAGCAGAACTCATACTTTTTCCCGTCCAAATCAATAAAATATTTTGATGGTGATTTAACTTCCATACCACATACAGGGTCGTGTGTCCCCGCAATGCGGGATTTCAATTCATTCAACATTTTATAATCTCCTTGCACTTAATTTATATTCTCTTATTGTTGGTGAGATTCGTGCCCTGAAATTAAATTATTTTTAATCATGAAACATTTTCTTAACTTTTTTTATTGTATCAAGGACATTGCAATAGGAGTGCCACTCAAAAGTTGTGTTTTTAGTAAATGTTTGAGACTTTACTTATTGAAGGATTTAAGAATCTTAAAAATTTTTAAATATGTTAAGAGAATCAATGAAGAGTTTATTAGTTATTTGCAGATATTGTAGGACAGAAATTTTCAATAGCTTTGGGAAATATTTTATAAACAATAACTTTAGATTCTTTTCGTTTTATCAAAAATATTTGTCTCTCGCTGATAGAAGATACGCGTTTTCAATAAGGTCATTTATCAAAGCAATAAAGCCAACACTTAACCAATAAACTATTTTTTCTTAAATCACTACATGTTTTCATACTTAAGAAAGACTATTTACGACTTTTTTTAACTTTGCTTTTATTTCTGCTGCAATTTCAGAAAGATTATCATTTTTAACAGCTTGCATCGATGATACCGGATCAACAGCAGCCACCTCGAATTTATTTTCTTCCTGTTCAATAACAATGACATTACAAGGTAGCATAACACCTATTTTGTCTTCTGCCAGTAAGGCATTATAAGCATAAGGGGGATTGCAAGCACCCAATATTTTATACTTCTTGAAATCGACATCTAATTTTTTCTTTAAGGTTTCCTTAACATCAATTTCAGTTAAAATACCGAAACCCTCCTGTTTAAGAGCAACTTCTGTTTTACGCAGAGTGTTCTCAAAGCTGTCCTCTATTATTTTACTATAATAGTAGCCCATTATTTTCTCCGATTTTTATTTGGAATTTATTTCTTGTTATTTATAATCAACATTCTAAAAATATCGAACCATAAATGCCTGACCTGATAAGAATAAAATCCGGCATCAACTATATTCGTCTCAGTTTTTCTATTTATGTTAAAGCCAAGCAAGTTTACCATTAGTGGGTTAATCAAGTCCATCACCGCACCAACTATTTTGTTTTCACTTCTTACATGCTCAAGCAGAATTATTCTTCCACTATTTTTACATATCCGATTGATTTCTTTCAGCCCTTTAATAGGATCCGGAACAGAACAAAATACATATGAAGCAATAACTGTATCGAAAGTATTAGATTCAAAGTTAGTTGCTTGAATATCCATTTGTATAAACTTAATGTTTAATTTGTCCTTGTATTTTTTAATTGCCTTCGAAAGCATCCCATCACTGAAATCAATTGCTGTTAAGTCAATATCATTAGGATAATATTTGATATTTTTCCCTGTACCCACACCAACTTCCAATACTTTTCCTGAACCATATTTTACTAATTCTTTCCTCCATTTACTAAAAAGTACTTCCATAGGTAATTCAAAAATATCATAGAATTTTGAATATCTATTATACCTATGTCTAATCACATCAGTGTTATCAATTTCTTTCAATATTATCAATCCATTCAATAATTCTATGTAAACTTTAATTATACTTCATTTTTTTTAAACAGCATAATAATTAAAGTTCCTACAATTAATCCGACTAATGCCCCATCAAAAAAAGCGAAAGTAAGACCGGCTGTAATAGAACTAATTTTGATATTAAATACACTGGCTATTAAAAATACAAAGTCGTCGTTAAACATTTTAGTCATTCCGTGAAAAGCAGAGAATGTTAAATAGACCACTGCCCAGCTAATTCCATAGATCAAACTGGACGTTGGTAAAATAAAAAAATGAATTTTCTTAACCATTTTATCATCTAATTAGTTTTAATAATGAAGCTGATGTTCACATTCTTGTTTAAGATCTGATCCATTTGTGTCAGATTCATTATCTTTATTTGAATGTCCTTTATGCGAACCGTGTGAATGTCCGCTGCAGTTGCCCATTCCACCGCCGCCGTGAGCACCGTGTCCTCTGGGCATAAAAAACGTTATCACTGCAAATATGATTATGTATATTAATGTTTCTGACATTTTCTTATCTCATTTATCCAAACAACTGCCTTTTAAATTTTGATTTTTCTAACTTTCTTTCGAAACGAAAATCTGATCTCCTTTGAGATTCACTTTGAAAGGTGTTAATGGTCTTGGGGGCGGACCGGCAATATTAATTCCTCTAAGATCATAGTGCCCATTATGACACGCACACCAAATATGTTCAAAGTCTCCTCTGTATTGAACAGTGCAAGCTAAATGTGTGCAAGTAGCTGTGAAGGCTCTTAATTCTCCCTCCGAAGTATTTATGAGAATACCTGGTTCATTACCGAAGCGAAATATTTTTCCACTGTTCGGTTTTAATTCTCCTACCTTACCAGCAATAACAGTATTTGGAACCGGCTCTGCAGATTTTGGTGGAATTAAATATTTTATAACCGGGTATATGACGGAAAATGCAAGTCCAGCCAAACCACCGCCTAAGAAATATTTTAGAATATTCCGCCGCGATTTATTTCTATTTTTATTTAAGATTTCGGACATTTTATTATCTCATTTGTAAATAACAATTTTCTATCGTTGCGTCCCGCAAAACGGGATTTCACTTCGTTCAACATATTATCCTCGGTTAAGGGTTTTACATTTTTAATTTGTCAATAAACTTTCCGAGTTCTTTCTCAAACTCTTCCTGGCAAATCGGGCAGCATAAGTAATAAGTCTCTTCGCCATATTTTACATTAGCATAAACTTTGTTAGGATTTATTTTTTCCTGCAAACAGGGTCACGTAAAATATTAGTATTTGATCTCATTTTTATTTTCTCTTTTCATCGCACTTACTATTTAATTCTTGTTATAGAGCTTCCGCACCACGTTTTTTTGTTCTTATACTTATTGCTTCAAATATATCCGACACGAAAATTTTTCCATCGCCTTTACTTCCGGTATGAGCGTTATCGAGTATAATTTTTACAAATTTTTCAATATCATCATCCGAACAAACAAGTTCAATTTTCATACTGCTGCTGTATCTTTCGCAATATTTAATTGACAACTTTGAATTTACCGGATCAGCCCAGCCGCCAATAGTGGATACATCTATTACAGTCATCCCTTTTGTTCCGGCTATTTCCAATGCTGAAATAACTCTATCGGCTACAGATGGTCTTATATATGCTTTTATTTCTTTCATATTAATCTTCCTTACTTATTTTTAATTTTCTAAAAGTCTTCCTTCTAGCTTTGCCTGCTTTTTCATTTCCCACGATCTCCACAAATAATAGATAACCGGGTAAACAGCAAGCTCCATCAAGACAGAAGTAACAACACCGCCAAGCATTGGAGCAGCAATACGTTTCATAACATCAGCGCCGGTTCCGTGACTCCACATAATTGGAGCTAAGCCGGCAAGGATTACCGCCGCAGTCATAATTTTCGGTCGTACTCGTTTTACAGCACCGTGATGGATAGCGTCTTTCAATCCTTTTAATCCTGTCAGCAGTCCTTTTTCTTTCCATTCTTTTAATGCAACATCAAGATAGAGCAACATAACTACACCTGTTTCCGCATCTAAACCGGCAAGCGCAATTATACCCACCCAAACAGCAATACTTATATTGTAACCGAGTAGATAGAGTAACCAAAAAGTACCGACAAGAGAAAAGGGAACAGCAAGGAATACGATAGCAACCTTTATCAAAGATTTAGTATTGAGATAAATGATTACAAAGATGATAAACAGTGTCATCGGGATCACATACAGTAGTCTTTCTTGTGCACGCAGCATATATTCGTATTCGCCGCTCCATGTAATGTTATAACCTTGGGGCAGTTTAATTTTTTCTGATACAAACTTTTGTGCATTTTTTACATAAGTGCCGACATCAATATCCTTTATATCAACATAAACCCACGCATTTGGACGTGTATCTTCACTTCTTACAACCATAGGACCTTTACGCGGTGTTATAGTTGCAAGCTGACCAATAGGGACTTGCTCACCAATGGGTGTTGGTACAAGTACTTTTTTCATAGCTTCAATATTATCTCTCAACTCTCGACTATAACGAAGATTTACCGTGTATCTTTCCAATCCTTCAACAGTATTTGTAACAGACATGCCACCCATTGCAGATTGTATCACCATTTGAATATCTTCAATAGTTAATCCATAACGAGCTGCTTCTTTTCTGTTGATTTCTATATCGAGATAATTTCCACCGACAGCCCTTTCAGCAAATGCACTTAAAGTTCCAGGAACTGTTCGCATTACCGATTCAACTTCTTTACCAATATCCTGCAGCGTTAATAAATCAGGTCCGGATATTTTTATTCCAACCGGAGTTTTGATTCCCGTGCTGAGCATATCCGTTCTTGTTTTGATAGGCATAGTCCATGCATTAGTAACACCGGGGAATTGAATAGCTCTGTCCATTTCATCAATTAATTTTTGAACGGTCATACCGGGTCGCCATTCATCTTCAGGTTTTAACATTATTGTAGTTTCGACCATGTCAAGCCCTGCCGGATCTGTTGCTGTTTCTGCACGTCCTATTTTTCCAAATACGTGGTGAACTTCGGGAAATGTTTTAATGATTTTATCTGTCTGTTGTAATATTTCTCTCGCTTTAGTAATTGACATTCCCGGCATGGTTGTAGGCATATAAAGCAGGTCGCCTTCATAAAGCGGAGGCATAAATTCGGAACCAATTTTATTGAAGGGAATTATTGTTAACCCGAGAATAATCAGCGCCGTAACAAGCACAGCTTTGTTATGCTTGATTACAAAATCAACAACGGGATGATAAATTTTAATAAGAAATCTGTTGATAGGATTTTTTTCTTCGGGTAAAATTCTGCCTTTAATCCAGTAGCCCATTAAAATAGGAACAAGAGTAACTGAAAGAATTGCGGCTGCTGCCATCGAATATGTTTTTGTAAATGCCAGCGGTCTGAATAATCTTCCTTCCTGCGCTTCAAGTGTGAATACCGGAATGAAAGAAACAGTGATCACCAAAAGTGAATAGAATAATGATGGTCCAACTTCTTTGGATGCATCAAGAATAAGCTGCCAGCGTTCTCTTCTCTGCTCTTGCGGTTTAAGCATATCATGTTCAATATGCTTATGGGCGTTTTCAATCATAATTATTGCTGCATCCACCATTGCGCCTATTGCAATTGCAATTCCACTCAAAGACATTATGTTGGCGTTAATGCCCTGCCAGCGCATAACGATAAATGCCATGAGTATTGCTGTAGGCAGCGTAATGATTGCCACAAATGCGCTTCGAGCGTGAAGCAAAAATAAAATACATATTAACGCTACAAATAAAATTTCCTCTACAAGTTTTTCTTTTAGTGTATCTATCGCTCGTTCAATTAAACCTGAGCGATCATAAACAGATTCAATTTTTACATCTTCGGGAAGTCCGGCTTTTAATTCTTCTATTTTTTGTTTTACATTTTCAATAACTTTAAGTGCGTTCTGTCCATATCTCATAACAATAATTCCGCCGACCACTTCACCTTCACCGTTTGATTCAGCCAATCCTCTTCTCATCAAAGGACCAATTGTAACATCTGCAACATCCTTCAAATAAACAGGGGTGTTTGTCATTTTATCAACCATCAAGGGAATGTTTTGAACATCCTCCACAGATTTAATATAACCGAGTCCGCGCACCATAAATTCCATTTCACCCATTTCAATAACTTCGCCGCCAACATCGTTATTGGATTTTTTAATTGCCATATCAACCATACTCAGCGGAATGTTATAGGCAAGTAATTTTGCAGGATCAACCGTAACTTGATATTGCTTTACATAGCCGCCGATACTTGCAACTTCTGAAACGCCCTCAACCGCAGAGAGTGGATATTTTAAATACCAATCTTGAATTGATCGAAGTTCTTGAAGTGATCTTTTATCCGAGGTTAGTTTATATTCGTAAACCCAACCAACGCCTGTGGCATCCGGTCCTAAGGTGGGCACAATATTATTTGGAAGTCTTTGCTGTGCATAGTTTAAATACTCAAGCACTCTGCTTCTTGCCCAATAAATATCTGTTCCATCTTCGAAGATCACATAAACAAGAGAATAACCGAAGAAGGAATATCCTCGTACTACTTTTGAACCAGGCACTGAAACCATTGCTGTTGTTAGCGGATATGTAACCTAATCTTCAACTGTCTTTGGTGATTGCCCCGGATATTGCGTATAAATTATAACCTGAACATCACTTAAATCCGGTATCGCATCTACCGGCGTGCTTAACATCGAATAGATTCCAACACCGATTAAAAATAAAGTCGCAAGGATAACCATGAATTTATTTCTAATTGAAAACTCTATAATTTTTTCTAACATTTTATCTCCAGTGTTTTTCTACTTTATTTATTTTTTTAAGTTTAACATAGAACTAACGTACCCTAAATCTCTCTCTTGAAAAGAGAGTGAATTTTTAATCTCCCCTTCTCTTTCTAAGAGAAGGGGGCGGGGGATGAGTTCAATAACTATCAAGATGTTTTTTTACCTCATCTAATAATTTTGATAGATTGTTAACTATCTCATCATTCTTAAATCTTACAACTTTTATTCCTAAGTGATTTATAAATTCTTTTCTGACACTATCTTCTATTAGTCTGTACTGATGTATTTTTCCATCAAGCTCAACAACAAGCTTTGCTTCGTAGCAATAAAAATCGGCAACGAAAAAAGTTTCTTTGCCAGTTATATCATGAAAAATTGGGTACTGCCGATAAAACTTTTTACCACAAAATTTCCTATTACGAACAGCTTGCCAAAAGATTTTTTCTGCTTCTGTTTGATTCTTTCTAAGTTCTCTACAGACTGACTTCGCAATTTGAACTAATTTAGCTTTGTTGTTTAGGCTCAAAATTATTTGCTTTACTCTAATTTATTAACTCACCCTAAATCCCTCTCTTAAAAAGAGAGGGACTTCCGGAGAATATGTTAAAAAAATAACCGTTAGGATTAACTTACTTTTTAAATTTGAAACCATGTTTTTCAAGATCAACTTTAGCTTCATCTATTGTAACTTCTTTTAATTTCATTCCGCAGATTGGGCATTTGCCGGGCTTATCGGATATTACATTCCAATCCATTTGATCTTGAAAAACCTTTCCGTCATTATTTTCATCTATTGCTTTTAAGTCAATCACTCCTGTACGAACAAGACTGTGATCTTCATGACTCATTTCAGTCTTGTTTGACTTTGTTTTTTTGTCTTTGTTTAAAATATTTTTTTCATTTGAATCCGACTTAGTTTGTTCATTCGGTTTCTGTTCTTCCATCGGTTTGGACATATCCATTCCTTCATGACCCCTCATTTGTTGAATTGCTGCTTTCAGATTGCTTTCCGAATCAATTAGGAACTGCGAAGAGATAACAATTTTTTCACCATCCTTAATTCCTTCGAGCACTTGAACCAATCCATCAGAAGAAACGCCGAGTTTAACTTCTCTCGGATCGAAGTAACCGCCGCCAAGAGACATTACTGCAATTGTCCTTTCACCAGTGCGAATGATTGCCTGATCCGGCACAACAACCGCTTCAACTGAAATTGGCGAAACAAGTTTTACCGTTGCAAACATTCCCGGTTTGAAATCGTAATTCGAAGTGTTCCGAACTTCCGTTCTTACTTTTATAGTTTTAGTTTCTTCATTAAGGTAGGGATAAATGTACGTAACTGTTCCATTATAAGTTTTGCCAGGTAAATAGGAAAGCTCCAGTTCAACTTTTTGCCCGAGCTTAATCCAGGGCAAATCAACCTGATAAATATCAGCCATCACCCAAACATTTGAAAGATCGGCAACTTTATACAAACTCATCCCAGCCATAATTTGCTGCCCTTCAAAAATCATCTTATCCACAACCGTTCCGTTTACTTGAGAATAAATTGTAAGCGTTTTCTTCGGAGTATTATTTTTTTCAATCTCGGCAATATCTTTTTCAGAAATATCCCAACACAATAATCTTCGTTTGGCGCTGTTGACTCATTCCTGTGCGCCGTTTTTAACATCATCAGAACTATTAGAAACTTTTTTTAAGTAACGAATTGCTTGCAGATATTCTTCCTGTGTGCTGACAAGTTCCGGGCTGTAAATTTCAAACAGCGGCTGCCCTTTGCTGACATATTTGCCGGTGTAATCAACAAAAAGTTTTTCTACCCATCCCATAATTTTTGTAGTAATGGTTGTAACTTTTGTTTCGTCGAAATCAACTTTACCGGTTGTTCTAATTACATTATTGAGTTTTTGTTTTTTGACTGTCTCTATTCTTACGCCAATATTTTGAACAGTGACGGGATCAATCTTTATACCTTCAACATTCTCATCATCCTCATAAACGGGGACTAAATCCATGCCGCAATCCGGCGCAGTTCCGGGTTTATCTGAAGTAAACCACGGATGCATCGGGTCCTGGTAGTAAGCAATTTTCTTTTGACCACTGCCGCCTTTTTGATCTTCATAAACGGGAACAAAGTCCATTCCGTCCGGTGCTTTTTTCGGGGTTGGGGAAGTATTTGCAGGGTTCATTGGATCCTGATAGTAAAGAATTTTTCTTTCTTGACTATCTGAAGATGAGTCTGTTCCGCCAAGGAAAAATTTTCCAATTGCTAAGCCAACTATTAAAAAGATGATTCCGCTAATAATTATTTTTTCATTTGATCTCCAATAAATAGACTATTTTAAATTATCATTTACTTGTTCAAGAGTTAAACCAACAGCCTGTTCAAGCTGTGCCTGACTTTGAAGAAAATTCATTTTAGACATGTAAAAATCGAGTTTAGACATAAGAAGCATTCTGTAGGCATCAATGAGCATTAAGAATTCTGTTTTACCTGTTTGATATGCGGCAACTGTAGATTGCAGGGTTTGTTCAGCTTGAGGAATGACGGAGTTTTTATAAAGCTCAGTTAGGTTTCTATTAGTTTCGATATTTACCAAAGAATTTTGAACATCAGATGCTACCATATTCTTCATAAGATTATACTGTTCTTCTGCAGTTTTAATATTAAGTTCGTTCTCTTCAACTTTACCCGTGTATTTGGAACTTGACCAGAAAGCAAGCGGTACATTTACCCCGACCATAAATGCCCAGAAATCATCGGTGGTTCCAGTCATGTCTTTATACATCAGTCTTGCCATTATATCCGGATAGTATTCTAGTTTAGAAGCATCCAATTCTGATTTATACATATCAATATTGTAATTCATACTTTTTAATTCGGCACGATTTTCAACAGCCAATTGAAACAACTGATCGAAATTCCATCGCGGTAAAGTATCAGCCGGCTCGGGAACATAACCTAATTGATCATTGGCGGGTCGGCTTAAAATTGTATTTATCATTGTTTGAATATCAGTCTTTTCCTTTTCAAGATTTACCCCTCGTTAATCAGAACAGAAAGTTCTGTTTGAGCTCTTAATATATCCGGTTGTTTGCCCATTCCCAGTTCATATTGTTTTCTCGTAATTTCTAAAAACTGTTTTAGCAAATCCTGATTTTCTAAATTGATTTCTATTTTCTTTTGTACCAGATATAACTCGTAATAATAATTTTTTAATTGTTTGATGATTTGCTTTTCAAGCGCAAAGTACTGCTGCGCAACCATGTTAGCATTATTTGAAGCAGCGGAAGTCATCGCGTTTATCTTTCCAGGGAAGGGAAACATTTGTTGAATAAAATAATCGTTTTCCATACTGTTTTTAATCGGATTTGGAAATGACTGCACCGGCGTATTGAAAAACTCAATCCCAACTTGCGGAGCATCCCAGGATGATGATTGATTAATTTTTGTTCTTGCGGCATCGGTTGTATTACGTGCGGCTTTTAATTGTGGATTGTTTTGAAGAGTCTCTTTTATCAGCTCATCCAGATTAATGTAGCTTTTAGTCTGAGGATAAGAAATAGATATCGAGAGGATTATTAAAGAAAAAATTTTTAAGAAAAAATTCATTTTATCTCCATAAAGAATTTGTTTAATCGAACTGACTGATATAAAAATAAAATAATAAGAATTAAGCTCATACTGTTATTTTTCAAAGGTGTTAAGAAACGATTTGGAAGCAAATTGATATAATCAGCATTCATTTATTTTTAAGAATAACTATAAATATTTTGGCTAAAATTGCTGTAAGTATCAGGTAACCCAACAACCATATAAAACCATTTTCGAACATTTTTATAATATCACTTTTCAATTTTTCATATTCCTATGAAACAATAATGCCAAAGTGAAATATTGTATTATTGAAATGAAATAGGACTTTTTAGGACAGTTTTTTAGAAGAGGTTTTTAAGGAGTTTAAATATTTTTAAAGTTCTTAAAAAAGCTTTTGCAAGTTAAAGTGTATTTTCTAGTGTAAAAAAAGAAGTTGTTTTTAATCAGCTTTTTTAGGACGATACACAGTGATTATAATTCCTAAAGCAAAATCATCTATTTCCATCAATCACTGAAAAATCTAAAATCATAGCTAATTTAAAATCCTCTCTAGCTCCTTCTATATCACCAAGATTAATCTTAACAGTTCCTCTGCTAAAAAAACATGTTGCATCTTTTGAGTACATTTGTATTGCTTTGGTATAATCTTCTATTGCTTCCTTATATTTTCCGATATCGGCTTTTAATGTTCCTCTCTTTTTATATTCAAGAACATTAAAGGGATTTATAGATATTGCTCTGGTACAGTTTACAATTGCATCTGTTTCTTCCATTTTGGAACTCGCTATATTTTTATAAGAAAATATTTGTCTAATTAATATGCATTTAAAACATACTGTTGAACCATACGATGCGTATTAAAAAACGAAGCATTGATAGCTATAGAATGACGCATCATATTAATCCAATACTCTCTGCCGTTATAAAAAGTAGGAATTATTGCAAACTCTAACTTATCATATAAAGAGCCGGCGTCCTGCTGGTCGTTGCTTTGCGTATTCTGAGGAGTACCGATTGACCATCCTGTAATGTCCTCAATGCATCCTTCAATCCACCACCCATCTAAAATGCTTAAGGAAGGAACGCCATTATGTGCGGCTTTCATACCTGATGTGCCGGATGCTTCCTGTGGTTTGCGCGGCGTATTAAGCCATAAATCAACACCAGAAATTAATAGTTTAGCCAACTCCATATCGTAATTTTCAAGGTAAACAACTTTTATTTTGCCTTCCAATCGTTTCGATGCTGTAATTATTCTCATTATCAAATCTTTGCCCATCCCATCCAGAGGATGAGCCTTACCAGAAAAGATAAATTGAATTTTACCTGCATCATTGGCGATTTTTATCAGCCTGTCAATATCAGAAAAAATCAAATCAGCCCTTTTATAAGAGGCAGCCCTTCTTGCAAATCCTATTGTGAGGGTATTATAATCCATTTCACTGCCGGTCTTTTCATTAATATAATCAATAAATCCGTTCTTTGCTTCCTGATGAGCCTTCCATATCTTATCTCCCGGGATGCTCAAGGCATAACGTAGGCTAAAAGAATCGTTCTTCCAATCGGGAATATATTTATCGTATAACATTTTGAAGCTATCGCAAACCCAAGTGAAAGAATGTACGCCATTAGTTATAGACTCTATTGAGTATTCGGGAAACATCGATCGAGAAACTTCACCGTGTTTTTTGCAACACCATTTATGTATTTACTCAGATTTAAGGCTAGAAAAGTCATATTCAGTTGTTCTTCACCACATAGCATCTTAAGAACATCCGAAGGCAAAAATCCTCTTAATGCATTGTTTACTAAATCGTAAGGAAACTGATCGTGCCCCGCTGGAACTGGAGTATGAGTTGTAAATACACAAAGCTCCCTTACTGCTTCAAAATCTAATTTTGAATCTTTGTTTCTTTTCATTTCATTTAATAATTCTAGAGTTAGAAAAGAAGCATGTCCTTCATTCATATGATATTTTTTAATTCCTGTATATCCCAGACTATGAAGCATACGCACGCCGCCAATACCTAAGACAAGCTCTTGCAACAATCTATACCACTGATTCCCGCCGTAAAGAAAATCGTTAAGCCCCTTATCATATTCGCTGTTTTCTTCTAAGTCCGTATCTAAAAAAATTATTGGTATAGAATAACCACTTACACCTACCATATCATACTGCCAGGCGCTGATAAATATATCTCTGTTTTCTATTTTGATACTGACTTTATTAGATAATGGTTTTAAAAATCTTTGCGGTTCCATTGGACAGGCAATTCCTGCTGGATTCCTTGAGCATCCAATTTTTGGATAAAATAACCTTTTTCATATAAAAGAGTAACCGCTACCAGCGGAACTTTTAGATCTGCACAGGATTTTATAAAATCTCCGGCTAAAATACCCAGGCCGCCGCTATAAGTTGGAATTGAAGAATCAATTCCAATTTCCATAGAAAAATAGGCAATCCTTCTTTGCTTTATTTCCTCATTATGATACGATGTGTGTCTGTGCTTCAAATATTTATCCGGAGAATTCTTAAATTCATTTTTACATAAATTTGAGCAGAAATAAAATATCTTTCCCTTGAATTCATATTTAAATTCTTCTTTTGCAATCATTCCGCAAACTGGGTCTTTAACCATTTTCATTCTCGTTTTTTAATCAACTTTTTTTCGTAAACGCTTGGAAACAATAATTTTTTCTCCGCACTCCGATACTTTCCTTAAAATGAATTAAGCGGGATGCTCAATGAAAGCATCGCAGTTTTATGCTGCTCATCGTAGCATAACGAGATATTCTGATTATATCGTTCAGCCGAATACCCCGCATCAAATGCGCTAATTATCTTTACTACTACGTATCCCGCCACCAAATAATAGAATTGGGTCCGTTCTGTTGAGGTCCATGAAGGGCGATAATCTGAGTCATGGTAATTTGAATAATTATGCATTCCCCCTGACCAGCCATTGCGTCCGAGCAAAACGGCTGCTGGTATAAAAAGGATAAGTTCTGCAGTTGTGTAGAGAATTCCACGTTCCCAATTGCCGATGTAAAAATTTCCTAAATCAAAAGGCAACGGTTGAATCGAAAGCAGCGCAGCCGTTGCAGGGTCTTTTCTATTACCATTGTTCACTGCACCGCCGTGATGTTGAGAGAAGCCATTGCTGGATGTTAGAACAAGCAACAGCGCAATAAAAAAAACAATTCGTTTCATTGTAATCTCCTTGAATATAGAGTTTAGTACTTAGTTAGTATGTTCTTAAAAATATCTGAACATAAAGAGTATTATTATTATAATTACACCGGCACTAATGCAGCTCAATTAATTAGCTTTTGTAAGCAATTAATGATGCTAAGATTTATGCTCTGATTCATTAGTCGAATTCTTCATCATATCGTGTTTCATCTTACTACTTTCACCGTTAATCATGTTCATCATCATTTCATACATTTCAGGATTACCCATCATCGTTTTATACATCTCCATCATTGCCTTCTTTACATTTTTTCATCATCATATTCATCATTTCGATCCTCATAATGAAATCTTATCCATACATTTTTCCCAATACAAATCCGATTTAATGTAAGCGCAATCTTTTCCGGATAATACCTCGAAGAAAGTTTACTTATTTAAAGAACTACCCAAATACATATTTAAGGGCGAAGCACTTTCAAAAAAACCAGGATTCCGATTTAATAATTTTTCTGCAATTGAGAAGGCTTCACTCGATTTGGATTTATCACCCATTATTTCATATAAATTAGCAAGCAAATAATAAGCATCTGCGTCATCAGGATATTTTTCTAATTCAATCATTACAGATTTTACAGCGTCTTTATATCTTCCTACGAGATATTCCTGATTAGCTTTAATAAGATATAACTGAGGCAGATCGGGTGAAAGTTTTTCAAGCTCCTGAATATAAAGCATAGAATTTTCCAGCTTGTTTTGACTCTGGTATAAAATGATTAGTCCTTTTCTTGCTTCAATTAAATTCGGGCTTATAACTAAAGATTTCTTAAAATAGATTTCAGCTTCATCAGTAAGATCATTTTGAAGATAGAACATCCCGAGTGCTTCAAATATCTTCCCGTTTCCAGGTTCTATTTCAGCCGCTTTATTCAAAGCAATTACTGCATTATATAATTCACCTGCTGTACCATAAACAATCCCAAGATTAAAAAGTGCAGATGCATTGTCGGGCTGAATTGTTATTGCCTTATTCAAAAAATCTTTAGCTGTATTAAAATCCATTTGGATAGAATAGATCACTCCAAGGATAATTAACGCATCCACATTCTTTATATCTAAGCTGAGAATCCTTTCATTATAAAATTTTATGGAAGGAATATTTTGCTGTGACATAGCTATTTGGGATAGGTATATTAAGGCTTTGATATCTTCGGGGGATTCTTCAAGGTAATCTATAAACACTTTTTTGGCTTCATTAAAATTGTCTTCCTGGAAATAAGCTTCACCTTGGTTAAATAAGGCTTCGGCGTTTTTATCACTCTGTGCAAACATTCCTACCGAAAAGAAGGAAAGTATAACAAGGGATAAGTATTTGTTTTTCATTTTTTTACCTTTCTTGCATGAGTTTTTGAGTTTCATCAATATTATCCATCATATTTTCGAAATTATCCATTATCTCATCCATATTATCTATCAAGTCTCCCAACATGTCTCTGAATTCGTAGTTATTAATTAGCTCTTTATCATCCATCATATATTTCATTTGCTGGGTCATATTTTTCATATCACCTGACATCTGGTCCATATATTTCATCATGGACATCATATTTTCGTGCTTCATACCTTGCATATTCTGTTGCGTCCCCATATTCTGATGTTGCTGCATCATATCATCCATGCGCTTTGATATATCATCCATTCTATTCACAACATTCTGCATTTGATTCATTTGCATATTCATTTGACCCTGCTGCTGCGTTCCGTGATCATGTTGTGCAAATAGATTTGATTGAAATGAGAAAAAAAATATACCTGCCAATAATAATTCTGCTACTTTCAATGTTTTCATTTTTATTCCATATTTATTTTTTAATAATTCCAGCCGTCGCAACAAACGTGACGGCTGGTTAATGATTTATTTTCTTATTACATCATTTGTCATTATTTATCAATATGCCATTTGGCACTATTTCAAGAGAACCATTTTCTTTGTTTCTCTGAATGCTTGTTTTCCATCAGTAGCAGTAGCCTCAATTGAATAGAAGTAAACGCCTGCGGCAATACTTCTTCCAATGGAGTTTGTGTTGAAAGTTATTTCATAATTCCCAGATTGTTTAACTCCATTTATCAATTCAGCAACAATTTGCCCATTAATATCATAAACTATAATTCTAACTTTACTTTCGTGAGGAAGTGAATAATTAATTGTCGTTGAAGGGTTAAATGGATTAGGATAATTCTGTAAAAGGACATAATTCTTTGGCAGAGTTTCTGGTTCATCATCTGCGGAACTTATTCCTTTAACCGCCTGAATAGACTTAGCCAGTACATCAATTATGAACATAGCGTTGTGCATACCTTCGCTTCCATCATTAGTAACCAATTGGTAGTTCCAATATGCTTTTTTAGTGCTTAAGTCATTTATATCACGTATCAATTCCCAAGAGATAGAATCTATTCCAACCGGAGGCAAGGCAATTCTCAAATTGCTTTCAAGCCCTTCTACTTCTTCAGGAATGCTGCCTATTGTTCCGTTATTATCATAATCTTCAGCAGCAATAAAATCATCCCAACTGGTTATAATCCCGTGACAGCTTGTACACCCAGTTGTGTGGTAATAATTGTTTTCTTCATTGTGAAGATTCCAGGTGTGATCGCCTACCAGATCACGATTGACATTTCCAGTATCGGGTGTCGCAACCATGTGGCAGTCGACGCAAGCGTTTGTTACAGCGAATTTATGCGGGCTAGATAGAAAAGGAGAATCGAATTCCGCAGCATTCTGTCCCAAAAAAACATCCGTCTGAGGTGATTCGTGAGGTCCCCAATATGCTGAAGTAAGGTTTGTTTGAACATAAGTAATATTATCTCTTCTGGATTTATGGCAATTCATACATGTTTGGCCCCCTACCTCCCTCGGTGTAGCGATAACCATTCCCCAATGTATCGGAGCCAGCCGGTGTAAATCTTAAAGAATATTCGTTACTGTTACCATGGGGATCGTGGCAAACTGCACAGGTGATCATCTTCTGATTTGCTTGTATCATCTCAGTTGTATTTGTAGCCTGCTCTTTGGTAAAATTAACAAAGCCTTGACCGTCATGGCATCTGATACAATTATTCAAGTCATTTGTTTGAGATTCAGAACCTTGTGCAAATGAACTTGACCAAACAAGGTTTGAGTGCAATGAATTCTCCCACTGAGCAACTTTGTTTTGACTCGCAGGATTATCATGACATTGAGCACAATTTCCTGCGTCAATGGAAATTTGAATCATGTCAGTATTTCCACCATTAAATGCATGCTCACTTCCTGGTCCGTGGCAGCTTTCGCACCCAATGGTTGCAAGATTAGCTAAGTCGGGATAATCTGTTTTAAGCGAATCCCATTTACCTGGACTTGGTGGTCCTTGCCATACCCAACCCAGTGCAGCAGCCATATCATCAAAACCGCCGTTATTAGTTGCAATGTATTTATCAGTTCCGGTGGTGTGGCAGTTAAAACACGAAGTGCCATAATTAGAAGGACCTTGGGTAATCATTAGCTTAAACATCTGTGCGTGACCGGAAACCTGCCAGCGATCAAACATTTCAGAAAATTCCGGCGATGACTGATGACAAGTCATACATTTCGGGAACTGACCTGATATACCCTCGAAATTTCCTACCCCTATAAAATCCGCAGCGTAAATTGTCTTAGTTGTATCGTCCGTACCGCCTGATGTTGTAATTGTTAACTTTATTATATATGGACCTTTTACCTCAGGTCTGAATTGCACCCATATAGGATTAATAATTTCAAGAGCAATATTGGAACCGGGCGGTTGCGATAACACTTCAAATACAGCTGAATTTATAGGTTCAATATTACCAATATTTTTTGCAGATAGATAAACATAAGTTCCATTAGGAACATTATTCAATCCGGAAGAAACCGAATTAGTATTTATACCCAATGTTTGAAGTTTGTAGGGAGAAACAGCTTCTGTAACTATATTTGCTATTTGTGCGAATGTAGAAGTCATTCCTGCAATCAGAAAGATTATTATAGCTAAAGAGCCTTTGTTGATTCCCCACATGGAAGAAGCAATCTTATTCATAACAAACTCCGTATTTATTTTTAAATGATACCAACCGTGGCAATAAGAGAGGCGGTTGGTTTATGATTTATTTAAGGTAGGGCGCAATGTTTTACGGATTGCGTCCTGCAAAAATTTTGTAAACACCGCACTATTACTTTTTCTCCATTCCCGTCTCAAGAATAATGGGAATACCATTGACACCTACGGGCACAAAATAGAAAGACGAATTACCACTTTTAGCTAATTCCTTCTGAATATCAAGAGCGCGATATTGTAAATAGGTCGGGGTCAGCGTGCTGTCAATTATTTTCTGAGCCGTCTGTTGACCTTTTGCCTCGATGATTTTGATTGTAGCATCTTTCTCGGCAATCTTTAGCTCGTATTCCTTCTGCAGCAGTTTCTGTTCAGTTGCAAGTTTTAGATCTGCAGCCTGTTTAACTAGTTCAGGATAGTCTACATGCTTGATTTCTACAGCATCCAGTTCAAGATGCTTGTTCTTAAGGTTCTCTTTGAGCTGAGCTAAGATCGCATTTTGAATCTTGAGGCTCTCCTTCGGTATATCCGTGTAACTGTACTGAGAGAATACCGCTCTTGCGATAGAACGAAATTGCTGTTGAACAACTTCAGTGTAATACTCTTGACCAATCTCGTTATGTAATAAATACAACTCATAGGGGATAGGTCGTAGCCGAAGAGCAACCTCTACCTCCATATGTAGATCGTCTAGTGAAAGAATGTCAACCTTCTCACTCTGTGTTTTCCATCGGACGTCATACAAAATGACACTATTCCATACCCAAGCCCACTTGAACTCGTTACTGTAAACTGTAGTATCCACACCACTATAGTGTCCCCAATAGAGTCCCTCGTAACCGTCAGGAATTGTTGTTCCACAGCCTACCGTCAAAACTATTGCAAGCAGGCTAATGACAATCAATGATTGTGCTTTCATTGTTTTTTCTCCTTCGAGTAAAATTTTACTTCTGCTATGTTCTACTAAGTGAACAATTTCTTACAGAAGTTTTTGTTTTTACTTAATTTTTTATATGAAAGTATAATGCCAAAGTGAATTATTGTATTATTGAAATGAAATAGAACTTTTTAGGCTAGATTTTTAGAAGGAGATTTTAAGGAGTTTAAATATTTTTAAAACTCTTAAATTTTTTTTGGAGAGCGTATAATCTTTTTTAAAGTAAATGAAGATAAATTTATTATTCTAAACAGGGAAGAAATTTATTTCTTTGGCGATGGAGAATTTCATACAGACTTTGCAATCTTTTCCATAATAAAATGTGTGTCGCCAAATTTGCATATTGCATCACAATTTGCTCTCAGTTCAGAAAACAAAATATATTTTAAAGGGACAGATATTTTTTTTATTGAAGGTCTGCTGAGCTGTAAAATAACATCCCTTTCCCTGCTGTCGGGGATAATTATATAAAATACTTCATCCCCGTCTGCAATTGAGTAAGCCAAATCTGTTAGTCTTAAAATCCCCGAATATATACTTGTGCTTTTTTCTACTTCGAAAGCTCCAACAATATTGTTAGTGTCTTTTTTAAACCAAAGAACATCAACCAATTGAATTGTATTTAGAGTTTCTTTATCTACTGAAATAATTGGGAATGTATTCAAACATAGGAATGAAAATTTTGAATCTATGTAAGATTTCGATAAATCATTTCTGGCACAAATTACATCATATCCCAGAGCTTTCCCTATTTTTAGTAAATGATATTGCATTTCGGAATGCAAGCTTTCTTCTTTCTTTTCTTCAATAATTTCTTTTTGTCGTTTATGAAAAAGCGATTCTAACTTTTTTCGTTCATCATCTGTAATATATTCATCACTTCCCACTAAAAGTCTTTGTGTCCCAATTTCATATAATAATCCCGCAAACGCTCCCAAATCAAGAGAAAATTCTTGTTGATACATCTTATTAGTTTCAACTATTACTTCCCGGATTTTTAAATAGTCCTCCCAAGAACCTAGTTTCTTTTTATCCTTGAATAAATAATTGAACCCTTTAATAATTGCCGTGTTAAATGGAGGAATAAATGTCGGATGAAGAAAATATAAAATACTGGCTACTGCCGGACCAAGACCTTTAATTTTACAAGTGTCTATTTTGATTATTTCTTTAATTACTTGTTCTTCTTTTGCAGCGCAGAGAACATTTCCCAGGAATTGACCAAAGGTTATTTTATTATTTTCATTTTCGTAAATATCAGGAATTCTCAACTTTGGTTTCCAGTAAAAAGGATGTGCCGCCCCTTCAAAAACTTGTTTCTGTTCAGTAATGCAAGTTAGAACAAATTCAAGCGAACTACCTTTAAAATCATTGCCAAATTTTTTTGTTTGATGTCTTCAACTACTTGTATTACACCTCGCCTGATGGAGCGAAAGGCTTTTAGTCTATCCTCATTATTGATAAACCAGGTGTTATAAACTGATTCCTTGTCATCTTTATATTGTTTAATGATAGAGTTAAAATTTATTTCCATATTCAATCAGGCTTTGTCCTCAAACGGTGAGAGTTTATAAGTCTCAATTTTACTGTAAAGAGTGGGTAAAGATATACCTAAAAGTTTGTGCGCTTTATTCTTATCCCATTGAACAGCATCGAGAATATTTTTTATATGATTTCTTTCATTTTCTGACAGGGTTATAAAATTTACTCCTTCATTTATCTCGCCAGTTTCCGGTTTTCGGAGCAAAATATTTTCTTTGTTTAATACATCATCACTGGAAAGCACAACTGCCTGCATTAAAGTATTTTCTAATTCACGAACATTTCCGACCCAGTAATGATTTTGCAGCATTTCCATAACTTCGTCAGGAACTTTAGTAACATTTTTGTGAAGTTCTTTATTAATTTTTGTAAGAAAATGACTGACTAAAAGAGGAATATCTTCAAGCCGTTCACGAAGTGGAGGAAGATTTATCGATACTACTTTTAACCTGAAGTATAAATCCTCTCGAAATTTTCCTTCCTGAACAAGCTTGTGCAAATCTTTATTAGTGGCGGCAATAATTCTTGCTTTCATCGGGATTAAAGTTTCACCTCCCACTCGTTCAAATTCTTTCTGCTGCAGCAACCTAAGCAATTGCACTTGAAGGTTGGGAGATATTTCGGAAATTTCATCAAGAAAAATTGTCCCTTTCTCTGCTAACTCAAACTTTCCTTTTTTATCTCTTATCGAACCGGTGAATGCACCTTTTACATGTCCAAACAATTCGCTTTCTAATAAAGATTCAGTTAGTGCTGTGCAGTTAACAGGAATAAAGGGATTATCTTTCGTAATTCCGCTGTAGTGAATGGCTCTGGCAACTAATTCTTTTCCAGTACCGCTTTCGCCTTCGATTAATACAGTTACCCGGCTTGATGATGTCTGTCCGATTTTTTTGTAAACCTTTTTCATGGATGATGATTTACCAATTAAAGTATTCTCTAATTTGTATTCATCAGATTCATCAAGAATAAAAGAAGAAAGCTTTTCGCTCATCCTTTTATTTTCAAGAGCACGATTTATAGTAATTTTTAGTTTATCAATTTCGCGAGGCTTTTCTATATAATCGTATGCGCCTTGCTGCATCGCTTTAACAGTACTGTGCATATCATCAAAAGCGGTAATCATAATTACGTGAATATGACTGTCAATTTCTTTTACTCTTTTTAAAACTTCAAATCCGTCCGCCTCAGGCATTTTTATATCAGTGATTACTAAGTCGGGCAGTTCAGATTTTGCAATTTCAATTCCTTGAATTCCGTTCTCTGCCGAATAGACTTCATAATTCAATTTTTTCAGATAGCTCGAAAGGGTTTTTCGAATTGATTGGTCATCATCAATTACTAAAATTTTATCTTTTGTGTTTTGCATTTTATTTTCAGTCAAAACTCATTCCCTTCTGCAAAAAATTTTACTACTATTATTCTCTGATTGCCTGATTGGTAATATTATTTCAAAAACAGTTTTCCCGGTTTGGATGATAAAGGTCGAATTGTTCCTTTATGTTGTTCAATTATTTTTTGCGCTACCGATAATCCAAGCCCGGTTCCGGATGATTTAGTTGTGAAAAATGGTTCGAATATTTTCGCGCCGGCAGTTATTCCCGTGCCGTTATCTGAGACTAAGATTTTAATATTATTAAGTGCTTCATCAACCGAAGATGTTAATTCTATTCTACCATTATTACCCACCGCTTCTATCGAATTATCAATTAAATTTAAAAATACTTGCATTAATTTATATTCATCAGCAGTTAACTCAATTCTATCAATGTTGTTAATAAAAGAAATATTTTTTGTTTTTAGTTTGTTGAGCAATTGAGATTTAATATTCTCAATCATATCGAAAAGATCAAACAATGAATAATCCAATTCCATTTGTCTTGAAAACTGCAAAACATCTTTTACCAAATTATTCATTCTGTTTATTTCGGTTTGAATAATTGTAAGGTATTCTTTTTCAGATTCATTCAACTTTAATTCTTCTGCAATAATATCAGCATTCATTTTAATGGAGGTTAAAGGAGTTTTAATTTCGTGTGCAAGTACAGCAGCCATCTTTCCAAGTGCGGCAAGCTTTTCGGATTTAACTAATTGTTCCTCTAATTTTTTTTGTTCGGTTATGTCTACTTCAATAAATAAAAACCCATTGAATTTACTACCGGTTGTTGAGGGAGTGACAGATATTAAAAGAAATTTTTCGGCATAATTTAATTCCCCTCTAAACTTTGAATACAACTGGAGTTCATTTTTAATCATATTAAAATATTCATTAAAATCATCTTTAAATTGAACGTCCACTATACTCTTATTTAATATTTCACTTCTGTCTTTTTCAACTATTTCCGAAAACTGAGGATTAGCCTCGATAATTCTGAATCCTTCATCAACTATTGCAATTGCAGTGGAAGATTCTTCGAAGGCATTCAGTAAAAGGGAAATTCTGTTTTCTCTTTTTATCAACTCGGCTGAATTATTTTGTAAAGTTTCAGACATATTATTAAAAGCTTTTGTCAAATCACCAAATTCATCATTAGACGAAAAATCAATCATTGTACCGTAGTTGCCTTTTTCTATTTCAAGAGCATTATTCTTCAGCTTGTTTAATGGATTTGAGATGATTTTTATTATCACGAAGGCGATACTTACACTTACTATTAATCCACCAAATACACTTATTGCAAAAAACTTATAAAGCTCTTTGTTACTTTCAGGTTGAAAAATAAATCTGATTAGAGGTACTTGCACCAATAGAATTATTATTGGTACAAGAATCAAAGCGCTTAAGATAATTTTCTTTGTTATACTGAAATTATGGATTCTTTTCATCGAGGCTTGGAACATATCATATCTGCTTACAGCTACTGATGTGAAAAGGATTACGCCGACTAAAAATGAGAGGGGACTGATTTCAACCAGATAGTAAAATCCAAGATACCAGGGCAGAAACAAACCGAACACAAAAGAAGCAAGGTTTGTAATTATCAAACCTAAAAACAGTAATAGTATTTGTTTTTTTTGATTGGCATTTCTTTCGGAATAAAATCTTTTGAGAAGCCAATAAAAATTAAGTGCAACTAAGAATGCATACCATAATAAAAATATTGGATAAGATGAAGAATAGTGCACGCTGAACATAGTATGATGGGCAGAGGATTCCTCAATAAAATATCCACTCCATAGAAATCCTAAAAGTAATATCGAAGGAAGAATTAACAACAAGCTTCTGATAATTCCTAATTTTTGGGGATGTGGAAAATTCCAGGTAAAGAATGTTATTGTTAATATTATCAAGAGAAGAAAAGAGTGGCATGAGCGATCTAATATTGTTACATCGGAAGAATGCATTATCAAAAAATGAAATGCGTGTGATATTAAATAACCAATTACAAGTAATAAAATAAGGATGAACAAACGACTCTTGATTGATTCTCGGTTCCGGGAATAAATGATAATGATTAATCCTAAAGCAGCAATAATTGTAGCAAGCAAAAAGATGGATTGCGTAAAATCAAGTTCTAATATTGAATGTGTAAGCAGTACCATAATGTCTTCAAATTATTTTTAAATGCTTAAAATAAATTTAAGCTAATTAAAATACCTTAAATCAACACTCTATTTATCTACTATTTTTCTAAATTATTATTGGGATAAGTAAAATGTTTTTTATAAAAAGTCTAATACAAATTAAAGCATTATGGCAGTAAAATGAAAAGCAATAGTAATAAACTTCAGTATCCAATTTGTGGTAAAAAAATAATCCGAACAAATTTTATGCAAAAAATAAATATTGGAATGAAATTTATTATTTATGCTGCCCGTTTATTTAGTCTTATTTCACCTTTTGGATCTTGATCTTTTGATTCAACCAGTCGCCATCATTCATTAACCCGGCTTTACCGGCAACTTCATCCAAAGATTTGACCTGTCAGCTGTTTGGGAAACTGCACATTATATAACTCCGAACTCACTCTAAATCTCTCTCTTGAAAAGAGAGAGTCTTGTTATCATTATAAAACTTTCAATTATTTCCTCTGACATCATACAAAATG
The DNA here is from genome assembly GCA_016709155.1 of Ignavibacteriales bacterium. Taxonomy (NCBI): domain Bacteria; kingdom Pseudomonadati; phylum Ignavibacteriota; class Ignavibacteria; order Ignavibacteriales; species Ignavibacteriales bacterium. Next base: position 335,490 of record JADJEI010000001.1, on the reverse strand, counting down.
TTGCGACAGCAAAACCAATAATCCCTTCTCTTCGAAGTCGAAGATCTCGATTTCGGGAAGAAGGGTACGCGATGAGTTCACACCAACTCCCCTTTAAATGCTTTTGCATTAAGCTTTGAAAAAGATTTCCTAACTCCTGCTCTGATTGTTTTTGTTTTTCTTTTAATGCATCTGTTTTGTTTACTATCTCTGCAAATTGTTGCTGGAGAGAAATATGAGGTAAAATTATTGGCAAACCACCTAAACCTTTTGTATTAATGTTGAATTGTCCTGCTGTTGTTGAACACTTACTTCTAATTACATTTCTATAATCTGAATTGCCTAACAAATAAACTAAAAACATTGAGTTTACATTTTCTTTTCTAACTATTGCTCGAATAAGGTAAGATGCAAATACGTATTTACCAGTTAAATTGTATAATGCGCATCGTCCAACAAAATCAGGGTTACCATTTGTTCGAACAAACAAAATGTCATTGATATTAAGAACTAATGAATGCATTTCTTTCTCTGAAAGCTTAACATTCTTCAAATCACTTAAGTCAAGAACTCCTTGAATGATATTAGGAATCCTAAGTACTGGAATACCATCCAGAGAAGATTTTATTGAAGTTCCATACTGAAACTTCTCAACTAGTTGATCGAATGATTTTATCTCCCACCCTTTCGGATTCTTCACCGGATCTCCAAACATTTCTATAAAGACTGATTGCAAAAATTCATCTGTTAGTTTGTTTGCTTCTTTGCGTTTTTGTTTTGCTTTGTCTGCCTGTTCTAATATTTCAGCAATTTGTTTTTGGATTTGGAGTGGTGGGAATGGCACACTAATCTTTGAGACAGTATCTAAACTAATTGAAGGATAGCTTTCATCTTTAATTAATCTACTTGGTTTAAAAAAACCCAGCCAATGAGCCAAATATTTTGAATCTAAGTTTTCATTAGGTTGAATCACAGCAAGATGCGAAACGACATAAGCAGATGACTTTAAAACAATAACACGATCTTTCATTGAAGACATTCCACTTTTAGCAAAAAGGATACATCCTTCTAAGAAAAGTTTTAAATGATGTTTTTTCGCTTTCTCTTCTTCAATTTTTTCTAATTGATCGTAGTTACTTCCATTCATTAAATTTTCTAATGAACCTGCCCGAATAAAAGGATAACCTTTATCTGAAAAGTTTTCATCACCCTGAGGAGCACCTTGTCCAGCAGTAATAGAAGCAACCTCACCTAAAGATTTAATCTGCCAGTTGTTTGGTAAGCTACTCATATTTGTCTCTCAGGGAACTCATCCCCAGCCCTTCTCTTGCAAAGAGATGGGAGTAAAACAAGAACACAAAAGTTATATTTTGCCAGTTGTTATTAACCAAAGTAAATCTCCGAACTCACTCTAATCTGTCTCTTAAAAAGAGAGAGACTTATTTTCATTATAAAACATCTCATTTATTCTTCTGTCAGCATATAAAATGTAAAGTCATCTTTTCTAATAAGCCCTTCCCTTTGCAAGGGAAGGGTTGGGATTAGTTCCTTATTTACCTAAGTATTTCTTTATCTCAGAAATATCTTTGGCAATTTCTGTCTCATACTTCAAAACCTTTTCCATTATCACGTCAGGTTTTTCATAAACAACTTCTTCATACTCCACAGCTTTGTACCTGGAGATTGAGAGATCGTATTTATTGGCTTTAATATCCTTAACATCAACAACAACTATTTTCTTATTCCCCTCTCGAGAGGGGTTAGGGGTGTGTCTATTCTGCCACTGTTTAATAATATCGGGTATATCATTCTTATCGGATTTATTTCGCTTATCATCAAGAGTAAATCCATCACCTTCCATATCGTAGAACCAAACATTATCAGTAATGCCACCTTTCTGGAAAACTACAATTGCAGTTGATACACCTGCATATGGTTTGAATACTCCTGAAGGCATAGAGATAATACCTTCGAGCTTACATTTATCAATCAGGATTTTACGTACATCAATGTGGGCGGTGCTTGTTCCAAACAATACTCCATCGGGAACGATAACTGCTGCTCTTCCACCTGTTACAAGCAGATCGTAAATCAACTCAACAAAAAGAAGTTCAGTCTTTTTAGTTTTGGTTTTAAATCTTGGGTTTACGTCTGTTTCATCGATTGAACCTTTAAACGGCGGATTAGCTAAAACAATATCGTATATCTCTTTATCATTGTATGACTTAGAAAGTGTATCTGTGTATCTAATGTTTGGATTATCAATTCCGTGAAGCATTAAGTTCATAGCACCGATACGTGTCATAGTAGAATCAAAATCATAACCAGTAAGTGCGTGGGTCTTTAGAAATTTAAAAAGCTTTTTATCAGTAATCTTGTCACCGATTAAATGATGCGGTATTCCCTCTTGATCATAATCAAGAACATCTTTGCTTGTATTCTGTTCCAGTATGTGCATATAGGCGTTGAATAAAAAACCCGAAGTACCGCAGGCTGGATCACAAACCCTATCACCGATTTTAGGATCAACAAGTTTAACCATCATTCTAATGATGTGGCGCGGAGTTCTGAACTGTCCATTCTTGCCAGCAGTTGCAAGTTGTCCGAGAAGATATTCATAAAGATCACCTTGAACATCGATATTTTGCTCAGTGATATGAAGATCATCAATTATACTTACTGCTTCCTGTAATAAAGAAGCTTTTGGCAAAGCAAAATATGCGTCCTGCATATGCTGTGTAAATGTGCTCGTTTCAGAACCAAGATTACGAAGGAATTCAAAAACTGTATCGCGAATATGTTTTAACATCTGATCGCCGGGTAATTGCGACCAATAAGACCATCTGCATTTTTCATTACCCTTGAATACGGAAATGAATTTTTCGTTTCGTCTCTTTGCCATTGCAGCATTTGTATTATCATTATCCTCAAGCCGTTTTAGGAATATCAGATAAGACATTTGTTCAATAGCAGTAAGTGGATTTGATATTCCACCAGACCAGAACTTGTCCCAGAGTGCATCTATTTTTTGTTTTAGTGTTGTGGAGTTGGTGAGCATGGGAATTATAAATAGAATTTTTTGTTATATAATTTTCTTGATAATAGGTCAATGAAATATTTAAGTGTATTGAAGTTTGTTTCCGCGGATTGAATATCTATAAAAGCCGATTTACTTTTTTTAGGATGCATTATACTATCTCGTAGATCTTTACTAAACTTGTAATTTTGCCAGTATATCTGCGATTTATCTATTTTAGAATCCGTAAATTTCCTGAGTAGAAATTCTAATTTATTTTCAGTTGTTTCATATTTATCAATTCTACTAACTACAAACTCACCGTTTTTTAGTTCAACTTTTTTTTCTTTTAAAAAACCAGACTCTGAAACAGATAAGCTTGTACTTGTTTCAGCAAAATCATCACAAGTTTTATTGATCCATCCTTCGAATGCCGCCCAAGATACAATTACACTTGCTCTAGAGTACCTTTCAGATATATTATCATTAGCATTATTTATTTTAGCCTGATTAAGAAAGAATTTACTGTCCTCAAACAATGAAAAAATTAAATCAACGACTTTATAACTTTTTTTAATCATTTTACTTTTGCCATTTTTTTCTTGGCTTCTTCCGCCAGCGATTGAGTTAGAAATGTCGATACAGCTGCATCAATAAGGTTTGGAGTAAGAGAATTTTCTTGCTTTTCCGAATACAATAAAAACAGTTGTATTAATTTACCACGTTCCTTTTTATCAGTTCGCGTGCCTAAGCCCCTATAAGTTTTAGGGTCGGATTGATGCTTATATTCAGACATTTCTTTTGCGGATAGTGGATTAGTGCTCTTCGTTTTATCAGGTAGTTTAAAGACTTTTTCTAATCTCTTCCGATCTGTTTGGAGTATACCGGCCACATATGCCCAAGCAGAAATTATACTTGGGGTTAGGGCCTTAGTCCTAAATTCAGCAGTTTTTGAAAGTTCAGCATCCTTCTTCACTTTATCAATTTGCTTTTTATGAAGTCTTGTAAATTGCTCACCCGCTTCCAATAATTTAGAATCATTTAGATTAGATATCCTCTTTGCTCTGTCCCAATTGAGGTAAACATCGTTAACTTCATTTCCAATTAGACTACTATATACTCGATTCTCGATTACATTTTGAGAGGCACCTAAGAAATAGTTCACAACAAAAGTTCGTGCAAGTCTTGCTGTTATAATACCTTCATTATTTTTCTTTTCAGCAAAATCTTTAGAAAGCAAACCTATTTTTTTGCACCACTTCCTAAGCTCTGGTCCTATTACAGTCTCTTGCATCCTATCTAATAAATCTAATGGGACATTAATATTCGCATTCGAGACGTGTGCAATTTCGTTACGCTGAGTAACAGAGAGAGCAAAATAAACTCTAAATCCGTGATATCGGTTAAGACCTTGTTTTATAGACTCCTCTATCGACAGAGACCTATGTTGTCCTCCATAAATTTTTAATGGTTTTTCTGGACGATGACTATTTGGTATGTATTCCACTATAATATCATTAAACTGCCGACCGTTTTTAGCATCATCTTGCATTTTTAAGAATAACTTGTGAAGAGGGAGAAACTCTCGATTCGCTTTAATTTCATCTTGCTCGTCGGGATCCAGAGATGCTTCATAGTCAAGTTTGTCTTTAACTGTCAAAGCTGAGATATGGCAATCGATATAATATGCCTCACTTTTTCCATCTTGAAATAGGGTGAATGGAGTATTAAACTCACTTTCAAGAGTTTCAATGGATTCTCTATAATCATCAATCAATGATTGAATGGGCTTAGGTGGTTGTTTCGCTTCAGGTGCTAAAATAAATATGGTGTTTTTTTTCATCTTTAAGCACTCCAATAATATTTTTTTCTACTAGTTTCCTTGTCAATTCAACCAACTCGTTCACATCTTCTTGTGTAAACAATTTATCAACTGCATTACTTCCAAAGTTTGTAAATGGGTTCGAACTCACTCTAATCTCTCTCTTGCCAAGAGAGAGACTTGTTGTCAATATAAAACTTTTTATTAATTGTTCTGTCAGCATATACGATTTTCTGTCATGTTCTCTAATAAGCCCTTCTCTTACTAAGAGAAGGGCTGGGATGAGTTAATAATTCTTCTGTTATTTTTCCCAAAACAGCATTGATATTTCCTTCAACCTCATTATTCTTAAACCTTATTACTTTTAATCCAAGCCTGTCTAATATAAGTGTTCTTTCAATATCTTCTGTCAATCTATATTTATGATACTCACCATCGAGTTCAATTATTAATTTTTCTTCATAACAATAAAAGTCAGCTACAAAAAAAGATTCTCTGCCGGTCAAATCATAAAATATCGGATACTGCCTGTAAAATTTTTTATTCAATAATTGTCTGTTCCTTAACTGTTCCCAAAGTTTTTCTTCTGAATCCGTAGCTCGTTTTCTTAAATCTCTGCAAACAACCTTTGCAACTTCAACTAATTTTTTTCTGCTATTTAAGCTCATTTTTAACTCACTCCAACCTCTCTCTTAGTAAGAGAGAGGCTTATAATCAATTTAAAACGTAACATCAATTTCTCCTGTCGGCAAATAAAATATAAAGTCATTACCACTAACAAGTCCCTCTCTTTATAAGAGAGGGATTTAGGGTGAGTTCCTTAAGCCACCAATTTCTTAGTTAACACTACCAATTCATTTACATCATCTTCAGTAAATAATTTATCAACTGCATTACTTCCAAAGTTTGTGAAGGGTTCTTCGTATAGATCTGCCGGTTCAAGTTTTCTTCTTTGAACAAATACATTCTGCACTGCCCTTAAGAAACGAGATTGATCTGCATTGTAATTGTGTTCAAGTATGAAAGCATCAAAAGCTTTTTTAACAACATCTTCATAACTTGGTATCTTCTCAATGTTTAATGCGTGCTTTAAGAAATCAACAAAGCTGCCAACTTTAACTCCATAAGCTTTTAACATATTTTCTTCATCAAGAGAAATATCTTCTACTTTTAATTCTTTGCTAAGTGTAAGTTCAAGATCAAGCAGGTCATCAATACCAAGAGCTTCACCCTTTTTAAGTTTTATAATTGCAGGATGCTTTTCTGCAAGTTCAAGTATCTTTGCCTCAACTCGTTTTCTATATTCTTCAATGTAAACTTTCTGGTTATCTTTTCTGAGTATTACCCAGCGGCGTGATTCAATAATATCATCAAGTCCAAGTTCAATAACCAAAGAAGGTCTTGGCATTTTGTATTTCATTATCGGAGCGAGAGTTTCTTTAGTTTCATCAATCTTAGTGAGGTTAGCTTCCTGCCAGAATTTATTGGTTAATAAATCATTTATAACACGGATATGTTGAGCAACCTGCGCAAGGTTTGTTGGCAACATCGAAACATCTTCTTTGATTGAATCAATTGCAGTAGCCAAATCTTTTCTTTGCAGGAAGTTCAGTCCAAGTCTTTCCATCTTGCTAATAAAGAAAGCTTCATCGTTATTCATTCCCGGAACAAATCTTAAAAGCGGCGCAACTTTTAATCTTAGAAATTCGATCTTATCGCGAGTAATAAAATTCCAGAAATCATTTTGCCAGGCATCCTTAACATCTTTATACACCTTATGCACCGAGAATGAATCGAGAGGAATATCTGTTATATCAGAACGTAAGTTATTTATAATACGTTTTGCATCATCACTTTCCTGATCACCTAAAAACATTTGGAGTTTAGCCAGACGAGTATTGAAAATTGTAACTCTTATCGGAACCTGTTTATTAGTATCATCAATCTTAACTTGCTCAAAGTTCTGCCAGTAGTCTATAATTAAAAAGCTTTCCTTAATACCGTTTGGTAGCCAGTCATAAACTTTACAAGCTTCGTGGCTTCTTGTACCTCTGCCAATCATCTGCCAGAATTTAATCTGAGAGTTAACAGGTTTCATAAAAGCAAGATTAACTATCTCGGGGATGTCAACTCCGGTATCAAGCATATCAACAGAGATTGCAATCCGGGGCATATCTTCTTTCTTGAATTTTTCAAGCAGTACGTCTGCCCTTTCCATTTTGGAATCAATAACCTGAACGAGATTAGGAAATTGCGGGAACATTTCGTTGAATGTCTCTGACAATCTCATTGCGTGGTTATGGGTAACTGCAAAGACAATTGTCTTACCTGGGTATTGTCCTGATTTATCTTTCAAACAATTATCCATAAACTCTTCCCACTGGGCACGAAGAGTATCTTTGTTAGTTACCTTTCTTTCAAGATCAGTACCTTCAAAGTTTAGTTCATCCGGATCAATTCCATTTGAACGCAATATTGATTTTTCTTCTTCTGAGAGATCAATACCTTTAACGCCTTTTCTCTGGAACTTAGTTTGAGCAGCATACACATTAAAATCCACCAGGTATTTTTCTTTAACTGCATCATCAAAGGGATAAAGGAATGTAGGGGTCTTACCATCACAGTCAAAGAACTTAAAAGTATCACGTTCAATAAACTCAGCAGGAGTAGCAGTTAATCCTATTTGTACAGCATCGAAGTATGCAAGCACATCAGTAAACTTATTATAGATGGAACGATGGCATTCATCTGAGATAATAACATCAAAATCGGCGGGAGTAAATTTATTGTAACAAAGCTCTAGCGTCTGAAGAGTAGAAACATACACACGAGCATCAGTCGAAAGGTCATAAGTTCTAATCCTGGTTCTTGACTCATTTGGCAAGTGCTGTTTAAATCCATCAGTAAGAGCCTGAGTTACTAAACTATCCCTGTCGGCAAGGAATAAGATCTTCTGTGCAGCATTAGCCTTAAGTAAAACATCAATAAGAGCCATAATAGTACGGGTTTTTCCTGTACCTGTAGCCATTACAAGAAGAGCTTTACGTTTCATTTTAACATCAAGTGCTTCAGCTATTCGTCTTATAGCTTCAACCTGGTATGAACGATTTACAATTGATTCTTTTATCTGGATTGAGTTAAGTGGTTTACGATTCTGTTTAAGATGTAACAGTCGTTCAAGATTCTTGCGAGAGAAAAATCCGGCAACGTGTCTTTCAGCAGTGTTTTCAGAATCCCAGAAGAAAGTATCGTCACCATTGCTCATAAATGCAAATGGGCGGAACGATTGTTTCTTTTCTAACTCCTCAACATATTCAAGTACTTGCTGCTTACCTACTCTTGGATCACGACTGGTCCTTTTAGCTTCAATTACAGCAAGAATATCACCATTAGCTTTAAACAAACAGTAATCACTAAATCCAGTTACACGAGTTTTGTCATAATTCTGAACGGGGATTTCAAATCCAACCTGGGTATGATCGGCGAGGTTCCAGCCTGCTTTTGTTAGAAGCGGGTCTATAATAGAGTAACGGGTTTCTTTTTCGTTGATGTTTAAGGGGCTCAAAACATTATCTTTTCTCAAATATTAAATTATTACTTTTAAACTTAACATCATTTTTTACTTCAACTTAAATGTTTTATCCACAAAAAGGTTTATCAAACATATTTACAAAATCCGGTTGACTATTTACTACCAACCTTTGCGGGAAAAATAAAGATAGTTCAAATTGATTCAAAGAAATGATTCTGAAATAATTTTTACTAGAGATGGCAAAATTGTATATTTAAAGAGTAATTATTAATAGAAATTTATTTTTTCTGTTAAAGTTCTTTCCCTGCCTTGTTCACAATGAATTATATTGAGAACCAAAAGTATATACATTCAACATACGCTATTGATACGCTAATCATACGCTATTCTTACGCTAATGAAACGCTAATCATACGCTAATGATACGCTAATCTTACGCTGCTAATAATTATCTAAGTCGCTTCTAATCTGATGTCTTCCGTGCCATTGTTCTCAGTGATGCTTCTTAGCTCAGCACCATTGAATTGGATTGTCATTTCCCTGCAAAAATAAAATCAAAAATCTTAAGATACCTCAAAGCATTAAATTTGGTTATTTATAAAGAGAGACTCTGATGGCATTGATACAAAATTTCATTTCCGTTAAAACGGAAATCTATTAATTTCTTCCTGGATTCCCGTGGCATTGGCATGGGAATGACAAGAACTATTGATCTAAATTTTCAGAAGTCTCTAAGAATAATTATATCACTAATGTTACACATTCAATGTTGGACCCAAAAGCGGGCATTGATAATTAGTCTCTATTATGATAAAAAATTTGGTACTATTAATTTTCCCTACTAAAAATAATATTTAGCCTCCCTTAGAAGGTGTAATCGAACTGCTTAAGTAAATTCAAAAATTTTCTGAAATTAAACAGTTAAATATGCATTGTGGTTATAGTAGATATTCCTTCTCCTAATAGAAGAATAAATAGTAAAAAATAAATAAAATCTTTGAAAAAGGTTATAATTCATTGCTTATTGTATTTCAATTAAGTAATTTTGATCACTTTTAATTCGTAAAAATAATTAGTGAAAATATCCGTTTTTGTATCCGGCAGAGGTTCTAACCTAAATGCAATTATCAATTCCGCAGAATTAAAGAATAAAGTTGAAGTTGCTTTAATCATCAGCGATAAAGTTTTTTGTCCGGCGTTTGAAATAGCAAAAAATAATTCTATTCCTCATTACACTTTAGGAACCAAGCAGGGGGGAGTAGCGATTGATGAACTTTTAAATTTGTTCGACCAAAACAATATTGAGTTAATTGTTCTTGCAGGCTATCTTAAAATTGTTCCAATTGAAATAACAAACAGTTACAAGAATCGAATTATTAATATTCATCCGGCATTGCTTCCTTCATTTGGTGGGAAGGGGATGTATGGAATGAAAGTTCACATAGCAGTGTTTGATTCATCTTGCAAAGTATCGGGAGCTACCGTTCACTTTGTTGATGAATCTTATGATACTGGAAAAATTATTGCTCAAAGATGTGTTGATATTTCGGATGTTAAATCTCCGGAAGAAATAGCAGCACGTGTTTTAGAAGTTGAACACCAACTATTACCGAATGTAATAAAAATGTTTTACGAAAATCGAATCCGTTTTGAGAACGGAAGAGTTCAAGTAACTTATTGATAAAAATGGAACTAAATTGAAAAAGTTTGCTTTACTAAGTGTATCCAATAAATTAAAAATACTTGAGCTTGCCACAGCATTAATCTCTGAAGGTTATAAAATCATTGCGACAGGAAATACCGCCAAATTACTTTTTTCGGCAAACATAGAAGTGATCGAGATAAGCAGCCTGACGGGCTTTCCTGAAATTCTTGACGGTCGTGTTAAAACTCTTCATCCTAAAATATTTGGCGGAATACTTTATCGAAGAGATAATAAAAACGACCTGCATCAGATTAGTCAATTTGATATAAATCCAATTGATATTGTCTGTGTTAATCTTTATCCTTTCGTTGAGACAATTAAGAAACCAAATGTTACTTTGGAAGAATGTATTGAAAATATTGATATTGGCGGTCCAAGTCTAATCAGAGCGGGGGCAAAAAATCATAAATTTGTTTCAGTACTTACGAATCCTGATCAATATGATTCTTTCATCAAAGAATTGAAGAAGGGTGAGGTAAGTTTTGAAACAAAAAGGGCACTTGCAGTTGAAGCTTTTTCGCACACAGCAAATTACGATACTCACATTGCAAACTTCCTCGAAAATAAATTTGAACTGCCGAAATCTTATTTTAGAATAAATTATAAAAAAGAAAAAGACCTCCGCTACGGAGAAAACCCCCACCAACAGGCTTTAATCTTTGGAGAATTTAATTCTTACTTCGATGTTTTCCATGGCAAAGAGATTTCTTACAATAATATTTTAGATTTGGTAGCAGCGGTTGAACTGACCGAAGATCTTGGTAGAAATTCATGCGCAATAATTAAACACAATAATCCTGCAGGTGCAGCTATTGGAAACAACCCCCTTGATGCTTACGTAAAAGCTTTAAAGTGTGATCCGGTCTCTGCCTTTGGTGGAATTGTAGTTACAAGTTTTGTGATTGATGAAAATTTAGCCTTAAAGCTAAATGAAATATTTTTAGAAATTGTTTGTGCGCCCGAATTTACCGAAGGTGCAGTAAATATTTTACTTAAGAAAAAAGATAGACGGCTGATCAGGCAGCTAAAACCTGTGTCACACTCATCACCAAAAATGAACTATAAAAATATTCCCGGCGGAGTGCTCGCTCAGGATTCTGATAGTATTAGCTTAGTAGATAATCAATTAAAAACCGTAACTGATGTAAAGCCAACTGCAAAGCAAATGGAAGATCTTAAATTTGCGTGGATAGTTTCTAAACACACAAAATCGAATGCAATAGTTTTTGCAAAAGATAAAACTACCCTTGCTGTTGGGGCAGGGCAAATGTCCCGCTTAGATTCGGTGAAAATAGCCGCGATCAAAGCAAAAGAGCATGGACTTGATTTAAGAGATTCGGTTGCTGCATCCGATGCATTCTTTCCATTCGCAGACGGACTTCTAGAAATTATTAAATGCGGAGCTGTGTCAGTTATTCAACCAGGAGGCTCGGTGAGGGATAAAGAAGTTATAGATGCAGCTAATCAAAATAAAATTTCAATGGTATTCACAGGAATAAGACACTTTAAACATTAAGAGGACTAATGGGAATTTTCGATTTATTTTCTACTGATATTGCAATTGATTTGGGGACAGCCAATACTCTTATTTATGTCAAAGGGAAGGGGATAGTGTTGAACGAACCTTCGATCGTTGCATTTGATAAAAATACAAAACGTATCATTGCTCTTGGAAACAAAGCAAAGGAAATGCAAGGCAGAGAGCACAAGGAGATAAAAGTCACCAGACCAATGCGCGATGGAGTAATTGCAGATTTTGAAATTGCCGAAGGAATGATTCGTGCCTTTATTAAGAAAGTCAGGGCAGGGGCAATAGCAAGCAGAAGGATTGTTGTGGCAGTTCCGAGCGGTGTTACCGAAGTTGAGAAGCGAGCAGTTAGAGACAGCGCCGAACATGCCGGTGCTAAAGAAGTTCATTTGATTGCTGAGCCAATGGCAGCGGCAATCGGAATTGGAATCGATGTCGAAGCTGCTGTTGGAAGTATGATAATTGATATAGGAGGTGGAACAACTGAAATAGCAGTTATTGCTTTATCAGGAATAGTGAATGAAGAATCCATTCGGATTGCGGGCGATGAAATGAATAATGCCGTAATGCAATTCTTTAAAAAAAATCATAACATTTTAATTGGCGAAAGAACAGCAGAAGCCATTAAATGTGAAGTTGGTTCGGCTGTTCCGTTGAAAGAAGAAATTACTATACAAGTAAAAGGCAGAGACCTGGTCGGGGGTATTCCAAAGACAACTGAGGTCAGCTCGGTAGAAATTCGCGAAGCTTTAAACGAAGCTGTTACTCAAATAGTTGATGCTGTCCGCAGAACTCTTGAGCGCACGCCTCCGGAGCTTTCTGCAGATATTCTTGATAGAGGTGTGATGTTAACAGGGGGTGGTGCCCTCTTAAAAGGTTTAGATGAAAGAATCAGAATGGAAACTAATCTGCCCGTGCACGTTGCTGAAGATCCATTAACCGCAGTTGTTAGAGGTGCAGGAAAAGTTATAGATAATCTTAATCATTATTCGAAGGTTTTAATACGTAATAGAAGATATTAATGTTCAGACTGATATCATATTTATGGTCTAATTTCAAAGAATATTTCATTCTAATTTTATTACTTGTCATTTCATTTATCACACTATCCCTTAACAACAAGGCTGAATTGCAAAATGTCCGGGCTGTGGCATTCGGAAGCTTCGCTGCTGTCTCCTCAATTTTCTCAGATATTATCAACACTTCATCTCTTAGAAATGAAAATGAGAGGCTGAGATTCAAGAATGCTGATCTTATGCTCGAAGTAAGCAAGTTGAGGCAGTATGGAATTCAGAATCAAGAATTGAAAGGTCTTGTTGGATTAAAAGATACAGCTAATCAACCTCTAATTCCTGCCGCGATAATTTCTAAGTCTCTAAATCAATTTCAGGGATCTTTTACCTTAAATGTTGGAAATGAAAAAGGGGTTAAAGTTGGAATGCCTGTTTTAAATGATGCAGGATTAATAGGGATTGTTTATTTAGTCTCGGATAATTATTCCGTCGTTCGGACATTGAAGAATGTTGACCTTAAAATTACAGTGAAAGATGAAAGAAGTCGGGTGGATGGTGTAATGAAATGGAATGGATCTGAATTTGCAATCGTTAATGTACCAAAGACGTACGATTTTAAGGAAGGGGATAGGATAATCACATCAGATTTAAGCTCGATTATTCCGGCAGCCATTCCGGTCGGTGTTGTGAAGGGGTTAAAAAATTTGGAGACTGGCATATTTAACGAAATTGTAATTCAATCATTTGTGGATTTCGACAAAACAGAAAATGTGTTTGTGCTTGGGATAGTTCAAAGTAAAGAAAAGGAATATCTCGAAATGAATTTTTATAATCGTAAATAACCTATGCGATTAAGCTATATACTTCCAGTTATCTTATTCTTTCCACTTCTATTAATTCAGGTTACGGTTGTTCCGTTATTTTCGCTTAACGGCAGCGTACCGGACTTACTACTGATCATACTTGTTTATTATACGCTTCAGCATGGGCAAATTTATGGGACAGTATTAGGTTTTATTTTCGGTTTTTTATTCGATCTGATTACCGGCGGATTAATTGGAAGTGCAATGATCTCCAAAACAATTGCCGGATTTACTGCCGGTTATTTTTCTAAAGAGACACAACGAGATCAATATTTAAGATCGTTTTTATTTTGTCTGATTGTTCTTCTTTGTGCATCAGTAGATTCGATAATCTATTCTTTCTTTTCGAGTATTGATTTAAGCAGTAATGTTTTGCTGCTATTATTTGAGCAGGGATTGATGCCTGCTTTGTACACTTCCATTATATCAACCATTTTGCTTCTATTTTCTCCACGCGGCGGTATCAGATGAACGAGATAAATTTTGGCTCTTCTCATCGCAAGTCGATTCTATATTTTATTATCATAGCATGTTTTGGTTTTCTTAGTTTTCGACTTTTTCAAATGCAAATTTTGAATCAAAAGGAATTCGATCAGAAATCAGCCGGCAATAGCATTAAGGCAATCGAGCAAATTCCTTTTCGTGGTGTGTTTTTTGACCGCAACTTAAAAGTACTTGTTGATAATATCCCTGCCTACACCTTAAGAATAACTCCTGCTGATTATGATAGAAAATTAAGTAGAACAATCGAAGCGATACTTCAGGTTGATTCTGGTTATATTGATAAAATTCTGGACAATAATCGTATTTATTCAAAGTATGTACCGATAAGAGTGAAACGGGGGGTTAGTTTCGAGGTTATTTCATGGTATGAAGAAAACAGCGAGCATCTAACGGGTGTTGACTACATAGTTGAAATGCAGCGCGGTTATCCTGCCGGTGTAGCTGGTTCTCATCTGTTTGGCTATGCTAAAGAAATTTCGGCAAAGCTGCTTGAAAAAGAAAATGAATACTACAACCCCGGCGATTACATCGGTTATACAGGAGTAGAAAAAACTTACGAGAAAGAATTAAGAGGAATTAAAGGAGATAAATATATACTCGTTGATTCAAAGCGAAAAGAAATTGGAAAATTTAATGATGGGCAGGATGATGTTAACTCTATCAAGGGGCATGATCTTGTTCTTTCAATTGATGCTGATGTGCAGCGAGTTGCTGAACAGGAATTGATTGGAAAAAGGGGGCTGTTGTTGCAATAGATCCTTCCACAGGTGAAATACTCGCACTCGTTAGTTCCCCCGGTTATGATTTGAATCAATTCTCTTATGTTACAAGCAAAGAATATCTTGATCAACTATACAATGATCCTGAAATTCCACTTTTTAATCGCGCGACTTTGTCTGTTAAACCTCCGGGTTCAACTTTTAAAATTCTTGCTGCAATTGCTGCGCTTGATTTAGGAGTTATTACCTCCGAAACTACTATTTATTGCGGCGGTGGTTTTACCTTCGGCAGATTCTTCAAGTGTCATGGTTCACACGGAAGTTTAAATGTAGTTCATGCAATCGAAAAATCCTGTAACACTTTTTTCTACAATCTTATTTATAAAATAGGGTTGGATAAATGGAATGCCTACGCTAAAAAATTTGGCTTCAGTCACAAAACGGGTATTGATATCGGTGAGGAAGTCGCAGGTTTTATTCCAGATGAAGATTATTATAAAAAAATTTATGGCGAAAAATGGCCTCGAAGTATTATGGCAAGTCTTGCAATCGGGCAGGGAGAGGTAAGCGTGACACCTTTGCAGCTTGCAGAATATGTAGCATTGATTGCAAATAATGGAAAATCTTTTGAGCCGCATGTTGTTAAAGGTTATCTTGATGAGAAAACCAAAAAAATAATTCCTTACAAATTCAAGGAGATTAATACGGGGGTTAAACAATCGGTCTTTGATCTTGTAAAGGAAGGGATGTTTCTTGTTGTTAATGGAAGTGGAACGGCAACAAGTATCAGGATGAGTGAAATTGAAATTGCAGGTAAAACAGGAACAGCTCAAAATCCTCATGGAAAGGACCATGCTTTTTTTATCGGCTTTGCACCTTATAAAAACCCCAAAATAGCTTTTGCAATTGTTGTTGAAAATATTGGCTTTGGCGGAACCTGGGCGGCACCGATAGCAAAAAAAATGATTGAAGCATATTTGATGAAGGATAAGTTAAAAAAGGATGCTGAAAATATTGTCAAGTCCGACAGCGTAAAAAATTAAAGTTGAACAATGCAAATTGATTATAAAATTGGAGATCGTTTTGACTTTGGCATATTCGGTTCTGCTTTATTGCTGATTGGAATAGGTCTTATTGTGATTTACAGCTCTACTGTAAACCATCCGACTGCGAGTGGCAATTTCGATAAACAATTAACCTGGTCAATTATTTCACTAATATGTTTTTTTATTATTTATTCGCTTCCGACTAATAGTTTTAAAATAGCAGCGGTTCCATCATATATACTTTCCATCCTCCTTCTGATGCTGGTTTTCGTTGTTGGCAAAAAAGTTTCAGGCGCACAGAGCTGGTTCGGGTTCGGATCAGTTGGTTTTCAACCTTCGGAAATTGCAAAAGTTGGAACCATATTGGCAATGGCTGCTTACCTTTCCCGTCAACAATCAAACATAGAATCCTTCAAAGATATTCTGATCTCATTATCAATTGGTCTATTTCCTGTTGCACTTATTCTTCTTGAACCTGATATGGGAACTTCGATTGTATTCTGCGGACTAATATTGATGATGATTTTTTGGAAAGGAATAAGTGTATTCGGTTTATTCGTAGTTTTATCACCGGGCTTTGTTGCTGTGTCATCTTTGTTTGGAAATTACTTTTTCATTGGCGCAATTATAATAGTTGTAGCACTTCTAATCTTCTTTAAGCAGGATATTTTTTTTAGCGGTTCGATATTTGCCTTAAATCTTGGTGCAGGATTTTTTACCGACGTGGTTTATCATGCACTAAGCCCTCATCAGCAAAACAGAATTAAATCATTTATTGATCCCAACTCTGATCCTTTAGGTGCCGGCTACAATGCAATTCAAGCGCAAGTTGCAATAGGCAGCGGTGGAATTTTTGGTAAAGGATTTTTGCATGGCAATCAAACCCAACTGCAATTTATTCCTGAACAATGGACGGATTTCATTTATTGCGTGATAGGCGAGGAATTTGGTTTCTTTGGAAGTTTTATCGTGCTGATTTTATATTTCATTTTAATCTACCGCGTTTTAAAAATTGCTTCATCTACAAAAGATGAATTTATAAGTTTGATAATAATCGGATTCCTTTCTGTTTATCTCATTCATTTCATAATAAATGTTGGGATGGTGCTTGGAATAATGCCTGTCATAGGTATTCCGCTGCCTTTCGTAAGTTATGGCGGAAGTTCTTTGCTTGTCAATATGATTATGCTCGGGATTATCGCTAATGTTTATCGAACAAGAAAAAATTATACTTAAAAAAAATGACTGCTCAAGAAAAATTCAAAAAGAATATTATTGAAAAGAAGTTCATTTGTGTCGGTTTAGATACCGATCCGGATAAACTTCCTGATCATATAAAAAAAAAGAAGGATGCAGTATTTGAATTCAACAAACAGATAATTGAAGCCACTTACAAAAATATAGCAGCTTATAAAATTAATTTTGCATTTTATGAAAGGTACGGCTCAAAAGGATTTGATTCTCTGTTAAGAACGGTTAATGAAATCCCTAAAGACATACTAATTATTGGAGATGCAAAAAGAGGAGACATCGGAAATACTTCTGATATGTATGCTAAAGCTCTTTATGATCATTTTGGATTTGATGCTTCAACACTCCATCCATTAATGGGGGAGGATTCATTGCAGCCATTTTTGAATTATACGAATAAAATCAATTTTCTTCTCGCACTCACTTCAAATCACGGGGCAAGTGATTTTGAAAAATTAAAACTTGATTCCGGGCAGTTTGTTTATCAGCGTATTATCGAAAAAGCAAATCATTGGAATAAAAATAAAAATATCGGGATAGTATTCGGAGCTACTCAATTAAGTGAATTAAAGGAAAACATTAATTCATTTGATGATCTTTATGTCCTGCTGCCGGGCGTTGGAGCGCAGGGTGGGAGTTTGGCAGAAGTTGTTCGTGAGTTTAAGAATGTTTTAAGTTTTAATTTTTTAATCAATGTCAGCCGTGGAATAATTTATAAAAGCACAGGAGTTGATTTTGCTTCTGCCGCAAATCAGGAATTATGTAAAATGAATGATCAAATAAATAAAATATTGTTCGATAAATAGAAGTACGAGTTTTCAATTTTATGCTATCTATTTAAAATTTATAAATATTTCTGAAAATATTTTTATGAAATATAAATTGAAAAATTCACTCGTTCGAAATAGTAAAATGGGTTGGTATTTAGCTGTGTTTATTCTCTGAGATTTGTGATTTGATTTTGAAACGATACGTTATTGTCACATGAAAAAGTTGAAAATTATTTTACTAATTTTAGTTAGCATTCATTTAGTATTTCATTTTAATGAGAAAAAGTAATGGATAGTAAATCTAAAACTCTGGAAAAATTTCTTTATGAAATTTGGAAGTCACAAAAATTCAGCAAACCCCTAATGACAAAAGACGGTGAGCAAATTGAAGTAATTAATTGCGGCGAGGAAAATAGAGAACTTGCCGGACCTGATTTTAAGAATGCAAAAATAAAAATTGGAAACCTTACTTTCACCGGTGATGTTGAGATTGATAAAAATTACACCGACTGGAAATCTCATAAGCATCATATTAATAATCGCTATAACAGAGTGATTTTGCATGCGACACTGCAAGCCGAAAAAAAACTTAATTATGTTGTAACCCAGGATGGGCGAAAAGTCCAATCTATTTGCTTTGAGGATTTTTTGGAAGATAGTATTAAGAATAAAATTCAAGAGGCAATAGTCAATGAGCGAAGTTTCCGACTTGATAAAATGCCCTGCATCGAAGATAATTCTTTACTATCTGAATCTGAAAAACTTGATTTTCTTTATCAGCTTGGGCTGGAAAGATTTAAGTCAAAATGCGTAAAGCATGTTAATAGACTTAAAGAAATAGTTTACATTAAAGAAATGCATATTAGAGAACCTGTCATAAGATATAATCTTGACGAAGAATTTTTTCAAAAAACTTTTACTCACAAAGATTTCGCTGATAAAAGTGATTGGGAACAGCTTCTGTATGAGAGTATTTTCGAAGCTCTCGGCTATTCTAAAAATAAAGATATCATGGTAAGACTTGCAAGAGCATTTCCTCTTTCGATAATTAGAAATTTCTCCTCTTCACCTTTTTTTATTGAAATTATCCAAACGGCACTTTTCAAAGTTAGCGGACTTATTCCGCAAACTTATGAAATGCCGGATGAAAGTTCTTCTGTGTATTTTAGAAAAATTGAAGAGCACTGGGATGGGGTAAAACTTCAATATGATGGTCAGATTTTTAATGAAGATCAATGGCATTTCTTTAAGCTGCGACCTCAAAATTTTCCAACTATCAGGCTTGCAGGCGGTGCTGAAATTGTTAAACGAATAATTAGTGAAAACTATTTTCCACGTATCATTAGCATCATTGAACATGCTCATTCAAATAAACAAATTGCCTCTAATTTAAGAGAACTCGTTATAGTAAAAGCCGGTGGATTTTGGAGAGAGCATTATGTTTTTAATAAACCTGCAAAAGTTCCGATTAATTATTTCATTGGATTATCACGCGCCGATGAAATAATTGTTAATGTAATTCTTCCGATTCTCTCATCTTATTTCGAAATTTTCGGAAAAAAAGATTTATCAGAAAAAGTGATAAAAGTTTTTTCAAATTATTTCCAAGGCAGTGATAATCATTTAGTGGATGAAGTAGCTAATACACTTAAACTAACGGATGCCTCAAAACGAACAATTCTGCATCAGGGAATGATCGAACTTTTCAGGAACTATTGTTCAAAGCAAAAGTGTCCACTGTGTGAGATCGGGAAGCAAGTATTTTAATTATTACTCGTTAGCTTTTTTATATCATCCCTAATTTTGGCGGCTCGTTCATAATCTTCACTTGATAATGCCTCACGCAATTTATCCTGCAAGGCTGCAATCCTGGCTTCTTTTGAGTTTAGAGTTTTTGCTTTGTCCTCTGTATCATATAAATCTTCTGGTTCTTGTTCACCTTCAATCTCTTCTGTGGGCATGAACGATGCCTTCTCCATTACAATTTCGTTAACATAAATCGGAACTTTTGCTCTAAGTGCAAGCGCGATTGCATCACTTGGTCGTGAGTCTATTTCATTAGTCAAACCTGCAATTTCAAGTACTATTTTTGCATAGAAAGTATTGTCTTTTAATTCATCAATCACAATTTCGAGGACGGAAGCGCTTAGATTATCAATTAAGTTTTTGATTAAATCATGAGTTAATGGACGGGGCGGTTTGCTGCCTTCAAGTTCAAGAACAATTGCATTAGCTTCAAAAGGTCCGATGATTATAGGAAGTCTTCGATTTCCATTTATCTCTTTTAAAAGCAGACCATACGCTCCACCAGCATTGGAGCTGGTGGATAAACCTAATATTTCACATTGAATTTTATGCAATCTTCTTCCAATTTTTATGAACGCAACTTTTTTATTTCTTCTGTTAATTTTGGCAGTACTTCAAATAGATCTCCGGTGATTCCATAATCAGCAACGGAAAAAATAGGAGCATCTTTATCTTTATTTATTGCTACAATATATTTTGAAGAAGACATGCCTGCCAGGTGTTGAATGGCTCCTGAAATTCCACAAGCAATATAAAGGGATGGGGAAACTGTTTTCCCTGTCTGCCCAACCTGCTCTCCATGAGATCTCCAGCCTGCGTCCACAACCGCACGAGATGCACCTACCGCTGCGCCAAGCGTTTCAGCAAGTTCTTCAATCAAATGGAAATTTTCTGGTCCCTTTACACCACGTCCTCCGGAGACAATTATATCTGCTTCAGCAACGTCAAGTTTACCCTCGGATTTTTTTATTTCGGTCACGCGTGTTGTCAGGTCAGGTGAAGTAACTTCATTCAGAGTTATTTCCGCAGACAATCCGGGAAGTTTTTCTGCTTTAAAAACATTAGGACGCAGAGTCAATACTTTTTTCTCGCTTAAAAATTTTACATCAAGCATTGCTTTGCCTGCATAGATAGGCCTTCGGCAGATTAGCTCATCTGCAGAAATTTCGAAATGAATAATATCCATAATACAACCTGCAGAAATTCTTGCAGCAATTCGCGGCGCCAGATCTTTTCCAAAAGATGTATTGGGAATAATTATTAAATCTGAACCGGTTTGAATTGCAAATTCTGAAATGATTTTTGTGTAGGCAGATGGCGAATAGGAATGTAAATCACTATTCTTGAAATGATTAATCTTTGAAACGCCATACTCTGCTATTGAAGAAAGGTTTTCGATTTCGCTGCCGAGAGCAATTGATTGTACTGACGAATTTGTTTCAGATGCAAGTTTAGATGCAGTACTTACAGCTTCGAGAGAAGATTTTTTAATTTTGCCGTCTCTCTGTTCAATTACTACTAAAATATTTTTTATCATAAATTTTATTTCCTTTAAATTACTTTTGCTTCTTCGTGTAAGAGTTTGACCAATTCGGGCACTGCAGAACTATCTGAGCCAAGAATTCTGCCGGCTTTCTTTGCGGGGGGACGGCTCATTTTAATTACTTCGGTCAAATTGTTTACAGCCAAAGCGGGTTTTTCTTCGATTACTTTTTTCTTTGCAGACATAATACCTTTCAACGAGGCATACCGCGGCTCATTCAACCCCTTTTGAGTTGTGATAACAATAGGCAATTTTGATTCGACTATTTCCTTACCCCCTTCAATTTCTCTTTCCGCAAAAACTTTATTACCATCAATATTCAAACTGACTACTACAGAGATACAAGAATAGTTAAGCAGCTCGGCAGTTAGTTGTCCCGTTATGGAATTATCGTAATCAACAGATTGTTTCCCGAAAAAAACAAGTTCACATCCGAGAGCTTTAATTTCATCTGCAAGAATTGAAGCAATTGAAAATGAATCTTTTGGGTTTTCATCTTTCAGAATAATTCCCCTATCAGCACCCATGGCAAGTGCTTTGCGGATTGATTCTTTATTTGCATCGCCGCCGACACTAAGAATAATTACTTCGGAATCACCTCCAAATTTTTCCTTTTGCTTTAATGCTTCTTCAATTCCAAATTCGTCATAAGGGTTAATTATATAAGTTACTCCGTTCTGATCAATAGATTTTTGATCAGAGCCGATATTTATTTTTGCTGCTGTATCCGGTACATGACTAATACAAACTGCTATTTTCATTAGAACTCCAATTTTATTTTATTTTTGAAAAAAAATATAGTTATAGAAGATTGAAAAATCAATTAATCTGTAGTCATTATAGATAAATTATAAGTGAGATTTAATATTTTTACGAAAAAAAATTATTTTACTTCTAAATGCCGACGAAAACATTTGAAACACCTAAAATAGAAATCATCACGGATGAGCAGACTGATATTGGGTTGGCATCACGCGTAGCATTGTACAATGATGATTGGCATTCATTTGACGAAGTCATAATTCAATTAATAAAAGCCACACTATGTACTTTTGAGAAAGCCCGTTCATTTGCTTTTGAAGTTCACGTTAAAGGGATGGCTATTGTTTATTCAGGAAGTATGCAGGAATGTTTAAAGGTTTCATCTATACTTGAAGAAATTGCACTTCATACTGAAATACTGAGTTAACAAATTAAACTTTTCCCGGATTACATATCTGCAATTGAATTGGTTACCCGGCGATTCATCTTTATATTTGCACCTCACTTAAATTATTACAAGGAAAATTTGTGACTAAACGAAGAAATGATATAAAAAACATAGCTATAATTGCGCACGTTGATCACGGCAAAACCACATTAGTTGACTTTATGTTGAAACAAACCGGTGCTTTTCGGGAAAATCAGCAAGTCGAAAAGAGAATTATGGATTCGAACACACTCGAGCGTGAAAGAGGCATAACAATTCTTGCAAAGAATCTCAGTGTTCATTACAAAAATATAAAGATAAATATTATTGATACTCCCGGTCATGCTGATTTTGGCGGCGAAGTTGAGCGCACTTTAAGAATGGTTGATGGAGTGCTTTTGCTTGTTGATGCTGCCGAAGGTCCTTTGCCTCAAACAAAATTTGTTTTAAAAAAATCACTTGAATTAGGATTAAAACCAATTGTCGTAATTAATAAAATTGATAGAAAAGATGCCCGGCCAAATGAAGTTCTGAATGAAGTTTTTGATTTATTTATTGCACTTGGTGCAAGTGACGAACAACTTGATTTCCCTTTTGTTTATACAATTGCTAAGCAGGGAATAGCGAAAGTTTCTCTTGAAGAAGAGAGTACTGATTTAAAACCTTTGTTTGAAGTAATTACCAAAAGAATTCCTTCCCCCTTAGATACTTCAAAAGAACCATTTGCCATGCTGATCTCTGCAATTGATTACAACGATTATTTAGGCAGAATTGGAATAGGCAGGGTGAACAGCGGTAAACTGAAAATTGGAGACAACGTTCTTGTAATTCCCCACGAGAGAGATAAATTTAATGCTAAGATCACTAAACTCTACTCATTCGATAATATAAAAAGAATTGAGTGTGATGAACTTACCGCCGGAGATATTGGCGCTATTGCCGGCATAGAAGACGTTGATATCGGTGATACGATTACAAATCCCTCTAATCCTGTCCAATTACATTTTGTAACTATTGATGAACCAACACTCGCTATGAACTTCATGGTGAATAACTCACCCTTTGCGGGATTAGAAGGTAAATACGTTACTACAAGAAATATCAACGAAAGATTAAGCAAAGAATTGAAATCAAATGTTAGTCTCAAAGTTGAAATGACAGATTCCACAGACGTATTTAAAGTAAGCGGCAGAGGTGAACTTCACCTTGCTATTCTTATTGAAAATATGCGCCGTGAAAATTATGAACTTCAGCTTAGCAGGCCAGAAGTAATATTAAAAAGGATAGCCGATGTAGTTTCCGAGCCAATGGAACATGTTCTGATTGATGTGCCCGATGAATTTGTCGGAATTGTAATTGAAAAATTGGGCAAGCGAAAAGCAGATATGAAAAATATGATTACATTCAACAACAATACAAGGGTTGAATTCATTATACCTGCTCGCGGCTTAATTGGTTATCGCTCTGAGTTTATGACTGATACTAAAGGCACAGGCATACTGCATCATAATTTTCATGGATACGAACCATTCAAAGGTGAAATAACTCAAAGATTAAAAGGTGCGCTGGTTTCAATGGAGAGGGGAGTGGCATCCGCTTATGCAATGTTCAAGCTTCAGGAGCGTGCTGTTTTTTTTATTGCACCTGGTACTCAAGTTTATGAGGGCATGATAGTGGGTGAAAATTCCCGCGGCAATGATATGGGAGTTAATGTAACAAAAACCAAGCAGCTTTCGAATATGCGCTCTTCAGGTGCAGACGAAGCTATAAGACTTGAACCTCCCAGAATCTTAAGTTTGGAACAGGCAATCGAGTGGATAAATGACGATGAGTTTGTTGAAGTTACTCCGAATTCAATTCGTTTAAGAAAAAAATATTTAAATGATATACAGAAGAAGGCAGCAAAACTTGCTGATAGGCAAAAAGAAGCAGAATCAGTTTAGTGAATTATGCGCATTTTGGGCACTGACAGTTCGCATAAATTTCTTCGTATCCATAATCAATTGTTAATTCTTCTCCTGCTGTAATATCGGTAGATGTTATTAGCAGGAGAGATTTATCATCACCATCAATTACTTCGCAATTACACGAACAATTGTGATTTATGTATTTTATTTTCTCGGAATTAACCGTATCTATATATCTTTTCTCATCTAACCAAAATATGTAAACATTATTATCGCGCTCTTCTCTTAAAATGCATTCTTCCTCCGAAATAACTTCGCCTTTAATTTTCAAAATTATTGAATCAGCCGGTATATCAACAGCAGCAAAAATTCCATAGCCATGAATTTCTGACTGTTTTACTAAAATTGCTCCATCCATGTAAGTCCCCATACTATTCTATATCTTCTCCCTTTAATTTAAAATATTCTTTGATTAGTTCATTCATAAATGAACCCTCTAAAACAGGGTATGGAAATCTAATTTCTAACGGCGCAGATTCAAGCTCATAATCATATGAATATATTTCTTTATTCTCCACATCAAAGTACACAACTTTTGCAATTCCATATTTTACAGTGGTCATATCAATAGTGTAAAGAGTTTTTGAACGGTAAACATCGCCCGAAATGCCTTCGAATTGTAACGGCGGTTTATGGAGCTGAAGTATCCAAACATTCATCACTTGAGTATTCGCAGTATCAAGATTTGAAGCATCGTACCAAAGCTTATCGTTTGCATTTAGGAGCAGAGGTTTCCATCTGTGTTGATCCTGTGCTGGCACAACCATTGTCATAATGAGTAATGCCATTAAGGTTAACTGAAACTTCATTTTTATTAATCTTTCATTTTTATTGTGTTAAGTTAAATAATTTTACCCGATCTAAAAATTTGATAGGATTGCTGACTTGACTTTTAATGGATGGTAATTCACGATTGAAAACTCTTAATGATCATCAATTATCTGTTTCTATCATTAGAGAAAATTGTTTTCAAATATTCTCCATTTTGAAAATGAATTAGCCAATATTTTCCAAATTGGAACTTTCAATGTTGGTTCATGATTTGTATATGAGAAATTGAATTAACATGTTTCATTAAATGAGTGAGCTATAAATGAAAAAATTTTTTACGATTCTTTTTGTGAGTACACTGCTTTTCAGTACAGCGTATTCACAAAACTATTACCTTGGAACAGGTGTTCCCGGGCAGGCAAATACTTGTGCATTTTGCCATAACAACACTGGTGGCGCACCACCGGTTTATAACGATTGGGTTTATACCAAGCATGGAATTGCACAGGATTCCATGAATCTTCCTTACTATGGATATGACTGTTTACAATGCCATAATACCGGCTGGGATAGATCAATAGTCAATTATGGTGCTGATGAATATGTGGACTCGATTGATGGGGGAGGCTATACAATTACTGATCCGGACAATTTTGCGCGTGTGAAAAATGTTGGCTGCGAAACTTGCCACGATCCACTCGGAACTTCTTCGCGCACTCTTAGCGGCGATCACTGGAATGTGTCTGTAAATGTTCCTGATTATTCTGCCGAAAACTGTGGAAGATGTCACACTGATTCTCATCATCCAACTTATGACGAATGGGAAACTTCCAAACATGCTGAGTTCCCTTCATTTATTGGAAATTGGACAGATCGTTCTGCAATGGGCGCTTGCTATCGCTGCCATCACGCTCAGGATTTTGTTGCTTACCTCGATGATCCAAATTATGATCCTTACACATTTGAACCTGATGGTGATTTGCAAAACATCACTTGCGTTGCCTGCCACGATCCGCACAGCAATCAGAACGAGGGACAGCTTCGCTTACCTATCACCGGCTCTCACGTAATTTGCGATGAATGCCACACTGTTGAAACCGAAGAAGTTAATATTTATGAAACTCCCCACCATGCTACATCGGAGTGTTTGAGCGGCACAGCCAATTTTGGATATCAGTATCCAGGTGAGACTTATTCTAATTCACCACATACATTTGTCGCTACTGAAAGATGTATCAATTGCCACGTAAATAATGTTGGTGTTGGAGATTTTGGTTATGCTACGGGACATTCATTCAATCCAAGATTCCAGGCTTGCGCAGATGCCGGTTGCCATGGTGAAGATTTCTATTCTGAACCTGGAATTGATACAACCAACGTTGATTCCTATTTCAATTTAGAATTCGTTCAGACAACAACGGATAGTTTACTTGCAGTACTCGAAGCAAAGCTTGCAATTGTTGATCCGGATCTTGCTCACGATTCTGCCTACGGTTTTGATTATAATGCCGCACTTTATAATTATGAAGCAGCACAAAGTGAAGGCAGCCGCGGAATTCATAATACAAGCTTAACTCACAAACTTCTCGAAGATGCAATTGAAAAATTCAATCCGACTGATGTTAAAAACGAGAATACTATTCCACAGGTTTATTCACTTAGCCAGAATTATCCAAACCCATTTAACCCTGTTACTGAAATCAAATTCTCTATTCCGAAATCATCAAATGTTAGGATAAGTGTTTATGA
This sequence comes from Ignavibacteriales bacterium, assembly GCA_016709155.1. Taxonomy (NCBI): domain Bacteria; kingdom Pseudomonadati; phylum Ignavibacteriota; class Ignavibacteria; order Ignavibacteriales; species Ignavibacteriales bacterium. The sequence continues at coordinate 308,717 of JADJEI010000001.1, read as the reverse complement.
TGCAATCGGAAATGAAGTTGCAGTATTACTTGACGGTTATAAAAATGTTGGAAATTATTCTATCACCTGGAATGCTCTAAACTTCTCTTCAGGAATTTACTACTACAAACTTGAAGCGAAAGACTTTAGCCAGGTAAAGAAGATGATATTGTTAAAATAAAGTTAAACAAGATTTCAATGTTTCAAGAGTCCAGCAAAAAAAATTTTGTTGGACTCTTTCTTTTTAAATGCGTAATTTATTACTGTCATTCAAAATGATTTATATTTCTTATTAAAAATAAGGTGGAGTTATGAAAAATTTAGTTCTTTTTATCTCATTTTTACTCGTCCCGTTCATTTCAATTTTACCACAAGAAAAAACTTTTACCTATGTAGGTGTTCAAACTTGCGGAACCTGTCACAAAGCAGAGAAGCAGGGTAATCAACTTGCCGTTTGGCAGGCAAGCAAACATGCCGGGGCATATAATACTTTAAAGACTGATAAAGCAAATGAAATTGCAAAAAGTCTGGGTCACACAACATTAGCAGTTGAAACAGAAGCATGTTTAAAATGCCATGCTACAGGTTATAATTTAGATGCGTCCTTAAAAGGTGAAAAATTCAAAGTTGAGGATGGGGTGCAGTGCGAAACTTGTCACGGTGCCGGTTCAGAGTATAAAAATCTTAAGATCATGAAAAACAAAGCAGATGCAATTGCAAACGGATTAGTTATGCATGAAAATAAAGAAGAATTTTGTGTAAGCTGCCACAACCCCGAAAGTCCGACTTTTGTAGAATTCAAGCTTGACTCTATGTGGGAAAAGATCAAACATCCAAAACCACAAATGTAAATTCATATTCTTTAATTAAACAAAGTTAAAATCATGAATAAAAAATTCTTTTTGATTTGCTTTGGTATTTTTGGGCTTGCATTTCTGCAAGCTCAAATTATTAACGGCAGATTTTCATCTAGTATTTATTCATTTGAAAGGTTTGATACTCCGACAACGTCAGCAAATTCAATCAGATCGTTTCAAATGCTTAACCTGAATATTAATCAGGATAATTTTTCTCTCCGAAGCTACTTTAATCTTGAAAATGATTTTGCAAAGGAAATGCAAAACGATCCAAGATTCAGATTCTACAATCTTTATTTAGAAGCAAGAAATCTATTCGACATTGCTACAGTTAAACTTGGGAGACAGCCTCTATTTAATAGTGTTGCTGGTGGATTGTTTGATGGTGTCAACCTCGATCTTAAAAACGAGGATTTCAAACTTAGCGGCTATTATGGCGGCAACGTTCCTGCTTATCAGAAATTTGAACTTACTGAAAACTGGAGCGATAACTATATTGCCGGTGGAAAATTTACTACCGAAGCAATCGAAGATTTTCGAATTGCTTTGAGTTATATCAATAAGAATTTTAAGCCTCAGGATTATTATGCTTTGAGGTTGGATGAAAATCTTAATCCTATAAATATATTAATTGAAAATAATTCTAATCAATATCAATTTGCTTCTGCCGAAGTTGATTACTCACTTCAGAATATATTTTCAATAGATACAAGATTCGATTATGATTTGAATTTTGAAACAGCTTCTAAATTTGAAGCTGTGGGTCGCTTTACAAATATCGAGAATCTTGGATTGAATGTTTATTATAATTACAGACAGCCAAAGATTCGTTACAATTCAATCTTTTCAGTTTTTGATTATGGCAATACTCAGGAAATTGAACTTGGTGCAGATTATAAAATCAATGAAAATTATTCTGTTCTTGGCGAAGTTGGAAATGTTATTTATAAAGATGATAATTCACAACGCATTACTCTCGGATTAATTACCAATTATGGAACAATTAACTACAGAAAAAACCTTGGCTACTCGGGTGAGTTAGATGCTTTATCATTTTATACAGGATATACTTTTCTTGAAGGATTTTTAACTCCAAGCCTCGGCATAGCTTTTACAAGTTACAAACTATCTGAAGCTGATGAGAAAAATAATCTCACTACCTTGCTTGGAGGTGTAAACATAAGACCCTGGAGTGCATTATCATTTGATCTTCAAGGGCAATTCATGAATAATGAAATCTACAAAAATGATTTCAGATTCTTCTTGAAATTGAATTATTGGTTTAACACTAATCTAAATTTATTATGATATGAAAATAAAATACATTTACCTGTTTTTCTTTTTCGTCATTCTTGGATTTTTAGGAATATCAGCATTCACTTCTAATCCGGAAGATGAAAAGATCCCGAATATTAAATTTTCTCATTCACTTCACATTGAAATTACGGATTGCGCATCCTGTCACACGGCGGTTATAGAAAGTACTGAATTAAAAAGTGGACTGCTGCCTAATCATGATAATTGTTCAGTTTGTCACGATGTTGAAGATGAAAAAACATGCACGACTTGTCACTTAAATGGAAATTATGAAGGCTTCGAAGAGAAAGAAAGTAAAGTTTATTTCAATCATAGTTTTCATTTGAACGATCAAAAACTTCAGTGCGATAATTGTCACAAAGGATTTGCAGATGTTGATTATAGCTTTCAGGCTGCACAGTCTTTTCCAATTATGGAGAATTGTTATTCCTGTCATAACGGACAATCCACAGCAAGTAATGCTTGTGAAAGCTGCCATATCTCAACTGTAAACCTCATCCCTGAAAATCATAAAGTAGCTGACTTCTCACGATCGCATAAATTTGATGCGTCATCTCTCAAAGCAAATTGTGTAATGTGTCATGATAATTCATCCTGTCAGGAGTGTCATGTTGGTACAACAATGATTACGGAAGCAAACAATCCAGTTGATTTTTATCAGCCTTATGTTCCAAATAATTTTACTGATGGAGTCAAGCAGCAGCAAATCACCCGAGTTCACGAATTGAATTACAGATTTATTCATGGAATAGATTCTAAAGGTAAAACTTCTGAATGTCAGAGTTGCCATCAGATAGAAACATTTTGCAGCGATTGTCATCAATCTGAAAGTAGTGATTTTGCATTCAGCGGAATTGTTCCCACTTCTCATCTAAAATCTAATTTCATCACAATTGGTGTTGGTACAGGCGGGGGTGAGCATTCTATTCTTGCACGACGTGATATTGAAAGCTGTGTATCTTGTCACGATGTTCAAGGCGCTGATCCAACTTGCATCACATGTCATACAGATACAGATGGTATAAAAGGTACAAATCCCAAAACTCATCCGGGCGGATTTATGAGTGATACACATGGCGATTGGCATGATAGTCCTGCATCGGTTTGTTATAATTGTCATACAACAGCTTCACCTTCAACTCCCGCCGGAGTAGGGTTCTGCGGATATTGTCACGGTACAGATGGAGGAGATAATTAAAATGAAAAATCTAAAAAATTTATATTACATCGTTTTCATATTGACCGTTTCAACTTTGTTAATCTCATCGTGCAGCGAACTTGAAACAAATCTTTCAACTCCCCCTTCTTTAACAATTCATAAGGAAGGTGTGCTAAATCCAGCTTCGGATGATTTTCATGGAAAGTTAGTTGGAACAAACGGAAAAGGTTTTGATCTTTGCCGGCAGTGTCACGCAGGTGATTTTTCCGGCGGAACTGCTGAAGTAGACTGCAAGAATTGTCATATTGCAATTCAGGTTCATACTGAAGGGATTGTTACCGTGGGAGCATCAGATTTTCATGGAAAGTTTATTGCAAACAGCAGTTGGAATTTGCTTCAGTGCCAACAATGTCATGGTGTATCTTACGCAGGTGGAGTTTCGAGCCCCTCCTGCAAAACTTGCCATACACAGCCGGAAGGTCCGGAAGCTTGCAACACTTGTCATGGCAATTTTAATAATTCATCTGAATTTTTCCCCCCACGTGATCTTGATGGAAATTTAACTACTAATTTTCCGGGTGTAGGTGCTCATCTAACTCATCTTACTATAAATTCATTGAGCGCAAGTGCTTCTTGCACGAATTGTCACACAGTACCTGCACAGTTTAATTCCTCCGGTCATATTGATGGAGATAGTAATGCAGATATTATCTTTAACACTCTTGCTGCATCACAAAATGGAATGGATGCTGTTTATGATTTCAGTTCTAACACTTGTGCCAATGTTTACTGTCACGGCGCTTTTGAACTATCGAAAGATTCATCAGATTATTCATTTATCTTTACTGAAGATAAAATGATTGGAAACAATGTCTCAGTTAAGTGGAATCAAGTAGATGGGACACAAGCTGTGTGTGGAAGCTGTCATGGTTTACCACCAATTGGACATCTTAATGCAGCATTAAACGAATGTAAGAATTGTCATTTTGGAATTGTGGATGATGCTGGAAATATTATAGACAGTACAAAACACATAAACGGAATTTCAAACGTTTATGGAAATTAGATAATCAGATAAGTAATTCTAAAGCCGTCTTTGTGGCGGCTTTTTTATTTTCGTTTCATTTGGTTTATTAGAAAATCAGACGAATCGGAATCCATCTTCATCTTCATTTCCGTGTGGAGCCTTTGCCACTAAACTTGCAAGCACTATAACCGCAATCATAGTGAACAGTAGATATCCAGAAATTGCAAATAACATAAATCACCTTAAATTATTTTTATCGCGCAAAGGTAGCTCTGGAATATTAACGTAATGTGAAGTTAAGATGAAGAAATTGTTAAGAAGAGCTCAAGCGTTCAAGGTCAAGTTCAGGCTCAAGTTCAAGTTCAAGTGCAGGGCAATAAAATCATTTTAAAAGCAACATCTTCTTTGTTTGAATAAAATTATCTGCTCCACTTGCAATAGATAAGCTATAAAAGTAAATTCCGCTTGGCAGGGGGGTAGCTTGCATCGTTTCCACATTGAACTCAACTTCGTATTCTCCGGGTTCTAAATTTGTATTCACTAAAGTTGCAATCTCATTTCCTAAAAGATCAAAGACCTTTAACACAGTAAACCACCCTTGCTTCGCTTCCCTTCCCTGCGACGGAAGGGATTGTGGGGAGGCTGGGATTGTGTATTTTATTTTTGTCTGCGGGTTGAATGGATTTGGATAATTTTGAAATAGAGTAAAATCTTTATCAATATAATTTTCATAGTGAATCTCTGTCGGGGTTCCAATCATATTATCCCCCAGCCATTGCAATCGCTCCTGGATCCAGCTTTTCAAGAAGTTAATTTCTTCTTCATAAGTTTCGCCAATAAAAAAGTTAGGCCAAACGTAAGTGCCAAGTATCTGCCATCTTTCAAAATTTCTTTGCTGCGATTCATCAAAATGAATAACAAGACTGTCTATAAAACCATTTATAAAATTTGAGTTAAATATCAGCGGCTTTAATTCCCTCCAGCGTGTGTTCACACTATTTTGAAAAACTGTTTCATTAAATATTTTCTTCCACCAAAACGGGACTTGAAAATTATCATAATTTAAAAACTCCTGATTTGTACTTAGGAAATCCATCATCCAGCCGTCTGAATAACCGCCATCGTAATAATCCGCATTTCCAAAAGAGATGTTGTAATCCCAAACAGGACCAAAAAAAAGTTTGTCATTAACGCTGTTTCTATCTTTGTACATAAAAAAACTTAAACGATATGAATCAACATTTTTTGCTAGTTCATTTATCAAGACATAATCAATAGCAGATGCCATATCAATTAAATCATAATATCCTGAATCAGGATGATTATAATCGCTGCTAAACATTAACGCTTCAAATTGTGAGATGTAATTCTGGATATACATTTTTTGAGCAGGTGTAATTGAATCCGGTTTGGGATAATGAAATTGATAAGGAATTCTTTGCCATGCACCTTCAAATGGGGGGAAGGGGGATATCCATCCATCATTATTTTCGCCATCAAATTTGTCAATCTTTACTATGTATCCGCCTGTTAGTGCATCACCTGTTGAATCAGCAGGCTCAAGTTTTTTTATATCAACTCTGTTTTTATCGCGCTTTATTTTTTCCAAAAGTACATAAATACCAACATAGTCGCCATTCAGTACAACTTCACAAAACTTAAATCTACTTGCGTAATGCCCCATTAGATTAGATAATTTATAAGCAAGTACATCCCTTATTAAAGATTTATCACTATAAGGAGCATATAAAACCCAATCGCTTTCTGAAGGGAAATTGAGCAAAGGAAAATCTAAATCATCTCCGAGTGAATCACGTGTTTCGATTGCATAAGATTTTTTAGGAAACATTTGCGAAGTCGAACCGCGAACTTCAATTCCAATTTTACCATTGTAATGATTGTATGGGTCGGTAAGGAAATTTCGAACTCCTTCACCATTATAAATTACGCCGAGATCGGCTTCTATTTTTTCATCGCTCGGGATTGGCTGTCCATTTGTATTAATAATAAAGATTGGGAGATTAGAAGAAGTGAAATCAAATATTGAATCAGGTGAGACGAGTTGATCCCCACTAACACAGAATTGAGTTTCATAAAAACTTAAGTAAAAAATTAAAGTGCAGATTAATAGAAATTTTTTATTCAGTATCATTTTAAAAATGTAACTATTCGAGTGTCAAAATTATAAAAAAATAATCAACAAATCCGTTGAACTCCCAGTTTAATAGATAATCAGTAAATCATTAAGAGGTACTACGGAATTAAAATTCGTGGAAATTAGTGTAATCAGTGGCAACACAATACGAAAATAAAAATTTGGAATTGATCATAGCTCTTAATTGATATACACTTTTATTTCTTCACAATTATTCTGTGACTTTCAAATTCGACTACATTACCAATTACTATTGCTTCCGAAACTTCTCTTTCTTGCAACGATATTAACAAAGATCTATGCTTAGATTTAGGAACAGATATTAACAATCCGCCGGATGTTTGGGCATCATTAAGAATTAGTCGTTTAATTTCCGAAATATCATTCGAATACTTAACGTGTTTTAATGTATGCTCGTAATTACTTTTTGTCCCACCTGGAATTATTCCTGAAGATGCAAATTCCAAAACATTATTCAACATCGGGACTTTTTCTAATTCAATTACTGCGGAAGTGTTTGAGGCATTCATCATTTCAAGTAAATGACCGAGCAAACCAAAACCGGTGATATCAGTGCAGGAATTAACTCCAATCTCTAACATTGCTTCTGCAGCATCTTTGTTCAGCTCAATCATAGTACTCTTCAATTCAGAAATAGTTTCTTCATCAAGCAGGTTTTGCTTAAGAGCAGTAGAAAGAATTCCTGTCCCAATTGGTTTCGTTAGTATGAGAACATCGCCAGGTTTTGCTGAATTATTTTTAATCACTTTATCAGGATGAATTATTCCTGTTACAGACCAGCCAAACTTTGGTTCAATATCATCAACAGTGTGTCCGCCAATAATGTGAATGCCTGCTTTCTCTGCAATATGCTGAGCGCCTTTAAGAATTTCTTCAAGAACTTTCATCGGAAGTCTGTTACTTGGGAAGCCAACAACATTAAGAGCAAACAAAGGTTTACCTCCCATTGCATAAATATCACTTAATGAATTTGAAGCAGCAATTGCACCAAAGTCAAAAGGATCATCAACAATCGGAGTGAAGAAATCCACCGTCTGAACAATTGCAGTTTTGTCATCGAGTTTATAAACAGCAGCATCATCAGAAGTGTTTGCACCGACAAGAATATTTTTGTCTAAAGGTATGGGAATATTTTTCAATACTTCCTCTAAAAGTTGAGGACGAAGTTTGCAAGCGCAGCCTAACCCGTGAGTGTATCTTGTTAGCTTAATTTTCTCTTTTTCATTTATAGAAATAATTGACTCCCGCGGCTGAAGTCTTTCAACGAGTGAAGATATTTCTTCAACAGCAAAATCAATTTCATCGGAAGTAGTGTACCTTCCTGTTGAAAGACGAATTGTACCTATCGCATCTTCTTTAGGAACTTTCATAGCTTTAAGTGTTGTTGAAATATCAATGCTATCGCTATGACAGGCAGCACCAGCAGATACAGCAACATCAACCAATTCTGAAACAATTGTGTTTGCCTCAAGATTTCTAAAACTAATACTAAGTGTATTAGCCAGCCGTTTTTCAGGATGTCCGTTAATTCTTAAACCAAAAAATTTCCTTTCAAACCTGTTTCAAGACGGTCACGCATTTTCTTTAAATGATCGTGAAACAGATTTAGTTTTTCAGAAACAATTCTGCATGCTTCACCTAATCCAACTATTTCAATAACGTTTTCTGTACCTGCACGAAGATTCATTTCGTGATCGGCACCATAAATTAATTTTTCAAGCTTTATTCCAGAACGAATATACAAAGCACCTATTCCTTTGGGTGCATAAAATTTATGTCCTGCGATAGAGAGAAGATCAACATTCATCTCATTAACATTTACTGGAACTTTACCAACTGACTGTGCACAATCAGAATGAAAAATTATTTCATGCTCTCGAGCAATCTTTCCAATTTCAGAAATTGGCTGGATTGTACCGACCTCATTATTTGCATGCATGATCGTAATCAAAATAGTTTGAGGAGTGATTGAATCTATTACAGATTGAGGATCAACCATTCCGTATTCATCAACCGGCAGATAGGTTACGTTAAATCCGTTTCTTTCCAGGAACAAGCATACCTCTGAAACTGCGGGATGTTCAATAGAAGAAGTAATAATATGATTTCCCTTATTACGATTTGCAAATGCAGCACCCCGGATTGCATAATTATTTGACTCGCTTCCTCCACTCGTAAAAATAATTTCGTCAACTCCGCAGTCAAGCATACCGGCAACTTGCTTTCTTGCTTTTTCAACAGCACGTTTTGCTTCTATTCCGAAAAGATGACTGCTTGAAGGATTTCCAAAGTGTGTTTTGATAAAAGGCATCATTGTTTCTGCAACTGCAGGATCGATTGGAGTGGTTGCGTTATAATCGAGATAAACTGGTTTATTCATATTCGGATCTCGTTATCTTTAAAAAGATTTATATATCTGTTACAAAACTAAAGATTAATTCTGACTAATAATTCTTTTTCTATTTATGTTTGTTGTTCAACAACAGTTTGTGAATGAGGAGGTAAATGGTATCACAGTAAGTAAATGAGTAAATTTCGATTGTAATTTTCAGAGAAATTTTTCTGTTATGAAACATTCTGATTATAACAAATACATATCTTATTTTCTATTCTTGATTGGCATACATTCATTTGCTGTTGGGGTTGGGCTATTATTCCTTCCCCCTACCATCCTGGATTTTTTTGGTTTAGTTAATTGCAAAGAAAGCTTTTTTCAGGCTCAGGGTGGAGTATTTCATTTTGCAATGAGTGTCGCATACGCAATGGCAGGTTTAAAAGTCACAAAATCAATAAGACTTATTCAATTTATCATAACTGTAAAATTTATCGCATTCGTATTTCTTATTGTATACTTCTATTTTGTCTTAGCAGCATGGTTAATTCTTTTATCGGGAATAGGTGATGGTTTGATTGGATTAATTTTGTTTATACTTTATCAGTGCTCCGAATTAAAGACAGAAGGAGACTAAAAGTAATAAAGTCATGTCAGCAAGTTTGGAAATACCAACTTTAATTCTAACCGGAGCTTCCGGCTTAATTGGTAAATATCTTCTTGATGAATTTAAAAATGATTTCAGGATTTTTGCAATTGCAAGACGTTCACAACAAGAATGTAATGCGCCCAGGCATCAGAACATTGCATGGCTAAGAGCCGATGTTTCAAATCTCAATAGCATTTCCAAAGCTTTCAGAGAAATAACCACAGCCGGCGGTGCAGATTATTTTATTCATCTAGCCGCATATTATGATTTTGTAAATGAATATCATCCTGATTATGAACGAACAAACATCAACGGAACAAGAAATGTTTTAGAGTTATCGAAAAATCTTAATCTGAAACTTTTTCTTTTTGCAAGTTCAGTAGCTGCATGTTCCTTTCCGGAACCTGATAGTTTTATCGATGAGGACTCACCTGCAGATGGTTTGCATATCTATGCAAAAAGTAAACGTGCTGGAGAAGAAATGGTTAAAGAGTTTTCAAAGCAAACACCTTCCTGCATATTCAGACTTGGAGCTGTTTACAGTGATTGGTGTGAATATGCACCTCTCTACAGATTTATCAATACGTGGGTTGGAAAATCCTGGAGAGCAAGGATTCTTGCAGGTAAAGGAAATTCTGCTATTGCTTATATTCACATTCGTGACGTTATAAGATTTTTCCGCCAAATCTTGAATAATTATCACTCTTTTAATTCGGGCGAAATCCTGATCGCTTCGACAGAGGGTTCTACCTCACATCTTGATTTATATAAACTAACAACACGTTACTACATTGGCAATGAAACAAAACCTGTTTTTATGCCCAAAATTATGTGTGCTTTCGGAATTTATATTATTAACTTTTTCAAACGTTTATTTAATCAAGAAATATTTGAACAGCCATGGATGATAAAATACATTGATAAGAGACTAAATGTCAAGCTTAACAAGACTCCGGAATTGATTAATTGGGAACCAAGCGCTCGGCTGCAAATAGAAAAGAGATTTCCATTCCTTATAGAAAGAATGAAAAGCGAATCTTTAACATGGCAGATGAAAAACATATCTATTCTAAGAAAAACCACTGAAAGAATTGACTTTAACATTTATTCAGCACTCGTTGATGAAGAAGATGTAATTGTTGAAAAGATATTGAGCTCTGTTTTCAGATCACCTGAATTGATTTTGTATTCTCATCTTCAAAACCTGGATCAGGCAGAACTGAAATGGTTTATAAAACTTATTTACCGGCTCATTCTAACTTCTATAAATACAAACAACAAATTACTCATACAAAATTACTTTGTGGTTTCAGGAATCAGCAGGTTTAGAGCAGGATACATTCTTAATGAAATGACTTTTCTACTGAAAACAATAAACAATGAAGTAATCGGATATCTTAAATCACAAAGCCAACTCCAAAAGTTTGAGAAGGAATTTTACTTCTATATAACTTTACCAATTGAGTTTGGACTTGACGAAGCCGAGCAGCAGTTTCAATCATTTCAGTTTAAACCTCCGGAAGAAAAAAAGAGAGAAGAAGAAGTGCTTACTGCTGATCAGAATGAATCAAGAAAGCTGCTTGAAGAAACAATATGGAATTGTCTGGTGAATCGTAAATGAAAGCCTCACCCAAAGAGGCTGTCTCATAAGTGTCATTCCGTGGCAATGCCAGCGGAATCTTATTCTTCGATTTTCAAAATAAATGAGAACCTGAAACCAGTTCGGGTTGACCAAAATCGATTTTTGACACAACTTCCTTTTAAATTCTTTTTTTGGGATGAACAGTTTGGCAATATAGGAACAAAATTATCTTTAGAGTGAAAATTTACTCAACTATGAAAATAAGTTTAAGAAACACACAGCTTTTTGGTTACACGGTTGTTGTAATCCTGATGGGAACATTCACAATTTTTGCCGGACTATCTTTTATCAACGATACGGTCATGAAAGAAGCAAAGCTTAAAGTACAAATGGATCTTAACTCTGCATGGACAGCATATAAAGAAGATAAAGCACTGCTGCAAATGAACGTAAGTCTTGTTGCGCAGCATGAACTTTTCAGGAGAGCACTAAATGATAATAGCACAAATCCGAAAGTGAGCAGGCTGCTGGATGAACTAAGAGAAAAATATAAGCTGGATTTTCTGAACCTTGTAAACAGGAATGGAATTATAATTGGCACTTCCGGTAAACCTGAAGCATTGAAAAGAGAGGTGAGAAATGACCCTGTTATTGAAGAAGCTTTCCTGGGAAATGTTACCAGCGGAACTTCTTTGATCTCGAGGGAAAATCTTTTACTAAAAAGTAATGAACTCGCAGAGCAAGCATACATCCCGGTCTTACAGACAGAAAGAGCTAAACCTACAGGAAGAACTGTTGAAGATCGAGGAATGATTCTGGAGACTGCCGTTCCAATTCTCAATGAACAAAATGAGGTTTACGGATTAATCTATGGTGGAATTCTGTTAAATAGACGATTCGATCTCGTCGATAGAATAAGAAGTACAGTCTTTGGTAATGACTATTTTGATGGCAAACCTTTAGGTACCGTAACTCTTTTCCTTGAGGATACAAGAATAGCAACAAATGTAATTACCGCAGATAGTGTAAGAGCAATTGGAACACTGGTGTCTGATGAAGTTTATAAAAAAGTTTTGGAACGTGGAGAAAGATTTGCAGATAGAGCTTTTGTTGTGAATGACTGGTATCTCTCTGCTTATGATCCCGTACTTGATGCAAAAGGAAATATAATCGGAATTCTGTATGTTGGTTTATTAGAAAAAAAATACACCGCTTATGGTCAGGAACTAACTATTGAGTTTATGGGCATTGGGTTGATTGCTCTATTCATTGCAGTGCTATTAGCCAATTATTTATCTAGGAAAGTTCGAAGACCAATTTTAAAATTGGTGGATGCTACACGAGAAATTTCTAACGGTAAACTCGATACTCGTGTAACAAATATTGGTAAAATTAATGAGATTTCAGAATTGGCGAAGTCCTTTAATTCAATGGCGGCATCTCTTGAAACTGACAGCAAACAATTAAACGAAGCTTCTGCCAATCTTAAAAGAGCATATATAAAAGCCGATGAAAAAAACCGTGCTTACCTTGAAATGCTCGGTTTCGTTACTCACGAATTAAAGTCTCCACTCGCTTCAATTGTATTTGGAATTGGTTCTCTTCGGGATAAACTTCTCGGATCATTAACAGAGGGACAGGAAGATGTACTAAAATCATCTGCCCGCAGCGCTGACTATCTGAATTCCACTATTGCTAACTTCTTAAATCTCAGTCGTATCGAAGAAGGTGAACTAAAACTAAAAATAAGTAATGTTAGTTTGAATGAGAGTATTATTGAGCCCGCTGTATACAGACTTCAGGAAATTGCAGCAGATAACAAAATGGATTTTGATATCAATGTTCCGAAAGATTTACAGATAGATTGCGACCCAGATTTGATGACTTCCGTTTTTCAAAATCTAATTTCGAACGCACTTAAATATGGATACAAGGGAACAAACATAAAAATAAGTTCTGAGTTATCGGATGGATTGGTGAAAATATCTGTGTTTAATGAAGGCAGTGGTTTCAGTAATGAAGACCGTTTGAACATGTTTACCAAATTTTCACGATTCAATGCTTCAAACTATAGTACTAAATCTGGAACAGGACTTGGTTTGTTTGTAACTAAGAATATTATCCTGAAACATAATGGAGCAATTTGGGCAGAATCCGAACTGGGCAAGTGGGCTAAGTTTACTTTTACTATACCTTTAGATAATCAGCCAACATCTTCATAATAAATAAACAATAGTTTTTTAGAGATAAAGAATTTTTCAGATTCTTCTATTCCAATATAATACCAAGCAATTCCTGAATCTTCCCTAACAGTTCTGCAGGCTTAACGGGCTTCTCAATAAAAGCATCAACTGGAAGAAGCGCTGTTCCCACCTTATCACTGAAGTTGACATTTGATTTTGTAGTTACACTCGTCAACATTAAAATAGGGATGCTCGAATAAGCTGCATACTTTGAATCTGGTCCTCCTGTTCTCAATTCACTAACAACTCTGAAGCCTGCAACGAAATCCTCCATAATAACATCCAGGATTATAAGATCAGGATTAAACTCAATAATTTTGGTTAGTCCTTCAGCAGCGGAGTATGCAGCCGCAAATTCAAAGTTCTTTGCTTCAAGAACCAGTTTAATTACATTGACAAGATTTACATCGTCGTCTATCATAAGTATTTTTTTCTTCTCTTCCATATCTGTGTACCCTGTATTAATAAAAATATTTTCTTCTTTCTTGATTTCAGTTTTGTAGCGTTGATGATACCATTCTTTCCCTTTATCAGTCAGATATCTTAAGTCATCTTCACGGCTGGTAATTCCTTCCCTGTCAAACTGAGCGAGCATCAATAAGCAAATTTTTCTGTTGCCTTTAACAAGATCTCTGAATTGAGCTACCGTAATACCAGCATCGTCACTATTTGCGGAATAGGAATTTATTAATGACTTTAATAAAACTTTTCTGCAATCATCAACTATATCTTTAAAAATATAATTTCCATCAATACTGTATAACCTTTCTCTCTTGCTCAACAAAATTAAAATCTGGTTAAGCCGGGTTTCCGAAATGCCCTTCTTCAAAGATGCAGGAATTAATTCAGACATAAGAGGTACATTCATTCCACAATTTTTGTGAAACGATTCCACAAACTTAATCTGCTTCTTGTCTTCCTCGGTTAGATAAACCTGATGTGAATACAAACACCAGGTAGAATTAATTTTTCTCAGAATCTTCCGCTCAACCATTTGTTGCAGAAGGCATTTCATCACTCCATCAGAAGCTGAATTTCTGTTAACACCAAAAATTCCCATCAATTCTTCAAAAGTTTTTCCCTCTTCATCAAGGGGATTACGCTTATGATAATTTTCAAGAATTTTGATTATGCGGTTTTTCAGTTTTTCAAGTTGTCCGGAAAGTATTAGATAGGTTGCACCTTCCGAATCAAAATGAACAATATCTTCCGGAAGCGAATCAGATGAGAACCCTGTAAGTTCTTTTTCAGAAAGGTTAAGATTGTTTGCAATGCAATCAAGAGTTACAGGTGAATGACTTTTTCTAACTTCGGCAGCAATGCGGTCAGCCAATCCTCCTTCAGAAATAATTTTTAACTGTGAAATAACTTTTTCTGTTCTTCTTTTATGATGAAGAGGATATGTATCTATAATTTCGCCCCCTCCAATCGTTTTATCACCGGAAGAATTTCTGATAATAAATTTATCCCCGATTTGCGTAATAAGAGGTTGGTTAAGATGAATCTGTGCGAAAGCAGTTTCACCGCATTTCAGATTATCAGCGTCTATCAAATGAACTTTTGCCTGTGATTCATATGTCCCGGTTAAAAATATAACCTGTGACCACAAATCAAATTTTTTACCGCTCGATATAATTTTAATTTTTATATCGAGCAAGGTAGTGGGTGTGATAATTTTATTACAAAGAACCATTCCCCTGTTAAATTCTTCCTTTTTCATACCAATCAAATTTATGGCAGCTCTGTTTCCGAAAACAACTTCCTTAACTTCTTTACCATGTTTTTCAAGACGTCTTACCCTTAATTCTTTTTCTGCCGGAAGAAGAAATACTTTATCATTAATTTTTAGACTTCCGCTGATAACTGAACCTGTCACAACCGTTCCAAATCCGGCAATGCTAAATATTCTGTCAATAAACATCCTGAAAAATTCTTCGTCAATGTTTTCTGTTTTAGATAACGAATTTTGTGACAGATAATCTTTTAATTCATCAATTCCATCCCCTGTTTTTGATGAGACTTTAAATATCGGACAGTTATCCAGAAAAGTATCACGAACCAATTCTTTAATATCATCTTCAACTATCATCAGCATCTCTTCATCTGCAAGATCAATTTTTGTTAATGCAATTATGCCTGATTTTATTCCAAGCATTTGCATTATGTGAAGGTGCTCAATAGTTTGGGGCATCACACCACTGTCGGCAGCGATAACGAACATCACGAAGTCAATTCCGCAGGAGCCTGAAATCATTGTATTGACAAAATCCCTGTGTCCGGGAACATCAACAATTCCAATGCTGTTTCCGTTTGGAAAATCCAGATGAGAAAAACCTAAATTTATTGTAATGCCGCGGAGTTTTTCTTCAGGATTAGTATCGCAATCAATTCCGGTTAATGCTTTTATCAATGCAGTTTTCCCGTGATCAACGTGACCGGCAGTTCCCATAATGAATTGCGTGTTGGAAACATTATGTTTGATTGAGCTAGCCATGATATTCTTAATTGCTATAAATAAGATATAATATCAAAACGAAGTAGATATCAACTAATCCTGAATGCAAATAGAAACAGACTGAACAATAGCATCTACTTCTTCATCTCGAATTGTAAAGACATCAAGAAAAAAATCACCCTCTTTTAAAACTCCAAGCACTGGAGTATCTACCGCGAGTAGTTTTTTAAAAAGTTTACCTGCAAATTTTTTATCAGCCTTATCGGGTAAAATTTTAACTGAATAACTTTCTAACTCAAGTTGCGGCAGTGCACCGCCCCCGCACTGCGCGATACTTTCAACAATCTCTGCTTTTATTTGATAAGATTTTAATCCCTTAAAAATTTTTTCTGCAAGGATCAAAAGCTCTGTTTTTTTTCGATTAAGCATCGCAAAAACGGGGCATTTTTTAATCAGCACTTCTTCACGAAGATAAAAATTTAATATTGTAAATAGCACAGCAATTGTAAATTTATCCACACGAAGAGCACGCATAAGCGGTACTTTAGCAAGGATTTTTATTAAATCTTTTTTGCCTGCAATGATTCCTGCTTGCGTTGCGCCAATTAACTTATCACAACTGAAAGTCACAAGGTCTGCACCGCTGCTAATGCTCTGGCGAACATTGGGTTCTTCAAAATGTTTAGAAAAAACCGGACGCTTTAATAAGCCGGAGCCTGAATCAAAGACTAATATTAAATTGTGTTTTTTTGCCAGACGTGAAAGTTCAATTAATTCAACTTCCTCTGTAAAGCCGCCGATGTAGTAATTTGATTTGTGAGCTTTGAAAATCAGTCGGGTATTTTTTGTAATCGCATTTTCATAATCTGATAAACGAGTTCTGTTTGTTGTCCCAACCTCAACCATTCGAGCGCCGCTTGCTTTCATAATTTCGGGGATACGGAATGAGCCTCCAATCTCGATTAGTTCGCCTCGTGAGACAATAACTTCCTTTTTCTCGGACAGCGTTTTTAAAATAAGATAGATTGCTGCTGCATTGTTATTAACTATAAGAATATCTTCAGCACCTGTAATAAACTTTAGCAATCCGCTGATATGATCAGTTCTCTGCCCTCGTTTTCCTGCTTGCAGATCAAATTCAAGATTAGAGTACCAGCTTAGTACCGGTTCAATTTCATGAAAAATTTCTTTCCCTAGCGGCGCACGTCCAAGGTTTGTATGAATAATAATTCCCGTAGCATTTATTACAGGCTTTAAAGTTTTACCATCAATTTTTTCAACTTCTTTCTTTATTTGTGCGGAAAGTTGTTCTATGCTTTCTGCATTAGCACCATGAAAAATATTTTCTCTTGCCTTTTCAAGAACAATTCTAGCAGCATAAGTAATAAGCTCAATCCCGAATTGTTCTTTTAAAAGTAAAGTTGAAGGTTCAAGTAATAATTTATCAACTCCTGGTAATTTTCTTAATTCATCGTTTTGCATATCGTCAACTCGATTATACTAGTCTGAGAATATTATTCAAACAGCAGAGAGGGCAGGAATCGAACCTGCCGCCAACGGTTTTATCCGTCAGTTACCGATTTTGAAGACCGGCTGAAACACCAGTTTCTTCCTCTCTAAGAATTTCAAACTAACTATACCAAATCCTGATTAATCAGAACGGGGTTAATAAAACAAAATTAAAAACCCTGGATTTCAAGTAAAGCTTTTTGAATCTGACTTAGTTCATCTTGAGAAATTTTTGAGTTACTCTTTTTTGACATTCTTTCAATAATTTCACGCTGTCTTGTCGAATTTAGCGAGGCAAGAACCTGAAGCTGACTTTCATCGTGACATTGTACACATTTTAATAAGCCGAGAGATCCATGAACTTTCTCAACATCACTCGGCGACAAGTGAGCGTCAGGCATTTGCTGCATATATTTAATAATATTACTTATTTCCCCTTCGCCACCGTGAATACCCATGAACTTACGTTCACTATGGCAATCAGTACAATTTTCCTGAATTGCTTTGAAGGGCTGAAAAGTTACACTCTGAATTTTTTCATCTTCCATTTTCTGAAGAGTTGTTTTGACTTCTTTTAATTCGGCTCTTACATCAAGAACAATTTGAGCAATGAATACAACTATAATTGCGGTAACAATTATCAGCAGGAAAGGGAGGAGACGGCTTAACAAATGATTTTTATTTTCCATGATCTTATTCCTTTCCTCATTAAGTTGATAAAGTTTTGTTTTCGTAAATCGGCAGGTTTTCAACTGCCCACTTAAATACAATTAACCCGATAGAAACAACTCCGATAGATATAAATATTTCTGTCCAAAATGGATAATACGATTCCCATTTTTCAACCTTTATTCCTACTATAGCCACATTAATCCGGTTCCAAACAAGACCTATTATTACCAAAGTTGAAGACCACAGCAAACCGCTTTTTGTTTTTATAATTTCGGGTGTAAGGAAAAGAATTAGAGGTAAGATAACGCCAATTGTTATTTCAATCCACCACGATACGGTTTGCACATTAACTGCGAATGCTGCAAGTACAGCATCCCTGCCGATAAGATCGCCAACTTTGATAAGAAGATAGAAGCTTAACAAGTAAGGCATCCATCCTGCAAGATCAGAAAGAAGATCGAACCTTGCTTTATGCTTTAGTATTTTTTCACTCATCAGCGCTTCAAATATTACCATCGCTGGTCCGACTGTGATTGCAGATAATAAGAATAACAGCGGTGATATAGGAGTGTACCAAAGAATATGAAGCTTTGTTGGTGCAAGTAGAAAAATACTTCCGAGTGAAGATTGATGCATAGTGGAGAACATTACTCCTGCCATTATCAATAGTATCGGCATTTGTTTATCTCTCGGCATCCATCCTACACGCATAGATATTTCCCATACCAGTAGGATGACAACCATGAACAATGCCCAGGCTAATGAATATGACATAGCCAGTGTAAACATTCCCAGCATAAAAATAATTATCCAGGGGACGAACGCCCGCCAAAGTTCAAGCAGCTTATTAAGTTTATAATTCTCTAATACAACTGGTAGAAATTCAAGAATAAGAACTGTTGTATAAAGCATAACGCACCAGGCAACCTCGAACATAGGAGAAGATGATTCCATGAATATATTGCTCGCCATAGATTCCACGGGCGTCCCAGGTCAAACAACAAACCGAAAATAAAAAGCAGGTAACCAAGCAGTGCCGTAAGTATTGCTGGTCTTGACAATGCATGGTATTTGTGTCCACCAAAAAGATGGACTGTACCAGCCATAACAAAACCACCAGCAGCAAGCGCTATACCTGCTAAGATATCAAAACCTATCCACAACCCCCACGGATATCCATCACTAAGATTGGTAGCAGCGCCTAATCCCATAACATAGCGATAAAGCACCAATATAATTCCGAATAATGCAAGAGCCCAAACAATCTTACCGCCAAACGAGAGTTTACTTACAAAGTCATTTACATTTTTTTTAGATATCTTTCCTTTCAACATTTCCTTAACTCTCCTTTCCTGTTTCTGATTCCTGGCTGATTTGCTTCTTGCGATTGACTACCCATGATATTCCACCAAGAACAAGTCCTAAACCAGTTAGAACATAAGGAATAGGTTTCATGGCATGTTCCGCATTGCTAACGATAGACTCCATCGGGATTTTTGTATCGAAACCAATATCTTCAAACGGAACATTTGATATGTGCATAACGCAAGTTCCGCCGGCTTCATCCTTTCCAAAGATGTGGTGAACGTACCCAGTTGGATTATTTCTGATACGACTTTCAGCTTCAGTGATGAGTTCCTCCCTATCGCCAAAAACGATTGCATCAGTTGGACAAACTTTTGCACATGCCGGTTCAAGACCCGCAGCAATACGATCAGCACACATTGTACACTTCGTTATTTCAGGAATAATTTTATTCCACTCGAATCTTGGTACTTTAAAAGGGCATGCCAATTGACAATATCGGCAGCCAAGACAAATGGCAGCATCATAAACAACAGGTCCTGCTTCTGTTTTTTTTAGTGCACTGACCGGACAAGCAGATGCACAGGCGGGAGTAATGCAATGGAAGCACTGAAGTTTTCCAAATACCCAGTCGAAGCGATTATTTACTTCGACTTCATTATAAGTAATAAGTGTCCAGGTATTTGCAGAAAGATCGCGTGGATTCTGATAACCTTTCGCAGCGAAGAATGTTGTTTCTTCAGCTTCCAATTCGTTCCATTGCTTGCAAGCTACCTGGCAGGCACGGCACCCAACACAGCGAGTTGAATCTATTAACATAGCTTTCATGCTGCACCTCCGTTCTTTTTGTAAACGTTACAAAGAAAAACTTTATACTCTGGTATCATTGTATTAGCATCTCCAATATGAGATGTAAGTAAGTTGGCACTATCACCCCTTGCCAGACCATAATAACCGAAGTGCCAGATGACTCCAATCTCATGAACAAGCTTTCCATTTAATTGGAATGGCTGGAATCTTCTGGTAACAAGAGCATACGCATTCATTGAACCACGTGCAGTTTCAACAACAACTTTGTCGCCATTTGAAATTGCTTTTTCTCTTGCAAGATCGGTTCCAAGTTCAACAAATACATCCGGGACTAATTCGGCAAGCCACGGAATGTTACGTGTCATTGCCCCTGCCTGCCAGTGTTCGCTGACTCTATAAGTTGTTCCGATAATCGGGAATTTTTTAACATCACCTACCGGGTTTCCTTCAGGATTTGTTTTATACCAAAGTTTTATCGAAGGATTGATCTGCTGACTTGATATAAAATTATTTACAGGGCTTTCCAAAGGTTCGTAATGTTCAGGTAATGGTCCATCATTTAAATTAGCTGCAAACAACCAGGCATGACCATCGGGTTTCATTATAAAAGGATACTTATCAGCCGGAGGCCAAGGTCCATCCGGAACATCCCCTTCCCACTTTCCGGTTGCTTCGTTCCAGCGAACCACCCATCTCTTTGGATCAAGCGGTTTTCCATTTATATCGCACGAAGCGCGGTTATAAATTATCCTTCTATTAACAGGCCAAGCCCATGCCCATTGAGGATAAAGACCAATACCATTTATTGCATCTTTTTTTATCCTGCGAGCCATATTATTTTTCTCTGGTGTATGACCGGGATAAGAACCGCAATAAATCCATGAACCGCAGCTTGTAGAACCATCATCTTGAAGCACTGCAAAGGAAGGTGCTTGATCGCCTTTTTTGAAAGACTTAAGATCTTTCATAACCAGCACTTCTTTATCCTGAAGAAAGGAGCCGTTAAGTTCACGAGCTACAAGATGAACATCAGGATCTTTATGCTGATCAATCAGTTCACCGTTACCATAGTTCCAATTTAGATTAATTATTGGTTCAGCGAAAACCCCTCCTGTTTGATATTCTTTTTTAATTGATTTGTGCAGAGAGTCTAATATCCAGAGATCCGAATGAGATTCTCCTACAGGTTCAACCGCTTTGTAGCGCCACTGAGCCCATCGCCCGCTGTTACAAACACTTCCTTCTTTTTCAACAGATGAACAAGCTGGAAGTAAGAACACTTCGGTTTGATTATCTGCAGGGTTTACACCCGGACGTTTCCAGAACACTGATGTATCTGTTTCAAAAATATCAACAGCAACCATCCACTCTAGTTTATCAAGTGCACTTCTTTCCTTATTTGAATTTGGACCTCCTACTACAGGGTTCTGACCGAAAAGGAAAAGTCCTTTTAGCTTACCTGCATACATAGTTTCAAATAAAGATATGTGAGAATAATCGGCACTCCGTTTCGGTAAATAGTTAAAGCAGAATTCGTTCTCCGCAGTTGCGTTATCGCTGTACCATGCTTTTAAAAGTGAGACAATATATTTAGGATAGTTGCCCCACCAGTTTGCTGATTTTGGATCGTTGGTTTTAGGTGTATAAGTTTTTTTATAATCTTCAAGCGATTGCTCAGCTTTAGTAGGTGAAGCGAGATATCCCGGAAGAAGATGGAATAGTAATCCCATATCTGTTGAACCCTGTACATTGGACTCACCACGCATAGCATTTATTCCTCCTCCGGCAAGACCAACATTACCCATAAGCAGCTGGAGAATTGAATACGTACGGATGTTCTGTGTTCCGTGTGTATGTTGCGTTGTTCCCATTGCATACAGCCAGGTAGCAACTCTGTTCGGAGCCCAGGTTGAAGTAAATGTTCGGCAGACTTTTTCATAAGTATCTTTTGGAGCGCCGGTAATCTTGCAAACTGTGTCTATATCATATCTCTGAAAATGTTTTTTCATTAATTGAAATACACAACGCGGGTGCTGCAGAGTAAGATCCTGTTTTGGAACTCCACTTCCGTCAACTTCATAAGCCCAGTTTGTTTTGTCGTAAGAACGTTTATCAACATTGTACCCGCTGAACAATCCGTCGTCGAATGAATATTTATCAGAAATTAGGAATGAAGCATTAGTATAGTTAAGTACGTAATCTTTATTAATTAAACCGTTCTGAAGCGCATAATTAATAATTCCATTTACTAAAGCGATATCAGTACCACTGCGAAACTTGCAGTAGATATCTGCAAAAGAAGATGTTCTTGTATAGCGCGGATCGCAGTTGATTATTACCGCACCCTTCTCCTTTGCACGGGTGAGCCATTTAGATGCAATCGGATGATTCTCAACTATGTTTGAGCCCATCACCATTGCAACATCTGTATTGATCATATCAATCCAATGATTTGTCATTGCTCCTCTTCCAAACGTAGCAGCCAAACTGGCCACTGTAGAACTATGTCATATTCGCGCCTGGTGTTCGAGATACGTTATTCCAATTGACCTCGCAAACTTCGAGAGAAGGTAGCATTCCTCAGTATCAAGTGACGCACCACCAAGACAGGCAATTCCGTTTGTTCTGTTCACAATTTTATCATCTTCTTTTATGAGGAAAGTAGCATCACGTGTTTTCTTTACACGTTTTGCAATTTCCGGCAATGCCCAATCCCAGGATTTTTCTTCCCACTCAGAGCTTCCGGGAGCGCGGTATTTTACTTTCTGAAGTCTTCTTTCGTTTACCGCTACCTGGAAAAGCGCCATACCTTTTGAGCAAAGAGATCCTTCATTTATAGGATGATCAGGATCACCCTCGATATTAATCACTTTGCCTTCTCGTGTTGAAACTATCAGACCACAACCTACGCCACAGTACGGACAGATGGTTGTGCTTTCTGTAGTCTCTAAAGTTTTAATTTCCGGAATGCTTTCTGCCTTAGCAATTTTCGGTAAGCCCAAAACTCCGATGGCTCCTCCGATTGTGCTTGCACCGGCTGCACCCAGAAATCCGCGTCTTGAGATTTTCATAATTATATTCCTTTATTTAGTTACAATTTTAAGTCACTTCATATTTAGTTGAATTCAACTTTTTGACGATACATTAATAATTCATTTCCATCAGAGTTATCATATCTTACAGTTAGCACTGATTCCTGAATGTAACCTTTCTGTGCTGCAATGATATCAAGTGGAAGAGTTCCAAGATAAAATTTATCGAAAGGAAAATCCTTTAACTCAATATTGCCTCGTACTTCTTTTAGATATCGTTTGCATTTTTTACAAACCTGCACTCTGTATGATTCTTCACTTTCAGGGTTTAGTATTTGCAGCGATTTATGATCTTCATTTAAACAATAAGCACATTGAGTTCTTTTGAAATTCCATTTCGTATTACAGCATAAACACCAGAGAGTACGTTGACCAACTTCAGAATTGATATGAGCCATCCCGGGCCAG
Source organism: Ignavibacteriales bacterium (assembly GCA_016709155.1). Taxonomy (NCBI): domain Bacteria; kingdom Pseudomonadati; phylum Ignavibacteriota; class Ignavibacteria; order Ignavibacteriales; species Ignavibacteriales bacterium. Next base: position 285,145 of record JADJEI010000001.1, on the reverse strand, counting down.
TGACCGCAAACCGGGCAATATCCACTGAACCAGTTCAGCTTGTCTAATCCTTCTAATAAATATTCTGAAGCAAACTGTCTGTAAGGTCGAGCAAAATAAATTGCAAAGAAAGTGAATATATCTTCAGCAAGATTATTATCACGAATTACTTTTCTTATATGGTTGCCCTCATTTTTTATTATCTGAAGAAGAAGATCGTTGGCTTTAATTTTTTCCTGAACCATTGCTTCGGAAATGTCATTTAAATCTTCTGTACGGTCGGAGAGATTTTTCTTTAACAGATCAAGAAGTTCAACAGCAATTCTATTTGACTCATTTTTGTTTAGTTCAACACCACAAGGTCGAAACAGATAATGCCCATCCGAGAGCCTTTGCTTTCTCTCTTCAACATCCTCTCGCAATGGCAATTTCTTAAAGAGAGGAGAAGTTTTACAGCTTTCAAAAAAAATCTTCAGGTCAGAGGCTAGCGACTCTAACTTTCTAATATTGTCTTCCATTTCAGAAGTACTATTTGTTTTCGCGTTATTCATGCTTCTTCAATTAAATTAGAATGCAACCTTTCCAGAAAGAAATAAATACAAAGCTGAATTAGTTTTTTCGTCAACTTCTTCGTCACCCTGCAAGGTCGTGGAAATATTTCCAAGTTCAAGTGAGATTGAGAAACCACTTACTATCGGGAAAACAAAATTGCCATAAATGACAAAGTTTTGTGCAGTGGCACCGGCAGCAAGATTATCAGTTTGATTTTTATCTAAACCGCCGCCAACAATCAGATTAAAATGGTCATCTATTTTGGAAGTAATGTTTCCCCAAACTCCAAGATTTTTTCTCTCATCATTGTTTTTACCGTTACCAGCGACAGTAAAAAGATTTGCGTTATTCAAGTTGGTGCCAACATTAAATTCGCCATGTAATTCAAAGTATTTATGAAAAGGCAAAGTGAAGTCAGCGCCAAAACCGGAAGAGTTATAATCGAAATCAGAAGTATCAGGGTTGGGGGAAAATTTTGCATAGACGAAATAAAAGCCGATAGTTTTATTCTCCATAAACATTGCCGATAAACGACCTTGAACCATTGGAAGAAGTGCTTTGTTATCATCACCCAAACCTGAAGTTGTTTCGCGTGTCGCTTCAGCTAATGCCAATTGGATCATAGGCTTAAATCCCTCTATAGGAATTTTGTACACCATTTGTATCTGACCACGACGGAAACCTAAATTACCGCTAAACCAAAGATTGCCATTGGTATTGTTTGTAACAGCATTTAAGGGGAGAAGATATCCCATTGCTGCCCGAATCGAAATTCAAAATTATCAAATGCTACTGAAGCATAAGCGAGACGAATTCGGGGGTTTACATTTGAATCAAAACCGTTAGCACTAAAAAAATCTAGTTCTATTAGTCCCCCTACCTTTAAATCCTCGCCGAATATTCCTTTCAACCCAAAACGTGTATGTTTGGCGGTAAACCCTAACGCACCCTGGTCCACACCATTCGCAATTTGAGGCGATGAAAGGTTCGGATTACCAAATGAGTTAACTCCATTAGACGAATAGACTGCATCTCCTTTAACAAAGCCATAAGGCTTTAATTCCAGACCTTGAGGAAGTAGAGAAGCGGATAAAATTAAACTGAACAATACTGCATATAAAGATTTCATTTAAGCTCCTGAAATTAATTTAAGTTTTTTTCGTACATATTATTTATTGTTTAATGATTCGTGTTCGAATAATTCTTTATCTAAAATTTTATTTTGTTCTTCATCAAAGTTGATTCGTTCAGGGTGCGTATAAATGTTTAGTCTTCTACCTCTTGCAAAACCTATCAGTGTTATTCCACACTCCTCAGCAATGTCAATTGCCAAACTTGTTGGAGCAGTTTTAGAAACAACCACAGGTATCTGAGCACGGGCAGCTTTCAGCATCATATCCGATGAGATTCTGCCGGATGAATACAAAATCGTATTACGAAATTCGTACTTGCATTTAAGCGCGCAGCCTATCACCTTATCAACTGCGTTATGCCGACCGATATCTTCACGTAATATAACTTTATCATCTTCACAGAATAATGAAACTGAATGGATGCATCCTGTCCTGTCATACCATTCGGAATTATTCACAAGATGCTTGAACAATCCAGGGAGTGATTTAACATTTGTGTTAACTTTATAATCAACTGGTTTCAGATTTTTTCTTCTATACTCAAGATTTGAAATAACTCCCTGTCCACAGCCAGAGCTCATTGTTCGGGAATTAGCCCACTCTTTCACAATGCTTTTATTTTTTTCGGCAAGAATAAAATCTATTCTATGCTCATTTTGATTTTTGATGATATGATCAATTTCTTCAATGCTGGATACAATTCCCTCTGTAAAAAGAAATCCAATTGCAAGATCATCACAATCAATAGGACTGCAGGCAAATCTAACTAGCTCTTTCCCATCAATACTAATCTTTAAATTAATTTCTATTGCGATCCATTCCTCTTCTTCCCTAATAGGAAAGTTTCGGATGAAGTTTGGAGTCTCATTCCATTTAATAACTTTTCTTTTCTCAGCAATCATATTTTGCAATTCAGATTTATAAACTTTTGTTTTCTCTTAATAAATAGATGCAATAAGCCAAAGGGATGCTATTGTAAACAAGTAGAAGCCAGGGGTCAGTCTTCTATTAAATGAAAATTTTCGTTTCATCATTTTCTCTGCTGCATAAACACCAAGTGGTGCAGTAATTAAACCACTCAATGCTGAAGCAGGCAAACCTCTTGTTAACAAGTAGTCGATCGCTCTTTGTAGTCCGCCTTCCGGCCAGTAAGGTTCAATGAATACATAATTTACTATTACCAGGAACACAATCGCTGCCGAAATATTTGTCAGAACTCCAAGAATTACAGGATTATATTTTTCAAACCAGTGCTTTTTAAATACTACACTGGTAAAGAAGTCGAATGATCCTGCAAGAGCCATTACACCTGCCCACTGACAAATAAAAAAATGATCACTGTATGTTTTATAAATGCAAACTATTAACCCTATCATAATGCTCGTTGCAGGTATATTAACTATTCGCCTGGCTGTGACGAGAAAAAATAAACCAATAGCACATTGAATAAAAACAGGGAGGTCCAACATTTCGAAAAATCCCCACAAAGAACCGATTACTACTAATAAAAGAAAGAGTTCTATTCGCTTCATAATTTTTACTTCCTTTCAGGATAACGATTTTATTTTTTTTATTTTATCCATTTCATAAAACAAAGACATTGTTGTTCATTAAAATATGTTTATAAGGCTTTTTGATTTTTATGGATAGAAACAAAACATGGATATATCTTTGAGCTCCAAAACAAACATGGTACTTCAGATTTTGTATTATATTTTTAAAGGTAGTGGGAGAATGATTTTCACTTCGAATTAAAGTTTTGCTTTTGCTATTAAACAATGCGTGATTTAGAATTTTGACAGAATGCGATATAAGAAAATTGCGAATAATATTAATGATATAATTATTAAATAAATATAAACATATTGGGGAGGTGTATTTCAAGTGATTGGATCTAAGCAGTCGATTAAGCGCGTTCGATAAGTATTTGAACAACAGCATCTTGTATGTCCCCTTTAACAAATCTTTTCCGCAATTTGAATACAATAAAATAAATGTATTCAACAAAATCAAAATCTACAGTTAAAACTTATCTATGTGTTGTTCTAATGTCAAGCAAAAAAAAAACTATTGGTTGTTGAACAGAATGCTTTGGTATTTATTCATTATAGTGCATTAAATAATTTGTTCGACTTAAGCATAAAATGGCTCTCACTTATTTTAAAACAATATTTTGAAGTTTTACCCAATCAAGTCACGGGACTGAAAGAGATTATTGCCCCAATAAGTAGGCATTAAAAAGCCGTGAGCTTTATTTATTGGAAAAGAATTTCAACTAATTATCGAAGGTATAAGATTGACTTTTGTAAAATTAATTCAAGTCAGTTTTATCTTCTGTGAATATGTAAATATTTATTTAAAAAATACTTCACCCCAACCTTATCCTATTGTCAAGTTAAACGCAGATCTTGACCCCATAAGGTGACTAAAATAGAAAACTGGTTAAAAACTGGAGAGAGAAAATAAAAACTACTTTTTCTTAACTTTTGTTTCAATTTTTGCTGGAAGCAATTCAACCGATAAATTATCTGGAATCAAATTATACATTGAGCCGGTAAGAAAATCTATGACCATTCCAGGCAGTAAACCATTTAAAACATTTCCCCAAAACCAAAACGAAATTTTCCTTGTTAGCTGTGTCTCGTAAGGGTCAAAACCGTCAAGTTCAAATTTTATTGTATGATTTATTCCTCGCTCTATATTTACTACTTGCGGTGAGTTTCCGAATTTTTTCCCATCAATGGTAATTTTTGCATTCGCAGGAGATGTAATTAATTCAACATCTTCTGTGGTTGTATTCAGGATTGTCGCACAACCTGTTAAATAAAAAATGAGAATATAAGTAAGGCTAAAGATTGATTTAATTTTCATTTTAATTCTTCGTTTATAGAATAATCGAATAATGCTGTGGAATAGTTTAATTAATCAGGCAGTTAAAGCGGAGTTTTCCAAAGAAGTTAATTGAATAAGAAGAATAATTGAAGTGCATTTTCCCAAATGGAGCGGAGAGGGTGGGATTCGATATTCCGCTTAGAAGCATGGCAACAATATTATGGATTTATTATTTATTATTGATTATTAGTTTGTAGAGACTTCCGAAAAATTGCGTTATCTCGATCATGCAGATAGCATTGCAATTCAGAATACTATAGTAGATTCTGATCCAGATGGGCCAAATGAGTTTATCAGTGAGTTCTTATTTTTTAGAAGCCTCTCAACATAAAGTTTGCTTAATTATTTGAGAAGAATAAATTTCTTCGTTTGAGTAAGTCCCCCAGCCTGTAATTGGTAGTAGTACACACCGCTTGACAGGTTGATAGCATGTCCTACATTGAACTCAACTTCATAAGTGCCGGGCTGCTGCTGCTCGCTTACGAGTGTGGCTACTTGGTTGCCAAGTATGTCATAGACAAGAAGCCTCACCCCCAACCCCTCTCCAAAGGAGAGGGGAGTAGAAGGGATAGTATATTTTATTTTTGTTGTTGGATTAAACGGATTTGGATAGTTCTGCTCAAGTGAAAATTCTGTTGGTGAAGTTATTTCAACTTCAACTGTGTTCGAGTATTCGAATGTTCCATCAAAATCTGTTTGTTTTAGTCTGTACTGATAAATCCCTGTTGGAAGATTCTCATCAACGAAAGAATAACTCTTAGGTTCGGTTATAGAACCGAAGCCGGGAACGAAACCGATTACTTTCCAACCTCTCCCGGCTTCGCCACCCTCTCCTTCGTAAGGAGAGGGAAGGGGTGAGGTTCTTTCTATTTCAAACCCGCTGTTATTTGTCTCCGTTGCAGTTTGCCAATTGAGAGTGACTTTGTTTTGATTTACTGCTGCTGTAAAGATTGTTAGTTCTATGGGAATCACGGTCGAAATATTTTTTAATACCATGCCGAAAAACCCAACTAACCAACCTGTTTTGTTTTCAGTAAAAAAAATCGATTCAATAGCCCAACGGGTATTTATCCTCTGATCGATCCAGCTAGTTCCTCCATCAGTCGTCTTCAGCACTGTACCTTCATCTCCGACAACAAAGCCGATACTATTATCTATAAAACGAACGGATTGTAATTTATAAGGTAATTGACTTACCTGGAAATCCCAATTAATTCCTCCATCAATAGTTCTTAAAATCGTACCTGATTCTCCAACAACCCACCCTGTATTGTTATCAATAAAAAAAACCGAAGTGAAATTATTACTTGTTCCACTGACCTGGGCAATCCAATCTTTTCCGCCATTAGTTGTTTTCAATATTGTTCCTGAGGTTCCGACAGTCCAGCCAATATTACTATCAATAAAATAAATCGAATTTAAAATGTAGTTGTTACCAGTCAAAATGATTTCCCAAAATAATCCTCCATTAGTTGTTTTTAAGAGTGTACCAGCCCAGCCCACAGTAAAACCAATTTGTGAATTTATAAAGTAAACCGATTTCAATGGAAAACTAATTCCACTCTGTTGAAATATCCAGGAATTTCCTCCATCAGTTGTTTTAAAAATGTTGCCAGAATCACCTACGATCCAACCGGTTGTAGTATCAGTAAAATAAGCAGAATGGACTTGGAAGGATAAAAAAGAAATCATTTGCCAATTCAGACCCGTATCGATTGTCTTAAATATTTCACCTTGGTCACCAACTATAAAACCTATCTGTTCAGTAACAAAAAATACTTCCTCTAAATGGTTAATTGTAAAATACTTTGATAGCCTCTCCCAATTATTTCCACTGTTTGTTGATCTATATACAGAACCGAAACTCCCAACTGCCCAAACATTATTGATGTCAAGTGCAAAAATTGAATCAAAAAAGCCCGTATTTTCAGTAGTATATGGAATCCAGTTCACACCTCCATCTGTCGTTTTGAAGATGGAGCTAAATAGACCAACTAACCACCCATTATTATTATCAATGAAATAAACTGATTTGAAATTATAATCAAAACCGATATTGTAAAAAGTCCAATTCATCCCCCCATTTGTAGTTCTTAGAATTTTACCGTCAGTTAATCCTACTGCCCATCCATTGGCGTTATCAACAAAGAATATCGAATAAAAAACATTGCCTGAAAAAAGTTGAGGCGACCAATTTTCTCCTCCATCTACCGTATGAAATATTTCAGTCCCCCCAACAATCCAACCGTTATTTGAGTCAGTAAAAAACACATCATCCAAAACCTGTACAGTACCACTTATTTGAGCATACCAATCTTCTCCCCCATTTGTAGTTTTTAATATTGTACCAAAGCAACCAACAGCCCAACCGGTATAAATATCAATAAAATGAACAGAGTGCAATTCATAAGATGTACTACTTAGCTTATAAATCCAGGTATCTCCTCCATCTGTTGTTTTTAGGATTGTTCCAGCATCTCCAACAATCCAACCATTATTTTGGTCCGCAAAATAAACTGAATGAAGAGCTTCATCAACATCCTCAGAAAGTACATGCTGCAAAACCCAGTTAATCCCTCCATCTTCTGATTTTAATATTGTACCTCCACCCCCAACTGCCCAACCAGTCATTGAGTCAATAAAAAAATTTGATAATAAATAATTATGAGTAGGCAGAGGATTGTTCCAATCCCATTCGTATTGAGCAAAAGATTTACTCTGAAGTATTACTAATAATAAGCAGGTTATGTAAAATATTTTCATAATATTCTCCAAATATGATTTCTGTTTCTTTAATGCGGCTATTACTTAAAATTCGCCTTCAAATATACTATTAAATAAAAATTAATATTATCAATGTTAAAAAAATGCGAATAGTGCCATTCGTTTTAAAGTTATTATTCAATAGGTTGTCAACCAATTACTCTTGTTTAGCAGATCAGAACTTAAGGTGTTATTATAAAATGTACTATAAAAACTCAAAGGGTATAGTAGTAGTACAAATCATCCTTTGTTAGTTTTCACTTATCTCATATTTACAATGACAACATTAGTCAATATTAACGAGGGGCAATTGATACTATTTTGTCAACAACATTTTTTTAGAAGATGTAAACGCACCTGCGTTTATCTGATATAAATAAACTCCGCTCGCCAAAGTTGAAGCATTAAGTTCAACTTCGTAAGTGCCGGGCTGTTGCTGCTCGTTTACGAGTGTTGCTACTTCGTTGCCGAGTATGTCATACACAAGTAGCCTCACCGCCGACCCCTCTCCAAAGAAGAGGGGAGTTGAAGGAACTGTGTATTTTATTTTTGTTATTGGATTAAATGGATTCGGATAGTTCTGCGAGAGTTCAAATCTATCAACGCCAACAAAACTTCCGGTTTTATCTCTTCTATTTTCTGTTTCTCCCGGTTTAGGCGAATTAGTTGTAGTAATACTTTGTGAAAATTCGCAAGCTCCCAAATCCCAAATACTATTGTCAGGACGGAAATATCCACATATGTCGGGATTATATTCTTTATTTTTAAATAAGATAAATTCCATACCAGCATTAATAGCGGGAGATGAATAATCAAGATAATATTCACGAATTAATTGAGGCTCCTCTGATAAGGAATGTAAATCCACTTCTGAGGATAATTGCCACTGCTGTAAAGTTGAAAAACTGTCACGTTCCGAAATGAACAAACCTGGCTTATCGTCCGGATAAAACAAATTGTAGTCGCATTGCTTTGGAACTAAAAAATGATTCCGACTTCTTTTTACTCCGATGCCATTTATTTCAGTAAAAATATTATTCATGTAACTCACGTAAACTGTATCTATAAAGTCCGCAAGCAGAAGTGCAAACTCAGAAGTATTAACAATTGTATTGTTGTATAATTCAATATGGCCAACCAAGCCAGTAACCCATGGCGTACCTAATGCAATTCCTTGTTCAGTATTTTTAATGAAGTTATCGTAGGCTCTGACATAATGACCTCTTATCTTTAAACCATAAGCTCTGTTTGAAATAAATTGATTATAACGCACAATAGTTCCATAACCGCCCACATCCAGACCCCATAAATTACCTTCGCAGTAGTTTCTTTCAAATATTCCGCCGATAAATTCCGGTTCTCCTTCCCCCTCTTTTTGCTTGGTTATGGCTATTCCATGATCTAAATCGTCACTGGTCATAACGTTATCGTGAACCCAGAAATTATCTGCATATTTTAATTGTAATGCATCACCCCTTGGACCGCTGCCAGCATTGATTATCTGTGAAAAGCCTAATTCACAATCAGCGCCCAGCATAAATATTCCATCGTTATAAGTTTCTGTGATGAATGAATTTAAAATCTTTGCATTTTTACCTTCAGTGTAAATCCCATACACGTATGTAAAATATGTGCTGCCTGTGTTATGAATAAAAACACTATCAACAACGAGATTAAGAATTTTACCTGATCCCACATCTGCATGAATGCCATCTTTTGAATAATTCATTATCTCTATATTGGATATGACGAAATTTGGCGAGCTAATTGATATTCCAATTGAAATTGAAGAATCAAATTCAGAAAACTCATTTTCTCCATTAAATATGGGTTTAGCACCATAACCAAATGAGCTTAACGTAATTGGATCATCATAATCTCCATTTGTATCCTCTCCAAACACTAGAAATTCCCCTTTCCATTCGTCTCCTCTCATGAAGAGAATTGAATCTCCCCCCTGAAATATCCCAGATTCGGCTAAAATGTTAATACGGGTAAGTGAACGGAATGCACTATCTGGAGATAAGCCATTATTATCATCGTTCCCAAGAGAAGATGAAATATAATAATTAGTTTGTGCATTAATTGAAATCGAAAGTACAATAAACAAAACATAATAAAGTACGTTTTTCATAAGGCAGCCTCTAAGATTAAAAAAATATCATTTCATACATTTCATATGCATTATGATATTTTAATTAGCTTAAATCAATCGCACGTTCGTGGTATTTTAGGGAAGAAAACGGAAGGGGATTATTAGAACAATTTTTCTTTAAAGGCTTTAGAAATCACTCCGCTTCTGGAATGAACATGAAGTTTCTCATAAATATTTTTAATGTGAGTATTTACAGTATGAAAGCTTATAAATAATTTATCAGCAATTTGACTCTTGTTTAATCCGTCTATAAGCATACTTAATATTTCTTTTTCTCTATCTGTTAAACCATAATTTCCCGGAGGTGGATTCAAAAGTTTGAATCGGTCGATTACTTTTCTGGCAATCTGTGTGTTCATCGGAGCGCCGCCCAATCCTACTTCTTTGATTGCTTCAAGAATATTTTCTGGTGTTGAATCTTTCAATAAATAACCAGATGCACCGTAGTACAACGCTTCAAAAACAGAATTATCATCATCGTGAATTGTCAATATTATTATTTGAGTAGATGGACTAATTTTCTTCAATACTTTGATCCCGTCAATTCCGCTCATTCCTTGAAGGCTTATATCCAATAAAATAATCTCCGGTGGTGCCTCCTTGTTCAGCTTTAGGAATGCTTCTTCGCATGATGAAAAAGCAAATCGGCAGACGAATTCAGTTGACTGGTTTATAAGTTTAAATATAGTTCGCCGATAGTGAGTATTATCCTCGATTATCCATAGTGTAATCTTATCCAATGAATTCACTTCTCTTTCCGTAAATCAATTCAGGTTATTAATAAAATTGAAAGATTTATAAATTTTTCTGAAACCCAGCTAACTTATTAATGCAATTCATTACTCAATTATTTTTCACTGCCAAAGTAATAGTAGTGCCCTTTGATGGCTTACTATTAATTTCTAGTAATCCATTTATTCCTTTAGCTCTTTGTTTTAAATTTTTAATGCCATCGCCTAATATTACCTCAGTTTCATCAAACCCTAATCCATCATCGATTACTTTTAGATAAAGATACTTTGATTTTTCTTCCAAAGAAATTAGAACTTTCTTTGCCTTGGAGTGTTTAACTATATTGTTTAGAATTTCTTTATAAATTAAAAATAAATTTTTTCTAAACTTCATATCCTTGATATTTATTTTTTCCGTTTTATTCATAATGAATGAATATTCAATGCCATTAAGCAGTTTTGCCGTGGTTTCCTTCATCTTCAGAATTAAATCTTCCTGGTTATCGTGATCGGGATTTATGAACCAAATTATATCACGTATTGAATCAGCGGATTCTCTGGCGGTCACTATTATTTCTTCAAGCATATTTTTTTCTTCTGAATTTAGATGTTCACTCTTTTTAATGATTTGGCTTGAGACTGATATACTGCTGAGGTTACTGCCTATTTCATCATGAAGATCGCTTGCTATCCTGCTTCTAATTAATGCTTTTGCTATTTCTTCTTCTCGCTTTATAGAATTAATTCTATCCCCGAGAGCAAATGATAGAATAGTCATTTCGATTAAAATTCCTATTTGCATTCCATACTCAGATAAAAATGATTCGTTGACAAATGCAAAAACGCTTAACACTCTAAATAATGTCCCCAATAAAAAAAATGATGCTGCTACTAAAAAAAAAGCTGCGTTCTTATTTCCTTTTTTAAGACAATATACCCCGGTTCCAAAAGAAAAAAGAATATAGATTACTCCGACAGGTGTTGTAAAGATTGAACTACTGACTTGTAGAATTATGATTAATAAAACATCCAATCCGAGAGAATAAATAAAAATCAAGCACAACCGATTTAAAAAATTCGAATATTTTTTTAGCTGTAAAAATTCTCTGACGAAGAGTAATCCAAAAAATGAGACCGAGGCGGCAGAAATATTTGCTGAAATTAAATTATAATGTGGATTATCCGGTGTAAAATATTGAAAATAGATCCCATCAAGATTACCTTGATAATACAGAACAGATGATACAAAAAGGGAAAATAAAAAATAGCTAAAGTCTTTTATAGAGAAGAAAAGGAAAAGATTATAAACAGCCATCATTACAAGACCACCATAAAACAAACCAAGGACAATATATTCATTTTGTCCTTTCTCATAAAATAAATTTGGCAGCCAGGTTTCCAGGTTGAGTTGAATAGGTTTCTCAGATTCAATCCGAATATAATACGTTTTTGTTTCCTGTAGATTTAAATTAGTTTGAAAAACTATAAAACGGCTATTGTTTTCCCGGGCTTCCCTTGGGAAAATGAGTCCGGCTTTATCTTTCTTAAATCTTCCATTACTTAATGGAGTAAAAAGAATAGCTTTATCAATGCCAGCAGAATTTAAACTTAAAAGCCAATTAGTTTTCTTGGAATTATTCCTGATAGTAAACCGCAGCCAAATTACTTCAGAGCGATATCCTAAATTTAACTGTTCCTGCTTTAGATTCTTAAATTAATTGAACACAGAATCCCGGGATACGTCTTTTATTGTTTGTATCTTTGTGCTGTCAAATAATGTGTATATAAATGAATTAACAGAGTAAGAGTTAAGACCATCTCTTAGAATTAATTGGTTCTGTGCGAAATTTTTGGGGATGAAAATGCAAAACAGAAATAGTATATATAAAACTAAATATTTCATTTTCATTATGAGGTAAATCTTGTTAGAAATAATGAAAGACTAAATAAACATTTTAATAATTTCACTTCCTTAATAATCACAAAAGTATTAAAATAATTTAGTCAATATTTCTATAATAACTTGAAGTTGTGATGAGTACTATTATTGGCGGAGAGGGTGGGATTCGAACCCACGGTACCCTTACGAGTACACTACCTTTCCAGGGTAGCCAATTCAACCACTCTTGCACCTCTCCAATTAAGGTTGCAAATATAATTATTTAAGTTTAGCCTACCAAAAATTCGCCACGATTTGGGGAAATAAGTTTGGAGAGTTATTTTCAAAGTAATAAAATTTCAATTATTCAAATAATGATTTCGTTTCTTGTCCAGCCGATAATCGCTTTCCTATCTGCAATTTCAGGCGCAGTTTTTACTTCGATGCTTAAACTTAATCATCGGAGGCTGTGCAGCTTGATTTCTTTTTCTGCAGGGGCGTTGATGGGTGCAGCACTTTTTGCGCTGCTTCCCGAAGCAGGAAATAGTATTTCATTAATCGAAGTTGCATTTAGCATATCGTCGGGGTATTTTTTATTTTTTTTCATTAGTAAATATTATTCTCACGTTTGTCCTGCTTGCTCAGCATCGCACTTTGACGAAAAAACAACTAAGAAATTTTCCGAAATATTTCTTACTTTATTTACTGCATTGTCATTTCATTCTTTCCTCGATGGTATTGCCATTACTACGAGTGCAGAACATTTTGAAAAAGTAAGTTCTGTTTTTGTGGCAATACTAATTCATAAATTTCCTGAAGGTCTGGCATTAGCTTCTTTGATGTTTGGAGCAGGTTATTCCAAAATTAAAGTTTTATTATATGTCGCGTTAGTAGAAGTCACAACTGTGATTGGGGGCTTAGTGGGATTTTACTTTTTGCAGGAAGGGGTTAGTCCGCTGTTAATGGGAATTTTACTTGCTCATATATCCGGCGGATTTATTTATTTATCATTTCATGCAATTTTTGGTGAAATGTTAAAAAATCATACGGTTTTAGTTTTAAGTAATTTTATATTTGGTGCGCTGATAATATTAGTTTCAACATTGTATATTTAATAAGCCAAATATTTTATCGGAGAGATGCCAGAGTGGTTGAACGGGGCGGTCTCGAAAACCGTTGACCGATTTTTTCGGTCCGAGGGTTCGAATCCCTCTCTCTCCGCTGAATTTCAACACTTCTTTATTCTCCAATTTTATAAAATACGTTCAATAAAAGATGTTTCTTTATGGTTCACTTTTTATTGCTTGTCCTTTTTTGAAATTATTCTCGACTGAAGTAATTCATAAGATTTTGATTTTGGAGATATTTAAGATGCTTTTGTTTAAGTTTGTGGCATAAATCGTGTTTTCTAAATCATTTAACATAAGAAATCTAATGCGTGATCGATTAAAAATATTATTATTTACTTTGATTATTTCGCAGGTAAGTATTTTGCCAAATATTCTTTATAAAGATTTAATTCCTGAATCAGTGCTTCGTGATGATACTACACTCATCGGGCAGGTTGATGTTAAAAGGTGGCAGGATGATAAATCATCTGCCTTCAGTTTTTCTTTTGATGATGGATTATTATCTCAATACACATTTGCATTTCCTATACTTGAACATTATGGATTTAAGGGAACGTTTTATTTAATTCCACCTTATGTAACCGATTCATTACCTGGTATTTGGCGTTATGGAAGTTGGCGGGAATTCATTGAAGCCTCTGATTCCGGTCATGAAATTGGATCACATTCTATGACCCACCCTCATTTTCCCGACCTCGAAATAGGAGATACTTTATTGGAAGGTTCATTGTTGTTCGAATTGTATGAATCTAAACAGATTATTGATTCTAAACTGCCTGATAAAAATTGTATCACGTTTGCTTATCCTTATTCAGAACATAACAGTATTGTGGATTATTTTACAAGTTTGTTTTATCAATCAGCAAGGGCTGTTGGACCTGAATCTACTTGATATTCTCTTAATGATTCAGCCTGGTTTGGGTTGAATAGTTTTCCATTTACTTTTGATCTACCGCGTGATTCCTTGTTTGATGACCTTGATGAATTTGAAGATTTTAAAGATTGGGTTCAATCCTCCATGGCTCAAAACGGTTGGGCAATTATGCAAACACATGAAACTCTTCCTTACTCCTTACTTCAAGATGCAATTCAAGCTGGTTTATATGAACCGGTTGCAGCAGAGTGGTTTGAACTTGTCTGTAATTGGATATATGATCAGACAATTAATAATCATGTTTGGGTTGCAACGGTTGCTAATGTTACAAAATATATGAAAGAACGCGATTCATATTTTACGAACTTAGTCAGCGCCACTTCAGATAAAATTCAAATTGAACTATCAGATACTCTTGATAATGCAATTTATAATTTCCCAATCACAGCCGACATAATCGTCCCTGATAATTGGAATGAAATTACTTTAATTCAAGGCAGCACGACTTCATTTTACAATTCTTTTTTTGATGGAATCAATTTTATTGTCAGAGTTCAGGTTATTCCTGATGCTGGAATGATTGAACTTTACAATAGTCATTTAACAAGTGTAGAATCAATTGCTGAAATATTGCCGGATGATTTTATCCTACATCAAAATTATCCAAACCCGTTTAACCCCTCAACCAAAATAAAATTTGATTTGAAAAATCGCTCGCATGTTGAATTGTCAATCTTTGATATGTTGGGAAGGGAAATTACTAAATTAGTTGATAGCGAGTTTGAAAGCGGCGCTCACGAAGTAATATTCGATCCAAAGGAATTGGCTTCAGGTATCTATTTTTACAAAATTTTGGTTGGCAATAAGCAAGAAGTAAAAAAATTAATTCTTTCTAAATAAATTTTTGGAAATTTTATATGAAAACATTTGGACTAATTGTGTTATTCTTTTTTTTATTAGGTGGAATTCTCGGCTCATCGCTTGAAATTTTCAAAGCACAGAAAGACAGCTCAGCTTTTCTTGTTAATAGTTTAGGCTTGGAAAAAATAAAGAAACTATCTATGAGGCAGATAGATAGTCTGAGTGCTCACAATAATTTGTATTTTACTCAAAAAAATTTTCTAAAAGGAAATACTTCTTCTATAAAAAATAGCAACTAAAATTATTGATTAAGAATATTTAGTATCCCCCATCATATTTCTATTAATATTCCACGTTCATTAATAAACCTCTTCCTTTCTACATTCACTATTAACAGCACTCATTTAGAAGTTCAATTATTTCTTAAATTGCATTATACTTATTACTTGAAATGAGAGAATCTTCTGATTTAAAAAATATTAAAGAAACCATAAATTTAGCCTATCCGGTAATGATAGGTCAACTTGGGTTTATGATGATGGGCGTCGTTGACAGTTTGATGGTGGGGGAAATTGGTGCAGCACCGCTTGCAGCAGCATCGCTTGGGAACAGTTTAACTATGGTAATATTTATAGTTAGTCTTGGTGTGGCAATTGCAGTCACACCGCTTGTAGCAATTTCAAACGGTGCAGGAGATCAGGATGGGTGCGAGAAATATTTTAAACAATCTATACTGGTCAACATCACTTTTGGGCTAATAACTTTAACCGTCATAGTAATTATTTCATATTTTATTCAATATCTTGAGCAGCCGCAGGAGGTGGTGAATCAAGCTTCCTCTTACACAAGAATATTAGGACTTTCTATCATCCCGGTCTTAATGTTCCATTCATACAAGCAATTTATTGAAGGATTGTCTTTCACAAAACCAGCCATGTACTTTTCAATACTCGCTAATTTAGTAAATGCATTCACTAATTGGTTATTGATTTATGGTAATCTTGGTTTTCCTCAATTAGGACTTGATGGAGCCGGATGGGCTACCTTAATGTCAAGAATTTTCATGGCTGTAGGATTAATTATTTATACAAATCGTTCTCTCAACTTTCGAAGTTATAATATGCTGCCGGTCGTTCATTCGATTGATTATCCAACAATAAAAAAAATATTAAATCTGGGCTTGCCAAGTGGGTTCCAATATTTATTTGAGGTGGGAGCTTTTTCATTTGCAGTTATAATGGTGGGGTGGATAGGTACAAAGCCGCTTGCGGCTCATCAGATTGCAATCAACCTTGCTTCAATTTCATTCATGATTGTGCTTGGTATCTCTTCTGCCGGTGGAATTAGAGTTGGAGATGCACTCGGTAAAAAAGATTTTGTTGGTGTAAGAACTGCCGGCATCACGGCTTTAGTTTTGGGTGTTGCGTTAATGACATTATTTGGAATCCTATTTATGAGTTTGAATAGGTATTTACCAACGCTTTACATAAAGGATGATGAGGTAATATTGATTGCTTCTTCATTAATTATTATTGCAGCAATATTCCAGATATTCGATGGCGTGCAGGCTGTCGGTATCGGTATATTGCGCGGACTTACCGATGTTAAAATTCCAACTCTTATTACTTTTATTGCCTACTGGATAATAGGACTGCCGTCAGCTTACTTGTTTGGATTTGTCTTTGGTTTGGGTGTTATTGGAATTTGGGTGGGGTTATTAATCAGCCTGGCGGCTTCCGCATCAATGCTGACAGTTAGATTTATCAAGAAGACAAGGCAACTCGTTGATATCAATTCTACCTAATCAGTAACAATTTTTGTTATTAGACTTTTGGCTATTACTTCAAAATAAATATTGACAGGGTTTAATTTTTTTATCTGATCGGATAGTATCTCTCTCGGGTTTTCTTCTTTTATTAACGAGTTGGTTTGCTGTGAAATTTTTTCTTTTGATGCTGCAACAACAAATGGCTTCTTATAATATTTGGCTATTATTGCTGAGGATAAGCTGCCGGTTTTATTAATCACACTTCCATCTTTTAATATTTTATCCGCGCCTATCAAAACTAAATCAACTTGTGGAATAAATTTTGCCATCAGGGCTTCTGTAATTAAAGTTGTATCAAGTCCATGCTTTGCTAATTCTTTTGCAGCGAATCTTCCTTCAAATTTTGGGCGCGATTCACACACTGTAACCTTAATATTTTTATTCTGATGTTTCCAAAGTTTTAAAACTTAAATAATTGTTCTGCTGTTCGATAGAGTAAATATAAAGTCGGATTGTGAATAGCACGCATAAAGTTTTTTGAAAATAGCGCGGTAAGTATCCTCACAGTAATGGCTCGATTCTTTCAAATAATTCTCTAATTGTTTTAGTTGATTTTTTTGCAATAGTTTTTCGTACTTATCTAAATTTGATTTTATTACCTGAAATTCAGAAAATGATTTTTTGAAGATTGAGATTATTCTGTTGAGCGATTCGCGCCGCTTAATATTTATCAAAAGAATTTTATTGATCTTTATTAGCAAATCCTGGGAACCGGATCGCTTATCATTTAATATCGGAAGAAGTAGATCTTGATTGTTTAAATTATTCACTTTCAGCCTAACTATTTTCTGTCATAAAATTTTTTATATCGAATGTAGATTCCGCCGGAGGAATATTTATAGTGAAATGATTTTGGAGAGCAGCAAAGAGTAAACGTTTAGTCTCATAATTTTTCAAGTAATAAATTTTTACTTTGTTCCGATTCTTAATAATCCAATTTAAAATGATTTTCATTTTTTCAAGATCTTCATCAGTTGGGAAATTATCAACTTGAATTGAACCGGAATAGAAATCGTCAAGCGCTTGTTCAAAGGTATCTCTTTTTTCAAGTGCATATTTTTTAACGAATACTTTCCCCTCAATTAAAAGAAGATAATCAGTTCCAAATTTTTCATTCACTTCAAATAATACTTTAGCTGAATTAACAGGCTCGGCAAGCAGTGAAGATTTATGAGTTTGTGCTAAAATCAAATCAATAACAGATTTAATCTCTGCAGCTTTTTCAAACTGAAGTGACTCGGAGTAATTTTTCATTTTACCAAGCAAGCGATTTAATGCGAATTGATTCTTGCCGTAGAGAAATTCATAAACTTTTTCAAGTTCTTCTTGATACTCTCCGCCATAGGAAAATTCGCAAGGAGCAATGCATCTGTCAATTTCTGCAAGGAAACATTTTTTCCCTTTTGAGAAATCTCTATCTGTACATTCACGGAGTGCAAAAGTTTTATCAATCATCTCGCGAATCGAATCAACTTTTTTTCTCGAAATAAATAATCCGAAATAATCATTACCGTCAAAATCAAAATAATTAGAAATTTCAATTGCAGGTGCCGGATGATTTTTTGTAATTCTTAAAAAATATTTATTACCATATTTTTTTAACTGTGAATTGTGTTTTGGATTGAGCTGTTTGATTAACTCAGCTTCAAGCAGCAGAGCAGTTAATTCGGAATTTGTAATCTGAATATTTAAATGCGAAGCTTGTTGTATTATCTTTTTTGATTTGCGTGGTGTTGATGAAGAAAAGTAAGAGTTGAGCCTGTCACGCAGTGATTTGGCTTTCCCGATATAAATAATATTTCCTTTACTATTTAGAAAATAATATATGCCAGGAGCATTTGGCAGTACTGATGTATCTTCTGCAAGTGATTTTTTAATTTTTATTTTCTTTTTTATGTCAGGCGATTTTTGAAAATCAAGCAATTTATCGAGCGTTGTGATTTCAAAATTCTTATAAAGATTATCAATCATCTTGAATAATATTTTTGCCGTAGCCTGTGCGTCCGATAAAGCACGATGTGAATTTTTATTTCTGATTCCAAGATATTTGCATACTGCCCCGAGTGATTTACTCGGCAATTCCGGATATAAGCGTCGTGCAATTTTTAATGTACACAGATCTTTATTCGGAATATCCTCTCTGTCAAGGCTTAATAATTCTCTTCTTAAAAAACTTTTATCAAATGATAAATTATGTCCTGTTAGAATTGAAGCCCCTATGAACGAAAGTATATCATCGGCTATCTCTTCAAAGAATGGAGCATCATAAACATCGTCATTAGTTATTCCGGTGAATTGAGTTATGTAGTATGGAATTTCCCGACCGGGATTAATGAATGAATGAAAGTTATCTATAATTTCCCCATCCCGGATTTTGACTAATGCTATTTCTATAATTCTATTATTTGAAGGGCTTAATCCAGTTGTTTCAACATCCACGACAGTAAAATCTGTGTCGGTTAGTATTTTTATAATATTTTCTTTTGCCATCAAATTATTTTCGTTAATAACACATCACTGCTAATTTTTTCTTACTTCAATTTTAGATATATTTAACAACAAAAATAACAAAAGATGAATGTGATTAATATACTTTTTATAGGGGATATCATCGGCAAACCGGGATTAAATTTTGTTCAAACCTGGCTGCCTGGATTAATTCAAAAATATAAAGCTGATCTCGTTATAGCCAATGGTGAGAATTCTTCAGATGGTAAAGGATGTACTGATAAAGAAGGTAAAATTCTTTTCGATCTTGGAGTGCATGTGATTACGGGCGGCAACCATACCTGGGATAAACATCAGTCGCAGGATTTTTTAAAAGCCGAGCCGAGAGCAATACGTCCTTGCAATTATCCAAAAGGTACTTATGGAAATGGTTATTACATCGCTCAAACTAAAAAGGGCAAGGTGGGTGTTCTGAATATACAAGGAAGAACTTTTATGGCAAGTATTGATTGTCCATTTCGTACTGCTGATTGGGTACTCACTAAATTAAGGGATGAAACTAAAGTTATCGTTGTTGATTTCCATGCCGAAGCCACGGCAGAAAAGATTGCGATGTCTGCGCATCTTGACGGCAGGGTTAGTCTATTGCTTGGTACACACACTCACACGCAAACTTCCGACGAAAGAATTCTTGAAAAGGGAACAGGTTATATTACTGATGTTGGAATGACAGGACCATACGATTCCGTAATTGGTATGAAAACGGTTGCAGCTCTGAATAGATTTATTTTTCAAACTCCACAGAAATATGAAACGGCGGAAAACGATGTCCATCTATGCGGAATATTTGCTTCTGTTGATACAGATACAGGAAAGACAAATAATATCGAACGAATATTTTTCCCCGAGTTCACCAAATCTTCAAAATAGATTATGGAAAATTTCCCGCTGCCAAGACTTGATGATGATGAAGAACTAAAAAATTATTTACTTCCTTATTGCAGGTTGAAGCGTGGAGATATCTGGACTGACGCTTTAAAGCATCATAAAGTTTTATGCGATGATTGTACAAACGATTTATTAATTAAAAAATTAATGGGGGAAGAAAAATCAACTCTTGCTTTGCACGATCCGCCATATAATTTTATAGCCTTCGATCAAAGACAATTGGATAATTTTATTGAATGGTCAAAAAGGTGGGTGAATATTACATCGTTTTCATTGGCTGATAACAGCTCGTTATATATTTGGCTGGGAGCAGATCAAAAAAATCATTTTCAACCTTTACCGCAATTTATGAGCATGATGGCTGGGACTGATTTTTATTCACGGAGTTTTATTACAATGCGCAATCAACGCGGTTACGGGACTCAAAAAAATTGGATGTCTATTCGTCAGGAACTATTGTATTATACCAAAGGCGTTCCATCTTTTGATGTAAATGCTGAGTACACAGATATACCTAAAATATTGAGAGGATACTACAAAGAAATTCATGGCGTTGTAACAGAAAATTCTGAAAGAAGTAATTCGCAGTTTATTCGTGCAGGAAATGTTTGGGTGGATGTTCAACAAGTATTTTATCGAATGGAAGAAAATGTAAACGGCTGCTTTGCTCAAAAACCGTTAAAAGCTGTTAAAAGAATTATTCAGGCAAGCAGTTCTGAAAATGATGTTGTGATAGATTTCTTTTCACATTCCGGAACAACATTGCTCGCTGCGGAGATACTAAATCGAAAATGTTTTTGTGCAGATATTGATCCTGTCTTTTGTGAAATATCCATTAGAAGAATTGAAAATTTTAGAGCTAATCGCAAAAAAGGCTGGCAAAACTCTAATCCTTTCTATAAAGAAATTGAATCAAATAATTCACTTAAAAATTATTTACAAAAAAAATATTCCGAACTTAAAACAACTGCATTGAAGGCCTATTTAATATGATTCTTATTGATGGAAAAAAAATTGCACTTGATATTCGAAACGAATTGAAAGAAAAAATTTCTAAATTAAAAAATGAAACAGGCAGAGTTCCCGGATTAGTCGCCATTTTGGTAGGCGAAAATCCCGCATCAAAAATTTATGTTTCGAGCAAAGCAAAAGCCTGTGAAGAAATTGGTATGCTCAGCCGTGTAGAAAGATTACCTGAAAATATTTCTGAAGTTGAATTACTAGCAACAGTTGAAAAATACAATTCAGATAATAATTTTCATGGAATATTAGTTCAGCTTCCGCTTCCAAAACATATAAATGAAGATAAAATTATCGAAGCAATTTCAACTGATAAAGATGTTGATGGCTTTCATCCTGTAAGTGTTGGAAAACTAGTTATCGGTAAAGATACATTTATTCCATGTACGCCTGCCGGCATTCAGGAATTGTTGAAACGATATAACATAGCTACGAAAGGCAAACATGTTGTTGTGCTCGGGAGAAGCAATATAGTTGGGAAACCAATCGCAAATATATTAATACAGAAAAAAAATTTTGCTAATTCAATCGTAACGATTTGCCATTCTGCTGCTCGTGATTTAAGGCAATTTACTTTGCAGGCTGATATTCTTATCGCTGCGATCGGCAAGCCTGAGTTTGTAAAAGCAGATATGGTTAAGGAAGGATGTGTTATTATTGATGTTGGAATAAATAGAATTGATGATACCAATTCAGCGAAAGGATATCGAATTGTCGGTGACGTAGATTTCGAAAATGTATCGCCGAAATCTTCATACATTACTCCTGTTCCAGGAGGGGTTGGTCCGATGACTATAGCAATGCTTCTAACTAATACTTATAAATCATTCTTAACAGCGAGCAACAAATGAATCCAAAGGCTATTTATTATGAACAAGAAATAAATAAATTTTTAGATCAGTTTAATTTAAGCGAAACAAAAAATTAAAACTCTGTTGAATTAAATGCTGCAAATATCGCTTCGTACCTTGATCATACTCTATTGAAACCAGAGGCATCAAAGGATGAAATAAAAATTCTATGCGAAGAAGCTCTCCAATTTAATTTTGCTTCTGTCTGTGTTAATTCATCCAATACCGAATTCTGTTTTGATCTTTTGAAAGAAAGCAATGTGAAAGTATGTACTGTTATTGGTTTTCCGCTTGGTTCTACTCTTTCATCCGTAAAAGTTTTTGAGGCTGAAGAAGCAATAAAGGCTGGGGCGGAAGAAATAGATATGGTAATTAATTCAGGTAAACTAAAAGAACAGGACGACGAATACGAGCTGCATGAAATTCAAGCGGTTGTCTTAGTTGCAAAAAATTTAATTCTTTGGTTAAAGTTATTTTAGAAACATGCCTTTTAACTGATGAAGAAAAAGTACGTGCCTGCTTGCTTTGTAAAAAAGCAAAAGCTGATTTTGTAAAAACTTCAACAGGATTTTCTAAGGGTGGGGCGACTCTGCATGATGTTGCTTTAATGAAATTTGTCGTTGGCGATTCTTTAAAGGTTAAAGCTTCCGGCGGTATTCGTTCTTTAGAAGATGCAAAAGCAATGATAGCTGCAGGCGCAGATAGGCTTGGCACAAGTTCGGGTGTAAAAATTATGCAGGGTATATCCTCTAATTCTAATTATTAAAAATGGTATTAGATTTAATTGTAAAAAAAACTAATGATGGTTTCACTGCAGAAGTTCCATCTATTAATGGATGCGAGTGCTGGGCGCATGATGAAGATACAGTTCTTGGGAAGATTTTTAATCTAACTGCATTCTATCTTAATCTTGATACAAAAAAAATAAAACTTGATCGTGCAAGAAATGAAGATAATAGCACAGTTTACAAACTTGTATTTGATAAGTAAAAAGTGAAATCAAGTCGAACTGAAAACCGTGAACAAAAAATATTAAGAGTTGCTGCTTCAAGACAATTCGATTTTAATATTGTACTTGAGAACATTCATGATCCTCACAACGTTAGCGCAATATTCAGAAGCTGTGATGCGGTAGGCATTCCGGAAGTTTCTTTAGTTTACAGCACAGAACAATTTCCGCGCATTGGGAAAAAATCTTCAGCATCTGCTTTCAAATGGGTAAAAAGTAAAAAATATAATTCTATTGCAGGGTGTTATAATAATTTACACGAACGCGGATTTAAAATCTATGCTTCCTCGATTACTGAAAAATCAAAATCACTTTACGATCTTGACTTATCTGAGAATACTGCAATAGTTCTTGGCAATGAACATCGAGGTGTATCTTCCGAAGCCCAAAAATTGGCTGATGATAATTTTATGATACCAATGCATGGGATGGTGCAAAGTTTAAATGTATCTGTAGCTGCTGCTGTAATTTTATACGAAGCAATGCGGCAGAGACAAATTAAAGGACTTTATCCATTCAAGAAAAACAAATCAGCGGAAATGGATTTGATAGACGAATGGATACTCAAATAAATGATCAGCAATGATTCAGAAATTTGAAAAGATAAAAAAAATTAAAGGTGAATTAGTTTTGCCGGGCGACAAATCTATCTCGCATCGTTCAGTGATGTTAGCTTCACTTGCGAAAGGAAAGTCTTTCATTCATAACCTTTCTAACTCCGAAGATGTACTCTCAACAAAAAAATGTTTTACTCAATTGGGCGCTTCAATAATTGATAATGGAGATACAGTAGAAATTGTTGGCAGGGGGTATAAAGGTTTTGTCAAAAGCGAGAATGAATTATATGCCGGAAATTCAGGGACGACAGCGCGTTTATTGATGGGTATATTATCAGGACAGAATTTTTCATCTGTGATTACCGGTGATAAATCTTTATCCTCCCGACCGATGCGACGAGTAATTGAACCATTATCTTTAATGGGAGTAAAAACTGAAACAGCATCGGAGCAATTTCTGCCGATAAAAATTTTCCCGCCTAAAGAAATAGTTCCGATTAATTACGAGCTGCCTGTTGCAAGCGCTCAGGTAAAGAACGCAATCTTGTTGGCAGGATTACATTGCAGTAGTTCAACGGAAGTAATTGAAAATATTCCGACAAGGAATCATACAGAATTAATGCTTGGGTTGAAAATAATTAACAGTAATAAAAAAATAATTTCTGTTGTTTCTAAAAAAAACTATCCTGAATCCAATGAATATTTTATTCCTTCTGATATTTCTACTGCTTCATTCTTTATTGTGCTAACCTTGTTAACTAAACAAAGTGAACTTTTACTTAAAAATATTTCGTTGAACGATACACGCACAGGGATTTTAAAAGTACTTCAAGAAATGGGCGGAAAAATTGAATTATTAAATGAGAACATTATAAATGGCGAGAAAAGGGGAGATGTTTTTATTCAATCAAGTGAGCTGCGAAATGTAAAGATTGATAACACAATTATTCCAAATATTATTGATGAGATTCCGATACTTGCTGTTGCTGGATTATTTGCTGATTCTTCATTTGAAATCAGAAATGCCTCAGAGCTGCGAAAGAAGGAATCAGAC
The DNA here is from genome assembly GCA_016709155.1 of Ignavibacteriales bacterium. Lineage (NCBI taxonomy): Bacteria > Pseudomonadati > Ignavibacteriota > Ignavibacteria > Ignavibacteriales > Ignavibacteriales bacterium. The sequence continues at coordinate 260,481 of JADJEI010000001.1, read as the reverse complement.
AGAATAAATTCAATCTGCTATAATTTTAGATTGCTTGGATTGAATGTCAATGAATATGAAGACGGCTTCAAAGTAGAAGGTGATATCCAAAACCAACAAGTTATTTTTGAGAGTTTTGGAGATCACAGAATTGCAATGGCATTCTCAATATTATCCTTACTGCTAGATGAAGGTGCAGCGGTAAATAATTTTGAATGTGTAAAAATATCAAACCCTGATTTTATTACTCAGTTAAAATCTATTTCGTACTATTAATTTAAATTTCAATAATCTGATGTTCAAATTTGTTTATCTGGAGCTCATCAAAAATCTTTCTGAAGAATTCCGGTCCGTATTTATTTGCGAAATAAATAAAATTCAATTCCCTCTCCTGTAAATTTTCGTTAGGAAACAAAATAAAAATTAATTTATCAATCTGCTTTAACGAAACTTCATATTTCTTCCTCTGGGCTTGCAATGATTTGGATTTTAATTCTTCGATATTATTTAATGATTTTTCACGATAACGCTGAACAGAATCACTAGTAGTTTTATCAATAGAAAAAAGTTTTTCTTTCAGTGTGTCAAAAATCAATTCAGTTTCTTTAACTGCTGAAATGAAAAAATCTTCAAGTGGAGTTTCATCTATACTTTTTATTATTTTTTGTTTCACTGCTTCCGGGTCAGAAAATATCTCATTTATTTGAAGGTTGAATTTATCAAGTGCATTACTCAAACCTTTTTCGAGTAATGTTGCTGATGAACGCGGATAAATAAAAGGTGGTGGGACATTAAAAAATTTATATAACGGCATTACCTGCGCAAAGTAAGCGATCTCGCTTGGACCTCCGATGTAAAATGCTGTAGGTAAAATATAATCCTGACAGACCGGTCTAAATAAAACGTTTGGACTAAAGATCTGCGGGGTAGTCTCAACTAAATTTAATAATTCATCTTTAGTAAAACGTTTTCTCTTTCTTTTTAGTTTAAAATCTTCGTCATCAGGTTCGAGTGCATGTCTTCCATTTTCGTAATTCAGAAATAAATTAATCGGCTTGATCTTTACCTGGGCATGATAAGTCTCATCAAGCTCTGCACTAACACGTATTGATTCTTCTGAACGATTACGGTACTCAAGTAATTCTTTTTTATAAACTGGACGTAAATAGTTTTTAACTTCATTATCCTGCGGGTCAAAAATTATTAGTCCATGTTGATCAAAAAATAAATGGATAAGTTCCGCAAAACTTTTTTTGAATGTTTTACCGGAAGTATAGAAATTCTTTATTTGTTTCATCAGTTCCGGAGTGAATTCAGTTTGCCTTAAATGTTGTTCTAAATCAAGCAGAAAAGAATTTATTTTATCATCTAAATTAATCTGACCTACACTTGGATTAATCTCATCTTCCGGTATTTCTTCTCCGTATGAAATTTTCTTTAGCTCATTTGAGTTATCAATAATATTAATGTTTCTTACTTCATTGAAATCATGATCATCTCCTTCGAGCCAAAAAACGGAAACAAAATTAAATGAATCGAATCGCTCTTTTAAATGATTAGCTAATTTTATTGTCGTGATTATTTTGTTAAAAGTATAAAGTGGTCCGCCAAGAATTCCAAGCTGCTGACCGGTTACAATTGTAAGTGTTGAATCTTTTGCCAGCAGTTCAATATTTTTTTGAGTCTTAGTTGAGTAAGTCTTGCCTGAATATTGATTGCGAATAAGTGCTTCAAGATTTGCCCGGCTTACAGGACGTTTAGAAGCTATTTCTTCGAATGCTTTTGAATATGTTTCTTTATCATAAGGGTTTCGAGCATAGAATTTATTAATCTTTTCAAAGTTGTATAAATAGTCTAAGAATAATTTAGTATGACCGGGAATATCCTTGAAATTAACGAACATCATTTCTCCATAATTATTTTAAGTAAAACTAAGAAAAAGTTGACTGCTTACCAATCTTATTGAATATTACTCGATCGGAATTTTTTCTATTACATGTGAAGATTACTATATGTAATTAAAATCCATTATAACAGTTAGCCAATATTGAGTAGTCTTTAGTGCGTGACTCGGGTCATCTTTTAGCTCTTAAATTAGAGAGTTGACGACATCTGAAAAAAAATCTCTATCCGTCTGCCATTCTCGCTCAGGTCGCATCGGATAAGCATTAGTATTAGCGGGAATCTGCTTCGTAAGCAATAGATTCTTGTTTACATTGGAATGACAGAATGAATTTATCAGATGTTCGGATCAATTAACCGCAATAATTTTTCCAGGCGATATCCCTATATTAATCGTAGTTAATAATAATTTATTATTTCATTTGATAACCACGAATCATAGGCTGACTGTTTACAATTTATCATTGATTGCAATCTGTGCTGCTATCATTTTAATAAGCTATATTTTAAATGACAGTGAGTCAAACGCTGCATTTATCCAATTTATGACAGAACAATTTGGCAGGACAAACAAATGGTCAGGGACTTTTGGACCGGAGTGGCTCGTTACAATTGCTGATGAAATATCTGCTCTTGGCAGCAGAACAGTTGTGCTAATGGAGATAATATTTTTCTCTTCTTACTTTTATCTAATTAGATATGAATCCAAGTTGAGGGAGTTTTTGATTACTTCTATCGGCGGTTTGATTTTTTTATTAATATTAAAAATAATTTTTTCTGATAACTATTCAGATACTTCTTTATTACCAATAGATGGATTGAGTTTCCCAAGCGGACATACTATGATGGCGATTGTAATGTATTACAATATTATTAATCTAATTTTCCCAATGAGTTCTAATTCGAAAGGGAAAAATTTCACAATTATATCAGTAGTATTAATTGCGGTTATGGTGGGTGTAAGTAGATTAATAGTGGGGGCTCATTCACCATTTGAAGTATTAGCCGGTTTTGCGGCTGGATACCTTTGGACTTTCGTAAGTGAAAAATTTTTAAAGTGAAAAAAAATTAAATCAGTATTTGAAATGTTTTATCTGCTCTCCATTAACTCCAAGATCAGTCATAGCCTCAATCCCTATCTGAAGGTGTAAGTCTGAAAATTGTTCAGTAACTTTTTTGTCAGACTCTTCGGTCTTAACTCCTTCAGGAATCATCGGCACGTCAGAAACTAAGAGTAGCGCTCCTCGCGGGATTTCGTTAACGAGCCCAACTATAAATAACGTGGCGGTCTCCATATCAATTGCAATCGGGTAAAGCTTTCTTAAATAATCCTTAAACTCTTCGTCCCATTCCCACACCCTTCTGTTAGTGGTAAAAACGACACCGGTTCTGTAATCAAAACCTTTTTCACAAATTTTATTTGAAACAAATTTGTGCAATTTGAAAGATGGCATTGCTGGAACCTCCTTTGGTACGTAATCATTACTTGTGCCTTCTCCTCTGATTGCAGCTATCGGCAAAATAAAGTGACCTATTTCGGTGGAATGCTTTAAGCCCCCGCACTTACCTAAAAATAAAACAGCTTTTGGATGGCGAGCAACGAGCAAATCCATAATCGTTGCAGCATTTGCCGAACCCATTCCAAAATTGATGATACTCAAACCACTGCTGTTTGTCGCGGTTTGCATTGGTCTGCCAATGCCTTTAATATCACACGTAAATTTTGTTGCAAATTTTTCGACATAGTTATTAAAGTTTGTGAGCAGCATGTAATCACCGAATTCATCAAGTTGTGTCCCTGTATAACGAGGCAGCCAGTTTTTAGCAATATCAAGTTTGGTTTGCAAAGCATTTTCCTTTTATAATTATTTTTTGTTGTAAATATAATCTCTTATGCGTTCAGTGCTAAATCTGGAAAAATATTTAATTTTTAATACTGAATGAGTACAGCTATTTTTCGTTATAAAAAAAAGATTGTTTGTTAAAAATATTTTGATAATTCAAACTGAACATATTTTCAGAAATTTGAAATCTTTTCAACAAGCAATTCAGTTTTAGGCACTCCATTTTATGAAAGAAATATTATGAAAAGTTCTTCAAAATTATTTTTGCTTTTCTCATTTTCCATCTTAATGATGAGTTCGATTACCGCTCAATACCAAAATGTAAAAATCAATAATGCGGGCAGCACTGATCCAGAGGAAGTTACAATAGCTGTGAATCCAGTTAATCCCAATGTGCTTGCGGCAGGTGCAAACATTTCTTACTTCTATCGCTCAACCGATGGCGGACAAACCTGGACGCAAAGCCTCATGAACTCTACGCTTGGCGTTTGGGGTGATCCCTGCGTTCTGTTCGACAGTTTAGGAAATCTTTATTATGGACATCTTTCTAATCCAAACAGCGGCTACTGGATTGATCGTATCGTAATTCAAAGTTCAACAAATAATGGAATGACATGGAACGATGGCGCAGGCATTGGTTTTAACAACCCGAAAAATCAGGATAAAGAATGGATTGCAACTGATATGACACAATCCATTTATCGTGATAATATGTACGTGAGCTGGACGGAGTTTGATAATTATGGAAGCGGAAGTTCGAGCGATAGTTCGAGGATTTTATTCTCCCGTTCAACCGATCATGGAATCACATGGTCTGATCCTGTTCGTTTAAGTGACAGAGGGGGGGATTGTTTTGACAGCGATAACACGGTTGAAGGTGCAGTTCCAGCAGTTGGACCAAACGGAGAAATTTATGTTAGCTGGGCTGGTCCATTGGGCTTGATGTTTGATAAATCATCCGATGGAGGAGTAACTTTTGGACAGGACATTTTTGTTGCTGATTTTCCGGGCGGGTGGGACTATGCAATACCTGGAATCTGGCGCAGTAATGGATTGCCAATTACTGCAGCCGATATCAGCCATTCACCTTACCGAGGGAATGTTTATGTTTGCTGGTCAGATCAAAGTAATGGGGTAAGTGATACTGATATATTTATTGCCAAATCAACCGATGAAGGGCAGACCTGGAACTCACCTGTTCGTGTAAATAACGACGCAACTACACGGCATCAGTTTTTTGTTTGGATGACTGTTGACCCGGTTACCGGTGCAATCTATACGGTTTTTTATGATAGAAGAAATACAACAGGCTCTGTAACCGATGTTTACGTTGCTCGTTCAACCGATGGTGGAAATACTTTTGAAAATTTTAAAGTGAGTGAAACATCTTTCACTCCTAATTCCGGTATCTTCTTTGGTGATTATACTAATATTGCCGCTTTCAATAAAAAAGTTTACCCGATTTGGATGAGACTTGATGGCTCCAATCTTAGTGTTTGGACTGCATTGATTGATGATTCAACCGTTACTGTGCCGGTTGAATTTACGAGTTTTACGGCTGCTTCGATTGACGGCAAAATTTATCTTGACTGGCAGACTGCAACAGAAAAAAATAACAGAGGCTTCGAAATTCAAAGAACAACTTCTTTCGAAGGAACAAATGGCGATACAAAAAGAAACTGGAGTACAATTGGGTTTACTGAAGGGAACGGGACTACTTCAGAACAGCATAATTATGAATTTATTGATCAACCTTTTGAGAGTGGAAATTATTTTTATCGCTTGAAACAAAATGATTACGATGGTTCGTTCGAATATTCAAAAGAAGTTGAAGTTAAATTTTTAGGTACTACTGATTTTAAATTAAATCAAAACTATCCTAATCCATTTAATCCTACGACAACTATTGGATATGAATTACCTGAAAAAAAATTTATCACGATAAAAATTTATGACGTGCTTGGCAAAGAAGTTAAGACATTAGTGGAAAGAATTGAGACTGCCGGCGTTCACGAAGTTCAATTTGATGCATCAGAATTATCAAGTGGAATTTATTTATACAGAATGAAAGTTGGTGATCTTGAATTTAGTAGAAGTATGATTTTTATGAAATGATATTTTGATTTTTGGAGATGACAGTAATAAAATCTGTCATCTCCATTCAGCTATTTTTTATCAGTGTTAATCTGTTCAATCCGCGTCATCATCGTGCCATTGTCTTATTTTTCAACTTGAAAAACAGAATCCAAAACTGTTCCATCAACCCATTTAATAATTGCAACAACTTTTTCTTTATTTACTTTTGGTTTTGCTGGAGCACCGCCGCAAATTTCATCAACTTCTTTTTTGATTTGTTTGATATCTTTTATTGGAAGTCCAGAACCTTTAACTGCTTTCAATAAATCCTTTCGTTTTGGATTAATTGCAATTCCTCGTTCTGTAATGATAACATCAATCAATTCACCAGGTCCGCAAATAGTAGTAACATCATCCACGATAACTGGAATGCGATCTCTGAAAGATGGAATAGCAAGTATTGTACATTTTGAATACAAGCAATTTTGCCATCCACCAATTCCATGCAATAAAGATCCATCAGAATGCGTAACAACATTTGCATTAAACTTTACATCAACTTCTGTTGCACCAAGAACAGCAGTATCAACTATTGAAGCAAAATTTCCTTTACCATGGAAGTTATAACTTGTAAAAGGGGAAGTATTAACATGGTTTGCATTCTCACGCATACTTCTTACACCTTCAAGATCATATGTTTGTCCATCAAGAATATAATCTGTTAACCCTTCTTCTAACATCTCGACTAAATACTTTGTACTGCCGCCTCGCATAAATCTGGCTTTAACGCCTTTAGCTTTCATTTTTTCTTTTAGGAAAAGAACAAAAGCAAGATTAGTTCCGCCCGCACCAGCTTGAAGTGAAAACCCATCTTTCATAATTCCAGCTGCTTCAATAAAATCCGCAACATACTCAGCAATCAATAATCGATCTGGTGATTTTGTTACTTCAGTTGTTCCGCTAACAATTTTTTTGGATCGCCAAGTGATTCAACCTCAACAACAAAATCTACATTATTGCCCTGTATTTGCCAGGGCACGCAAGGGAAGGGAATTAGATTATCTGTAACAATTATGACTCTATCTGCATACTCAGAATCAGCGAGTGAAAATCCAATTAATCCGCAAGCAGATTTTCCGCGATCGCCGGTTGCATTTCCAAATGGGTCTGCAGTCGGGGCGAGTATAACAGCAATATCAATGTGGACTTCACCATCCTGAATAGCAGCGTATCTTCCACCGTGTGAACGAAGCACTCCAACGCCGCGCATTTTTCCCTCAGTTGTAAATCTTCCAAGCGGACCGTTCATACTTCCTTCAATATGATGAATTGTTCCATCTTCTAAATATTTTATCAAGTGAGAATGAACCGGAAAAGATGCTGTCGGAAACCAGCGAATATTTTTTATTCCCATTTCTTTAATCGCATCGAATAACATATTTGTAACTGCATCACCATTGCGTAAATGATGATGAGTTGAAATTGTCATTCCATCTTTTAGTCCGGCTTTTTTTAAAGCGGTTTTTAAATCTTTAACTACTTTATTTCCATCTGCTGGATAATCAATACAAGTACGGATAAGAGGCTTTGCCTTTACTCCTGTTGGTTTGTATTTATCAACTCCTTTAAAAGGAATTTGAATTTCTCCGTTTACTTCTGTTGGAACGAATCTTCCTGTTGCGTTTTTTACTAGTTTCATATTTTTAATCCTTTAAGAAATGGTACACTGATTTTTATGATGATTATGATTAATTATGATCTTAAAAAATCATAATTAATAAGTTCCATCAGCGTACTATTGTTTTTTCTTCCAATTTTTATCTAACAAATTATTTAAGATGGCTAAATCAATTGTATTTATAGCACGCTTAACCACCGGTGGATCAATCATTTTACTGCCGAGTGAAACAACTCCAAGTCCTTTTTTCTCTGCTTCTTCAAATGCCTGCACAATTTTTTTAGCTTTTTCGATTTCTTCAGCAGTTGGAGCAAATGCTTCGTGAACAACTTTTATTTGTCTTGGATGAATGCAACCCTTGCCTTCAAACCCAAGAGACTTTGCTTCAATAACACTTTGTCTTAATGCTTCCATATCCGCGACATCTGAAAAAACCGTATCGATAGCCTGAATGCCAGCAGCTTTTGCAGCATTAACTAACATTTGTCGTGCAAAAATACTTTCACGTCCTTGGTTTGTACGTTGAGTTCCAATATCCGCAGTGTAATCTTCAAGTCCGATTGCAAGTGCACAATTATTTTTTGAAGCAGATGCAATTTCGTATGCTTTGATAACTCCAAGTGCGCTTTCAATTATCGGCATAAAGTAAATTTGGTTTTCAACTTTGACTTGTTTTTTAAGTTTCTCTACTTCTTTTTCAAGTTGATGAATTTGTTCTGCGGATTCGCATTTAGGAACAAGTATAACATTTACATTATTAGGAATAATATATTTTAAATCATCCAATCCTTTTGGAAGTTGATTTATTCTAACCATTCTTTCAGCGCTATAAAAATCAACTGAACGTAAAGCATTTCTTACGAGAAGTTGTGCTGCACCTTTTTCAGATGGTGCAACGCTGTCTTCAAGATCAAGAATAATTCCATCGGGAGAATGAAGACCGGCATTAACGAAAAACTTTGGCTCATTTCCCGGCAGATATAATCTACTCCTTCGTAGTTGATCTTTTTTTGTTGAGTATAAATTATTTTCGTGGAAGGGAAGCAGATATTCTTTCTTCAATTCAGGAAGTAGTCGTTTAACTGCAAGTTCAAATCTTGCTGCCAAAATAAAGGGTAGAGCGCCATTATCCTCACACAAAATCTTCGCATCTTTCAATCCAAAGAATTTGGACATATCAAGAATCACTTGTTTGATTGATTCTCCATACATCACATTTACTTTACTTTTTAAATCGATTTTTATTCCGCCAGAATTTTTTAACTCGATTTCGAAATAGCAATCGGAACGAACCAAATCGCCGCGTTTGCCTGCAGATGATTTATTTAAATTTTTAATCATTGTAATGTCCTAAAATTGAAACTATTTCTATTTCATTTTTTTTTATTCTGTAAACCAAACGATCTTTTTTATTTATTCTTCGTGACCAACAAGGAGGAAACTCATGCTTAAGATGTTCTGGTTTGCCTAAACCGCGGAAAGGATTTTTTTTAATATCTTCAATCAATAAAATTATTTTTGCGAAGTATTGCTCACATAAGTCAGGGGATTTCGTTCCTTCAATTTCATCTCTCTGTTTTAGTGATTCAGGCGACCAAATTACTTCTAGGATTTTCTCCAACTTTTCTTTCCGTCTTTATTGATGGATAGGGCTTCGTGGATGTTTAATCTTTTTCCCTTACCTTCTTCAAGCTCTTTCAATCCTTTATTAATACTCTTAACCCATTTGGGATTACTAACGATATAAAGATTTTCAACCATGTTGTCATAATCTTCTTTTGAAATTAGTACAGCATCTTTTCTGCCTTTAGTTCCAACAATCAGATAAGGTTCGCTGTTTTCATGTACTTTGTCTATAAGTTTATTGAGCTTATTACGTGCTTCTGTGTATATAATTGCTTGCATTGTATTCCTTTCGCTTAACGATGGCTATGCCAAAAAATGTCATTATTCTGTCAGAAAATTAAACCTTAAAATATAAAGAATCAAATTTTTAATTGATGAACTGTTAAATTGTCATACTGTTGAATTGTTAAACTGCTAAATTGTTAAAAAAGTAGTAAAGCAATTAAACAATTAAAAAATTAAACAATTAATTTCTTCATAAACTCTCTCGTAGACATCAATTCAGCTTTGAAGATTGCATCCTTAATTTCTTTTCTTCTACCTGCAACAAGCAGTTGTGATGAAAGTGCATCAAACTTATTATCAAGGTCTTCCATCGTCATTGGTTCACGTGGATCACCCTTTGGATATTCAAGATACTCAGAAAATTCTCTTCCATCTTTCGTTCTAACAATAACCTTGCTTGGCTGTTTTGCTGGAAACATCTTTTCAAACTCTACCGAAGGCTCACCTTTAATTTTATCTCTCACCGCCCAGATTCTTGAGTCTTTTAATTTTTCATCTGAAAAAGATTGCGTAGTTACTTTATGATCAACCAAAGCTGCAGCCACACAATAGGGAAGTGAGTGATCTGCAGTTTCTCTTGATTCAGGGCGATATTTATGCGGATCAAAAAGAATATCATACGCTTGTGCTAATGTTGTAAGCGTAACAGTTTCAACCTGATCATAACTAATATTATTTTTTGTTATAACATTTAATGTTGCAGAAAGATGTGTATGTGTTAATGCTTCAGTTGGAAATGCTTTCATTCCGCATTCAAGAATTTTGTAAGATTCACCGAGTCCACCGATAAGTTTATCAATATTCCATTTCCACTCAGAAACTCCATCACGACCTTTCATACTTTGCGGTTCGATTTTTTGATCTTTAACATTATAACCAAGAAAGCAATCCATAAAACCTTCTTTGCCTTCAAACACAGCTTCGGTTCCTGTGTAGCCACGCTTTGCCATCAGAGCAGCAAAAACTCCAGCTTGTGTTGCCATTGGATCAACAGTATTTTTCATCATTGTTAATTTGCCGGCAGTTGGACAGCCGATAGTGTGACTGTGGCTTCCACTTATTCCAATTGCATTTACCATTTGATCCACAGTTAGACCGAGAATTTTTCCAGCAACAATTGGAGAAACAAATTGTGTTAAAGTTGCGTGATGCCATTTGCGCTCACGAACTCCCGGCACAGCAAACTCGCAAAGTCTTTGTTCAAATTCATAAGCAAGAACAATTGCAGTTATCACTTCTTCCATTGGCGCACCAACCATTTCAGCCACCGAAAGTGCAGCAGGGATTAAATCGGATGGATGCGATGGATCTTCTTTCCAGTAAATATCGTTAAAATCTAAAGCACGAATCATAAGCGAGTTTATAAGTGTAGCATTAACAGCAGGAATTTTATCTCCAAATCCTATTACTGTTGCTTCATCTGTTCCGCCCATATCGTGATAGATGTTACGTAATATTCTAACATCCTTTGTATGATAGCCACCGAACGCACAGCCAACTGAATCGTAGAGAAATCTTTTAACTTCGTGAATTACATTTTGAGGTAAATCTTTGTATTGCAGATTAACTGCAAATTCCGATATTGTTCTTGAGATTGATTTATTCATATACTTCTATTGTTTGATTGTTGAATTGTTTTATTGCTTAATTATTTTTTCTTTTTCTTAGATGTTGTCGATAGTTTTTTAATTTCTTTTTCTAACACCTTAAGTCTTTTAATTTCTTCTGCTGATTCTAACTTTTTATATTTTTCAAATTCTTTGAAAGCGATTTCATCAGCTTCTTCTTTTGATATTTTACCGGGGCTTTCTAGTATTTCTCTTTCATTAATTATAAGAATGTCATTTAGTTTTTTTATCCAGTCATTCATGTACATTACTTTTCTTTGATGTGCTTGAGACTCTGCAAAAGCAAGAAACTGTTCAACGAGCAAGTTTAGCTGTTTAATTTCATCTAAAGAAAGATAATTCTTAGCTACAATCACATCGTGTTTACGGATTTTAGCACCTTGCCATGTAGTCAATCCCATATTTGGTTTATCAACGCTTACTCTTTGTACAATAAGTTCAGCAGCAGTATGATGATGAACTGCCCAATGAAATTTATTTTGAATAGTAGCAAAAAATTTTTGTGTTAATTCAGCATTAGCATTATAATCAGCAGATAAAGCATAAATCTCGCGTACCTTATAATAAAAGTTTTTTTCAGAAGTTCTTATATCCCTAATACGTTCAAGGAGTTCTTCGAAATATTTATATAGATAACCACCGGCTTTTAGTCTTTCGTCATCAAGCGTAAATCCTTTTTATAAGATACTCTTTAAGATGTTGTGTTGCCCAAATGCGAAATTTTGTGCCTTGCAATGATTTTATACGATAACCAACCGAAATAATAACATCTAAATTATAATAAGAAGTTACATATTTTTTGCCATCTGAGGCAGTTGTTCGGAAATTCCGAACAACTGAATTTTCATCAAGCTCACCTTCTTCAAAAATCTTTTTTAAATGTTCACTAATTGTTGATTTTGCTTTTTGAAATAATTCACTTATTTGAGATTGCGTTAACCAAACAGTATCATTCTCCAAACGGACTTCAATTTTGGTTTTCCCGTCTTCAGTTTGGTAAAGGATTATTTCGGAGTTTGGTTTATGTTCTAATGACATATCTAAAGAGATGCTATTTCTTCTTTTATTGTTTTTCTGTTTTTTGGACATCACAATTAGTGATTTCCATTATTAATGGTATCACATTTTGTTATGCCATCTATTTGTTTAATGTTTATGTTATATTTCTTAATTTATATTCAATTTCGATATTGTTCTTAAGATTGATTTATTCATATACTTCTATTGTTTGATTGTTGAATTGTTTAATATTTTATTTTTCTTAAAAGTTAATCTAATGTAAAACCAATTTTCTTTTTGGGTGGATCAGGAGGAGTCATTAGTTGATTTATTACCTGAATGATTTGAGTTATCTGATCATCGTGATCTTTAAATTTGTTTTCTAACTCTTTTAATTTATCTGCAACTTTTTTATGTGTATAGATTATTTCTCTTAACTTTACGAATGCACGCATAATTAGAATATTTACTTCAATTGCTCTTTCGCTCTTTAAAACCGAAGATAGCATTGCAACTCCTTGTTCTGTAAAAGCCATTGGATTTGCTCCACCGAAATAACTTTTAGATGGTATCACATTTTGTGATACCATCTTCCCAATTTCTTTGTTATTGAGTAGAAACATAAAATCAGACGGAAAGCGTTTTTCATTTCTAATAACTGCTTGCTTTAATGCACGGGTTTCTACTCCATATAATATTGCCAGGTCTCTATCCAGAATAACTTTTTGATTTCTGATTACAAGAATTTTATTCATTAAACTTTCAGTAGGAATCAAGGATTTATTTTTCATAACTATTTTACTATCCTTTTTCTAGATTCATTAACCAATATTATGAAGTTGCAGGGAAATTCCGAACAACTGAATTTTCATCAAGCTCACATTCTTTTAAAATGGCACGCTGATGACACAGATGAGACTGATCCGCGCTGATCTGCAAAATCTGTGTCATCTGCGTGCTATTGTCTTAAAGATTCTTCTTAACCCACTCTTCCAATCCCCCAGTAACAATAAGCTCTTGTGCTGCTTCCCCAACTGGATCGATAGAATAAGTTTTGTTATCAAATGTTAAAGATGAATTTTTAAAATCTAATTTTATGTTCATTCCTGATTTTACAGTTAGTTTTTCTTTTCCATACTTTGCTTTTAAATCATTTACGAGCTGTGGACACTCAATTAACAAGTAACCATTGTTTAGTGCGTTGCGTTTATAAGTTTCATTAAATGTTCCGGCAACAACTAATTGAATACCTTTATACTTTAACGCCGTTGCAGCTTGCTCACGGGATGAACCTGTTCCAAAATTAAATCCACCAACAAGAATATTTCCAGCCTTAGTAATCTTCACAAACTCCGGGTCGTAATTTTCCATCACAACTTCTGCCTGTTGCTGCGGAGTCATATCATCATTGTAGGTGTATTTGCCGGGATAAATTCCATCTGTATTCATATTATCTTGATGACAGAAAATTAATTCTCCTTCAACAACTGGTTTAAAACCGTCAATAATTTTTACAGAAGATTTTGTTGCAGTTTTTTTCTGATTGATCTTTATTGAGCCTTTTAGTTCGCGATGTTCTTTATTTTTCCAATCGTAGTCAATCTTGCCGGAAATTGCAGATGCAGCAACAACTGCAGGAGATGCAAGATAAGCTTGTGCATTTGGAGAACCCATTCTTCCTTTGAAGTTTCTGTTAGTTGCAGATATTCCAACTTCACCATCTTCCAGTAAACCAGTTCCAAGTCCAATACAAGGTCCACAGCCCGGCGGAAGTGGAATTGCACCAGCTTCAATCAGAGATTGCCAGTAACCGTAGCGTTCTGCTTCTTTCTGAACTTCACTCGATGCAGCAGCTATATAGAGCTTTACATTCGGATTAACTTTTTTACCTTTAACAACTGCAGCAGCTTCTGCAATATCATCAACACGACTATTTACGCAGGAAACAAGGTACGCCTTGTTGATTGTAATATTTTTTTCTCTTAGTTCTGAAACAGCAGCATAAGTTTTTACAGTGTTTGGTCCAGAAACAAAAGGTTCTACAGTCGATAAATCAATTGTTAATTCTTTTGCATAAAAAGCACCTGCCTTGCCGTCAGGCAGGTCAGCATCTGCTTGTGGTATGTTATGTTCCAATTCTTCAATTCGTTTATGATTTATTCTTGGATGAATCCCTTTCCCATCAGCATCAGAAAAAACTCCTTCTCCCGAAGTGATGGATTCCCAAAGTTCGCGATGCTCAATAAATCTTTCTCGTTTCTTTAACCATAGAATTGTTGCTAGATCGATAGGGAAGACACCGGCAAGTGCACCCCATTCCGTTGTCATATTTGCGATTGCTAATCGCTCATCGATTGTTAAATAACGAATTCCATCACCAACAAATTCTATTGCATGGTTCAATACTTCATCGTGATTGAAATAGCCGCACAAAGCAATGATAACATCTTTACCTGTTACGCCTTGTCGTAAGCTGCCTTTTAATTCAACTTTTGCAATCGGAGGAACTTGCCACCAGGTTCTGCCTGTTGCCCATATTGCTGCAGCGTCTGTTCGAACAATTGGAGTTCCAAGACATCCTAATCCGCCGTACATATTTGAGTGTGAATCAGAAGCAACAACCATCGTACCTGGAAAAGCATAACCTTCTTCACACATTATTTGATGACCAATTCCACGCCCAGCGGGATAGAAATCCGCACCCATTGATTTAGCAAACTCTTCAATCTTTTTGTACTTCTCCAAATTCTTTTCAGATTTATCCTGAACATTATGATCAAGAGTGTTTACTACTTGTCGTGGATTAAAAAGTTTTGTTGCTCCGATGGATTTGAATTTCGGAATTACTGCACCTGTGTTATCGTGCGTCATTACATAAGCGGGTTTGATTGAAAGATAATCACCTGCGTGAACTTCGTGATTTTTTCCTAATCCAACTGTGAATTTCTGTGATATCTTTTCTATTAGTGTTTGAGCCATATTATTCTCCAATAAGAATGTCATTGCGATCCCGACGATAGTCGGGAGAAGCAATCTATGAATAAATTATTTCAAAATTGTATAAGTCTTTCCATTCAGGATTAATCTTGTTAATCAAATCAATTTTCTTTTTTCTTGATCCTGCTTTCAATTGTTTCTCTCTTTTAATTGCATCCCTCGGATTATCAAACGATTCGAAATATACAAGTTTATCAATGTTATATTTCTTAGTAAATCCTTCAATCAATTTTGATTTATGTTCCCAAATTCTTCTAGTAAGGTTATTTGTTACACCAACATATAGAACTGTATTATTTTTATTTGTTAAAATGTATATGCAATAATTTTTCATTTTGTATCATAGATTGCTTCACTCGAGGACTCGTTCGCAATGACATTCAAGAAGATAGATTGCTTCGTTCGAAGACTCACTCGCAATGACGATCAAGAAATCACGCTTTAAACGGATCGAAACTTACAAAATCTGCATGGTGAACAATTATTGCTTCAACATTTCGTTTTGCCAGATCACCTTCCTTTGCATGATAAGCAATAATATGCTGAACTTCATAAGGCAAACCAAAACGATCTGCAATCGAAACGCCACTGAATGGATGACGAAGAAGATGACCAGCTTTACTTGTTACAAGTTTTCCATCTATTTTATCGTACTCAATAAGTTTTCCAATATCGATTAAAATTGCGCCAGCAATTAATATATTCATATCGATTTTTATTTCTTCGCCAAAATTTGCTTTCATTCGCTTTGCAATATCAACAGATAGTTGAACCGCTGTACGTTTATGATTCATAAAAGATATTTTACAATCTTTAATGAGAAGTGAAAATGGAATTACTTCCAAATCTTCTGGTGATAAAACTGAGTTTTCAATTGCATAAATCCAGCAACTCAAAACTTTTTCTCTTAATTCTGAATTTTCTATCCAATTAATTTCTGGCCATATCTTTAAAACTTTTTCTTTCATCCGATTTCCTCTGTTAGGTCAATGGAACGCAGATTACTCAGATCAGGCTGATCTGCGCTGATCCGCTTCACCTGCGAAATCTGCGTTCTATTGTTTTAAATTGTTTCTTTAATTAAATCTTTTCCATTAGTTAAAACTCCATAAGCCTTTATTCCAAGTAAGACTGCAAGCGTAAAAAGTAAAACTGAAATAATTGATAATGTATAATTAGTTGCTATAAAATTTGTATAGATTAACATTCCGAGTGCAGTAAGTGTAACTGCAAACATGAAAATCATTGGAATCAAAACAAATAAAAATCCTTTTTTAAGATTAGCAACCCAGACTGTAAGTGCAAGTAATGCAAGTGCTGCAAGTAATTGATTAGCACTTCCAAACACAGGCCAGATTGACATTGTTTGTCCGCTAAAAGTTAAGGCTGCACCAAATGCAACCGTTATCGCTGTTGAAACATATCTGTTTGTTACGAAGATAGATTTCTTTTCACTTTCTTTATCCTCAAAATATTCCTGAAACATAAATCTTGCTAAACGTGTTGCTGTATCAAGTGAAGTAAGTGCGAATGCAGAAACAGCAAGTGCTGTAAATGTTTGAGCTGATTCAACAGAAAAATTAAAAACTGGAATTGCGTGAATAAATCTTGCAACACCAAGTGAAAATGCAGGAACAGGACCTTTTGTTGTTAGTATATCAATAAATTCTTTATTAACCATCGATGCAACTGCAATCAGAGAAAGTACAGCCAACATTCCTTCAATCAGCATTCCGCCGTAACCAACAATTTTTCCATCGGTTTCTTTGTTTAGCTGTTTTGCAGTTGTGCCGCTTCCAACGATTGAATGGAATCCGCTAATTGCTCCGCAAGCAACTGTAACGAACAAAGCAGGGAAAAGATAGCCAACTTTATCTAATGAAAAAGAATTAAATGCAGGAATATTTATTGTCGGCGCTGCAAAGATTACTCCCGCTAATCCGCCAATCATTAATGAATAAAGAAAAAATGAGTTTAGGTAATCACGCGGCTGCAGCAAAATCCAAACAGGAGTTACAGATGCAATAAAAATGTAAGCGAGTAAAAACAACTGCCAAGTAGAACCATCAAGTTGAATAGGAAATAAATTACCAGCAGGAATCGATAGGAAAAGTAATGTTACTCCAACTAATGTTGCAATCCAAAGCGGCACTTTCAATCTATAAATTGCAATTCCAAAAAACACAGCAAGTACCATAAATAAAATTGATGAAGTTCCTGCACTCGGGATATGCGTAAAAGTATCTGCAACGATAATTGTAAAGACAGCGATTACGAGGATCAAAGTTGCCCAGGCAAATATTAAGAAGAGTTTTTTACCGCTAACTCCAATGTATTGCTGAATTATAAACCCAATGGATTTGCTTTGATGACGAACTGATGCAATAATACTGGCATAATCGTGAACGCCGCCGATAAAAATAGAACCGAAGACCACCCAAAGATAAACCGGCAGCCAACCAAATCCTGCTGCTATTACAGGACCAACAATCGGACCTGCGCCAGCAATTGATGCGAAATGATGCCCAAGTAAAACAGGTGCTTTAGCTGGGCAGTAATCAACTCCATCAGACATTGTGTGTGCAGGAGTATCTTTGCTGTTGTTTACATCAAGTCGTTTGGATAAAAATCCGCCATACAACTTGTATGCAGCAACGAACATTATTAACGCGATGAGGACTAATTCTATTCCGCTCATTTTTTCTCCGTCAAATTTGAATAGTTTCTATCGACTTTTCCTAACGCCCCTCCTTAGGAGGGGTTGGGGAGGCTTCTTATGATTTCATCTGTCATTTGCTGAGTTGTGCACGCTCCGTGTTTAAAAACATCTGCACCGCCGCGTAACTTCATCATATCATAAGTTTTAACTTTGCCTTCTTCAACAACGTTAGCAATTGCTTTTCTAATCCTATCAGCTTTTGCTTTTTCATCAATATGATCAAGCATCATGCAAGCACTCATAATCATTGCAATTGGATTTACGATTGATGGATTAAGTTCCTGATACTTTGGTGCACTGCCGTGTGTTGGTTCAAACACTGCTACTTCTTCTCCGATGTTTGCACTGCAAGCAAAACCAAGTCCGCCAATTAATCCTGCAAATCCATCCGAAATAATATCACCGAACATATTTTCAGCAACAATGACTCCATAATTTTCAGGATTTTTTGTAAGCCACATCATTTGTGCATCAATGTTTGTATCCCATAACGCAATACCCGGATATTCTTTTGCAATTTCTTTTGCTTCTTTAAACATCATGCCTGAAGTTTCGCGTAGCACATTTGGTTTTTCGCAAAGAGTAAGATTTGTGTAACCATATTTTTTTGCATACTCAAAACCAGCACGGATAATTCTGCGTGAAGCATTTCTTGTAACTATTCTTGTTGAGATGGCTAAATCTTCACTTGGAACATCTTTAAAGAATTTCATCTTAGTATGTGTTTCAAGCGCATCACGAACTTGTTTAGGAGGGTTTGTCCATTCAACTCCGCCGTAAAGTCCTTCAGTATTTTGTCTGAAGATCACGGTATCAACAATCGGTTCTTCGTAACCACCTTTGCCATCTTTGCGAATAAAGTTTAATGGACTTCCTTTGAATGATTGACAGGGACGAATACAAATATCAAGATTAAAACGCTGCCTCATAGAAACGATAGGTGAAAAGTAAACGTAACCTTTATCTTTAAGAGATGGATCAAGTTCTTTATCAGCGGCATCTTTTGGTTTAGAAGTAATAGCACCGAACAATCCAATTTTATGTTCAGCTAATAAATCAATTGTTCGTTGCGGAAGTGCGTTTCCTTCGCTGCACCAAAAATCCCATCCAATATCTCCGTGAACATATTCGGCATCAAAACCGACTGCATTTAAAACTCTTATTGCTTCTGGGAGTACTGTCTTACCAATGCCATCACCGGGCATTGCAACGATTGTTCGCTTCATGAATTTCCTTTTCATTATTAAATATTTCTATTTCAAAATTAGATATTAAGAATTGATCAGGCAAGGAAGTAATTAAGTTTTTAAGATAGACTTAAGGTTTAATTTTTGTAAAAGTGTGATTTTTAACTTACTTAACTAATGATGAACACGCAATTAGAGCAAAGAATTGTTAAGAAAATTTTTGAGCTGAAGTTTTATCACTGTCAGTCGAATCAGTAAAATTGATCTTGCTTATTACTTTTTTTCTTGGTGGGCAGGTAGAAAAGTCCGCTTATGATGATGGGCTATTATTTTTTTTGCCAAATATGAAGTATCTACCGGTAAAAAAGAATTCCTAAGTTGAAAAACAATAGCACGATATTTGATGAAAAGTAAACCAAAAAAGATTTGGAATTGAAAATCAACAACTACAGCATAGAAAAAATTTACAAATATTCGGAAATTTTTAGAGTTAATTCAGAAAATGAATTACTGCCTTCTGATGTTCAAGAAGAATCACGTCAACTACTGAATCTTTTGAAGGAACTTGATAAATCACGACAAGAACTTCAATTCATTTCCGAAACTTCTATTGATGTCATTTTTAGAATTTCGATGACTGGCAAAATTTCATTCATTACACAATCCTGCAAAGATCTTCTTGGATATGAATCCGGGGAAATTCTTGGTCAGCCCTTTTCTAAAGTGATTCCGAAAGAAAATTTAGATAAATATTTTAAATTGATTCAAAAATTATTTAGAGATAAAGAAATTATAGTATTCGATATTGATCTTGTCCGCAAAGACGGGCTAAAAATCCCGTGCGAAATTACAGGAAAAATATTTGAAGATAATGGTAAAAAGGTTGGGCAGGGAATAATTAGAAATATTGAAAAAAGAATTGAATACCAAAAGCGACTAAACGAATCAGAAAATATTTTCAAATCAATCTGGGATAATTCAATTGAAGGACTGCGGATAACCGACCAAAATGGAATTGTAAAAATGTGTAACAATGCTTACGCAGCAATGATTGGAAAAGAAAAGAGTGAGGTAGAGGGAAAATATTTTTCCGAAGCATACGCTGAAAATTTCCAGGTAAAAGCATTAAGCCGTTTTCGGGAGATATTTTCCGAAGAAGGTTTCAGAAGCAAATTTGAAGCAAATGTTGAATTATGGAATCAAAAAAAAATAATTGTTGAAATTTCAAATTCATTCATTGACGATTCAAGCGGGAAAAAGCTTTTATTTAGTATTTTCAGAGAAGTAACAGAGAAAAAAAATCAAGAGTATCTTTTAACTCAAAAAGATAATTTGTTAAATGGTATTGCCGAAGCAACGAGAAAGCTTATCGCCTCACAAAAAATTGAATCTGGATTTAGTGCAGCATTAGAAATATTAGGCAAAGCCGCTGGTGTTAACAGAGTTTACATTTACGAGCATCAGGTTTATCAAGACACTGGTGAAATGTACGTCCGAATTAGATACGAATACTCTTCCAATAAAATTGAATCTCAAATACAAAACCCGATGCTGCAGAAGTTATCTTATTCACGCTTTGCATCATTAAATTTTTACGAGAATTTTTCAGAAGGTAAATCACTAAAATTTCTGATAAAATCACTTCCTTTGTCTGAACAAAATATTTTTATAGATAGTAATATTAAATCTATAATTCTTGTCCCAATATTAATTGATAAAGTTTATTGGGGATTTATCGGGTTTGATGATTGCACCACTGATCGGGTTTGGACAAAGAATGAAGAGGACCTTTTAATTACAATGGCATCTACAATCGGTGCTGTTCTTAAGCGAAATAAAATTGATAACGAACTCAAAACAAAAAATAAAGAGCTTGACCAGGCACTTATTGATGCTCAAGCCGCTGCAAAAGCTAAAAGTGAATTTCTCGCTTTAATGAGTCATGAAATAAGAACTCCGATGAATGGTGTAATTGGAATGACCGGGTTACTTTTGGATACAAATTTGAATGAGGAGCAAAAGGATTTTGTAAACACTATTCGCTTAAGCGGTGAGCAGCTTCTCGTAATCATTAATGATATTCTCGATTTTTCCAAAATTGAATCTGGAAAACTTGAACTTGAAAATCAAGCCTTCGATGTTAGAGAGTGCGTGGAGGATTCACTCGAACTCCTGGCTTCAAAAGCATCCGAGAAAGGAATAGATCTCACATATCTCGTTGATAGTAATGTCCCGGTCACAATAAATGGTGATATCACACGATTAAGACAAATCCTTACAAATCTTATCAGCAATGCAATCAAGTTCACATCAAAGGGGGAAGTATTTATTTCTGTAAATGCCAGAGTGATAGAAGATAATATTTATGAACTTTACTTTGCCGTTAAAGATACAGGTATTGGAATTCCGAAAAGTAAAATGGATAGGCTGTTCAAATCATTTAGTCAAGTGGATTCTTCTACAACAAGAATTTTTGGAGGCACAGGGCTTGGTTTAGTGATAAGTAAAAAATTGACCAATCTTATGGGTGGAGATATTGGCGTTGAGAGTGAATATGAAAAGGGAAGTACTTTTTATTTTAATATCAAAGCCGAAGCTGTACCTTCTCCTCCAAAAATTTATCTTTCGGGAAAATCGCCTGAATTATCCGGCAAAAAAATTTTAATCGTTGATGATAACCCTACAAATTTAAAAATCCTTTCTATCCAAACCACAACTTGGGGAATGATTCCAACTGCCATAAATAATCCGCTGGATGGTTTAATCAAAATTAAGGATGGTGAAAAATTTGATATTGTAATTTTTGATTATTAAATGCCTAATATTGACGGACTGCATCTGGCAATGGAGTTCAGGAATTATCCGATGGGCGAAAAACTTCCAATAGTTATTCTTACCTCACTGGGGAAAAAGGATACTCTTGAAGAACTAGAAAAAGCAAAGCTTTCAGCTTTTATTTTGAAGCCAGTCAAACAATCTCAACTTTTCAGAACACTAATATCGGCGATTTACAAATCAGATGATGTTTCTTTTACAAAGTTTTTATCTCCTGTTCCACAAGCGAACAAAAAAAACAAAACATATTCAATCAAAATACTTTTAGCAGAAGATAATGTGGTAAACCAAATGGTTGCGACAAAGATGTTGGCAAATATTGGTTACAAAGCTGACGTTGCTTCCAATGGCAGAGAAGCTTTCGACACAATTAATAAAATGCAGTATGACTTAATATTCATGGATATTCTTATGCCTGAAATGGATGGGTTCGAAGCCACACGGGCTATTCGAAAGCTCGATAAGTCAATAAAACAACCCAAGATTATTGCGATGACGGCGAACGCGATGACAGGTGACCGTGAAAAATGTTTACGTGCCGGAATGGATGACTATCTTAGTAAGCCTATCAAAGCGGAAGAACTTGTTGCCAAACTTTCTCATTGGGGTGAATTAATAAATCTTGAGAGTGCAAATGAAATGGAGCAGATTAAAAAACAGGAGCTGCCCGCCACTATTTTGGATGAAAAAAATAAGTCTTTTAGCGGATATTAATACCAAGGAAGATGCTATTTTTCTTGTAGAACTTCTTGAAATTTTCATAAAGGATTTGCCAAAAGCAACCGCTAATATTACTGATGCATATAAAAGACAGGATGTACAAAAATTAAAATTTAATGCGCACAGATTAAAAGGAAGTAGTTTAAGTTTGGGCATTGACCATTTGGCAAAAATTTGTGAGCAGATAGAGAAAGCTGCAATGAGTAATTCTTTTACAGAAGAAACATCAGACTCAATTAAAAACTTAACAAATGATTTTGAAATTCTTATTAATGAACTTGAAATGCTTAAAGAGAAATATAAAGCCGTTTGCTGAAATATATATATCAATTCTTGAATCTCACCGATGAAAAAAAGGGCGCCGCTCAATAGAACAATCAACCTTACTGATTCGGAATTTGAGTCGCTAAAAAATCATTTTTTGAGACTAAATAAACCGGTAAGGTGGGAAGAAATAAATAACAGGATAATAGTTGGCGATCTGTTTTCGGTAATTGATTTTTTACCGGATAATTTCATAGATCTGCTTTTTATTGATCCCCCATACAATTTATATAAAAATTTTAATTCTGTTAAGTTCAAAGAACTTACACAAATTCAATATGAACAATGGATGGAATCCTGGTTGTCAAAAATGATTCGTATGCTCAGGCCCACCGCCTCGGTTTACATCTGTGGAGATTGGAAAACTTCAGCAGCTATTTTTAACATCGGGACAAAATATTTAAAAGTTAAAAATAGGATATGCTGGGAAAGAGAAAAGGGGAGAGGTTCAAAAACAAATTGGAAAAATTGTACGGAAGATATTTGGTATTTTACTGTTTCCGATAATTATATATTTAATATTGATGCAGTTAAAATCAAACGAAAAGTTTTGGCTCCATATAAAAGCAGCGATGGCAAACCCAAAGATTGGAGCGAGGAAACACAAGGCAAGTTTAGAATTACTCACCCTCCAATTTATGGACAGATATTACAGTGCCGTTCTGGTCAATGCCTGAAAATACGGATCACCCTACGCAAAAACCGGAGAAGTTGCTCGCTAAGATTATTTTAGCGAGTTCAAATGAAGGAGATATAATTTTTGATCCATTCCTTGGTTCCGGCACAACTGCGGTGGTCGCAAAAAAAATGAACAGACATTTTTGCGGTGTAGAACTTGATGAAAAGTTTGCTGCTATTTCGCTTAAGCGGCTAAAGATTGCCGAAACAAATAATTCAATTCAGGGATTTCAGGATGGGGTTTTTTGGGAAAGAAATTCTTGGAGTGATAAAAAAAAACAAAGTGAAAATTTGGAATAGAGAATAATAATTGCAACTTTTGTAACATAATTTTTATAATTACGGGTGTCAGTCGACAAATTAGTGCCCAACTCCGTCAGGTTCGAAAGGAAGCAGCGGTAAGCATGCGATTTGGGTGGCTGGCTCCCTTTTTTATTTAAAGAATTTAGTTGGGAGTAAATATTTAAGTGTTCCTCTTTGAGGTTTAACTTTTCCCTCAAAACTTATTTTTGCAATTGTAGAAGGTTTAAAGCTGATGTTAATATTTTGATCTGCTATTAACAGTTCCAAATGTTCGGATAAATCTGGTTGATGACCAACAAAAGCAATGTCCTCAACTTTAAACATGTTAGCAAGTTCGATTATATCTTTAGATTTGCAGCCCGGTGCAAGTTTATTGTCAACAAAAAACTTATCGGTTAAATTGAAGTTATTCGAAATAATTTCAGCAGTTTGTTTGGCCCTCAGATAGGGGGAGGAAAGTAAGATATCAATCTGTGGAATTGCAGCTTTCCAGAATTTAATTGAGTTTTCAAGTGCCAACTTACCTTCGGCAGTTAACTTTCGCTCGCTGTCTTTGATAAGAGGAGAAATTCTCTCAGCCTCCGCATGCCTGATTAGATACACATTCATTCTAATCCCTCATAGTTAATAAATAGAAAATTAATATTTTTATGAAAATCTGCCAGATCACGCATTAATTCTTTACCGGATTTTGAACCCATTTTTTCATCCATCTTATCTTTAGATTCAGCGCTTACCTCGCAAAAGTAATCAAATCTACTATCAAACATCAAAGAGTTTTCAACCTTTGCAATTTTTACTTCTTCTCCAGCGATTTTAGAAAGCAATGGAATTGTTGTCTCCTTAAAGTGAGTAAGTAAATTGTTGTCGTTAGATACTTTTAAGAAAATCAGAAGTTTATACATCAGCATTCTATAAAAAAAGAATTCAAAATATTTTCGTATAAACTTTTATACTTTGCGTAGGTGAATTTAGGTGCTTCGAGAATTATAATATATTTTTTATTCTTGCATGAATGCTCAACGAAGAGTAAGATGCTTTTACCTTGTTCAAAAGCATTACTGAAGCGTACGTAATACTCACCGGTTGTTTTGTTGGGTAGGGGTTGGTTGAAATAAGATTCCGCAGAATCAGTCGCGTTAATTTTGGCAACTGAAATAGTTGTACCCAATCTATTGTTTACATACCTTGTGCCTTTGATTTCCTTCTTCAAATTTTGAGTAATTGAAAAATTATTAATCTCCTGCCACGTACTATCAATATCTATCGAATAATCTTTCAATTCATTATTATTGTGTTGAAAAGAAGTATTTGAAATCTCGTTTCTTAGTAATTCAATATCTTCAAACCTGTTGATTGATTTCTTTTTTGCTGAAGAATTATAGTCATTAATTTTTTCTAAAATTATTGATTCGAATTTTAATTGCCGGCTGATATACTTTTTTTGCTTCTGATCGTAAAAAAATGTATCCGCTAGAACAGGATTCGTACCCAAATTCGGCTGGCGAATAAGGGTTGAAATAAAATTATCCGAGATAGTTTTTATCTCCTGTGAAATTTCTTCTTTTGGAAATATTGCTTTTGTAAAAGTTTTAAAAACAGTTTCGACTGAATCTTCTTTAATTCTATAAATCGAAACACGCTGAATTTCAATTGTATCTTTTGTTAAAAAATTTTCAATCAGCGAAATAAAATTATGGTCTCCAACTGTGAAATTATTTGTACTGATAAAACCATTGATGGATTCATCAATTAGATAACATTTTAAATATTCGTCATAAATAGCAAAACAATTATAAATGGGGTTAGAAAATTCTAAAAGAAGAGAGTAGAATTTTTCTTGCCCGCCATCAAGCTATCTATTAGCAGCTTATTATAATTCTGATTGACAGGCAAAGAAAGATCAATCACACCGGAAAGAAGATTATTTTTATCTTCATTTCCTTTAATAGCTTCAATAGTTATCTCTCTTATTTGAGCACTATTAAATTTAGTTTCAGGTTTATCGCCATCTTCTGAATTACAGCCTGTAATAAGAAAAATAGATAACAGGAATAAATAAAAAATGTTTTTCATCACAAGCAAATCTAACAATAAAAAAATTCCTGCACGACTAAAATTTCCCTGTTTTGTCAACAGGATTTTTTTAAAAAAATATTAATAAACATTAATCAGAAAGAAATGTATTAGGATCAATAATTGATTTGGTTGTGGTATTAAACAAGAAACTATTTCCATTTTTTTGCCTTGGCTCAATTTGTTCCGGTGTTTTGATCCCTGGAATAATTAATCCAACATAATTATAGACCGGTAAAAGCAATTGTCGTTTCGAAATTCTTTTTGAGTCCCCAACTGGAATTCCGGGATGATTTACATTCGATCTGTCAATTAATAATTTATCATGACTTTGTAAAAAATATCTGCCGCTGTATAATTCATTATAACGAAAGTCGAGAATTTTCTTCAACGAATCATATTCAGGCTGGTAATACTTTTCGTTTTCGTTTGTAAACGCGACTGTTATCGCATTATTTTCGCTATGGACTAACACCGGGGTTCCTAATTCAATTTTATCATAAATTTCTTTTGCATCTTCCCGCCCAACTCTTACGCAGCCATGCGAGCTTGGCTTTACTCCGAGATATTTGTAATATCTTTTGCCAAGTAAAGCATGAAATCCAATTCCATAATTGAACCCCATCCAATTAAGCATCAAAGTGCTGTCGAATTGCCTCGAGTGCCATTGCGGCATCATTGACTGAATCACAAAAAGCCCTTCCTTAGTATTAACGCCTTCAAATAATCTATCAGTTCCGCTCGAAATTCCGAACGATTTCGTTGAATCGTTTAGTGAATGTAAATAACCCATTTGCGTCTTCAGATTAACTTCGATGAAATAAGGCTTATCTGTATAAACAGTATCACGCAGCCCTGAAAAATCTGTTACAAGAAAAATTGAGTTTGATTTTGCAGTATCTTCATCACTGTTCGAAGTAATTCTTTCAGAGTCGTTCTGAATGAGAATTACCGATGAAATAAAAATTATTACGGCTGAAATTCTAATCATTTTTAACTTCTTCAATTTTGAAATAATCATTTAAAAGTTTTGCCTTTTTCATTCCGACAATTTTTGCAATTGTAACCAATTCAGAATTACGGACTGCTGCCAAACTTCCTAATTCTTTTAACAATTTTTGTGCCGTCGAACTTCCCACTCCCTTAATATCCGTCAATTCTGTCTTTATTGTTCGTTTTGATCTTCTTTTTCTATGGAAAGTTATTGCGAAACGATGAGCTTCATCCCGTACTTGCTGTAACAATTTTAGACCGGAAGAAGTTTTTGGAATAGATTCGGGTTCTGAATTACCCGGGAAATATACTTCTTCGAGCCTCTTCGCAAGTCCTATTATATTAAAATTTTTAAGTTGAAGTTTATTCAGTATTTCTACTGCACTTGAAAGCTGACCTTTGCCTCCATCAACCATAATCAAATCGGGTAGTGGTTCTTTTTGTTCAATCAATTTTGAATACCTTCTTCCAATAACTTCCTGCATGCTTAAGAAATCATCGGGACCTTCAACCGTTTTAATAATAAATTTTCTATAAAGATTCTTTTTGGGTTTTCCGTCAACAAAAACAACCATGCTTGCAACGCTGTCGCTTCCTTGTATGTTTGAAATATCAAAGCATTCAATTTTTCTTGGCAAAACTTTCAAACGTAAATCTCTTTGTAATGCAGATAAAGAATAAGGAGCATTACCAAGGTTTTTCATTTTCTGAATTTGAATTTCTTTCAATTGAAGGATAGCATTTTCTTTACACATTTTTACGAGTGATTTCAATTCACCACGCTGTGGAATAAATAATTTTATTTTACGTTCTGCTTTTTGTGATAGCCATTCTTCAAGCAAAAGCGAATCAACCGGTTCGGTTTCTAAAACAACTTCTTTAGGAATTTCTGTTTGGTCGGCATAATAAAACTTTATTGCTGCGGAATATATTTCTGCCAGTTCCTCATTTTCCACTGCTGAAAGTCTAAGCTGCTTTTTCGATATAAGTTTCCCGTTCCTAATATTGAAAACTGAACAGGAAGAATCTTTCCCTTCATAAGCAGCCGAGATAATATCTCTATCTTCAAAATCATCACTTACAATTTTTTGTTTAGAAGAAAGTACTGAAAGTTTTTCAATCTTATCCCGTAACTCTGCGGCTTTTTCAAATTCCAACGCCTCAACAAATTGCCCCATTTTTTGTTTCAACTCTTGAATCAGATCATCGGTTTTACCTTTTAAAACTTTTATTGCTTCCGAAACCATTTCGTTATAATCTTGCTGTGAATATAAGCCTTCGCAAGGTCCATCGCATTTTTTGATATGGTAATCAAGGCAAACTTTAAATTTTTTCTTCTGAATATTTTCTTGAGATAAATCAAGTCTGCAGCTTCTTATTCTAAAAACTTCATTAATAATTTTGAGTGAAGCTTTCATATTTTTTACATCTGTATATGGTCCAAAATACTTTGCCCCATCCCTGATTAAATTTCTGGTGGAATAAATTCTTGGGAAAGCTTCTTTAGTTACTTTAATAAATGGAAAGGATTTATCATCTTTTAAGTTGACATTATATCTGGGTTTGAATTTTTTAATCAAATTGTTTTCGAGAACTAATGCTTCGATCTCACTATCTGTTACGATCAATTCAATATCTCTAATTTTATTCACCAGTGCCTGGGTTTTTGGCGATTCAAGATTTTTCTGAAAGTAAGAACGAACTCTATTCCTTAAACTCTTTGCTTTACCAACATAGATTATTTTAGTCTTATCGCCGAAGAACTGGTAGATACCGGGTTTATCCGGCAGGTTTTTGAGTTTAGATTCAAGTGAAGGATTCATAACATTTTTAAAATAATGTTATTTAAAAACATAATTTTTTGGGATCACAACAATGCCTGTTTCAGAAATGGTAAACATTTTTTTATCTTTTTCAAGATCGAAACCGATTTCTGTGCTTTCAGGAACAATTACTTTTTTATCTATAATAGTTTTTCGAATACGCGAATGTCGTCCAATATTGCAATTACTCATGATGATCGAATCAGTGATGTAGCTAAAGCTATTAACCTTAACACCTGGACCGAGCA
Organism: Ignavibacteriales bacterium; assembly: GCA_016709155.1. NCBI lineage: Bacteria > Pseudomonadati > Ignavibacteriota > Ignavibacteria > Ignavibacteriales > Ignavibacteriales bacterium. The sequence goes on along the minus strand of JADJEI010000001.1, from coordinate 231,561 downwards.
GAGATTTCTCTACCAATCCTCCAGAAACAATAGTCCCGTCACAAATAATAGAATTTAGAGTACGACCGACGCGCTCGCCTTCGTGCGATACCGTTTTTGCAGGCGGAAATTGATATTGATAAGTTCTCATTGGCCAGCTTAAATCGTAAAAATTAAAATCCGGGTTAACCGAAATCAAATCCATGCTTGCATCAAAATAACTTTCTATTGTTCCGATATCTTTCCAGTAAGGATGCGATTTTTTATTCTCATCGAAAAATTGATATGCATTCACTTGCATGTTTTGTTTTATCATATACGGAATTATGTCCTGACCAAAATCATAGTTCCTAATTTTTTTTGCTTCCATTTCTTGAAATATTCCACGTAGAACTTCAGCATTAAAAACATAGATACCCATGTTCACGTATGAGTATTCAGGTTTGCTTGGGATAGCGGGAGGATCAGCGGGCTTTTCAATGAATGATTGAACTTCGTTATTTTCATTAACTCCAACAATACCAAAACGGCTTGCCTCTTTTCGAGGAACTTCAATGCAGGCAATGGACAGGTCTGATTTTTTATCAACATGAAATTGTAAGAATCTCATGTAGTCCATCTTATAAATATGATCTCCGCTTAGGCACAGCACCCATTTTGCTTTTTTATCGGAAGAAAAGAGATTTATATTTTGGTTGATTGCATTTGCCGTTCCGAGATACCATTCATTATTTAGCTTACGCTGCGGTGGAATCGAATAAATAAATTCTCCAAGCTCGGGATTGAAAATACTCCAAGCTTCAAAAATATGTTGATTTAATGAATCAGATTTATATTGAGTTAGAACATAAATCCGTCTCAATCCGGAGTTAAGACAATTGGATAAAACGAAATCAATGATCCTGTATTTACCACCGAATGGTACAGCCGGTTTCGTTCGATGAGCAGTCAGCGGATAAAGTCTTTCTCCCTGACCACCAGCTAATATCATTGTTATCGTATCTCTTAGAATCGAAGAACCGGGAAAAGGCATAAATCCTCCGTATTTTTTCCTAGAATATATTGAATTATGATTTGATTGGCAATTTAAGTTTTTATTAAATTGAATTGAAAGATTAATTGATTGTTTATAATAAATTTTTTGTGTCCATTTCGATAAAATATCAGATGAAAAAATATCCCCGGATGATTTCCTGCTTGACATTTTTTATTTCTTTTTTACTCGGCTGGAATGTTTTTATTCAGGGTGGCGCAATCAGCAGCTATTCATTAGAAGACTTTCCATTTCAAGATAATTCGGAGCAGAAAATAATTCTTGGGCAAAATAATATTGACGTTCTTCATTATGATTTGAAACTTGATTTATTTCCCGAATCTAAGCTGCTCATTGCCACTATCAATATTCAATTTAAATTAAATGACACAACTATGGATTCAATTCATTTTAACTTTTATAATAATATGAAAATAAAAAATTAGAATTGAATCATAAAAAAATTGACTATCAACAATCAAATAACCTGCTTTCATTTGCTAATCAGTTGAAGCAAGATTCCTGCATCCTCGAAATACTTTATGAAGGCACTCCGCAAAAAAGCGGACTCGGCGGATTTATGTTTGGGAAGTTGAATGGAAAAAGTGTTGTTTATAATTTAAGCGAACCAGATTTTGCTTCCACCTGGTTTCCGTGTAATGATTTGCCAACAGATAAAGCTATGCTCGATATTTATATTACAAATGATTCATCACAAGTTTCAATCTCCAATGGAAACTTGATTGATGTTTCGGTTTCGGGTAATAGAAAAACTTATCACTGGCAAACTGTTTATCCGATCTCGACTTATCTGGTGAGTGTTTATTCATCCGATTATGTTTCATTTTCTGATCAATATATTTCGCAGGATTCATCAGATACAATGTCGGTTGATTATTTTGTTTTTCCCGATCACTTATCTGATGCAAAGAAAGATTTTAAAAATCATCCAAAAATGTTGAATATCTTTTCAAAGCTATTTGGGGAATATCCTTTTATTAAGGAGAAATATGGTGTAGCAGAATTTTTATGGCAGGCTGGGGCAATGGAACATCAAACAATTACAGGAATTGGTTCTAATTTCGTTTCAGGGAATAATTTTTTTGAGGATATTTATATCCACGAACTTGCACATCAATGGTGGGGGAATGCTGTTGGCCCAAAATCCTGGAAAGACATTTGGCTGAATGAAGGCTTTGCGACTTATTCCGAAGCACTTTACTATGAAGCAATTTCCGGTTCGGATGCGCTGAAGTCAACTATGCTCGCAAAATATCAGGACCGGTTTAAGGGAAAACTTTATGATCCCGGGGAAAATCTTTTTGGTACAACGGTATATGATAAAGGTGCGTGGGTGCTGCATATGTTAAGATGGGAAGTCGGTGATGAAATATTTTTTAAGATTCTAAAAGAATATTTTAATAAATATAAATATTTGAATGCTTCAACCGAAGATTTTAAAATTCTCTCTGAGCAGATCAGCAAAAAAATCTTGAAAACTTTTTTGCACAATGGGTTTACAAAGGAGAGGATCAAATCAAAGCTCGATACATTTGGAAAAGTGAAATTGTGAATGATTCGAATTCTGTTCATCTGAATATTGAACAAGTTCAAAATGATTGGAAGGTCTTTGAGTTTAAACTTCAAGTTCATTTGATTTATTCGGATGAATCTACTGAAGACAAAATTTTATATGTTAATCAACGGGATCAGAAATTTACTTTTAACGTGAAAGAAAAACCTGCAAAGATTATTCTTGATTATGACAACTGGCTTTTAGCTTCATTCGAAAACACCGTTGATACCAACGAATAATTCTTAATTAAAAATGAAATAATAAACTTGGACAAAACTTATTTCTTTATTTCCGATCTTCACTTAGGTTTGCATTCTAAAGAAATCGAACAAGCAAAAGAAAAATTGCTTGTCAGGTTTCTTCAATTTGCGAAGGACAACTGTGATGAACTTTTTATTGTTGGTGATCTTTTTGATTACTGGTTTGAATACAAAAGAGTTTATCAGAAAGGATACTACCGAACATTAACCGCTCTTGCAGATATTGCTGAGAGAGGAATAAAAATTCATTACTTCATTGGCAATCATGATTTCCTTCATCGTGATTTCTTCAAAACAGAATTTGCTGCCGAAATGTATGAGGCTGGAAAAGAATTTCAGTTGAACGGAAAGAAATTTTTTATCGGTCATGGCGATGGTCTTGTAAAGAATGATTACGGATATCTCCTCCTTAAAAAGATTTTACGAAATCGCTTTTTCCAAAAATTATATTCAATTATTCATCCCGATCTTGGGATAGCGATTGCAAGCGGCACAAGCAAAACAAGCAGGGGATACACGTCAAAGAAAGACTACGGCGAAGCTGATGGTTTATTAAACGAAGCTGATGCCAAAATTAAAAGTGGATTTGATTATGTTATATTTGGACACGTGCATAATAAAGCTTTTGAGAAAATAGGAGAGGGCTATTATATCAATTTAGGTTCGTGGTTAGATGCACCTTGTTATGGAAAATTTAAAAATAATAAATTTGAGATAGTGAACTGGAACTAAGATGGCGAAAAAAATAAGTGATAATGATTTTCAAAAATATTTTAACGACCCCGAATTCAGGAACAAAAATAGATTGAAAGATAATAAAAAAATAAACAGATGGAATTATAAAAAGATTTTTCTCATTGGCTTTTTGTTATTGTTTCTTGCAGGATCAATCTATATCTATTCAGGATTACCTTCATTAGAGGAGCTTGAAAACCCCCGCCCCATGCTTGCAAGCAAAGTATTTACTTCTGATGGTGAATTACTCGGACAATTTTTTATAGAGAATAGAATTGAAACTAATATAGATTCCCTGCCGGGCTTTATATCTGATGCTTTGATTTCTACCGAAGATAGAAAATTTTTCGATCATTGGGGGGTTGATCTTGGAAGATTTTTTAAAGCGATGCTCAAAAATGTCTTTACTTTTTCCCGCGAAGGTGCTTCTACGATTACACAGCAGCTGGCAAAAAATCTTTACCAACTGAAGGAGGGAAGAGAAAATCTGCTTGATACGGGTGTGCGTAAAATTCGTGAGTGGCTGACTGCAATTCAAATTGAAAAAAAATTTCACTAAAGAAGAAATTCTTGAATTATATCTGAATGTTTCAAACTTTGGAAGAAGTGCTTACGGAATTGAGTCAGCTGCTAAAGTTTATTTCAATAAAAAAGCCTCTGAACTTACTCTGCCGGAGGCGGCTGTGTTTATTGCATTGCTTAAATCACCCGAGTATTATGACCCTGTAAAAAATTATGAAAATTCTTTAGCAAGAAGAAATCTTGTAATGTACAATATGGTTGTCACAGGCAAGTTGACCGAAGCTCAGTATGAATCTATGAAACTTCAGCCGATTGTTTTGACTTCCGGAAGAATTAGCGGCGTAAAGAGTGAAGCTCCTTATTTTATGGAATATGTACGCCAGCAGATGACCGCGTTGGCTACGAAGCATGGATTTGATTTTTATCGTGATGGAATAAATATTTATACATCGCTCGATATGCGAATGCAGAAGATTGCAAATCGTGTTGCAGCAGAACACATAAAAAAATATCAGGAATTGTTTGATAAAAATTGGAGCTGGGATAAAAATAAAACTTTGCTTGCCAGTTTAGTTGATCAGGCAATTAAGCATAATCCACATTATATTTCAGCAAGTAGTGATGGGCAGAAAGCGAAAATTTATAATCAATTAAAGAACCGAACAAGCTTTGTTGATTCTGTAAAGAAAGATGCTGCTACAGTTGAAGTTGGTTTTGTTGTCGTTGATCCATCAAATGGACAGATTAAAGCCATGGTAGGTGGGGAGAACCAGGAATTCGGCAGAGGATTAAATCATGTCACTGGAATTAGACGACAGCCGGGATCATCATTTAAGCCTTTCGTATATGCAACCGCTTTAGAAAATGGTTACTATCCAGCTTACACATTATTAAATCAAAAATTTAATTATAACGGATGGTCGCCGGATAATGCTGATAATGATTATACCGGATATGAAACTTTGCGATGGGCGCTTGCGCATTCTGTAAATGTCATAACCGGAAGAATGACAATCAGTGAAATTGCGCCTCCTAACCAGGTAATCAGACTTGCTCAAAGGATGGGGGTTAAATCCACACTTGCACCCTATCCTTCAATCGGGCTTGGTACTTCGGAACTTACACCGCTTGAGATTACTTCTGCATTCGGCACGTTTGTGAATAAAGGAGTTCACGTTGATCCGATCTCGATCTTGAAAATTGAAGATAGAAATGGTGTGATGATTGAACAATTCACTCCGGATTATACTGAAGCACTATCACCGCAGTCCGCATCTATTATGGTTGATATGATGCAGGACGTAATTAATTATGGAACAGGGGCGGGGGTTAGAAGATATTTCCAATACCCGGCTGCGGGAAAAACCGGCACTACACAAAACTTTTCCGATGCGTGGTTCGTGGGATATACGCCACAGCTTGTTGGCGGTGTTTGGGTTGGCTTTGATGATCACCGCGTAAAGTTTACAAATTGGTACGGGCAGGGGGCTAAAGCGGCTTTACCGATTTGGGCAATGTTTATGGAAGCAGCATATAAAGAATTAAAAATTCCTCTTCAATATTTTGATCTTGACGGAAGGGTTGTGCAGGCAACTTTTTGTAAGGAAACTATGAATCTTGGTGATCCAAGAATTGCAACGGATAATTGTCCCGAAACTTATACTGACATTATAAACGAAAAGTATTTACCTGCGACCTGCGAGATTCATAACGGGGGAGGAAAGATCAAACGGGAAGATCAATCCGGCTGGTAAGGATCTCCCCCCAACAGGAGGGGGCCCGGGGGGGATTTTTCACGGACCGGGGGAAAAAAAAACCTCGGCCCACTAATAAAACAGAATTTCAACAAATTATTTTCGATGTCGAATAATTTTTAGTAACTTTGAATTAGAAAAAAGATTTACCTAAAGAGACTTCTCAAAAAATTATCTTTCTGTCATCCTGAGCTTGTCGAAGGATGACAATTTTGATTGTGTTCACACTTCGACAAGCTCAGTGTGACAGTAATTTCTATTTGAAAATCCCTGGGGAGTGGACACAGTTGTTGCACTAAAGTATTGATTATTTTATTTTTTTAATTGTACATTGATCATTATAAATTGTTAATTGAACTGCCCGAATGGCGAAATTGGTAGACGCGCTAGGTTCAGGGTCTAGTGGATGTACTTCCATGGGGGTTCGAGTCCCCCTTCGGGCACAGGGTTTCAATTAACAATGTACAATTTATAATTAACAAGTCATAAAGCATTTGGTGAATTTAATCGTTCCAGGGTGGGTATTGGAATTAGATCCATTATAGAAATAAAATTACACACCAAAATTAAATAACCGCCGACTTAGAATTTGATACACGATGCAACAGCTAAGTAAAATTAAAATGTTTTTTTGAAGCTTACCCTCGACCCACTTAAAAATTTATCCTCCCAAGCAAATATCCTCAGCAACTATTGTCCCTTTTGATGCGGTAGCATTACTACTTGAGTTATAGAGTGTTACGCCATAGACTGAATTAGTTCAAAATAAAATATCTGATTATTAATAGGATTTCAATTGGAGCAAATATATATAAATGCGGTAGAGTTGGAGGAAAAGAAGTTTTTCTCTTCGGCATATGAAAAATTTCAGCAATGCCTAAAACTTGATATTGGTGAGAGAGGAGAAATCCTTTTCCACTGCGGCTGGTGTGTTGAAATGCAATTTGGAAATACGAGCGAGGAAGCTCTTGTTTATTATACAGAGGGAGCGGATGCATCGCTTAAAATTGCTTGCAGGATGAATTGTTATTTTAGAGCAGGCTGGATTTTTATGCATTTAAAAAATTATTCCAAAGCCGCTGAGAACTTTTTTTAATTCGCGGGTGATAGGGATTGAGAATCAACAAATTAATTCTATTTATTCTGATGCAACATACTGGTTAGCAATTTGTCTTGAAGCTCAAAATTATTACTTAGATGCTTTGAAACTGTATCAGGAAGTTCAATCGGAGAATGCTAGTACTGCAATGGAATGCAGATGGAGAGAGATTTGCTGTTTAAACCAAATAGGGAATTATGAACAGGCATTGGAACAATGTAATCGGTTTTATTCAAGTAGTAGAAGCGAACTTGATGGCGATCGTTTTAAAGAGTTAATTGAATTGATTGAAAAAGAAAAAGAAATATTAAACCAACTAATTATTATATAATCAATCGAAAACAATGTGATGGAAATTCAAGTTTTAAAAGAATCCATAGGAATTAACTTTAAGAGGTTTGATTTAAAAGAACTGAATTATCTTGCTTTCACCGGTCAATATGATTTAGTCTATCATGACTTCAAGCAAATCGATCCATCTCAACGTAAAATATCAGGTGACAAAGATATTTTCAGCCAGGTTATCTGGGCTGGAATAGAGAAAATTAGAAAGTTTAAATCAACACATAATGAGGAAGCAATAGTTAGTGAGAAAAATTTCATTGATGAGATAATCAGGCAATTTATTGATTGTTCGAAAGAAAAAAATATTTATTCACGTGAATTATTTAAGTCAGTTTTGTATTGGAGTGATGAGCTAATTACCCTTGCTTATATTGAAGAAGCAAAGGATTATATTAATGAGATACAGTTACTTGGCTCAAATAAATTTCCAGACATAAACCTTCACTTATTAAGCAGGCTTGCACTGATTTACGCGCGGAAGGGAAACTTAGAATTGGCTGATAAGATACTTACTCAATTTGTTGAGAGGCCCTATCTTTTAACCGAAAAAAACATAATTCCACAAATACTTTTTAATCTTAGTCAAATTGCTCTTAAGTCAGGAGAGGTGGAATATTATAAAAAATTATTGTTTCTCGGGTTAAGACACTTTTATTCTGATGTTGATTATAGAAATCAATTTACTGGACAAATATCAAGAAGTTATAAGAGAGCATATAAAGTATTACTAACACGAGAAATCAGTATTTCAAATAAGATACTTTTTTTAGTTCACTGGCTTTATTATAAAAAACCAGATTTCAGCAAAATAAGATTGGGATGGATTAATATTATTTCTAAATATTTTGTACTTGGTTACGTATTCCTTTTCAATTATATAAGAAGGAATGAAAGTGATTTATTAAAAAGCGTGGTGAAAGAAAATCGAGCAATAAGAATTGTAGATTATAAAGGGAATAATGGTATAGATTTATCGCTTTTAAACAAGGATAAAATACTAATAACACGTGCGATGGGCGGGATAGGCGATCTACTCATGATGACTCCGGGAATTCACGCTTTAAAGAAAAAATTTCCACATAAAAAAATCTGTCTTGCAATTCCCAAAAGATACTTCGCAGTATTTAAGAATAATCCGGATGTCACATTAGTTGATATAGAGGAAGCACCAATAAACTTTTTATCATATTATAAATTTTACAATTTTACTGACTGTCCGGCATCTCGAAGCGAAAGCAGGAAATCACCGAGAATTAAAAAAAATCGAATAGAAATTTTCGCAAAAGCATTCGGAATAAACGTTTTATCCCGCTATCTTATGGATCGGAGACCTAAGTATTACTTAACAGAAGAAGAAATAACATTAGCAAATAATTTTTGGGAAAGATTCAATTTAAACAGTAAACAAGTTGTTGGGATCCAACTTCACTCGGAGGAGGTATATAGAGACTATCCTTTTATGAAAGCACTTGTAAATAGACTTGCTCAAAAATATAAAGTGTTAGTGTTCGATTCCATACCGATTGATGGATTCAATTCTGAAAATATATTTAAGATTGATTCCTTTACAATTAGGGAAGCATTTAGTCTTGCGGCTAAATGCAGTTTAATAGTTGCCCCGGATTCTTCATTCATACACTTTGCCGGGGCAATGAATATTCCTGCACTCGGGATTTTTGGACCAATTGACGGTAAGGTGAGAACCAAAGATTACCCCAAGGTTAAATTTATTGATGTTCGGGAAGAACTTGGCTGCCTGCCTTGCTGGCGCAATGATAATATTGCATGTCAATTAACTAATATGAGATCAAGTGCATGTCTGGAAACAATTCCAATTAATCGAATAATTCAAGAAGTTAACAAGATATTAATATGAAGGAGAAAATATGCTGCCATTAAGTAAAATATGTGACAGCGCTGATTGGTTTGAGCCGGAATTTAATAGAATCATAAGGGAGGAACTTGAAGAGGTGCCAAAGTTTCATCGTAAACAATGGGAGTTCGCAATGATCTATTATATACTTGAAAAGCAAGGACTAATAAGTGAGGATAAAATTGGTCTATCCGTTGGAGGCGGATACGAAAGAGTGCTTTATTCAATCGCAAGAAGAATTAACCATTTAACTGTTACAGATCTATACGAATTGGAAACCACCTGGGATACTGCACGTACGGATAGTCCTGAAGCATTAATAAAACAGCGTATGCCATTTAACATGGATATAAATAAACTTAGTGTTATTAATATGGATATGCGTGATTTGAAATTTGAGGATAATAGCTTTGACTTTTGTTATTCATCCTGTTCTGTGGAGCACATTGGATCTTTTGAAGATTTTTTAAAACATCTCGACGAAGTGTGGAGAGTATTAAAGGAAGAAGGAATCTATGTGTTTACCACAGAACTTCATTTAGGTGATGAAACTATTCGTGACCCGAATAATTATATTTTTTCACCTTCATATCTTGCTAAATTTATAAATGAATCACGTCTTTCTGTTGGTTCACAACCGAACATATTTTTAAGTGAGCATAATTCCAATTATCCGTTCCCCTCGAACATTAAAAATATTTGTTCAGATGATGATAAAAATATAATCAGTAAAATTATGGCTGACTTTAATCATACCATTCTACTACACGGAAAATATCCGTTTACGTCAATCAGCCTTGTTTTGAGAAAAAAGAAAATTAAAGCGCAGACAGGTTTAATTTATCACGGTTTTGATAAAACTAAAAAATTTCTCTATGAAGGATCTGTGAGATATAAAAACTGGATTGAAGATAAGGAAGTGTCTATCAATCCGTTTTCCTCGCTGCCAAATAGCGTGTCGCGGTTCTTTCAAAATCATGCGGAGTTTTTTGAGTCAGGATTTACTTTTAATGAAACTGATAATACAGTTTTTCACTCTGATTATTTTTGGCTAAGTAATGGTAACAGGAATTTTAACATTCAATTACAGGTTAATACCTTCAATAATAGACTTGAAAATAAAATTGAACTTAGAGTTCACCACTACGCAACACTTAATTCAGCAGAAGTTAGTTGTTGTGCAAAAATGGTAATAGACATAACTGATCTAAATTCGATTAATGTTGACTTGAATGTAGAGGTAAAAGACGACTATTGCTATGCTATACTCGGTAAAAAAATATCCGGAGATTTTACTCTGAACAGCATAAAATTAAAAAGCTGTCTTATGAAAAACCTCACTGCTAAATCAAATGAAAATCATAATCATAATTATAATCAAGAAATATCAGTAAAGGATTTATGATGGATTTAACTTCACTGCGGTTTTCATGGTTTTATGCGAAAAGCCAAATTAAGACAAGGTACCGATATACTTTTTTAGGATTTTTCTGGAATTTTCTCGAACCAACATTATACTTAATAATCCTAAGCCTGGTTTTTTCGGTAATAAATAAAATGAATATCAAGGACTATGCAGTCTTTCTATTTTCAGCACTTGTTCCATGGAGGTATTTTGAAAAGGTAGCGCTAAGCGCTATGGAATCAATTGTTGGAGGTGAGTGGCTATTGAAAAAAATGTATGTGTCTCCGTTTGCATTTCCATTAAATAGATGGATTGTTTCTAGCTTCGATTTATTATTCACGATGGCAGCAGCATTTACACTATTTGCTTATTTAAAAATTGATTGGTCAATTAGTCTGATAATTATTCCTCTTTCAATAATACCGTGGGCGGTCACTGGAATTGGAGTAGGGATGATTTGTGCTGTGTTATTTATTTTTTTTAGAGATGTTAAACCTCTCGTTCAAATGTTTCTTACGCTTGTTTTTTTTACCTCTCCCATTTTATTTAACAAAGATGTATTCGCTGCTGATTCAATTCAGGGGAAAATAATGCAATGGCATCCCTTTACCTATTTTGCAGCACTTTTCCAGAAACCAATTTATTTAGGCACGTTCCCGAATCTGAATGATTGGGCAATAACTATTTTTATCAGTTTTCTGTCGTTCAGTGCCGGATATCTACTGATAAAAAGATATAACAAGAAATTTTATTTTTATCTGTGAGCTAATAATGAAAGAAATATTCAATCTTGAAAAAGTAGATGTCGAATTTGACAAGCATTCCCTTGATCGTAAAACACTTCGGGAAGTAATCGGTGCAAAACTAAATGGACAGGAGAATGAAAAAATCTGTGCACTTCAAGATATTTCATTAAGAATATTTGAAGGAGAGCACATTGGAATTATCGGAAGAAATGGTGCAGGTAAATCAACGTTGTTAAAAGTATTCACTGGCGTAATTTCTCCGACTTGGGGCAGGGTAATCAGAGCAACAAATAAGCATATAGTTCCTTTGCTCGAATTGGGGATTGGCTTTCAACCGGATTTATCTGGCAGGGAAAATTGTATGCTTGCCGGAATTCTGATGGGATATTCACCTAAGGAAATCAGAGAAAGGATCGAAGACATTATCAAATTTGCCGAGCTGGAAAACTTTATTGACGAACCTGTAAAAAATTATTCCTCGGGAATGTACGCAAGGCTTGCTTTCGCCATTGCTACTGATGTGAAACCGGAAGTTCTTTTAATTGATGAGGTATTCGGAGTGGGGGACGAATTTTTTATGCGGAAGTGTATTGCAAGAATGCAAAGATTAATGAAGAATGGCAGTACAACTATTTTCGTTTCTCACAATATTGATTTCCTCGTTTCTCAATGCAGTAGATTAGTATGGATCGATAAAGGGAAAATTATTATGGACGGCAATCCGAATTTTGTTTCAACAATTTATAGAAAACAGCAGGGAATGTCTTTAGAAATCAAAGTGCAATGTGAAACTAAAAAGAAAGTGATGGTGAGTTAAATGTTTAAATCAAGTGAAAATAAGACTGTCGTAATAAATGCTACAAACATCGGTAGAAAATTGAGTGGCATTGGGGTTTATACTCTTAATTTACTTAGGAATTTCTCGGAACAAGATGACAAAACTAATTTTATCGTGTACGCAAACCAATCGGCAAAAGATCATGTATCAAAAATAAATTTTCCCACAAATTTTAGTATTATTTGGGTTACATCACTTATGTCACCCGATAATCATTTTAAAGGTCATTTATTAAGATTTGCTTTCTCAAATATTCTTTCATTCCTTCATAAGGATGCAATTGTGTTTAATACAAGTCAGCTTGAGGTTAGTTTATTCAACAAGAATCAAGTAGTTACCATTCACGATATTATCCCGCTATTATTTAAGCAATATCACTTTAAACAATATTTTTTCTTTAAGTATTTTGTCAAAATAGCATTAAAGAAATGCAGACTGATAGTAACACCCTCCAATCATTCAAAATCACTTATTAAACATACATACTCAATTTCTGATGAAAAGATTATTGTAATCGCAAACGGTACAAAGGAAAATAAATCGGGAAATATGATCAATACAAAAAGCGGGGAGGGAAAGTACATACTCTATTATGGCAGGATCACACCTATGAAAAATATTGCAGGTGTGATTAATTCATTTTCTCTTATAAAGCATCAAATAAAACACAAGTTAGTTTTAGCAGGTGATGACGCAAAAGAAATTGTTAAGTTGATTAAGAACGGTGTGATTAAAGAATACGATGCTTTTTGTGATCGAATAATTTATGCCGGTCATTTAAGTGATATAGAACTCTCAAGTCTGATTCGAAATGCTTCACTACTACTTTTTCCTTCATTCTACGAAGGCTTCGGTTTGCCGCCGCTTGAAGCTATGTCCTTAGGTTGCCCGGTTGTGGTTTCTAACAATTCCAGTCTTCCGGAAATTTGTGGCAACGCTGCTTACTATGTTGAGCCTAATGACAATATGAATATTGCAACCGGAATACTTGAAGTCTTGTCAAATTCTTTACTACGAGAAAATTTAATTAAAACCGGATATCAACGTGCCGGTTTGTTTAGTTGGAAGGAAACGGCACTCCTTCATTTAAAAATGCTAAATGAAATTCATCAACAAAATGCGGTAACCGGGGAAAAATACAAGCGTAAAATGTTTCCACCTTCGTTACTTGATTCGAGATTAGATTATCAATCGGTAAAAACTATTCGATAAAAATTTGGAAAAACTTTTCCTTAAATATTTGCGCATTCTTTATTTAACATTATTAATTGGAATGTTTATCTCAAGTGCTGTCGTGCAGATTTGTATAGTGTTATTTCTTCCAGCAATAATTATTGTTTATGTGCAAAAATATCGGAGCAAACTTCTTACGCAAATAGATTTGCTTTTATTGCTGTTGTTTTTATCCGGTGTCATCTCTGTTTTGTTATCCGCAAACAGGCAACTTTCGTTTCATAGTTTACCGAGACTGGCATTATTGTTAACTGCTATTCCACTTTCATTCTTATATCTTAAAGATGAATCCATCAACTTAAAATTTTTTTTATTCCTCATAGCTGGGGGCGGATTAATTTCAGGCATAGCTGGAGTTATCAACCATTTCTCAACAGGTGAAAGGGCTTTCGGATTATTTGCTGGCTATTATACTCTTGCCGCAGGAGTTATAATTCTATTTTTCTTTTTCAAAAAAATAACATTAAATCTTTTCTATTTCCAGTGGCATCGATCGGAGCTATTTCAATAATAATTTTAATCTTGATTTTTAGCTCTGACGATATAAGAATAAATCCTTTATCAATTTTGTACGAAAATCAAAACCAAAATGATTTTAGCAGCGGACGATTAAGCCTTTACAGTGAAGCAGCAGACGTTATCAGTTCGGATTTGGAAAATACTAAGATAATTAATCTATTATTAGGTAGGGGATTGAACAGCAGGATTATAATCTACCCGGCAAGCAGTTTTACAAGTTGGGAATCAGATTATATCGAAACTTTTATGAATCAGGGATTGATTGGAGTAATACTTCTGATTGCAATCTATTTTATCTTTTTTCAATCTATGTTTAGAGTATTAAAATCAAATTCGTCTCAAATAGATTTCGGATTGCTGACGGGGGTCTCTTCTCAAATGATAGGCAAAACAGCAGCGCCTATTTTGCAATTATGATTGCTTCAATCGAAAAATTAAAAACTGATTTTAATAAAATTAAAAGTCCCGCTTTGTTGGCGGGACTTTTTATTTGATGGCGGGTTAGATTAACCAACTGTTATTGTGAAAACAGCAGATACTATTCCAACAATTTGATCGTGTAACATGAAATAAGCACGGTATTCTCTTCTTTCAGGTCCGTCAGTTAGATTTGGTCGTGTATCAAGGTAGGGTGCTTCTGTATCAAAAGCTAAAAAAGAAAATGATGTTTCATTTCCTCTTTTACTTTCAATCTTAATTCCGTCAAAAATAAGTTTCTTAAAAAATATTTCAACGAAATTTTCAGCAGTAAGCCTTAACTTTAACACTGGGTTTGCAGTGTTGATGTCTATTTGTTCTGCATCTAATTCTACTTGAAGCGTTTCACCAATTGCGAGGGTGTAATTTGAATTCGCTTTCATACTTGCAACCTGCTTGCGTATCCCATTTGGACCGGAAACTAACGCCCGCCTTTTGCCACGGTGTTTTGCACACTATTTTTAAACGCAACTTCAGCAGCCGTCTGAGCGGCGTATGCAGTTTTATAGTCCGTTATTAACGCAGTACCTGCAGTCACTTCCGGTGCACTAAGCCCCAGAGTAGGACCAACGGTGGGGTAGTTTAACTCATAGCTGTTAACCCATTCGTTAAATGATGGGATGTCTTTGGGAGATAATCCTTTTTGGCATTGCAGCCTCCTTTAAAAAATTTGTTAAAAAAACAATTTATTTTTACAGAATGAGGAAGGAAATAACCAGACCTCAAACTGCTTAGGCAATTCTAAAAAATAACAATTATAAAATCAACGGATTTTTACGTACGGTCAAAAATTTGTCCCTTAATATTTGATCTTCTTTAAAAATGGCGCTGACCAGCTTAGCATAAATGAAATCCGGTTTACAGCGGATTGCATCGGGGGTACGCCGGATGTCGTAGGATGCGCCGGACGTTATCGGGGGTATTGCTGATTTTACCGGGGTACCGCTGATGACGCCAGGAGTACCGCGGATGTCACCGGGGTACAGCGGTGACGCCGGGATGCGCCGCATATTAGCCAGAGTACGCCGGATTGCGTGCGGGATACCTCGCTTTTTAACAGGAGTACGCCCGGCAATACCGGGGATACCGCAGGTGATTCCCGGGGTATTGCGGATACTTTCCGGTGTACCGCTGATGGTACCCGGCGCACCGCGGATCTCATCTGCTGTGCGAATTTTAACGATTTTCGAGGATTTGGGTAAATTTTAGGGAGAATAGTTACGGGAGTAAATGATTAAAGTGTAAAAAACTTGCAAATAAGAAAAACCTCCGAGGTTTAGGAAAACCTCGGAGGTTTAGAAGTAAGGTTTATTATTTACAATTACAACATTTGTCGTTATTTCATTAAAATCATTTTACGCGTTTCAACAAAACTGCCGGCTGATAATTTATAATAGTAAACACCACTGCTTAGTTTGCTTGCATCAAACTCAACTTCATAACTTCCTGCTGGTTTTTCTTCGTTCACCAGGGTTGCGACTTCTCTGCCGAGAACATCGTAAACTTTTAACACGGACATGGCAAGCCCAGTCCCTACATTTGGAATGCTGAATTTAATTTTAGTACCCGGATTAAATGGGTTTGGGTAATTTTGTTCAAGTACGTATTCTTTGGGTAAGTTATTTCCTTGATCTGAAACTGATGTAACTCCATTCCAATCCCAACCAACTACTTTACCGTAGATGTTCCATCCCTTTGAGCGGCGATTATCCATCCATGAAAATACTATCTGATTATTATTTGCTGCTGCTACTGGTGATGTCTCTCCATAATTCGGTCCATCAGCTACAATGCGATAGTTGCTTCCATTTGGAGTGCCATTTGCATAATATCTCTGTCCTATGATATCCTGATTATTTATCCCATAACGAAGGTCTTCCCACGCAATCACAAAATTTCCTGATCCATCCATAGCGATTGTGGGATACCATTGATCAGCACTTCCAGCATCATCATTTGCTTTGGTATTTATACCTTGCACCACTCCATTTGAATTGTATCGCTGATAATAAATATCATAATCATAATTACCATTCCTATGGTCCCTCCAGGTAATCACAAAATTTCCTGATCCATCCATAGCGATTGTGGGATACCATTGTAATGCCGAACCAACATCATCGTTTGCTTTTGTGTTTACTCCTTGTGCTGTGCTGCTGTTGTAACGCTGATAATAGATATCAGAATTAACATTCCTATCGTCAAGCCACACAATTACAAAATTTCCTGATCCATCCATAGCGATTGTGGGATACCATTGTATTGCCGAACCAACATCATCGTTTGCTTTTGTGTTTACTCCTTGTGCTGTGCCGCTGCTGTTGTAACGCTGATAATAGATATCAGAATTAACATTCCTATCGTCAAGCCACACAATCACAAAATTACCACTACTATCGATTGAGATTGAAGGAGAAAATTGATATGCCGAACCAACATCATCGTTTGCTTTTGTGTTTACTCCTTGTGCTGTGCCGCTGCTGTTGTAGCGCTGAAAGTAGATATCATAATTTACATTCCTATAATCTTCCCACACAATCACAAAATTACCACTACCATCCATTGAGATTGAAGGAGAATATTGATATGCCGAACCAACATCATCGTTTGCTTTTGTGTTTACTCCTTGTGCTGTGCCGCTGCTGTTGTAACGCTGATAATAGATATCAGAATTAACATTCCTATCGTCTATCCACACAATCACAAAATTATCACTACCATCCATTGAGATTGAAGGAGAATATAGATATGCCGAACCAACATCATCGTTTGCTTTTGTGTTTACACTTGTGTAGTGCCGCTGCTGTTGTAGCGCTGAAAATAGATATCAGAAATTCCATCCCTCTCGTCTGTCCACACAATCACAAAATTACCGCTGCCATCCATGGAGATTGAAGGATACAACTGATCTGCCGAACCATCATCATCGTTTGCTTTTGTGTTTACTCCTTGTGCTGTGCCGCTGCTGTTGTAACGCTGATAATAGATATCAGAATTAACATTCCTATCGTCTATCCACACAATCACAAAATTACCACTACCATCCATTGAGATTGATGGAGAATATTGATATGCCGAACCAGCATCATCGTTTGCTTTTGTGTTTACTCCTTGTGCTGTGCCGCTGCTGTTGTAGCGCTGATAGTAGATATCAGAATCATAATCACCATTCCTATAGTCTTCCCACACAATCACAAAATTACCACTACTATCCATTGAGATTGAAGGAGACCATTGATATGCCGAAACAACATCATCGTTTGCTTTTGTGTTTACTCCTTGTGCTGTGCCGCTGCTGTTGTAACGCTGATAATAAATATCAGAATTACCATTCCTATAGTCCTGCCAAGCAATCACAAAATTATCACTACCATCCATTGAGATTGAAGGAGAAAATTGATATGCCGAAACAACATCATCGTTTGCTTTTGTGTTTACTCCTTGTGCTGTGCCGCTGCTGTTGTAACGCTGATAATAAATATCAGAATTACCATTCCTATAGTCCTGCCAAGCAATCACAAAATTACCTGATCCTTCCATCGCGATTGTGGGATCGTATTGACGAGCACTTCCAGCATCATCAATAATTGCTTTTGTATTTATGCCTTGCGCCTCTCCATTTGAATTGTATCGCTGATAATAAAAATCAGAATCATAATCATAATAATTCCTAAAGTCTATCCACACAATCACAAAATTTCCGCTGCCATCCATGGAGATTGAAGGAGAATCTTGCCCTGCCGTACCATCATCATCGTTTGCTTTTCTGTTTACACCTTGTTCTGTGCCGCTGCTGTTGTAGCGCTGAAAATAGATATCAAAATTACCATTCCTATAGTCTTCCCACACAATCACAAAATTACCACTACCATCCATTGAGATTGAAGGAGAATATTGATCTGTTCCTCCAGTTGAATCATCATTAACAAGGAAATCTTCAGTGAGTACATTTTTTATAATTTCAAGCTGGCGTTCTCCTGGCATTTGCCCGCTGTTTGTGTTTATTGGTATTTCTCTATCACCTAATTTTAGCTTCGTGGAGTTTTTATTCTCATATCGTTCTCAAATTTACCCGGGGTTAGATTACGGGGTGTTAGCTTAGTATCTGAGCGAGGATAATCTCCTTGTCCAAAAATATTTAGAACAAGTGAAATAAAAATGCAAATGAGTAAAAATAAAGTTTTCACTTTATACCTCCTTGAATAAACTCGAATAAAATAGTTTAGTTACTCAAGTTGACCGCCTTAGTATCTGGGGCTAAAGCCTGTTAAGTTTTTTGGGTTTTTCATATTCCCCGATCTAAAGATCTGGGTAATTACTGTGCCCGTTAGGTGTGGATAATTAAATCATCCAATAATTTGTGGGGTTTTAACTCCCAACCAAAAAGCGATCAACTTAAGTTAGTTAATAATATATTTTTAATTAAGCTATACAAGATTTTTTTGGCAGTAGATATATGCCGGATTTGGGAACGCTAACCACAAACGAAATCCGGCATATCTAAAAAATCAAATTACCGGAGTAGGATCATCTTTTTCGTTTCTACAAAACTGCCGGCGCGTAGTTGATAATAGTACACCCCTTGCACGAACTTGTCCCGCTCCTTCGGGACTCTTGCTTCAAATGTTTTTTCGAAGCTGCCGGTTTCGAGTTCTTCATTTACAAGTTGTGCTACTTCTCTTCCAAGCAGATCATAAATTTTAAGCGTAACAAAACTCCTCTCAGGAATTGAAAAGCTGATTGTTGTGCTTGGGTTAAAGGGGTTGGGGTAGTTTTGTGCAACTCCGAAATCAGTCGGAATGTCCAATGCTACCTTTGACTGGATATTTTCGGTTACTGAATCGTCATCAAAATCCAGTGATTCTTCTACTTCCGAACTGTTGCCGGGTGGGAGTGGTATTATATTATTTGTCAATATTCCGGTTGTTCGATCGAGTGTACGGGTTGGGGCTGTTGTCGCATCCGTGATAAGGAAAGCAATTGCTCCAATGCAAGGGGGACCTATGTGAGTAAATGTCACATTACCCTGCGCATTTGTTGTACCTACTACAGTTTCATCAAGCCAGTAATCATCAAAAAAGTGACCTGTAACTGTAACGCCTGATAGTTTAACTCCTGCTTCATCTGTAACAGTTACTTTGGCTCTGACTTTTGCATTTCCCTGATTGCAAAAAGGGGACCCCTTCCCTTCATAAAGATAGAGGATACCTGAATGCAATTTGTTACACATGGTTCGCCGGGAATCAGACGCACAAGACGCTGCCCGCTCTGACCGATGATCATCCTTGCAAGAATCTCACCATTTGCATTCATTTGTCCAGAAGAAGTGAGGACACTTCCACCATAGGCAGAAGATACGAGAGGAGCCAAAGGCTGAGCAAGTTCATCGGGACCATAAGCGATCATTCCTATTCCCTGAACTGTTGCAGTTATATCACCTGCATCAGTGATAGAACCAACTCCATAAGAGCTCAAGTGACCGGTTGGAACAAACGAAATCTGCTGCCATGTTCCTTGATGATTGTAACGGAAAGGATAATCGAGGTTTTCGGAGCTTATAGTAACAAGAAAACGAGCTTGATCTCCGGCATCATTAATTGCAACAGTTGAGTTCTCAATGGCAAATCCGGCAGGTGGGGGTGCGATAGCAGTAATACTTCCGGGATCGTCTAAGCGATACCAATAACCATAAACAGCTACTGTTCCACCAGGGCTAATGCCGAGCGGACTTTCATTGGGAAAACCCAGAGTCGTCAGGTCTATCATCCCCCCGGCTTCGGTCCACATAAAAGGAGCTCCGGTCGGCGGGAAATTTTGTGTAGTTGACCAACCAACTACTCTGCCAAAGTCATCTATACCGATTGCTGTAGAAATAGTTTTGCCGGGTAGATTTCCGAGATCAATAGCGGTGTATGTATTTCCGTTGGGTTTTCCATACAACAACGTGAGTTGTGGTCGAAAGCAATCCCGCAAAACCGCAAATCCAGCCCTGGTTATTGATGTCGGTAAGGGTGATGCCTGACAAGCCGGGCACAGTTGGAAGTACAATTCGAATACCGTCCTTCCAAACAACTGTTTCAAGGGGAGGGAGGCATGTGGATCCGCAACCAGGATCCGGGTAAGAAGTTCCGATCACATCGCCGGCGTCGTTCATGTCAACCCCAAAGGAGGCAGTTGCAACAAGATCAACTACATAACTGCCCGGTACAACAAACTCAGTTTTTATTTGCGAACCGGTTTTGGTGGAACTGATCTGCAACGGTGTCTGATCATTTCCCTGAGGCGAGGAGAAAGCCTGCGCACTTAAAAAGATTGCAAACGCTGAATATAGCAGCGCAAGATTTTTAATTGTGAAACGGTAAGTCATCACTACTCCTGTTTATTTTATGAATAAGTTCGAACAATTATTATTTTTCATTTAAATATTTCTTTGTATAATAATTAAATATTTTATCTCAAAAGGATCATTTTCTTTGTCTGAGTAAATGAACCAGCTTGCAATTTATAGAAATAAACTCCGCTTGGTAACGATTCTGAATTAAATGTTAAAGTGTGCACGCCTGCGGCTTTCTCTTCATTTAATAATAATGCAACTTCTTCTCCTATTAAATTAAATACTTTTAAGTTAACTATGGATTTTTCTTGCAATCCAAAGGTGATTAATGTTGTAGGGTTGAAAGGGTTGGGATAATTCTGCTCAAGAGAAAATTCTGTCGGAGTTGTTATTTCAACGTCAATTGATTTTGAATATTCAAAGATGCCATCAAAGTCAATTTGTTTTAGTCTGTATTGATATTTTCCTGCTGAAAGATTTTCATCAGCGAAAGAATAACTCTTTGGTTCGGTAGTTGTACCGAAGCCTGGAACAAAAGCAATTACATTCCATTCCTGATTGCCGACTGAAGACTGTGGGCTGCCGACTTGTTTTCTTTCAATTTCAAACCTACTATTATTTAATTCAGTAGCAGTCTGCCAGTTAAGCGAAACGGAGTTTCGCGTTACAGTTGCGGTGAAGGATGTGAGTTCAACCGGAATACCTCCGGTGGTTACTCCTTTGATGAACATTAAAGTGCTAGGAATTCCACTTGGCGGTAACTGCCCAACAGCAACTAAATCTCCTCTGTCGTCTCCATCAAAATCTGCGAACAAGGGGGAGAAGACGCCCGAATATCCTCCGATCCTCACTCTGTATGTAAATACACCATTATTATTTTCATAAAAGTGAAATACAATTTGAGGCGTTATTCCCGACCATAATATCAGCATCTCCATCGCTGTCAACATCTCCAACAGTAATCCCGGACACATTTAATAAATCCGGTGAATATGCAGAAGGAATTATATTTGCCGGTTGAAAAGTACCATCACCATTTCCAATAAGGACTGACATGGTTGTAGATTCCCAGAAATTGGACGAAGCAATATCGAGGATATCATCGCCATTGAAATCTGCCACAACAATATCTGTCGCCCCTCCTGACTTCCGATGGAATAATTGACTGGATCGTTGAAATCACCATTGCCATTTCCAATCGAAATATTTATCAGGGCGCCGGCTGTGCCTGTGGCTATATCTATTTTACCGTCAGAATTAAAATCGCCTGCAGCAATAGGGCAACTCCCGACCAATGACTTCAATAAGTGGATCAGCAAATGATGCATTCCCATCGTTAAGACAAATGAATAATCTCATACTAGAATTCGTTACGTTTGGACACCCAAGCCACTCAGTAATCAAAACATCTTCATCACCGTCATTGTCAATATCAAAAGCATCAATATCGTACCATCCGCAGGAACCAATAGATTTTGTTTGAACAGTGCCAAAAGTGCCGTCGCCGTTGTTGATAGCATAATGAAAATCGTAGGGCGGGGAATTGATAGCAGTTGCAAATAGTAAATCAGGGAAGGAATCTCCATTAAGATTCCCTGAATTTTGCCTGTACACCTCCACCTCTAATTGAGTATGAAACCCCTTCGCCAAAAAATACCGTTACCAAGATTTATTTGAACTTTGACCGTCACTCCAATTGCCGCACGACCTGAAGCCGATGTTACGACATCAAGATCGCCGTCACCATCAATATCAGCAGCATCTAAACTGCCGGCAATGGAACTGCCTGTATCGAACAGATGAGGGATGGGGAAGGTAGCTTGCCCGTAATTCTTGTGAACTGTTATTTGCATCGAGTAGGAGTCTGCGGTCAGAATGTCCACCCACCCATCGCTGTCAACATCACCGAGCATGATATCAACTGTATTTTGTCCTGCGGGGTTTCGGTATGGTTCGAGGAATCCGCCCGAACTGTTATTTATAAAAAACCTGGTAGCCGTCAGTTGTTCTTGCTGTTGTGGAGGTCGCTACAATGTCCAACCAGCCATCGGCGTTTAGGTCTGCAGTTTCAATATCCATTATTCCTCCAGAAAAATCATTTGATTGAATCGTCTCCGGCGTAGAAAACGAATTACCAAGATTTCTGAATAATTCAATCCCGAACAAGTTTAGGTTTGTGTAGAGAATGTCTTGATCGCTGTCATTATCAATATCAGCCAGCCAAACAGATGGAAAAAGACCATTACTCGTTTGGGAGACTGAATATTCTGTTCTATTCGAAAAATTTCCTGTGCCGGAATTCAGTAATACATTTAGAAATCCATTTTCGTTCGCGACTACAAGGTCAATGAAATCATCAAGATTAATCTTTGCCGCTTCAATTCTGTACGGAGAATCGCCTGCGGGGTAACTAACTGCAGGTGAAAAAGCTCCGCCGCCGGTATTCAATAAAATTCTGATTGTATTTTGCGAACCGAAAGTTCCGTAGTTGGCAACTGCGAGGTCAATATTTCCATCATCGTTAAAATCTGCAGCGACAATGCCTGCTGCTCCAATCCCTACTGTGTAAGTTGCCGGGCTTCCAAATGTACCATCTCCATCATTCATAAAAACAGAAATAGAATTCCCATCCCAGAATTCTCCGGAGTTAGAAACGACAACATCTAAAAAACTATCGTTATTAAAATCAGCCGTTTCAACAAACTGGGAGGTTTCGGGAGAATTATAATGAGCAGGCGTGCTATTGAAAAGTCCCTCGCCATTATTCTTTAGAACAACAAATCCTTTTGCGCTACCCATGAACCCACCAAAATATTTTGAAGCAACGACGTCCGAATCTCCGTCATTATCAAGATCTATAAGTTTTGCACTTGATAAAAAATATGGCTGATTACTTACCTGCGTATTATAACCGAACCAGGTGCTGTCAAAAGCCGAGGCAAGCAATTGTGCATAATTTCGATTGGCACCAATTATAAGAAATAGAAAAAAAATAAATGGAAAACCGCCATGGTTAATTCTTACTGAAAGGAAATTGAACCTGAAATAGTGTGTCATAGTTGACCTCAATAATTAATTATAAATTAGTTTCAATCCCTCGATCAAAAAATAATTGTAACTTTTTGTCGTCTTATCCTTAGGGAGCCGAAGCTCCCCAAAATCTATTTTAGTAAAAGTAATTTTTTGGATTCGATATAGCT
This sequence comes from Ignavibacteriales bacterium, assembly GCA_016709155.1. NCBI lineage: Bacteria > Pseudomonadati > Ignavibacteriota > Ignavibacteria > Ignavibacteriales > Ignavibacteriales bacterium. Next base: position 207,633 of record JADJEI010000001.1, on the reverse strand, counting down.
ATCTGCCTGCAATTGATAAACGTACATTCCGCTTGCAAGATTGCTTCCATCGAATTGCATTTCATAAATCCCGGCATCCTTTACTTCATTAACCAGATTTGCTACTTCATTTCCAAGTATATCATATACTTTCAATGATGTAAACCCTGCTTTAGGGAGGGAGAAAGAAATCGTGGTTGTAGGATTGAATGGGTTGGGATAATTCTGTTCAAGTGAAAATTCAGTTGGTGTAATTATTTCAACTTCAATAGCATTTGAGTAATCAAACGTTCCGTCAAAATCCATTTGCTTTAGTCTGTATTGATATTTTCCTGCTGAAAGATTTTCATCAGCGAAAGAATAACTCTTTGATTCTGTGGTTGTCCCAAATCCTGGGACGAAACCGATTACATTCCATTCCTGATTGCCGACTGAAGACTGTGGGCTGCTGACTTGTTTTCTTTCAATTTCAAACCTACTATTATTTAATTCAGTAGCAGTCTGCCAGCTCAATGTTACAGAATTTCCAATCATACTCGCACGAAACGAATATAGTTCAACTGGAACTGAATTTTGAACTGTGAGCACTGCCACACCTCTTCCCAGACAACTCATCCATAATTCATAACCACCAGGTATTTCTCGGACTTCAAGATCTTTGATATTGCTGTTTGGTAAACCGCCCCACTGTGGTATTCCGCCCGGTGGAGAAGGAAACGAGCCAACATTCACACCGTCATACCAGCATAAACCGTTGTCATTTGATGGATACTCGCTGTCGTACTGCATCCAAAGTCGCCCATCTGATGTGACCGCCAAGGGACGTACGTGTTCGCCGGGAAACGGCCAGCCCAGATCATGTTGAAACACCGTGTAAGAACCGTTGTTCGCATTGAGGCGGATAAGCGTACTACCACTAACTGTAAATTGCGTCCACGTTCCAATCCAAACTATATCACTATCATCAACGGCTAAGCCAGTGAATGAAGCGGCCGAACCAGGGAAATCACTCGGAGTACGAGAGAACGAAGAGCTTCCATCGGTACGCAATAACTCGAAGTCAGTTGAAGCCCATATTGAACCATTATTTGTCAGATCCTTTTTTATTTGGCTACCCCATCCTGTCAATGGAACAACAATCCAATCAGGGATAGTTTCATCGTAATATCTTACATTGAAATATTCGCCCAGGCTCCACAACACTCCGTATGAATCTTCAACAAATCCTTTCGAGGTATTAAATGAATCTTCCAAAGCAAAAAAATCAACTCCATTCCAGGCATGGATTCCATGGAATGTCGGATTGAAGACAACATCTCCGTTTACAGGCCTTCTATAAATTGCCTGGGTATTGTCTGCATCATAAGGGAAAGTATATCCCAAGCCATAAGTGTATTGGTTGAAGCCTATCCAGTTTGTACCATCAAATTTTTGAAACCCGCCAATACCAGTTCCTGCGTTTCCAGTCATCCAAACATTTCCTTCGCTATCTAAGGAAATATCCTGTACGAAATAATCAAGCTGAGAAGTATTGGTTATTCTATAACGCTGCCAGTTACCTGTCACAGCATCACGTTTTGCAGCTCCTTCAATTCCACAAACCCAGACATTTTCCTGTTGATCAACATCAACAGAGAGAGTAAAATCGCCCGGTCGCCATGTCCCAAAATTATTCCAGATTGAGCCGTCAAACATCCAAGTCTCACCAGAAGTAGTAACTAAGAGAGCTTTGCCGTTTCCAAAGGCTTTAAATGCATCAATATAAAAACTTACATTTATGTACGGTGGGGTAGGAAAAACCCAAACTCCATCGGGGCGTTGATATTCGAGTGTCTCCCAATCACCATTGTCTGACATTCGTAAAGACCAAAAATTTCCTGTGTCATCTACACAATCTTTTCCCGGTAACCCCGCAATGTCTCCAACTGCCGAAGGTGTATAATATGATAATTGGTTTGTCGCACTGTTATAAGTAAACACAAATCCAAAATATGTATCGGCAGACCAAACTAAATAACTGCCGTCCGATTTAGGTTGTATGGCTATTCGAGTATTGCCACCTGGAAAATAAGTCCACTCTTCATTTTTAGGATTAAAACGAACAAGACCACCACTCGTAAACCAGATGGTGCTGTCAGGTGCTAAATCAATGTCATAAGTAAATCCGTCCAACTCTGAATTGTTAGGATCAAATTTTTCAATTGATGATATACCAATCTGGGGATTAAATTTTAGTGCCCCGGTAAAATTACCCATCCAAAGATTTTGATCATAATCCTCTATGATATCTAAAATTTGAACCTCCCCATTATCAAATGAGCCTAGTATTGGTAAGTCAACGTTTGAGTAATTTACCCATTTGTTTTCTGATTGGCTAAATTTTGCAAACCCGCCTTCGCCCCAATTACCAGTGCTAGCTGCTATATATGGGTCACCATTTTCATCAATCCAAATGGCTGTAGCCTGATCCCCTTGTATACCGGTGTTGCCTGGCCGATAATAACGCCAGGAATACTCGGCTTGGGCAAGCAGTGGTCCTGTAATTAGAAATATTTGTAAGACGATAAACAACTTGTGAATTTGTGACATTAATATCTCCCTGTATTTTAAATTAATTATTTTATCATTTGAATCTTTTTGGTAGCAATATAGTCTCCGGTTTGCAGCTGATAGACATATACACCGCTTGAAAGGTTACTGCCGTCAAACTGAACTTTATAAATCCCGGCATCCTTTACTTCATTAACCAGATTTGCTACTTCATTTCCAAGTATATCATATACTTTCAATGATGTATATCCCGTTTCAGGGAGGGAGAAAGAAATTGTGGTTGTAGGATTGAATGGGTTGGGATAATTCTGCTCAAGTGAAAATTCAGTTGGTGTAGTTATTTCAACTTCAATAGCATATGAGTAATCATAACTACCATCAAAATCAATTTGTTTTAATCTGTATTGATATTTTCCTGCCGAAAGATTTTCATCAATGAAGGAATAACTCTTCGGTTCGGTGGTCGTACCAAAGCCTGGAACAAAAGCAATTACATTCCAATCCATTTGAGCTTTGACGTTTGACATTTGACTTTTTTCAACCACAAAGCCTGAGTTATTTGTCTCAGTTGCAGTTTGCCAAAAAAGTTGGACGTTTTTGTCATCCAAATTTACTTCGAAAGAAGAAAGCTCGACAGGAATTACCGTTCCTAATATTGTTAAGACAGCAGCACCCCTGCTAGCACAACTGATCCATAATTCATATCCATCCTGAATGTTTTTTACTTCAAGATCATAAATCTGAGCATGTGGCAAACCCCCAATTTGCTGTTGTGGAAAAATTCCAAATTCTGTTCCATCAAACCAACACAAGCCGTAAGTTGAAGTTGTTGTACTTCCAAAGTTTGCAAACCATAATCGGCCGTCGGGTGTTACTGCAAGTGGAGTAATACTTTCTCCAGGAATTTGTGAATTTGACGGTGCGTAAAACTGATAAGTACCGTCGTTTGTATTTACTTTTGCAAGCCCTTGATTAGTCCCAACCCAGGCAAACCCTCCAAGCAAAGGAACGACTGTGGTTAGGAAATCACTTTGCGGATTTAACTCAGAAAAATCATCTACTACTTTTGAAAAATTATATGTTCCATCAGTTCTTAAAACCTGATAACCCGAGCAAGCCCAAATTGTTCCTGGTCTATCTGAATCTTTCATGATGTTCGCACCCCATCCCATGAAAGGAACAGCAGTCCAGTTGTTGCCTGCATCATTATAGTAAGAAAGATTGTAGTACTCACCAAGACTCCACAATCTGTTTTGTGAATCTTCAACGACACCTTTAGAACGATCCAATGGATAATTTAGTGATGTATAGTTACTGCCATCCCATGTATGTAAATAGTTATACATTGGGTTGACAATTATTTCACTATTTGACGAACGATAGTAAATAACTTCTGTGTTATCAGTCGGGAAAGGGAAAGGATAACCTAAACCATAGTTTTCATTATTAAAACCAATCCATCTAATACCATCAAATTTTTCAAACCCACCAACTCCGGGCCCAGCATTTCCTGCCATCCAAACACTGCCATCCGTATCAATTGCAATGTCTTCGACCCAGTATGTAATTTGTGAGGAGTTCGTTATTCGATAGCGCTGCCAAATACCTGTTTGTACATCTCTTTTTGCAGCACCACCAATTCCGCTTGCCCAGACATTCCCGTCAGCGTCAATATCTAACCCGTAAGAAAAACCACCTTCCCGCCAGATGCCAAAGTTTTGCCATGAGGTACCGTTAAATTGCCAGACATTACTATTCCCATCAATAAGCAGAGCCTTACCGTTCTCATAAGCTTTAAATGCATAGATATCGTTTTCAGAACTTGATTGAGGTTGAGATGGTGTGATCCAATCACCAGCAGGGGTTCTGTAATCGAGTGAATAAATACTCGCTGTGCCTGTATACCTAAGCGCCCATAAATTATTTGCCGAATCAGTACACTTATTCCCAGGCAAAGAAACAACCTCTCCGGGGTCAAGATTCTGCGGCAATAATGTAAATAGCTGCGTATCACTATCAAAAGTAATCATAGTATTCCAACCTTCACCATCTATCCACACAATGTAGCCACCGGAAGGTTTTTCCTGTATCGAAATATTTTCACACACACCTATATTACTTGGCCAGTTGTTAGCTGTAGATCCATAGTACCAGTAACGCCATAAGTTTGTTGACGGATTATAATTTACTAGACCGCCGCCCCCCCATGTCACAGATAATACCGCCGCCCAAATTGATCCATCAGGTGCAATTGCTAAATCAATCGTTCTACCGCCGGGATGCAAGGAATTATCTGCGCCAAAAAACTCCAATGAACTTGCACCAACTGCGGGATCAAATTTTAATATTCCGCGCCATGTAGCCATCCATAGTATTCCACTAGCATCTTCCTCTATGTCACTTATTCGAGATGAACCTACATCGTTAATATCTCCAATTATTGGGTAGTCAACATTGGAATAATTAATCCACCTATTTTCTGATTGAATATATTTTGCAAAACCTCCTTCTTCCCAACCTGGGGTATAACCGGCAATGTATGGATCACCATCGTGATCAACCCATATTGCTTCAACATAATCGCCCTGAATCCCTGTATTTCCAGTGTTATAATAACGCCAGGAATATTCGGGTTGGGCAAGCAGTGATCCTGTAATTAGAAATATTTGTAAGACGATAATCAACTTGTGAATTTGTGACATTAATATCTCCCTGTTTTTTTAATTAATTATTTTATCATTTGAATCTTTTTGGTAGCAATATAATCTCCGGTTTGTAACTGATAGACATATACACCGCTTGAAAGGTTGCTGCCGTCAAACTGAACTTTATAAATCCCGGCATCCTTTACTTCATTAACCAAATCTGCCACTTCATTACCAAGTATATCATATACTTTCAATGATGTATATCCCGTTTCAGGTAGGGAGAAAGAAATAGTAGTTGTAGGATTGAAAGGGTTGGGATATGCTTCCAGATTATAATCATTTATTTCAATTTCTTCTTTAGTTAAAACTTCAGCGGATTCACATTGAGTTGTAATTACATTACCATTTGGATCGTATGTAAATCCAGACTTAGTTAGACTGATTACTTCGAAGCACCAAGTTCCAACTGGATTCCGCATAAACTTGCTATAAAGGATTGCAATTCCATCAGCCCCTGTTACAGCAGAAGTTCTTCCATTTGTAGGTCCGGTATAATTAGCTCTTACAGTAACGCCTGCAACCGGTTGATTATTTTCATCCAAAACTAAAACCTGATCAACACCACGGTATTTAGCTCTGCCGGACAACTCCCGGGTAACAGTTTGTGCTCCAACATGCATAACTGTTGAGATCGGAATTGTTTGATTAATCTTTGCAGTTGTTCCTCCCACAACATAAACTGAGTAATCATTTCCGAGTGTGAAAGCATTAGCATAACTTCCTGATGTTGTAATTGTGTAAGCAGATGTTCCATCACTGTTTACTTTACATACTGCCATTTCGAACAAAGTGCCTGCAGCCAGATAAATATTATTGTACTGATCCATCATTAATTGTGCATGTAAAAGCAATGCATAAGTTCCATCTGCATCGGGATTAAACCATACAGTGTTGCCGTTACCATCTATTTTTATAAAGGATGAACCTCCGGAATTCTGATTCGGGAAACCACAAACGACGGGCAAATTATCAGTTCCAACCTCTACACGGAAACCGGCTAAAGTATAATTATTTTCCCAGATAAGCGCTCCAGTCGGGGATAATTTTTTACAGTAGTTCCGCCATTAATTACATCTTCGGTATGAACTAAATAAGTATTACCAAAATCGTCACCAGCCAGGTCACCAATAGTTAAACTGTTTACACCTGGGAAACTCCATAATTTATTTCCGTCTTTGTTAATTTTCGCATAACCGTTGACACTGCCTATAATTCCCCTTGCGGAGATCACAATACTATTATCAAGTGTGAATTTGAAGTTGATCGGCGCACCAATTCCATCAGCGTCGTAATAAGTCCATAAGGCTAAACCATCTGGCGTAAATTTTTTCACCTTAGTAACATATCCGGCTGGACCGCTTCCCATTCCTAAAACGTAAATATTGTTATCGGTGTCAATCAGACATTTTTTTGTGTATGATCCATCGAATGAATTTTCATAAACGTTGCGCCATAATAAATTCCCAATCGGATCAAACTTCATTAAAATTGAGGCAGCATTTACCGGGTTAGAATATCCTGACATCAATGTACCGCTGACATAAACATTTCCTAAATTATCTACAGCAACCCATGTTGCTTTTTCCCATTTTGTATTATCTATTTGATCGTACTTCGCCGACCAAAGGAAATTTCCATCAGTGTCTCGTTTGGTTAATGTTATATCACCTGCAGGATTGTAGTCATAATCCACCGTGTAAACATTGTTTGTATTATCCGTTGCGATTGAAACACCTCTCGTAAATTGAACCCAATCAATACTAACCTGTCCATAGGTTATAATTGTAAAAAATATGAATGTAACTGCTATAAGATTTCGCATAAATTTTTCCCTTTGTTTTAAAATTGTTTTTTGAATTAGTAGCTGAACATTGAAAAAAGAGACAATGTTTATGCTTAATTAGTTGTCTTTTTTTTGCTTTGTTTTAATTATGAATATAAAGCCATTCCCGCCTAAAGTAGCAACAACTATATTAAAAATTAGCGATAAAAACGTTCAAAGCAAATGTCACTTCAACTCGTTTTTCCCATGCGGGTTTTACAAACTTAATTTTTCAGAAGTCTCAATTAATAAAAATAAAGGCAGCCAGTTATGACTGCCTTATGAAGCAAACAGTTATTAATGCTTTAATCCTGATAGAACTAACACAAAAAAAGAATATTATTTATTCAGTAGCATCTTCTTGACTTCAACAAAATTTCCTGTGATCATTCTGTAGAAATAAATTCCGCTTGTAACTTGATTACCGGAGTTGTCTCTACCGTTCCAAACTACACTATGGAATCCTTTTGTCTGTTGAGTGTTTATCAATGTAGTTACTTCCTGTCCTAATGCATTGTAAATAATTATGGAAACATTCGCATCTTCATTCAATCCATAACTTATCGTTGTTGAAGGATTGAAAGGGTTGGGGTAGTTTGCAACGAGCATCATTTTATCAGGAACGCCTGTTAAATCAATATCTTTATTGATTTGTACTTCATTGGCACTTACAGAAGTTCTGGTGTAAGTATCAAAGTCAGTATCAATAAGGGTTCCGGTAGCAAATGTTCCGGCATTGATAGTGAATGTAAAAATACCGAGATCGGCACCTTGAATCATATAAGGTCTGGTTCTGATAATAATTCTACCGGGTCTAAAGTTAAAGTGACGATTCATTACTAAATCATTGTAACCATTTGGACCGGTGACAACAATCCACATATCGAAACTTTCGTTAACCGTACCCCTGTTTTCTAATGTGAGTTCATAGTTCATTGATGAACCCCCCTGATCAATAAGTGTGTTTATTGAAACAGAGACATTATCATTTTGTGCCTGAACCTCTAAGGAAAAGACTGACAGAACTAAAGCGAAAACTAAAGCTAAAGTTCTGAACGACTGTTGAGAAAGAAAGGACTTCATAGGACCTCCGAACATTTTTGTTATTGAATAATTAATTAAGGAACAAGAACTTTCAAAATCGAAATAACTTTATCGCATCAAACGATTGTCTATATCAAATATCAGAACAGAAATAGCTCACCCTTTTAGTAATTCAACTACCAAATAATAAATGTATTCTTCTTAAAGCGAGCAGGTTATGGCAGCTTTTGTGTCAACTGATGTTTAAGCTTGCACTCAATAATTGCTTTTAATAATAAGTAATCCGAGTTAATAAAAAGGGACAAGGCGATTGTAATTAATATATCATCATTTTATAAAATTCTATTTTTCGCTAAATAGATTATGGGTTCAATAACTTCCAATCATTTTCACTTCTCATAAAAATTTATGTTTCGTTTAAAACAAAAAAGCCCCGTTTCGCGGGGCTTGAAATGAAAATTTTAACACTCAGTCGGGGTTACCGTCACGATTAAAATCTTTGAATACATCTTTAAATGAACTCGCAATCAAGTTATCTATATCATTTTCATTACTGTTATCATTTGGATCTAATACAACACCATCGTCATTGAACCAACTGTATGGATCAACTATCAAAGTAACGTTAATGGCTTGATCAGAACTGATTTCAATTGGAGTTGGAAAATCAATTATCTGATGAGAAGTTTTTGTTGACTTATATACAAACAAAGCTCCGTTGAAAGTTCCTTTAACAATTACAGAATATCTTTGATTACCGCTTTCACCATCTCTGAATTCGGGATCGGGTGGTATTTCATTGTCTTCAGGTTTATGAATTTCCCACTTTACACTTTTGTACAAATTAGTTGTTACATTATTAAAAGAGTAAGTGTTTAATGAACCCGAAAGATTTAGGTTGAGTACAAAAGGTCCTATTTCGACGCTCATTGAATCATCACCTTGCGATGATATTAGTTTTAAATCACGCACAAGAATTTTTGCTTCATCAATCATAAGGACATCACCATTTTGCTTTGGAGTATTAACCGGAGTCTTAAGACTGAGTGAAAAATTTTGTGACGTTGTTGAAGTCGGTTCGGTATTACTTTCACATCCCGCATAAAAAATTATGAAAGATAAGAAAAGTGTTTGCGCTAAGATCAAAAAAAATCGCTGCTGAAACATTTGTCGCTCCTTTATATTAATGAATATTTTCTATAATCATTAAGTGTCTTGAAAAAGTAAAAAGTGACTTTGCTTTTAGAGGAGGGGAGTGGGTTGCCTCAAAAACAAAACCGGTTATTGTTTACTTACCGCTGCTGAAAAAATACAAAAGGCACAGCAATCAACTTTCAATTCCACTTGGCGGAAAGGTAATTGAAGAGATGAGTGCAGATAAAATTTGGGTTTTAAACTTATTCATATCATATAATATTTATGGACAACTGTTTCATTGTCTTGATATCCGCCATAAAAATTGCTCTTAACCTGCCAAAATTTACTTCTTCCACGGCACCATTACCCTTTAAAATTCGCTCGTAATCGCACAATTTGACACCATTGCCAGCAAAGTTCTCAACTTTGGCGGCAATTTCCTGAACTTTGCCCGCTTAGTTCTAAAAAAAACTTGCCTGGATGCAAAGTAGAATGGCAAGGTTTCAATCCATGGCGTCATGTTTTCAAACAAAGCGTTTTGTTCCCAATATTGTTCGCAAAGTTCTGAACCATGCTGGCAAAGTTCTCAACTTTACCGTCCAAGTTCTGATTACAGAAGCAAAGTTCACAACTTTGCTGCCATGTTTTCAATCCATGGCGGCAAAGTTGGGATGCAGGGAAATATAAATTTTATACTGAAGTATAATTTTTTACCCTTCACATTTAACAAAGGTGATTTAGCTATTAGAAGAAATGAAATTGGAATATCCGGCTTACTACTCTTCTTCTTTATAAATAATATTATACTTATTTATTAAACGATGAATCGAACGGCGATCGAGTCCGCAGGCATCGGCAGTTTTAGAAATGTTTCCGTTATTTTTTTTAAGATGATAGGTGAGAAATTCTAATTCGAATTTTTCAGTGATAGCATCTTTAGCGTCTTTATATTGAAGTGTGAGGAATTCACTTTTGATACTTTGTTGTGCATCAACCATGTTGACCGGAAGATCGTCCTTCTGAATTGTGTCACCCGAACTTAGATAATAAACTCTGCTGATTACATTTTGTAATTCTCTAACATTTCCAGGCCAGGAATAATTTTTCAGAACTGCTTCTGCATCCTGTGAAAAATATTTTGCTTGCTTATCATCACGAATACAATAATTATTAATGAAATGATTTGCAAGAGGAGTAATATCTTCCTGACGTTCTCTTAAGGGGGGAATATTTATCCTGATGCTATCGAGTCTGTAATATAAATCTTCACGAAATCTTTTCTCGGCAACTTCCTTCTCGAGATTTTTATTCGTCGCTGCAATTATGCGCACATCAATCTCAATTTCATTTTGCCCGCCCACCCTTCGTATTTTTCTTTCCTCAAGCATCCGGAGCAATTTTATTTGAAGCGGATGATTCAAATCGCCAATCTCATCAAAAAAGAATGTGCCGGAGTTTGCAAATTCTAGGAGTCCAAGTTTTGTTTTAACTGCACCGGTAAAAGCCCCCCGTTCGTGTCCGAATAATTCACTTTCAAAAAGCTCGGGCGGAAGTGCGCCGCAGTTAACAGGTACGAAAGGATTTTTCTTTCGCGGACTTAGATTATGAATTGCGCGGGCAAATAATTCCTTGCCTGTACCGCTTTCGCCGGTTAATAGAATTGTAACATTTTCAGAAGCTGTTCGCTTAATGACTGTTATTAATTCATCAATCTTTTTGCTTTGATAAATAATCCCTTCGATATTTTTCTGATCACCACTCTCATCGTCAGAATCTTTTGAGGATGAAATGTCTTTGTCTAAAGCGTTATTTATACAATCAAATAATTTTGTGGAAGTAAAAGGCTTTTCCAAAAAATCAATTGCACCATCCTTAATTGCCTGTACACTTGCTTCAATTGTACCGTAACCGGAAATCATAATCACTTTTGAATCACGAAATTTATTCTTGGCTGCACGAAGAATATCTAACCCGGTAACTCCTTTCATTTTAAGATCAGTTATTATAAGATCGAATTTTTTGCTCTGAACTATTTTTATTGCTTCGTTGGAATCATTCAAAAGGGTGAGGCTGTATTCGGGTTTAAAGGAAAGAATTTTTTTTAGCTTGTAAGCATTTCCTCTTCATCATCAATGATCAAAATTTCATTCATAAAATTACCATCTTGTTTTAAATATGATTGTAAAAGTAGTACCGCCGCCAAACACCGAAGAACATTTGATTGAAGCGTTATGTTTATCGCAAATCTTTTTTACGATATACAGACCAAGCCCTGTGCCGCGCTCTTTCGTCTTGGTGGTAAAAAACGGCGAGAATATTTGGTCAAGATATTTTTCTTCAATGCCACATCCATTATCACTGATTGTTAACTCTAAAAGTTTATCATCAGTTACTTCTCTGATCGAAATTATTATTTCACCATCCTTTTCTAGAAAATCAAGAGAGTTAAGAATCAAGTTTGTAAATGCCTGTTCTAATAACAGTGAATTTCCATTTATCAAGGAATTGGAGACATCATATTTTTTAATCAGTTTTATGTCTTTCTTTCTTATCAATGGATTTAATAACGAAATACTTTCATCAATAACTTTTAGAAGATCAATTGCCTCGTTCGATTTGGAAGATTGCTTACTATGTTTAAGAATATTACCGGTAATATGATTAATGTTATTAATCTGTTTAAGTATCACTTCTAAATCTTCGGAGTATTTTTTTAGATTATTATCTTGTTGAAAGGCAAGAGCTAAATAATCAACGCGTGACATAATTATGGCTGAAAAATTATTTATTTCGTGAGCGGTTTCAGAAGTAAGTTCGCCAAGTGTGACGAGTTTATCGGTTCGCTGAAGCTGTTCAAGGTGCATTTCTTCAAGTTTTGTTTTTGAATCTCTGATTGTAGTCACCATTGAATTAAAGTCTTTGTGCAACGTCCCAAATTCATCGGACTTTTGATCATCCAATTTGAGCGATAAATTTCCTCGTCCAACTTCGTCTAATGCAGCAGTAAATTTTTTAATCGGTGTGTTTACAAATTTATTAAAGATGATAAAAAGCCCCGAGATTAAAAGGAGGGTGACTGCTATCCCCAGAAAAATTATGTGAGTAACGCCCGTATTAAATTGTAGTTCGGCTTTTGTTAAATTTGCATCAACATCAATAAAGGCTATTACTTTTTTATCTCCATGACAATTCTGGCAAAGTTCTTTATTAAGCAAGGGTTCAGAAGCTGAATATGACCCTTCCTTCTTTAAGAACTTAATTTTCCATTCTTCACTTTCCCCGAAATAAGCATGTTTCGGATCAATCGTGTTTATGTTGGTTCCGATTTCTTTTTGATTGGATGAATAAAGTATTTTACCTGAGTGATCGTACAATCTTAAATTTTTTATACTCGTATTTAAAGATATTCCATCAACAATTCCCTGAACATCTTTATGTTCACCGATTGTCATCACATGATACAAACCATAATGAAGCATATCCAAAGTGGTCATCAACATAGCTTTTGAGCGCTGTTCGAAGTTTTTATCAATCTGATTAACCAGGAAAAATAAAGGAACCCCAACACTAAGAGTGATGAATAAAGTAGAAAAAAGTATAAACTTACCTCTCACCGAATGGATCATATGATTTATATCCCTTTAGAAATATTAATGCACCATGAAATTTGAAAATTTTTACTTGAGCAAGTATTTCATACAACTTAAAAATTATCAATTAAAAATTAAATAATTGTTAGGAATAACTTAATCCTTTTTTAAAAGAATAATCCATCGAGCGTTTAAAAGTAAAGTCAGGTGCATTGTCATTTCTCAATCAATTAAATTTTAAAAAATTTACTATCCCATTCTTGTCGCATCGAGACAAAAATATCTCACTTTCACAAATTGAAATATCTAAATTTCAATCATTTAAAAACTTATAGAGCGATTATTTTACTTAAATAAACCTTTTAATCATGCAACAGCCCAACTAATAAGAATCATTTTAAAATCTTATTGGCATTACGATTGCATAATAAAAGCGATGAAAATACTATTAATAACAAATGACCGTCAAATAATCGAATTGATTCAGCAGAATACCCATGGAACTGAGAATGAATTATTCATAAATTCAGATACTCACGATCCATTGGAGGTTCATTCAAGTGTGCACAGAATTCATCCTTCGCTTATGATCATTGATGATGATTTTCTAAATCCGAATTCTGTTCGGATAATCCGATCTTTAAAAGACATCAATAAAAATTTCAAAATTATTTTTATCACCTCAAACGAAGGGCTGGAATTGGGGAAAGAAATTAGCCAGATCGGTGTTTACTACTACGCATTAAAACCAATTCAGCCTAATGAATTAATCCAGGCTGTACAATCTGTAATAAAATTAAATAAATCAAGTGTTCAAATTAATTAATATGAAAGGCGAAATAATGAAAAACAAATTACTACTTGCTTTACTGATAGTATTGGTAAACGGTAGCTTTTTATTCTCCCAATCTCTTAAACTGGAAACGTATGGAATCTCTCCTCGCGACGCTGCTGTGGATACAATGGATATATTCACAAGCGCGTACAATGGTTTAATGAATGTTGGCGTTCAAACTAAAATGTTTCTTAAAGGGCAAGTTGTTGATACAGTATTTAATACACCTACCTGGACATTGCTCTCCAAACCGGTAGGATCAAGTGCTGAACTTGGCGACTTGCTTAATTTAAATGATACAACTCAGATAAGAGTGTTTACTCCAGATGTTGCAGGGAAATATGAAATTCAGTTTTCGGATGGAGCATTAACACAAACTATCACAATCAACGCAGGCTTATTTGTCGGAGTTGAAAACGGAACTGTTAACTGTGTAGTCTGCCACAACAATGAACCATTCGATTATAAATTTGATAATTGGAAGTTGACCGGGCACTCTTCCATGTTAGAACGAGGTCTTGATGGAACATTAAGCGATCATTATTCATCAAGCTGTATCTCATGCCATACAACCGGCTATGATCCTAATGCTTCAAACAATGGCTTCGATGATTTTGGTTTTGTTTTTCCAGATACCTTGTATCCTGGTGTATATGAATTGATGATGAATCAATATCCGGACGCAATGAAATTAGCAAACATACAATGCGAAAGTTGTCATGGTCCCGGAAGTGAACACTACGGTTTAACAACCGATTCAAGAATGGTCGCACCTCTTGATGTTGCAAATTGTGCCTGGTGTCATGATTCGGGCGATCATCATTTCTTCCCTGAACAGTGGGATAATTCTGGTCATGGTATGAATCTTTATCCTGAAGATAGAAATTCGTGTGCCCCCTGCCATAGCGGTGAAGGATTTGTTGATTGGGTTAATGGCGGCAAAGTAGATTTAATAGACGGCTATAGCAATGAAATGCCAATTGGCTGTGCAACTTGCCACGATCCTCATGATGCATCCCTCGATCATCAGCTCCGAACTCTTGATGTAACTTTAGTCAGTGGTCAGGAAATTACTGAAGGCGGTTATGGTAAAATTTGTATGAACTGTCACAGAAGCAGAAGAGATGCGGTGGCTTATGTGTCGGATTACTTGTTGAATGCAAGCCATTTCGGTCCTCATCATGGACCACAAGCAGAGGTACTTTCTGCAAGTAATGTGTGGACATTCGGTCAGATACTTCCTACATCTCCCCACCTGATGGATGTTGAAAACAGTTGTGTCAGTTGTCATATGTATAGTTCTGAAGAAGCAGAAGGAATTCCAATGTTCGGCGGACATACATTTAGCATGGCTGATCAAGAGGGCAATGATAACGTAGAGGCTTGTGCTAACTGTCACGGTAATATTGGCACTTCTTTCGCTGACAAAAAATATTATATCAACGGAAATGCTGATCTTGATGGAAACGGAACTGCTGAAGGTTTGCAAATAGAAATGCAAGGATTACTTGACTACCTCGCGACATTCTTGCCTATAGATGAAGAAGGCGAAGTTGTAATTGATTCAACAGTCACTTTAAATGTTGCGGCTGCTACGTATAATTACCTTGTTGTTTTAGAAGATAGAAGTCTTGGCATTCATAATCCTGCATTCACATTTGCATTGTTAAAGGCTTCGATTGAAGCTGTTGGCGGGGTTGTCAATGTAGAACCCGTTGATAACAATCTTCCTAATTCTTATGTACTTGAACAGAATTATCCAAATCCATTCAACCCGGAAACGAAGATTCAATTTTCAGTTCCTGAAAATGCAGAAGTAAGTCTTGTTATTTATGATGCAATTGGAAATGAGATTGAGACTTTGGTAAGCGGACAAATGGCTCCGGGTAAATATTCCTATTCATGGAACGCTTCAAAATATGCGTCAGGAATTTATTTCTACAAATTAACCTCAAATAATTTTGTTCAGGTTAATAAGATGGTGCTCATTAAGTAGAGCTAATCAATAAGCAATCAAAGTAAGCGTGAATTAGTTTTCAATCTCTTACTTTTAAGATGTCACAGCCTCCTGATCTTGGGAGGCTGTTTTTTTTATGTAAGTACAATATTAATGAAAAGGTGAAAGAATGGAAGAAGGATAAATTAGTTATATCTAAAACTTTCTACCGCATCCTTTATTGATTTGTAAGTATTAAAAATCCTGAATGTTCCTGTCTTTTCGAGCAGTCCTTGATAGGTGTTTGCCGGCTCAACTAATTTTATTTCACCGCCGATGCGTTCAATGTTTTTTAGATTGAATACGATTGCGCCGAGGAAACTGGAGTCTAAAAATTCACATTGGCTAAGATCAATTACAATTTTATTTAATTTTTTTTCTATGTGTGAGTTAAGTTTTTTATTAAAAAATTCTGCCTCACGTTTTGTAGCTCGCAGCATTTGAACGCGCTCAACGAGCACATCGCCATAGAAAACAGTTCTAAAATCTAAATCCGAAACTTCGAGTGTAATCATTTTTAATCTTTTTTGTTTATGAAATAGTATGAATAAGCTTTGTTATATGATTAATAGCTATTCAATTCTCATTCCATGTTGATAATCGACAAATTTGAGGAAAATGTTAATGATAGTTGGATCGAAATGAAAACAAAGTCCTATTGTGTTACAAGCTCTATAAATGGTATGTCTTGTAATTTTATTTTGGGGTTCTTTTCAATAAAATAATTCATTGACCATTCTGATGTTAGTAAAAGAACAGCTCTTTCCAATTGATCGTAAGCCCAGGCAGCGCCAGCAGGAATTAACAATCTGGCAATCTCATCTTCATCAATTGCAGGGTCAATCCAACGCAGTAGTTTCCAATTGGTTGGTTCAATTCGCGATGGCGCTCCATATTCGTTTTCAAGGCGGTATTGTGCAACTTCAAATTGAAGCGGACCAACTGCTCCAAGTAGTGGAGTTTTAGTCACCGAGTTTTTTAAATAGAAACTTTGAATTACACCTTCCTGCAAAAGCTGATCTAACCCATCACGGAATTTCTTATAATTTGATGGATTAGGATTGTGACAAAGCACGAAATGTTCGGGAGCAAATCGAGGAATTTCTTTAAATAAAATATTTTCATTCTCAGAAATTGTATCACCAATGCCAAAATTAGTATTACCGACAAATCCGATTATATCACCTGGATATGCTTCATCAATTGTTTCTCTATCCTGTGCAAAAAGTTTTTGTGAATTAGATAACCTTACTTTCTTTCCACTATTAACGTGATAAGCCTGCATATCGCGGGTGAATTTTCCTGAACAAATTCTTAAGAATGCGATTCGGTCCCTGTGGCGAGGGTCCATATTTGCCTTGAATTTTAAAGATAAAACCTGAAAAGTTTTCATCTGTGGGATTTACAATTCCACTGGAGCTATTGCGGGAGGTAGGGGGAACTGCGTAACCTAAAAATCCATCAAGCAGAAGCTGTACTCCAAAATTGTTTCTTGCACTTCCAAAAAAAACGGGAGTCAATTCGCCTTTAAATATTTTATTTACATCGAAACTTTCGCCGGCGGTCTCAATCATTTCCAATTCTTCTGTGAACTTTTTATAATCAGGTTCGCCAAGAATAGATTTGAAAAAGGGGTCTGAAATGTTAGTGATTGTCACCGGTGCTTTAAAATTACCGCCTGTAGTTTTTTCAAAAAGATGAATCTGATTTTTCAGTCGATCGTAAACACCGCGAAAACTATCGCCAAGCCCGATTGGATAATTAATTGCAAATGCACCAATACCAAGAACATTTTCAATTTCATCCATCAATTCTAATGGATCACGAACAGGTCTATCCATTTTATTTATGAATGTAAAAATCGGGATGTTTCTTCTTCTGCAAACTTCAAATAATTTTCTTGTTTGAGCTTCAACGCCTTTCGCTCCATCAATAACCATCACGGCAGCATCAACAGCGGTTAATACACGGTAAGTATCTTCTGAAAAATCTTCGTGACCGGGGGTATCGAGCAAATTTATTTTGAAACCTTTGTAATCAAACTGAAGCACAGCCGAGGTGATTGAAATCCCTCTTTTCTTTTCAAGCTCCATCCAATCAGATGTAGCGGCACGCTGATTTTTCCGTGCTTTTACCGATCCAGCAAGTTGAACTGCACCGCCGTATAATAAAAATTTTTCGGTTAAAGTAGTCTTACCTGCATCAGGATGCGAGATGATGGCAAAAGTACGTCTTCTATTAATTTCTTGTATTAAACTCATGATTATTTCATTTAATGATTTTTACGAAGGAAGAAAAGAGAATGTGTGATGCGTGTTATAGTTCGAATTATATTTATCCGTCACAAAAAAACTAATTACAAATCTTCCATATCAAATACTTAATTTTACTCGAACAAATTTAATTAAATACTTTCAACCGAACAATAAAACATATTGATAGAACACTATCACACATATCAAAAAGCATTGAGCTTTGCAAAAAATCATTATGAAAATTTTCCAGTTGCATCATTTCTGATTAAGAAAAATTTAAGAAAACATGTTTCAATTATTTACTGGTTTGCAAGAACTGCTGATGATATAGCAGACGAAGGTAATGCGGCTGTTGATGAAAGACTCAATCAACTAAATTTATTTGAACAGAGATTTTTGAAATCTATGCATGGAAATTTTGTTGATGAATTTGATGAAACACTTTTCACAACTATTACTGAAAAAAAATTATCAAAGGAGCATTTCCTGAACCTGATAAAAGCTTTCAGGCAGGATGTGGTAAAATCCAGATATAAAAATTTTGAAGAACTGATGCATTACTGTTCACTTTCTGCAAACCCTGTCGGCAGACTGATTCTTGAACTTTATAATATCAGAGATGAAAATGCATTCCAACTTTCGGATAAGATTTGCACTGCATTGCAATTAACTAATTTTTATCAGGATACGATAATTGATTATAGTAAAGGTCGGATTTATTATCCGCTTGATGAACTGACGAAATTTAATGTCAAAGAAAAAGTGTTTGAGTTAAAAGATTTTAACCTTAATTTACAAGCGCTTATAAAGTTAAATGTTGATCGGGCATTTAATTTATTTAATGAAGGTGCCGCACTTTCGGAATACTTAAGCGGGCGACTGAAGTATGAAATCAAATGGACAATTGCAGGCGGAAAAGAAATTTTAAATAAAATTAAAAAAAATAATTACAATATTTTTATTCGACCGGAACTTTCTAAGAAGGATTTTTTTATTCTACTCATAAAATCATTTGTTAATGGATGAAGCAAAAGAAATAGCGAAGAACAGTAAAAGTTCATTTTATTATGCATTCAATCTTCTTCCCGAAGATAAGCGCGATGCAATGAATACAGTCTATGCTTTCTGCCGTCAGACGGATGATATTATTGATGAAGGAAATGAATCGCTCGAAATTAAATACCAAAAACTTCATCGCTGGCGAGTAGAATTTCAAAAATCATTAAAGGGTGAATCTGATTTTCCTCTTCTAAACAAACTTATCAGAATAATCTCCAAGTTTGATATTCCGCTTGATCCTTTTTATGATTTGATAAAAGGCATGGAAATGGATCTTCAAAAAAATCGTTATTTGACTTTTGATGATCTGCAGCTTTATTGCTATCGCGTCGCATCCACCGTTGGACTAATGTGCATAGAGATTTTTGGTTACAAACATAAAACCACAAAAGATTTTGCTGTCAATCTCGGAATCGCTTTGCAGCTTACAAATATTTTACGCGATATAAAAAAGGATTTGGAAAAGGGAAGAATCTATTTGCCCAAAGAAGATATGGCAAAGTTTAACTATTCAGAAGATGAACTTGTTAGGTATGTCTATAACGAAAACTTCCGCGATCTGATGGCTTACGAAGTGCGCAGAGCAAAAACTTATTTTGATGCCGCCACAAGTTGTTTGAATCTTGACGATAAACGTGCGATGTTCGCAGCAAGGGCAATGCAGCATATCTACTACAAAATGCTGAATAAAATCATCGACGCTGAATATGATGTGTTCAATAAGAATATCAAAGTCTCAAAAATTCAGAAGGTGGGTATAGCAATCGGTGTTTGGGCGAAGTATCAGCTTGTTTATTGATGAAAAAGTGTTAGTGATAGGTGGAGGGTTCGCCGGACTTTCTGCTGCATCTTTTCTCGCCGCTAATAATTATCAAGTCGAATTAATTGAAGCCTCACCAAAACTTCACTGAAGAGCTTATTCCTTTTCAGATTCAAAAACCCAAACCGTAATTGATAACGGTCAGCATATTTTGATGGGCTGTTACAATCACACGATAGATTTTCTAAAACTCATCGGCGCAGAAGAAAATTTAATTTCTCAAAGAAATCTGAATGTTAATTTCGTAGAAAAAAAAAATCGCATTCATCTGCTTTCTGCAGATAGATTCTTTTATCCGTTCAATCTTCTAATCAGTATTCTGAAATATAGTGCTCTAAAATTTTCAGAAAGGATTTTAATTCTGAAATTTTTCTTGAAATTATTTTTTCAGCATAAAAGTGATTTGTTGGATTTATCAGTTTCGGATTGGCTTGATAAACAAATGCAAAATGAAAATACCAAGAAAGCATTCTGGAATATTCTTGTTGCGGGTGCATTAAACTGCAGTGCAGAAAAAGCATCAGCACAAATGTTTGCAGACATTTTAAAAGAAATATTTTTCAAAGGAAATTTTTCTTCGACAATTATCCTTCCAAAATATGGATTGAGTGAGACATACTGCGAACCGGCAATGAAATTTATAAAAAAACATTCCGGCTCGATTCATCTTTCAGAAACTGTGCAGGAATTTATTATCGAAAAGGACAGAGTAACTGAAGTAGTTACGAATAAAAGAAACATTACAGATTTTGATTTCGTTATTACTGCAATTCCGTTATTCGCTTTACAAAAAATAAAAAGCTCATCATTGCAATTGCAGATTCCGGAATTGGAGTATTCCACCATCCTCACTATTCATTTGTGGCTGAAAGAAAATAATCTCGGCAAAGCATTTTATGGATTGATTGACTCACCGGTACATTGGGTATTTAATAAAGGCAGCCACCTTACTCTTGTGATCAGTGATGCTGATTATCTTAATGAAAAATCTAAAGAGGAAATATTAGATCTAGCAGCTTCTGAACTTGAAAAATTTCTTCTAATACCGAAAGATTTGATTACTCATCATAAAATTCTAAAAGAAAAAAGAGCGGCGTTTATTCCATCCAACAGAATCAACAGCGAACGACCTTCGACCATAACGAATATTAATAATTTATTTCTCGCCGGTGATTGGATTGATACAGGATTACCCTCAACAATTGAAAGCGCAGTTAAAAGCGGCAAGCTTGCTTGCGTAGCCATTGAGGGTCATTAATATTAAAAAATAAGAACTAAAAATAGTTGTTTCTTTTTTCTAATAAATTCATTACAATTATGCCGTAATTAAAACGGTTTATTAATTGGTTTGAGGTATCTATGCAGATCCATCTGTATTTGATTGGTTGCTTCGAGGTTCAAAATAGTTCTCATTGCCCGCTTCGCTTAAAAATATTTTTAAGCGCTTTCCGAAAATTATACGTTCCAACTTCTATCACGCCATCTACTTCGCTTTATCAATCAGACTTTTATTATTCTCTAAATTATAACAGGAGGTTACTATGAAATCTTTGATTACACTTTTAATATTTTTATGCGCAGTACATAGTTATTCGCAAGAAAATGTTTTATTGGAAAAGCAAAAAAAAATGAGCTTATTTAAATCAGCGGAAACACAACAAATAAAATCTTTCCAGAAATCTCCTTCAACACAAATTCTGAAACCGATATCTGACAGCCGAACTCTTGGGCTTCTTGATACACTTGGTTATAACGACGGAACATTCAATATTGATTTTGGTATATTTGGACAGGATTGGCTTCTTCAATGGTATAAAGCACCAGCAAATTTGGAAATTAAGAGTGTGGGATTTTATTGCACCGATAATAATAATAATGCACCGGCTGAAGTAAAACTCGTAAAAGTAAACTGGAGTGAGTCACAATTAATTAGTGCTGATACTTTACGGCGTGGTTACTACGAAGCTCTTGGCAATGGGTATAACGACATTACTGCATTTGGTAGTAATCCTGATGTAACCGGCGGCTGGACTTCAATCCAACCAAGGGATACTGAACCATTCGGAGAAGATATTTGGAGTGATCAAGGTTATGGAATTCCTTTCGTACCAGATGAGTCTCGTCAAGATTATCAATGGATTGATATGGATTTGCTTTATACTCCGATGATAGCAGCAGGGGAGATTTTTGGTGTCGCAGTACAAAATACTTCTCCAAACATGGATTCAGATAGGATAGGATTTTTAGCAGGAATAGGAGTTCCCGGTTGGAAATTTTATGCGAATGGAAGATATATTCATCCCCCCGAACCGGAAGCAGATTTCGGTTGGTGGACAAGAGAATACACATTTGATTTTCCGGTTGCAGTAGATATCGCTAGTGGCGGGACGGTCCCAATTTTTTTAGAATATTCTTATTTAAACTCAACATTATCAACCGAACCACGTCCCGTATTTGCAACTGTTGTTTTAGGTGGAGGGACTAAAAATCCTTACCCGGAATTTGTTGTTACTGCTAATTTAATCTATTCTATTGATGGAGGTAGTACTTGGAATCAGTACCCTCCAATCCTACTTAATCATGAAATTGATAGCCTATATACTGGAGAACTCCCGGGTTTTCCTGCTAATACGAATGTGGCTTATTACTTTGAAGCTACTGATACCACAACAATGCTTTCAACGGTAACTCCAACAACAGAGTACACCGTCTTTGTTCCGTCCGGAGCAAATACTCTTGTCTTGTTCAATGGATTTGATTCTCCAAACGGCTATCCACAAGATTATTATTTTGGTCCGCAATTATTTCCGGGAGGGGAGTTAGATTTTGCTCACGATATTTGGGGATACGGCGAAGCGCCCGCTGAATTGTTTGATTATTATTCTAATATAATTGAAATCTGTTACGAAGATCCTGGAAACTATACTGATTCATTGATCGGTCCCTGGCTTGAGGCTGATGGAAACAGAAATTACTTTCTTGCCGGACAGGAATGGCTCGGCGATAGATATGGTTATGTTGATCAGGATTTTACTCCCGGAGATTTTGAGTATGATATTTTAGGAATTACACACAGTTATAACGATGTAAGTTATGATGGTGTATCAGGACAAAATATTCCATCTTTGGTTTTGCCTGTTGAAAGTAGTCTCTTTGGTGAGCCGGTAAGAACATTATTCAATTCATTAAACCCGCCGGCTGATTCACTAATGTATAATCCTAATTTTGAATTGGGAACAAGCAATTGGATAGATGGGTTCGAAACAACAAATGACGTTGTAGTTGATATGGAAGTTGAAACAAGAGGGATAGCAGGAATACCGGACATTCAGATGAAACCGACTGCTATACACAGAGAATTGACTGCGGGTAATAAAATAGTATTTCTTGCTTATGATCCAATTGCACTAAATACAGCCTTAAGTACGGATTATTCATATTATCACTGGGTTGGATATGATTCATCGAATACACCTTACCAAACACTGAAATGGTTTGGAATTGATATTGTCACAGATGCAAATGATCATACTGATAATTCATTACCGAAAGAATTTTCACTTAAACAAAACTACCCCAACCCATTTAACCCAACTACTAAAATCAGTTGGCAGTCTCCAGTTGGCAGTTGGCAAACTTTAAAAATTTATGATGTTCTTGGAAATGAAGTTGCGACTCTTGTTGATGAATACAAACCTGCCGGAAGATATGAGATTGAATTTGACAGTCATTCTGACAAAGGTCAGAATCTCTCAAGTGGAGTATATTTCTACCAGTTGAAGGCGGGGGGTTTTATTCAAACAAGGAAGATGATTGTTTTAAAATAAAGGAGGCTACTATGAAATCTTTACTAATACTTTTCCTTATTTTATTCTCAGCAAATCTCTTTCCGCAGGAAAATATTTTATTGGAAAAACAAAAAAAATTGAGTTTACTTAAATCTCAAGAAACAGAACGAATAAAACCTTTTCTGAAAATTCCTTCAACACAAATTCTGAAACCGATATCTGACAGCCGAACTCTTGGGCTTCATGATACACTTGGGTACAACGATGGATCGTTCAATAGTAATTTTGGTCTATTTGGACAAGATTGGGGGCTTCAGTGGTATAAAGCACCTGCAGAGTTAATTATTAAAAGTGTAGGATTAAATTGCACCGATAATCCTGATGATACTCCGGCAGAAGTAAAAATAGTAAAAGTGAATTGGACCGAATCTCAATTACTTGGCGCTGATACTGTGCGACGCGGGTACTACGAAGCGCTTGGCAATGGCTATAATGACATCACTTCATTTTTTGATAATCCTGATAGAACCGGCGGATGGACTTCAATTCAATCCGGTGATACTGAACCATTCGGAGAAGATTTATGGAGTGATAATGGAGTTGGTTATTCATATATCCCGGATGAGAATTTATTTGATTATCAGTGGATCGATATGAATCTACTTGGTTATGAGCCGATAATTTCGGAAAACGAGACTTTTTGTGTTGCTGTAAAAAACACGTCACCAAATATGGGCGAAAATAGAATCGGATTTCTTGCAGGTATAGTCGGTTTCCCATTCTGGAAATATTATGCAAATGGGAGATTTTACCCGGGAGTAGATTTCGGATGGTGGACAAGAGAATATACATTTGATTTTGCGGTTGCAGTAGATATTGTTAGTGGGGATCTGGACCATTTTTTGATTCATTCTTATCTAAATTGAACATTATCAACAGAACCAAGACCGATATTTGCTGTTGTTTTAGGTGGATGGACTAAAAATCCTGACCCGGAGTTTGTCGTTTCGGCATACTATTCTACAGATGATCAACAAACATGGTATGAGTCAAGACTTAATCACATAGTTGATAGTCTGTATACCGGAGAGCTCCCGGGTTTTCCGGCCAATACGAATGTCGCTTATTACTTTGAAGCTACTGATACAACAATGCATTCAGCGGTAACTTCCAAAAGTGTACACCGTCTTTGGCCCGTCCGGGGCAAATACACTTGTTTTGTTTAATGGATTTAATTTTATCGGCGGCTATCCTCAAGATTATTATTTCGGTCCGCAATTATTACCGGGAGGGGAGTTAGATTTTGCTCACGATGTCTGGGGATACGGCGAAGCACCCGCTGAATTGTTTGATTATTATTCTAACATAATTGAAATCTGTAACGGAGCACCTGAAAACTATACTGATTCATTGATCGGTCCCTGGCTTGAGGCTGATGGAAACAGAAATTACTTTCTTGCCGGACAGGAATGGCTCGGTGATAGATATGGTTATGTTGACCAGGATTTTACTCCCGGAGATTTTGAGTATGATATTTTAGGAATAACACACAGCTATAACGATGTAAGTTATGATGGAGTATCCGGGCAAAATATTCCATCTTTGGTTTTACCGGTTGAAGGTAGTTTATTTGGTGAGCCGATTAGAACATTATTCAATTCACTAAACCCGCCGGCTGATTCACTAATGTATAATCCTAATTTTGAATTGGGAACAAGCAATTGGATAGATGGGTTCGAAACAACAAATGACGTTGTAGTTGATATGGAAGTTGAAACAAGAGGAATAGCAGGAGTACCGGAGATACAGATAAAACCGACTGCGATGCACAGAGAATTGCCTGCGGGTAATAAAATAGTATTTCTTGCGTATGATCCAATTGCACTAAATACAGCCTTAAGTGATGATTATTCATATTATCATTGGGTTGGATATGATTCATCCAATGCACCTTACCAAACACTGAAGTGGTTTGGGATTGATATTGTCACAGATGTAAATGATGATAGTCATAGTTCAATACCGAAAGAATTTTCACTTAATCAAAACTACCCCAACCCATTTAACCCAACTACTAAAATCAGTTGGCAGTCTCCAGCAGGCAGTTGGCAAACTTTAAAAATTTATGATGTTCTTGGAAATGAAGTTGCGACTCTTGTTGATGAATACAAACCTGCCGGAAGATATGAAGTTGAATTTGACAGTCATTCTGACAAAGGACAGAATCTCTCCAGTGGAGTATATTTCTACCAGTTGAAGGCGGGGGATTTTATTCAGACAAGGAAGATGATATTTATTAAATAATTAATCTCTCTAATAGTGAATCAATGAAATCAATTTTAATAAAGTATCAGCATCTAACTGAGATCAGTTTTGAAGATGGTTTCAGTTTTTTAATTAACTAAACCAAAAGGTGATACAATGCTGCAAAAAGCTGTATATCTATTCGTGGTTATTATAATTTCTTCAATGACTTTGATTGCGCAGGAAAGAATGGTTATGAGACCTGATGGGAAGTTCTACAGATTTAATGGGAACGAGAACTCTTTTGAAGTTATGAAGATTAAACCAAACACGAATAAGCAACAGATCAGATCAACCGTCAAAAATCCAATATCAGCTAATGGTATAATTGATACGCTCGGATATAATGATGGCACGTTTAATACTGATTTTGGATCCTTTGGACAGGACTGGATGCTGCAATGGTTTGTTGCACCGGCAGATCTTATAATCAAAGGATTTGCTTTTTTAGCAACTGATAATTCTGGACTACTTAATGGTGCTTATCTTGAAAGCAAAATTGTAAAAGTAAATTTAACGGAAGATCAGTTGTTAATTACTCCAGCAGAACGGGATGGGTATTATCAGGCGTCGGGAAATGGTTACAATAATATTACCGCATTCCTTGATAACCCGGATCGAACAGGCGGATGGACATCAATAAGCGGTGATCCGGAACCATTCGGTAGTGATATATGGAGTGATGGTGGTTTCAGTGTGCCTATTGTACCGTTTGACACTGGTCAGTATGTGTGGATGCAAACAAACATAAAGTTCGAACCGAATATTTTTCAGGGTGAGATATTTGGAATTGCGTATAGAAATACTGGAGCTAATATGGATACAGATCGGATTAGTCTTCGATCTGGAATTATTGGCATACCGGGATGGAAGTTTTATGCTAACGGTCGCTTTAACCCTGGGGTTGATTATGGCTGGTGGTCATTGGAATACACATGGGATATTCTTGTCGAAGTTGAATTGCTAAATACCTCGGATAACCAGGAAGATATATCTTCAAACCCGAATGAATTTAGATTGGATCAAAACTACCCCAACCCATATAACCCAAGCACGAAGATAAGTTGGCAGTCTCCAGCAGGCAGTTGGCAAACTTTAAAAATTTATGATGTACTTGGAAATGAAGTTGCGACTCTTGTGGATGAATATAAACCTGCTGGTAGATATGAAGTTGAATTTGACAGTCATTCTAACAAAGGTCAGAATCTCTCAAGTGGAGTATATTTCTACCAGTTGAAGGCGGGGAGTTATATTCAAACAAGGAAGATGATTCTAATCAGATAATCTCAAGTGGTACGTTACCCGAATAAATAGGCAGTCAATTAATTGGGTGCCTATTTTTCATTCGTATCCGATAACTGATCTTCTGCAAAAGGAAATTGATTGTTAAGTTGAATAGACAGGGGATTGAAAGACCTAAATGATTCGATAAAACTGTCCAATGTTAAAAACAAATTCATTTTGGAAGAATTAAATATTCTAAAACCTCAATTACCTTACCTCTAAAATTAAGTTAATCACACTATTGCTTTTATTTCGAAAACATTTTAAGTTTCCTCTGACCTTTTCAAAAGGATTATTCTTTTTGAAATTACAAGTCGAGCCCGGTGTCCCCCCATCACCGGGCTTTTTTTATTAACGAAATTTGAATTAGTAACTTATGTTATGCATAAATTGAATTTTCACGAATTCTCCTTAGTGAAACTTGGTGACTTCGAGCCTTTGTGGCAGATGCTTTTTCTTTTGCCGCCAAGTCACAAAAACACTAAGAAATCACAAAGTGCGTAACATCAGTTAGTAATAAAAAGTATAGAAGCAGGTTACTAAAAAATATTTTTAGCAATAATTTCAACTATCCGATCGGATGTTTTTCCGTCCCACAATTCTGGAATATTACCCTTTTTCTTTCTGCCGTGAATAATATCCATCACAACCTTTTCAGCTTCATCAAAGTCATCGCCTACTAAATGATTTGTACCAACTTCAATGGTTACCGGTCTTTCAGTTGAGCTCCGAACAGTTACGCACTGAATACCGAGGAATGTGCTTTCTTCCTGAATTCCGCCGCTGTCAGTTAACACCACCTCAGCATTTCGTGTGAGCCATAAAAAATCAATATAACCGATTGGATCAGTGAGAATTATTTTTTCATTCAATTTGCTGTCAAGCTGATTCTTCTCGAGATTTTTCATTGTGCGTGGATGGATGGGGAAAACAATATCGCGTTTTTCCGAAAGGGAATTCAACATTCTTACCAGCAGGGAAAGCTGTTCATCAGAATCAACATTACTCGGTCTGTGCATCGTAACAAGTATGTATTCATTAGGAAGAAGATTTAATTTCTTTAATATCTGAGATTCTTCCGCTTTTGTAAGATGATGAAGCAAGCTGTCTATCATAACATTACCGACAAAGAAAACCTTTTCATCTGACACCCCCTCATTTTTCAGGTTACTCAACCCTGAAGGTTCGGATACAAAAAGAAAGTCTGCTATCGAGTCCGTTAACAGTCTGTTAATTTCTTCAGGCATTTGTCTGTCAAAACTTCTTAATCCTGCTTCAACATGGGCAACCGGTATATTTAACTTCGAAGCAGTTAAGCTGCACGCAATCGTTGAATTCACATCACCAACTACTATCACTAAAGCAGGCTGCTGCTGAATAAGAATTTTTTCAAACTCAATCATTATTTTTCCAGTTTGTTCAGCATGACTGCCGCTTCCAATTCCAAGATAAAAATCGGGCTGCGGAAGTTCAAGTTCTTCAAAAAATATCTTTGACATTTTTTCATCATAATGCTGACCTGTATGACAAATCCTATGATCAATCATTAATGAGGAGACAGATTGTTGTTTGTTATATTTTTCAAATGCGCGATGGAGAGGTGCAACTTTCATAAAATTAGGACGGGCACCAACAACAGAGATGATTTTTTTCAATTTAGATTCCCTTTGATTTTCTTCAGTACAAAAATACTAAAGATTGCCTAATGAAATTTCCTGAACAATAAACTTTCAGACGAAATAAAATAAAAAAGGCGTCCTAATTGGACGCCTTCTAAAATTAAATATAACTTTTATTTTTTTCTGGATAGCAGCGCTTCTTCATAAGATCTAAAAAATCCTACTCGTACACGATACCAGATACCTTCTAATTCAGGCAGCCTTGCTTCTGTAATGAAAGCTTTTAAACCCTCGCCAATCAGTCTATTTTTTTCTGCTTCAGCTTTTGCTCTTGTCCGCCATGATGATACTTGATAACAGTAGAGATAACCATCAGTAAAAATCATCTCGCCGACATTTTTTTCGGCTGCACTATTATATGTGTGGTCTTCATTTATTTTAGAATTTTCAATATCATCGCTGCCTATCATCTCAATGGTGACTCTGCGGTTCATTGCGCGTCCGGACTCAGTACTGTTATCGGCTATTGGATAGTCTGAGCCGAAGCCAAAAGTCTCAAATCTTGATTCCGAAATGCCTGCATTTACGAAATAATTTTTTATCTCATTGGCTCTATTCAAAGATAACTTTTTATTGTTTTTATATGAGCCTGTATTATCAGTATATCCTTCAATTCGCCATCTGCTGTCCGGGAATTCGTTCATAACCGGGATCAACTTTTCTAATTCTTGTATCGAAGCAAGAGGTAAATGAGATTGCCCCGATTCAAAATTAGTTGCGCCGGACAGAATTATTTTTGTCGGCAAAGTTGGTATCTCGCTGATTTGAGCGACAAGTTCACATCCGTTTTTATCCACTTCGACACCGGCAGCGGTATTTGCACATTTATCTTTATAGTCAGGTACCCCGTCGCCATCAGTGTCAATCGGACAGCCGCGTTTATCAACCTTAACTTTCAGCGGAGTGTCTCTGCATAAATCTAAGTAGTCAGGAATACCGTCACTGTCAGTATCTAACGGGCAGCCATTTTCATCCACAGGGACATTTAGAGGTGAGCCTTGACATAAATCCATATAATCCGGAACACCATCCTTATCAACATCAACAGGGCATCCAAACTGATCAACCTGAATTCCCTCCGGTGTGTGAGGACATAAATCATGCTCATCTTCTATTCCATCGGCATCAGAATCTTGCGTACCGCCGATGAATAAAGTAAATCCAAGTAACCCGGTAAAGAAAACATCATCATCTGTTCCATTAGTTAGTGAATTATCAAGATCGTCTAAATTGTCATTGCCTGCGTAGTTTAATCCCAGTGCAAAATTAATAGATGCTTCATCCGAGATTTTGAATCGCACACCTGATTCCCCGACGATCAGTTTTTCATTTCGGCTGTACTTATTTACGCTGTTAAAAGGCATGTTATCTCCATTCTGATCTTTCGGATTAAAATAAAGATATGAAATACCTGCGAAAACATAAGGATAAATAGATTCATCAGCCTGAAGATTATAGGAAAGACCGGCTCCGACAAATAGTAAATCTGTACGGAACTCAGTAATTAATGGATAATTACCCGTTGCACCACCCTTGCCCGCAATATACCCGCCTCCGCCATATATTCGTAAACCGAATATTCCCATATTTGTAGTGGGGAAAAAGTATTCAACATTTGCCCTGCCAAGGAAATCAATTTTATTGTTGTTGAAATCCGTCAAAGCAAGCGTTCCGCCAAGTTCACCCGTTACTCCTACACTACCGGAGAATGGATGGTATTTTAAACTGTACTGTGCAAAACCAGTACTTACAAACATTATTACAAAAACTGAAACAATAAAGTTTCTCATAACACCCTCTAATATTTTTTTATATGACACTATAAAAACCTTATAGATAAAGGTTAGATTAATTCAACTACTGTAATTTATAAAATATATTTGAGAAAAACCTAAAGCCCATAATAAATTTGTAAAAAAAAATTTTCCTTTTCTCCAATTAAATAGGAAGGTGTCCTTCCAGTTTGATCATCACTAACTTGAGAATGATGGTAATCAAGCTTAAAAATTAAATCATGTAAATATTCGTAAGAGGCAGTAAAGCCAACATTTATATCCTTTCTAAGAGGAGAATAAAGAAACTCCAGATTTAATGGCGCCTCATAAGCATAATAGATATCAAGCAGTCCTCCTTTGCGAACTCTTTCAGCAAATGCGCTGACACTTAGACCGCGTATAATTTTATAATTAAGCTGCAGTCTTAACTGATCTGAGTTTTGACCAAGCCAGTGACCCAAATAATAATTCAAATGTTTATAGTTTGTTGTCTCATCTTTATGTTCATATACCCAGGGGCTTATATGAGTCCATTCAAATAATATATCAAGATTAGGTATTAATAAATCAACCTTTTCGCCGCCAAGACTAAAGCCAAACCATGTATTATAAAATTCACCGTCGAGTATATTTCTTATCTCTGTCACATCAATAAAAACAGTTGAATAAAAATGATAACTTTCGGGATACTTCACCGAAAAATCAAAATACATTTGCCCGTTGCCGTCTTCAATATCTCCGCGTCCTGTATTGTGATCCAGAAATTTAAAAAACATAAATGGAATGAAAAACTCCGGGCGCAAGTCGCCGCTGTAAACAATTGAATTCCCGAGTGAAATATCCATCCAATCATTCGGCGAAATAGTCAGCATATTAGCGGCGATATATTTATTGATGTAGTTTTGCCTCAGCCGTGGGAATTCACTTAAAGGATACGTGTAATAAAACCGGGAAGAATCTAATACTAAAGAGTTTAACCACCCATGTATGTAGCTAAATCTCAGCCAATCAACGGGTTTTATGGAAAAGTCTATTCTCGGAAATGAGGGTGCTTTATCCGATAAAATAAGCTGCCCGAATTTGCCATGCCCCCATTGAAAGTAATCTTTAATCAATGATACAGTACCCCAATCCCAGTTTAATGAAATACTTCCGATTACATCCGAATACTCTATGCCATTGGGAGCAGCTTTATACCATGCTCCGCGTATTGGTGTGAATTCCTTCTGAACATCAACATTATCGCCGTATTCTCCTTTATCTCTCAAACTTAATGATGCACCGAACCAGCTCTGATAGGAAGAATAAACCGAGGCACCCCACCAGCGCGAATGACCACTATTACTACCCGATAGCTGAGAGCCCGTATCCTGCAATCGGCGATACCGAAAAAGAAAACAGACTATCGGAATGATTAAATAAAAACCACCTGGTTTCATCATCTGTTAAGTTTAATTCATTACCATACTCAGCCATGTACCAATCAAGCTCTTTTTCCTCAAGCTCATTCAGATATTCTCTTTTGTGATCCAGCAGGGATAGTTTTTCTGCAATATATTTTCTGTGAAATGGTTTTACTTCATCATCAATCGAGATTATTTTTTTAATGGAAAGTCTCCCGATAAAATCATACACACTATTTTCCAGGGGAGTGTAAACTACCTGCCCCAAAGAAATAATATTGGCTGAAATAAAAAATATGATTATTAAAAAGACGGTTATTCTTGATTCAGTATGTGTCATAAATCTTTGTGTTAAATTGTTAATCATTTTAGCTGAGTAATTAAATAGAGACCTCTTCCGACATTGCAGTATTAATCAATTCAGCGGAAATAGGATTCCATCGCCAAAAGAATTGCACGTGCCGCAATGTCTTCATGATTCTCTAAAAAATTTGTATAATTAAATTACTTAAATTTGGCTAAGTAAATGCTAATCACATTATGAATTTTCAAAATTACTTATTAAAAATAAAATCTTCATTCTTACACTCAGTATTAATGATTTCTTTTCTTTCCTTTCTGATGTTAGGAACGATTTCTAATTATACTGTCTCATCTTTTGTGATTAAATCTTCTGCAATCATTTTTATTTTTTTCTTAATTGCGATTAAAGAAAGACACTCTGAAGTAAAATTTTGGTTCAGGATTAAACAATTTGATTTAAGCAAAGTACTACTGATTATTTCCTGCTTAATTGCACTTCCGGCATTGACTTTATTTTATTCAGCTAATCCGCAATTCGGAATGCTTAAAATATTTAATTTGATTTTAAGTACTGTTTTCCCTTCACTTATTTTGATCTATTTCCTCACCGATCCGATTCAATTACAATTAAAATTTATAAGCATAATCGTTTTGGCGGGTGCAGTTATTTCAGTTGGAACTATCCTGATAGTTAATCCGTTCTATTATGATCAGGTTTATGATTTGATGACTTTCCACTGGAGTCATGTTTTCTTCGGCAGGTTTCTAGGATTAGCCTTTCTCACTTCACTGATTTTCACAATTGACTACAGCAAAGGCAAGGGTAAATTACTCTTCTATTTCATCACACTTTTTATAGCATTTGGCTTAATTGTTACCGGGCTGAGATCTGCAATAAGTGGAGTTGTCGTTTCATCATTCATGCTGATAACTGCGGGGATATTTTCAAAACAATTAAACTATCAAAAAGTGCTGCTCATAATTTCAATCCTGTTTGCGGGTGTACTGCTCTTTTTTATCGCATCCAATTGGCAGGGGAATATTAAAACAAGAGTAAATAATCTGGTCGAAACCTTTCAGCTAAAAAGTTCTGAGGATGAAGCTATTCAATCAAGAATAGAGGGCTATGATTTAGCATTGGATCGCATTGCGGAATCACCAATAATAGGTGTTGGTTTTGGCGGATACAAAAGTGTGTATAATGATAATAAGATAGGGTGGATAATCTCATATCCGCATAATATTTTTCTTGAGGCATTTGTTGAATTAGGTATGGGCGGCTTGCTGCTTGTCGTACTTTTAATATTATTTATTTTAAAAAAATCTTACACCGTTTCTTATAAATTATTTGCGTTGATATTCTTTTCTCTCTGGCTTGCACAGTTTTCTAAAGATATACCAAGTCAAACAACATTATGGGTGGGAATAGCTTTTATTGCTATTTATAAAAATAAAGATTACTGATGCCATCACCTCAAGAATGACAAATAGTTAGGTATTCATTTTCCCGACACCAGGATGCTCAAAGTTCATCACTCCCAAAAGGATGGCATTGCCAAAAGGTGCACGAAGAATTTTTTCTCTTTGTGTTACTTCGTGGAATCCTTCGCGATACTTCGTGGTTAATTCTTCCCCATCACCAGGATGCCCAAAGTTCGCATCAGTTATTTGCTGTGTTTTGCTTTAAAAACTATATTCTTAAATGCTCTGAAGAAATAAATAATATCAGTCTTGATTGGTGATTGATCATACATATCAAAATACTTGC
Source organism: Ignavibacteriales bacterium (assembly GCA_016709155.1). Classification (NCBI taxonomy): domain Bacteria; kingdom Pseudomonadati; phylum Ignavibacteriota; class Ignavibacteria; order Ignavibacteriales; species Ignavibacteriales bacterium. The sequence goes on along the minus strand of JADJEI010000001.1, from coordinate 173,534 downwards.
TCTCAGATCTTTCAATAGCGTCTATAGTTTCCGGCATATCCGAATAAAATGGGGGTATCAAGCCCGGTTTATATTTTAATCGGCGTGTCTGATGTTCGGGTGAATAGAGACTTAAATAGTGCCGGCTGATAGGGCGCACTCCAAAAAGTTTGATATCACCTCTGATCAGATTATATAACATCGGAAGTTCATCTACCCATACCTTGCGTAAAAGCGATCCTAACTTTGTAATTCGAAAATCATCTTTGAACTTACCTCCGATCTCAAGATTATTAATTTCGTAAATAAACTCCTGCAGGTATTCAGAATAGGGATGCATAGTTCTTATCTTATAAACAAAAATCTCCCTGCCGTCTTTTCCCTGCCGCCTGGTTTTAAAGATTAAACTGTAGGATGGGTTCTTTTCTGAAATCGGTTCCCTAAATTTTTTTACTGCGAAATAAATTAAGTTGTCAATTTCTTTTAGCCCGACAATTTCAAATCCGCAATAGTACAATCGCCCGAAAGCTTCAGTCAATGATAATGCTCTGTTCCTTCCTTTTGTAAAAGCAAAAAGTATTTTCCTTATAATTGGAATTTTGGGAATAACCCTGTACCAGATAAAATCAAAAAAATAAAACAAGTGCGCCGTAAGGAAGGGGTATTTCTTGATAAATCTCAGGTATCTGTTCCGTACTGGCTCCACCGAGCCGATATAAATTCCGCCGTCAACGAGTCTTTTGTTTAGCCCGGCGAAATAAGAATTAATCAATCTAAAATCATTTATTTCCCGCAGGTTGATAAAAAGTTCAAGGTTCTGATCCGGCAAGGATAGAATATTAAACATATCTGCCGACCTTATTACAATACTGTTCCTGAGATCAAAAGTTGTGAGGTCTAATTTTTTATCAATAAACGAAAAAACAGAATCATAGCCCCGCAGGTAATTATTTTGTAATCTCTGTATCAATTTATCATCTGATATGGATTGTGGGTTAAGAGAATATTTTCCATTCGAGTGAATTTGTTTAGGCTGCTCAATCTCTTTCATTTCAAACGCAGTAAGAAAACGGTTTATCACACTGTCAACTTTTGGATTCATTTTATCTGCAAATAAGTATAGCGTTAATACCAGCGAGAGCAGTGAATAAAAAAACACCGACCATAAATACAGCACTCTGTATTCATCCGAAAACCTTAACAGAAATACTATAGCTGATACAGCAGCGATTATTAAAATAAAATTTTTCACCTGTACGCTAATGCATGACCACACATTACGTTCCTCAACCAGTCTGAATTGGTGTGATGTAAATGAAGAAACAAACCAGCCAAGATAAATCGCCAGTGTCATTAGTAAATTATTCTCGGTTAGATTCTCTATCCCGAACTTGTAAAAATTAAAGATTGCCAGTACAATTGTCAGAATTGAAAAATCGAGAATAATAAAATTTGTATTTATTTTTTTCTTCTTCGGCTTAAACTCAATCTGTTTATCTAATGAATGGATAAACTCTATCACAACTTCTATGGAGAGGGCTGCCATAAAAGCCGCCGCAAGAGTCACCCGTGAAGTGCTTATCTGAGTGAAGAAAGTAAGTATTATAGAGCTTAACCCGAAAGCGATGATGAATGAAATCCATATTTTATTAAGGCGGGAGTATAAACTTCGTGAAGCCCTGTTTCTGAATGAACCTGCTGCTAATCCGCCTGCTGCCCAGGAGATTAAATACACTGCCAGTACTATTGCTGCGTTATTATCTAATAGGAAGACTCTGGTTCTGATGTAATGAATTAACAGGAATGCAGCAATATAAATAAAAAAACTGACCGACATCCATTTAATGGATACGCTCAGTGGAAGCTCTTTCTTTAACTCTATTTCTTGTTCGTTTATAATCTTTCAGCCCGAAATTTATTAGTAAATATTTTTCCTTCCTTAATTTAATAAAAAAAAGAAAGGATATAAAATACCTGCAATTCATTTTGGCAGCCGGTTCACTGATTAGTTCAAGATCATTTATCAAACTGAAATGATAGTATGCCTCTGATACTGATTCTCCCAATCCCTGTTCGGCTTCAATCATAAAATATTTAATCGTTTAAATCCTGATCCGGCAGCCTTAACGCCTCCACCTCAGGATAAATATTCATTAATGGCTTTAGCTGCTTTTCGTCCAGCACCCATTGCAAGAATTACAGTTGCTCCGCCTGTAACTATATCTCCGCCTGCGAACACACCTTTTTTAGAAGTTGTCATCGTATCTTCATTCACGGAAATAGTTCCGCGATTATTGAATAGAATGTCCGGAGTAGTTTTTTGAATGGTTGGGTTGGAACCATTACCAATTGCAATAACAGCCATATCAATATCGAGAGTATATTCTGAATTTATTAACGGTACAGGTCTCCTCCTCCCCGAAGCATCAGGCTCTCCAAGTTCCATTTTCATTAGCTCTACCCCTTTAAGCCAGCCATTTTCATCACCAATGAACCTAACAGGATTTGAAAGATAAATAAATTCTATGCCTTCTCCTTTTGCGTGATGAATTTCTTCCTTTCGTGCGGGCATCTCAACATCAGATCTGCGGTAAATTATGTAAGCACTTTTTGCCCCCAGCCTTTTTGAAGTCCTTACCGCATCCATTGCCGTATTCCCCCCGCCGAACACTGCGACATTTTTCTCCTTGACATTAAAAACAGGAGTATCATACTCCGGAAATTTATACGCCTTCATCAAATTTACCCGTGTAAGAAATTCATTTGCTGAATAAACTCCATTCAGATTTTCACCTTCAATATTCATAAAGTAGGGCAGCCCTGCACCAACAGCAATGAATACAGCATCATATCCATTCTGCATCAATTCATCTATCGTATCGGTGAAGCCAATAACTGCATTTGTTTTAAATTCCACACCCATGTTTTTCAATGCTTCTATTTCGGCTTTTACAATTTCTTTCGGCAGCCTGAATTCCGGTATTCCATAAATTAAAACTCCGCCGGGTTCGTGCAGCGCTTCGAATACTGTTACATCGTGACCCATCTGAATTAAATCACCTGCACAGCTAAGCCCTGCCGGACCACTGCCAATTACCGCCGCCTTCTTACCGCTTTTCGGTGTAAGGGCAGCAGTTCTTAATCCCGCGTGTTCTCTCTCATAATCTGCAGCAAACCTCTCGAGCCTGCCAATTCCAATAGGCTCACCTTTTTTACCAACAACACATTGTGCCTCGCATTGTTCTTCCTGTGGACATACCCTGCCGCAAACAGCAGGCAGCATATTATCCTCTTTAATCTTTGCTGCCGCACCAAGGTAATCTCCATCCGATACAAGTTTAATAAATTCATTAATCTTTACACCCACCGGGCAGCCATCAATGCAGACAGGTTTGGGGCATTGCAAACATCTCTGTGCTTCTAATCTTGCAAGTTCCTCTGTAAAACCCAGATTAACTTCTTTGAAATTTGATACTCGTTTTTTACTGTCCTGTTCAGGCATCTGCTGACGCGGAATCTTCATTCTATCTTTTTTGCTTAGTTCGTTCATAGTAATATGTGTTTCTTTAATTCAATCTAAAATTTAATTATTAACATTTTATACCTGCGGCACTTTGTTTGAACAATGTGTTCTCCGTAGAACTATTCTGAATATTATTTATTTGAGACTTCTGAAAAATTCAGCTTGTCATTCCCGTGCAAACGGGAATCCATTTGTTTTGTTTTAGATTCCTGCTTCCGCAGGAATGACCGGCAACCAGTAAATAATTTTTCAGAAGTCTCTACTGGTTTCTCCAATCTTCATTTCCCCCAACCCTTGTTTAAATGCTCTTTCATTATGGCATTCAAAATTGTGCATTGATATCTGCTCATCATTTTTGTAAGTCCGGTTCCTTCTTTCAAGCGTAGCAAAATCAACTAAGTGTGCATCAAACTCAGGACCGTCAACACAAACAAAAACTGTCTTATTGTCCACCACAGCCCTGCATCCGCCGCACATACCTGTTCCATCAACCATAATTGGATTCAGGCTTACCACAGTTTTAATACCGTAAGGGCGGGTGGTTTCTGCCACTGCCTTCATCATAGGGATTGGACCGATTGCCAGTACGAAATCAATTTTTCTTCCGGAGTCTATCAAAGCCTTTAGCTTTTGAGTAACAAATCCATGAAAGCCGTAACTCCCGTCGTCTGTTGTCGGATAAACTTCGTCGCATATTTTACTTAATTCGTCTTCAAGAATAACAAATTCTTTGCTTCTGCCTCCGACTATTGCAATGGTATAATTGCCTGCTTCTTTTAACGCTGCGGCGGTCGGATAGGCAATCGCAGTTCCCACCCCTCCGCCTATGCTTACAGCAGTTCCAAAATTTTCTATGTGTGAAGGCTTCCCGAGCGGACCAACTACATCCAGTATAAAATCACCGCTGTTAAGTGCATTCAATTCTTTTGTTGTCTTTCCTATTCCCTGTACAATAAGCGTGATTGTACCATCCTCCTTATTTGAATCTGCTATTGTAAGCGGGATTCTTTCGCCGCCGTCTTTAAGTCTTATTATAACAAACTGCCCGGCTTTTCGCTTTAATGAAATCTTTGGTGCTTCTATTGTAAATCGCTTTACGTTTGGTGCTATAAATTCTGCGTTTATAATTTTATTCATTTTGTTTCTTGATTTAATTTTAATTTTTTAAGTAGAAACTGTTTCGGATAGGTGAAGTTTTTTAAGCAGGGGAGCGGCAGTATAATGGAATAGTATTTTGAGAAGCAGATCACGTATTTCAATTTTCCCCTTGTTCTTCAGATCTTTCTAAAAATAATTTTTATAAAATAGTATAAATCTATAATGCTAAATTATGAAAAAAATCATAAGCACTAAAACTATCAATTATAAAAAATGGAGTTTGCTGTTATTGCAGGAAAAAATTACCTATAGAAGCACAAATTATCAAAAAGGGACTTCTGAAAAATAGACTTAGATTTGAATGTCATTCCCGCCCCGATTGCATCGGGATAAACATCAGCAGGAATCTTCTCATAATCAATAGATGCCTGTTTACACGGGAATAACGAATTGAATTTTTTAGAAGTCTCTTAGTAGAAATACTACCCACTCCCTGTATCTGTGAAATGATTTTCGAATCTTTTCTAAGTCCTTTTTCTGATAAACATCCCCTGTATAAGAAATAAGATTTTTGTGATCAATAAGTGTCTTTAGATTATTAAACGCTTTATTATCAACCCTGACTTTAGGTATAATATCCTCAAGTAATTGTATCACTTGATAATGATTTTCGCCGCTGCTTTTTTTACCTGATAATTTGATTGTTATCGCATCTGAGTATGCAATGGCAGAATGTATATACAAAACTCCCGCAGCATTAAAGTATTCAAATTCAAATGCTAAATCTGCAGCCTCTTTAAAATTATCAGCAACTTTAATAAAATTTTTATATTTGACTGAGTCATAAACTTTGGATGATACCCGTTTAACCATTCAATAATTCCTTGATCAATTTTCCTGCAATTATTTTCCCTTCTTTAATAATACTATTGACGGGCGGTCTCTCTTGCTTGCCAAGCTGTCTGAACTTTGCAGCCGAAACATAAATAGGCGCTAAAGTTATATTAAATAAAATATATAACTCTGAGCGCAGTTTGGAAACTATTTCCTCAATTACTTTTAATTTGCCGGCATAAACAATACATAAATCAAAATCACTCGCCGGTGTTTCATTACCTCTGGCTGTACTTCCAAATTGGATAAGACTAACTGTGTAAGGTTTCAATTTTGTTCTTATCAGTTTTAGAATCTGCATGCTATAGTCGTTTTCAGCATTAAATATTTTTTCAACCAGCTCTTTAACAAGGTATTTTTCTCTGTCTATTGTAAATAAGTGTTCCCGTTTCCCCTCTGCTATTTTAACTATGCCGGTTTTACTAAGGTTGGTTAATGATACCTGTACAGCCCTTACTGATAATCCTGTTAACCTGGATACTTCTCTGCCGGAGATTCCAATATTCCTTTCATTTAACACCCGCAGTACAGTAATGTGGCTTGGTGCACTAAAAACAAATTCTAATATCTTATTTGTTACCATATTAAACTACTTTCTGTCTGACTACTATTATAGTCAAATGACTACAATTGTAATCGAAAAATAATACATCTTTAGGATTATTCAAATAGAAAGGACGAATAGAACATAAAGGATATTTATTTGTTTTGTCAGGCTGAGCGGAGCCAAAGTGCGAAGCAGCATTGTTGAATGGTTGGATTGTTGAATTGCTAAATCGCTGCATTGCCATCGAAGGGAACTGTCACCCTGAGTGGCATTGCCATCGAAGTATCATCGTTTAATTGCTGCATTGTTAAATTGTCATCCTGAGCTTGTCGAAGGATCTGTGTTCTATTTTGACTTTTTACTTTTATTGGAAGTTCTACTGCCATCCCGCCACCTCTGCTGCTTCATACATTATTGCGGGACTTTTGTCATCACCAAAATTTTTTTTTCCCTCAAGCCGGGCCTTTTAATCTTTTATCTTAATTAATCTTTTCCTTTATGTCCTGCCATCCCGCCGCCTCTGCTGCTTCATATATTATTGCGGGACTTTTGTCTTCACCAAAACTTTTATCTTTTTCCCCTTCGATAGACTCAGGGCAGGCTTTTAATCTTTTATCTTGAATTAACAATTTCTTTACCCTCTTATCAAATTCAGCATATAAATAATGATTCTATTTATTTCTCAATTGACATACCCTATTATCATAATCTGAATATGACCCGATCCATAACCAAACGATATCATTGTTATTTAATAAACCGATAGCTCGATAATGCTTTGTAATGCTAATTGAGAAAACAGGGTGGGTTGAGTGTACTCTTTCAAAGTAAAGGCCGGGGTGATAAGGGTTAGTGAGGAATAATTTATAGTTGACTTTAAAAACCAATAAATGATCAGCGGAAATCTGTGTTTATCAGAACCTGCCGCTATGCTGTTCTATTTAGTAAAAATATAGTTTTTAGATGGTTTATAAATTTATTAAAGGTCTTTTTATCTGCACAACCTAGAACTGCTTATCAGCAATGAAAAGAATTACAAAATGTAAGTCACAATAAATCAATGGAATTGTACTGCAATTCATTTTGCATCTAAAAATTCTTCAACAGTAATTCCACTTTTCCTGATAAGTCCCCTCAACAATCCTGGAGCTAATTCTTTATGATTTGGTATTGATAACGTAGGTTTTGAATTATGATATAATATCATATGACTGCCGGATTGATGATTTAAAACATATCCAAATCTTTCGAATATTTTAACGACTTCTTTACCTGAAAAATTAGAGAAAATGCCCACTAAACCAACACCTCTCCCAAAAATATTTCGCATTCCTCATCCCGACTTTCGGTATTAAATCTACCATGCTCCTTTTCCACTTCCAACCAGCCTTTTATTGCATCCCTAATATTATTCAAAGCTTCGTCTAATGTTTTACCCTGGCTCATGCAACCGGTAAGTTCCGGAACATCAACTACATAACCCTCATACTCCTTATCATAAGTCATAATAACTTTAAATTTCATTTTTATTTACTCCTTAAAATGATAATAAAATTAAGCATTTTTGTTCTAATATCGAAATAACAATAGTAATTCCATATCTGTCCAAAATAATTATTTTGAAAAAATATTGAATGATTTTGCCTAATTCTAAATACCCTGGTTTACTAATTGAACTATGGAACCGTTGAAACGGTTAATCACAATTTGATTTACATTCTCAACGGAATTTCACAAGGGGATGGCAAGCCAAATCCCGTTGAGAACTTAAAAAATATTTAACTGCCAACCGTTTTAACGGTTTGCTCTTCTGTATAATCAACTTGCCTTATGGGGAATAGGGATTGTTTTTATTTATATACAATTCCTTCTCAATACAATTTAATTTTAATTTATTTTAACTGATATTAAAATTATTTCGGACAGCAGTGCTGCCGCTGTTATGTTCGTCTAATCTTTGCTTTAAGTTTGTTGTATACCCGACATAGAAATTACTATCTAACTTACTTTTTAAAACATACGTAATATAGTTTGTTTTCATATTTGACGGGGTGAATAATTAGCACCTGAAGATGTTGAGCTTTTGCCAACTGATATCGAATAATATTGAACTCTGGTGTTTTGGGTAACTGCGGTAATAATTTTAACAATTCAGGGGGTTGAATAGAATCGTTTTTATTTCGCTTGCTTTTAATGAAAATAATTACAGAATTCGCAATATTTTCTTGCAGGCTTATTCCACCCCCCAGGACAGCAAAACTAAAAAGTCTATCATTTAAATCATCTTTTTTCATACTTCCTCCAACTTTTATTGGAAGTGTAAACGACATCCCGCCACCTCAGCTGCTTGATATATTATTGCGGGACTTTTATCCTGTACTAAACTTTATGGCTTGCCATCCCCATGGGAATCTTTTATCTTGAATTAATCTTTTTCCCCTTCGATAGACTCAGGGCAGGCTTTTAATCTTTTATCTTTTATCAAACTTTTATCTTTGTTCCCCCGTGAAATAATTAAATCAATAAATGCAAAAGCCTGAATTATTAATCAAATTATTTTACCGCAATCTTACAGAGAGTATTTCACGGGGTGAACTTTATGGACAGCCATCCCCTTGGGATACTTTTTAGCTCGCCATCCCTTCGGGAATCTTTTTTCTTACTAAATCTAACTCCTCATAATGATACCCTATCTCGTGCCTATCTCTACAATCTCTCTTATTATCTTTTCTTCAAAACTTTCCTGGACAATTCTAAAAAAATACGTACCGAATATTCCTAATTTATTTTCAAGTTTTGTCAGTGTTAATGCATACTCTGGCAATAAATCTACATCGTGTCTTAAGATGCTTAGCGAATGGGGCTTAGCGCTCAGCGTCCTGTCACCCTTTGAGAAGCAGTTTGCCCGGATTCATCGGGATAGTCGAAGGGTCCCTGCGTTCCGCTGTTTGCCCTTCGCGCTTGCCGCTCTGTTGTAACGTAGTGGAAATCCCGATCCATCGGGAAGCTCTGCCCTCTGACTTCTCATCCATTGAAGATTAAACATTTAACAATGAAAATTTATCAGCTTGGTAATCACGAAATGGTATAAAAGTATAACCTTTTACCAAAAGTCTTTCTAAAAGTAAACCATATTTTTTTATTGTAAAATCACGCATTAAATTTCTTAAATAATTTTATTATCAACACCGTTAATCTGATCAATATAATCGGTCAATTTATCCAATAAATAGAAAGGGAGGTTTAATAAGAAATACTCTTTACCTTCAGATGTGCGTTCCTTCTGAATACTCAAATTACCGGAATAAATCCTTACCCCGATTTTTATACCCTCGCCGGATTCGTTTAAATTAATAAACTGTTGTAAAGATTTTAACTTACCAGCTGCGCCTGATTTCACTTCTAAAGGTATAACATTCCCTTTATGTACAAAAAGGTAATCTAATTCTGCATCCGCCTGTTTTTTATCACGGACCCAGAAAACAAGATTACTATCAGGATAAATTTCTTTTGTCATCAATTCCTGTCCAACAATATGCTCCGCAATCCTGCCTTTATATAAATCACTTAATTCCTTTGCCTGGTATATTTCTTTTTCAATTCCGCTTATAAAATTTACAAGCCCGGTATCAAGCAATAATAATTTGGGTGTTCGATTAATATTTGGAATTATGGGCAGCATTGTACTTGTCGCTGGATAGACCATTTTCAGTAACATAGTTTTTTCAAGTATCCTGAAACATTCACCTACCTCTCGCGATCTGTAATCTGAATTACCGAACCTGTTAAATTTTATTCTCTCGCCGGCAAAGTAAAACGCCTTATCAATTATGTGCCTTATTATTTTATTAACTGTATCATTCCTTGCATATTTTTCTACATCAGTTTTATAAGAAAGCACAAGGTTTTTTATTATGTCTTTAACTTTTACCAGATCACCATCTTCTGCAAAATTTTTTAATACCTCCGGCATACCGCCAATCAGCGCATACTTTCTAAACAATGTGATCAGTTTATCTGCTGCATAAGCAGGAAACGGAATTGTATCTATTGCCTTTATTGCTTGCTCTTCTCCCATAGCCGTTAAATATTCACGAAATGAAAATGGTCTTAAAGCAAAAAATTCTACTCTTCCTACCGGATAGCTTAATTCTTTGTCTATTATTGTCTCCAATAACGACCCCGCTGTTATTACTGCAATATCTTTTTGATTTTCATAAAAGTATCTAAGATACTTTATTGTCTGGGGTGAGTTTTGTATTTCATCTATAAAAAGTAAGGTGTCTTTTTCAGATTTATTCGCATTTTTTAAGAAGTATAATGCATCAATTACTTCTTCAAAATTTTTTTTATTTTCAAAAATTGATCTATCCTCAGCTAATTCTAAGTTTAACGATATAAATTGCTTAAAATTCTTTGCAAACATTTCTACAAGTGTAGTTTTACCTACCTGTCTCGCTCCTCTTATTACTAATGGTTTACGATCAGATTTTAATTTCCATTCGCTTAAAAATTTTAATGCCGTTCTATTAAATTTCATTTTTTGTCAATTTTTTATGTATTGTTCTATTTATGGAGTAATAATAGAATAATATTGTAATAAAGTCAACTATAACGTGATGATTATTTGTATCAAAGTAAGGGTATTATATCGAGCAAATTTTGCTGTAATCAAACAATTAGCCTGCCGCTTATCAAAACGCACAGGGGAGAGGCTTACTGCTAAGCGTTGTGTCACCCTGCCTGTCCCCTCTGGGAAGCTTTGCGAAGGATCTGTATGTCACCCTGTTTTGTCATACTGAGTGGCATTGCCATCGAAGTATCACGTTTCACTTCTACCGTCTCCCGTTTCCCGTCTCACCTTTGACATTTTACTTCCCACCCTTGTCATTAGAGGTGCTATCTCGATAGTTCTAAAACAATGGTACACTGATTTAAATGATGAAACCCCATAGGGGCAGGCTGATTTAAACTGATCTGTGCGAATATCAGTCGAATCCGCTTAATCCGCGTGCTATTGAAGTAGTTAGCAGCAGAAACATCTCACGTTTCTCGTCTCACCTTTGCCGTCTCACAATTACCTTTTTAACCACATTCTTTTAGCGCAAGATTAAAGATTCCCAAAGGGATGCAGAGCCAAAAAGTACAAAGAAAAAAGTACAAAGTAAAAAGTAAAAAGTTAAGATGATTTATTTGTTTTAGTTACAATAGCTCCCAGAATCTTTTTTAATTGTTCCGATTCATCTATTAAAATAGAGAGCTCTTGCCCACACTTAACTGCATCCATAGTTGCTTTAATTATTCTAAGCTGCACCCTGTGTAATAAAACTCTATACTGGTGAATGAAAAACTAGAAAGAGTACACTTGCTTGGCCATTGACTATTAGCTTAATATTACACCGGGCAAGTAATTAGACTCACGCATCTCTCTAAGAGAAATTCTAACTTTATTATTAAAATCAGCTTTTGATGAACCGGCTTGAGCCTCTTCATAATTAGCACCGCTAGATGTTGCGGATTTCGAGAGTTGGTATCTTATTACGCCAAATTCTGGTGTTTTAGAAAGCTTTGGTAAAAACTTTAATACTTCAGGGGGTTGAATAGAATTGCTTTTATTTCGCTTGCTTTTAATGAAAATAATTATACAATCCGCAATATTCTCTTGCTGTCTTATTCCACCCCCCAGGACAGCAAAACTAAAAAGTCTATCATTTAAATCATCTTTTTTCATATTTCTCCAACTTTAATTGGAAGTTCTACTAACATCCCGCTTCCCTCGCTTTCTATATTATTGCGGGACTTTTGTCTTGATTAAAAATCGCTTCCCCACATTCTTAACATTCTGCAAAACCAACTCCTTCACCCAGGGCAGGGGAGCATTCGTCCACCGCTGCAGACGTAACGTGAACATTGTACATTAATAATTGACCTTGAACCTGACCTTGACCTTGAACCTGACCTTGAACCTGAACCTGAACCTGAACCTGAGCCTTGTTTCCTGAGGGCTGTTGACCTACTCTATCTCCACTTCAACCTCCTCCCCTCCACTCATATCAAACCAAAAAATTATTTCCTCCCCGACACGCTTCGAATCATATTTCTTATTAACCCGGATTTTACTCCCTGCCCCTACCGAGAATGAAATACCTTTAATCTCATATTCATTTTGATTATGGATACTGTACTTATTCTTCGAAACAGGAATTACTTTTATTTTCTCCTTTGCAATTTGGTAATCCATAAAATCACGAATCGTGGTAATGTTTATTTTATGCCTGTCCCGGTACTTAGCTAACCTTGCTAACATTTTATCGAAATCTTCGTTAATGATGTAGGAAGTCCCGTTTTTTTCTATTATTCCATTATTATAACCTAGTTTATTTCCCACAAATGCGGGATAAAAATGTACAATATTTACTCCTCTGTCATTTACGAGCTCATTCAGTTTTTTCTCTCTATAAACATAGTTCCAGATCCAGCCGGGATAATGACCTGAACTTCTGAGTGTTCCCCATGAATAAAATTTCGGATTAATAGTATTATTCTGCCAATACACCGGTGCAGGTATATGCTCGCCGTCTTCACTTCTTAATAAATCATTATTTCCTATTATGCGATCAAGATAGCAGTGTAAAAAATCTATTATGTGTCCGCTCATAAATTTAGACTTCAGCGATCCGCAGTCGCTTTCTTTTTCAAATGAAGAATTCCAAAAATATTTCACACCATATTTATCCCAGTAATCGCTCATGTAATTTTCGGAATTGCTGTCTAATCCATCCGCTGAAAATGATTCACGATTACTAAATCCATCAGACATTCCATGATCTATCCATGTTGTAACATTAAAATTATTTTTAAGAAATGAAAATGCTGAATCCACAAGCCCTATTCTGTCATTGGATGGATCAATAGTATGAAAAGCAATTTCACACCTGCCGTACCCGTAAATCAGTTTTAGGAATTCAATATAACCGGGGTTATCAATTACAGCTAATTGTAAATCTTTTATACCGGAATTAAAGTCGAGGTTGTTTAACTTATCAACATTAGAAAAAAATACGCTCTTGGTTACAGGTATTTTATATTTAATAAACCCGCCGATTGCAGCTTTCGGATTATTTATTTGAGCGCTTCCAAAATAAACGGCTTTGTTGGTCTCTAATATCGTATTGTCTGCATGTTCAGTAAATATTAATGCTGATAAATACCCTGAGGGGTTTGTCATCAGCTTAGGATATGTGTCTAACTCATTTCCAAATAAAATAGAAAATTCTGAGATAACTGATTCTCCCTTTCTATATTTATTTGGCGATACATCCGTCCATTTACCACTGCCATTTTTTATTATATGAATACCTGGATGATCCATATAATAATCTGAATTAAGCCATATCTCATTTCTTTCAACTTCAACCTGCATCGAAGATAACGAACCGCCGTCTAAAATATATTTCCCGGATCCTTCACCACACTCGATTAATCCGCGCTTACCTATCCAGTATTCATCAGCATCAAATTTGTTTTCGATCAATCCATTTTTCTTAGTGAAACTGTTTATCCGACGGGAGGGTAATAATATCAACGCCGATCTATTTAGCTTTATTTCACTATTAAATAATGTCTCTGATATAATTTTCAAGGTTTTACTTTCCGCGATCCATTTTATTGTTAAAACAGTCTTCTGGATTTCCCCCGCACATTTTATTACTAACGTGCTGCTGTCTGAATAGGTAACTATAAACTTAGATAAAATTTCTTCAGAATGTTTACCTTTCCTGTCCTTGTAATTAATATAGTAAAAGAATTCTGAAGCATTATTTTCTTTATTGTACTTTAAGAATAATCCGCCCTCCTTAGTTAGACCTATTGAGTAATCGGCACAGGTAATTTTTTTAAGCGGCTGATTTAATTGATTTCTTTCTAATTCTAAAAAGGGTAAAAATGTTGCAGGTGTATCATCCTTAATAAATACACCATAAATTGTATAGACCACCCCTGCCAAAATGATTAACAAAACTGCTAATATAATTCTGTATTTCCGGGATTGATATTTTTTATACATCTAAATCAACTTCTATTCTACGCCGCGAAATGCCTAATTTTCACTAATACTAAATCCGTTCAAATCAGCCTGCCCCTATGGGATAATTTTTTAATTTATAATTGATAATTTTTAATTGATAATTTTAATTGATAATTTTTAATTTATAATTGTCTGTCCCTTTGGGATCATTTATCCTCAGTCAATACGAATACATTATATAATAAAAATACACCCCGCCTATAATTACCTGATACGCTAGCCAGGGTTTTAATACAGATGCTTTACTTTCCTGATTAAAGACAATCAAAAACGCCGTTACAATAAGCGGAAGCATATGCCTTTCCGATGGAAGCCTGTTTAATGAAAACCCAATTGCCAGAGCAGTGTACAATAGATACAGCAGTTTTGATTTGTCATCAATTATCTTTTTAAAGAAAATTATAAACGATGCCATACCTGAAAAACAAAAGATGTTTTTAGGATAAGGTATAAAACACTGCTAAAATCATTAACCTTTGATAAAAAATTAAAAGTTATCCCTGTTATTCCGCCTTCAGTTGGCTGACTGACCCAAACCGGAAAAGCAAACACCGCAAGGAAAACACTGACAACTAATAAGATTATTAAAACAACCACTTTTATTTCTTTAATATTAAAAGCCATATACGGCAGCAATACTGCACCTAATGTTACTAACACACCGGTTAGACCGCTTAAACCATTCACAGGTAATATGAATGGCAGCAAAAAATAGGACACATTTAATAAAGATTCTAAACTTACTTTCAACTTAAACTCTTTGTACATTAAATAACCCGCATAAAACACAAATACAATTAAATAGAACTGCTGACATAATACAGCCGCCGCAAGACTTAGTCCTGCAAAGAAAACTCTTCCATTGCCTTTTTTTTGAATCAAATAAATGAAAAGCAAAAAGAACATCAATCCGTAAATGGACATAAAAAATGCAAAGAGGGCTTAAGAAAATATGGATAGAAAAATAAAATCAGGGCAGGGAAGATGAGTCTGTTTTTCTTTTCATCGCAAAGCCGTATAAAAATAAATAATGCAATTAACGATACCAGTATGTTAAATAATCGTGCGGCAAAAAGTGTTGGGGTAATATTTAATATCTTTAACGGTTCCGATACAATTAGATAGGGCAGGGGTGTACTTGCCGATTTGTAACCAGCCCCATTAATTGCCGTTATTAAATCATTATCCAAAAAGCTCTGTACAGTGGGTAAATGAGATTCTCTCTCATCTATATGTGCATTTAACGTAACTAATGAAACAACACCAAAAGTTGCATAAAGAATAATTATTACAAGTATTTCTAATCTAAACTTCTGATTCATCTTTCTGATTTTTTATCTGCATTTTTATCTTTTTCCCCTTCGATAGACTCAGGGCAGGCTTTTAATCTTTTATCTTGAATTAACCTTTTTCCTTTATGTCCTCCCCTCCCGCCACCTCTGCTGCTTCATACATTATTGCGGGACTTTTATCTTATTTAAACCTTTCCTGATACTCTGGGTTTTCTTTCATCACTTTCACACTCTCCGGATAATTTTCTATAAACCAAACCATAAAAGCAGTTACATCAATTTTATCAGCGAGCATTTTCATTCTGCGTTTCTGCCACTCTTCCTTTAGATTGGGCATAGAGAGAAGTTCATCTATTTTTTGAAATAATTTTTCAGGTTCTGAAGTTTTTATTCCGTAAGTAAGTCCGTATTTGTGTTCTAATTCTTCAAGATAGCTTAGCTTTCCAACAAAATCATTAAACCTGATTGAAGGTACACCAAGCACCGCAGCTTCTGCTGCCATTGTTTGGCTATCGCCAATGTATAAGAAAGAAAAATTTAATGCATCATGAATTTTAAGTGGATCTATTGAAATCCTATATTTTGCGAACCGCTTTGGAAGATCTTTTTCCGAGGAAATGTAAACCCTTCCATATTGACTAAGCAACGAAATTATTTTTTCAGCAATTTCGGAACTAATTCCACTTTTTCCTACATCGTGATGCGCTGCCAATGCAGAGAATCTAATTATAAAATATTTACTAACGTTGTTCGAAGTTAATTCGATAATATTATTCAGATTCGGTTGAAAAAACTCAGGCGTTAAATACGCCAACTCATGATAACCACTATAAGTAATAGATTTACTCTCAAAATGTAAAGTTCTACAGCAAGCAGGGGATAATATATTATTAGCGAATGGGTAACCGATCCTCACAGAATTATATACTACATCAAAATCATCTTCATTCACTATGATGGATTTTATCCCAAGCAATTTGCCGATGTGAGCAATAATGATTGAAGTGCCAACTATTAAATCCGGTCTTTCTTTTTTAAGAACTTTGTACAAGCCAAATTCTTTCTGAACAAATTCAGAACTTAGGGATAAGATTGAGTTTGATTTTCTCAGTGAATCTATTTTCACAAATTTAAAATTATATTCACGATCGTTTTCTAATAAGTATTTTAATACATCTTTATCGTTATAGGTAATCAAGACATTATTATCTACTTGCAAAGCTTTTATAATATTCTTAAATAAATGATAATGGGCAGGATGAGCCAGGTGAAAACAGATTTTTTTCATCTAAATATTCTATGGATTCTATATGTAAAAGCATGCTTAAAGGATGGGGTGGAATTATATGTGGCTTCTTCATCCGAATTGTTCATTCTTTTGAAATTACCGGATTCGATTAAATTAAGTGCTTCTATCATCGCTTTACCCGCAATTTTATAATTTTTATTTACTATGCTTTTAAATGTATCTCCCGTACAATTTCAAATTTCTTTTGAACTATAATATCACCAGAATCAATTCCCGCATTTACAAAATGAATTGATACACCGGTTTCTTTTTCATCATTGTATAATACCCAAAAAGGAGTTAGCCTTCCTCTGTTTTTAGGTAACAATGCATTATGACGATTAAGTACACCTATTTTTGGGATACTTAAAAAATCAGATTTTAGAATATGCTGTGACTGATTAATTATCACATCAGGTGACAAGCCCCTAAGCTCATTTAAGAATATTTTATCATTTGGTGATTTTATCACAAAGGTTTTAATCCCTTTTTGTTTAGCATATCCTATGATTGAGGGTGTTTTAATAAAAGGGATTTTATTTGAAAGAAACTTTCTAATTTTGAATGAAATAGTAATAAGAGAATTAGAGAGGAAGAAAAAGGGTCCCATTATTAATAATAAACTGATCAGGTAAGTAAACTTAGATCTATGTTTATTAATCTTCATTCTATCGCCCGATGCAACTGCTAAACCAACAATATCATTTTTACGCGCATCTATTATTTCCTTAAAGAAGGGAATTGTATAAAGAGGGTCATCCATTGTTACAATAAAAATTCTCATAGGTAACCTTTGGTTTGACAGTATTCTTTGAGCGGTAATGAGTTAAAATTATGAGATTGAAAATAAATGATTAAATTTTCATAAATCGGGACACAACTATTACCAAGGTTTTTAATTTTCAATCTTCCTCTTAGTACATCTTTTAAAAAATAAGAGATTGTATTTGAAGCCCTTCTCTTGATTACCCTAACATCGCTTGATTCATCAATGAATTCGTTTGGGTGAATATCGAATACCATTGGTTTTTCGTTCAACATTGATTCAATATTAATTATCCTTTTTTGTATGAAAGTCAATGTTTGAAATATTCGCATAGTAGTGCTTGTAAAAGGCAGTAATAATGCAGATAGAGGTACTTCGATAATTGAACTATTTCCTTTTTTAAAAAGATTATCTTTTGCAGTTCTATAAGGCAGCCTGGGTGCAGTCAACCATTTTAATTTATTTAATCCCCCAAAAGATAAAAACATGTCAAACCTCTGTGAAGCAACAGAGGAATCAATCTTAAAACCTGTTTCTTCCAGTGCAATTGGGGTATGTTGATTTACTCTTAATGCAGGCGCTCGAAATGAAATTACTTCCTGACCGGAAATATCTTCGAGTAATTGTTTGGATTTTTTTAAATGCTCGATCTGTTTATTTAAAGGTAACACATCAAAAGCTTCAGCAACTTTGTGAGAATACCCATGTGAAGCAACTTCGTGACCGTATGGTAACACCATTCTTACAACCTCTGGAAATTTTTCTGCCATGTAACCGGTAAAAAAAAAAGTTGTTTTATATTTAACTTTTTATAAATATCTAAAAGGATAGGCATTCCCTCAGCAACAACTTTTTCCCTGTTTCATATCTTAAATCATTGAACCAGATAGAATGATCTTCAACATCATTTGTAAAAGTGCGTATTTCTTTTTCATCTTAATTTGATGTATGACAGCTAAGGCAGTGAACATCCATGCATTTGACCAGCGCATGAATGATGTTTTATCTTTTTTATAACCATAATTTCTAAAATAAAAAAATCCTGCTTTATTCTGCATATTCTTAATCATGTAATCTGCAACTTTTAAAGCAATATCCTTATCCCCAAATCTGGTTAATGTTAATATTGATTGTGCTCCTGCAGTACAGTCAATTGGATATTTTTTGTTATTGTAAAACTTAGGTGCTCCATCCTCTTCAAAAACGTTGTTTATGTAGAATTCATAACCGCGCTTAATATTTTCGTCATAGCTTTTATCATTAGAATGATTGCGGTATTCGTCAAGGCAGTCCAGTATATATCCTGTGTGATAGTTATCTACCCATTTACCTGCATCCTTTTTAGAATAGAACCATGAGCCATCAGCATTCTGATCTTTAATAACAAACTCAACTGCATTCTTTGCAGTTTCAATAATTGTGTCTCTTTCGTAATTGAATAGACCTGTGATAATATTCTAACGCCTTTCATACTTGCATTATAAACTATTTGTTTATCAGAAGGGGAGTAGGAGAAGCAAAATGGATGATGGATAAGGGATGATGGATGATGGTTTCCAGAATAAGTGCGATTTAAATCTTTTAATACAAAGTTAGCTGAGCTTATAAGTAGTTCTTTTGCTTTTTGATTTCCGGTAATGCTGTAACAGATAAAAAGTGCATTAGTAATAAAGCCTGTTGCAACCACTGTAGGTGTAAATGCAGGTATGTTTGCATTCTTGCCTCCCAATCAAAATCATAACCCCAGCAGCTTCCCGAAAACCCTTTTGACTGCAATCGTTCTAACTCACTAATTAAAAACTCAATCTTTGCTAATTTGACATTCCGGACGTTTTGAATTTTGAATTTTCTTTGCAGTAACGGAAGCAACCTTGCAGCATCAATCCCAATGTAACGGGATTATAACCTTTAGGAATAAATAACAATGGTCTTAAATTAATAGGAGATCGTTTAACCGCTTGCTGTGCAGCAAATCTTATAAACTTATTTGATCTAAAAAATGGCAGCTTAAACAAAGGAGAAGAAAGTGCATCATAAGGATCCCACCCACGGTAGTTCTCTTTTTCAATATATCTTAGCAGCCTGCCCAAAGCTTCATTTAATAAATCCATTGCGATTAAAATTTTATGACTGATCTTGTTTTGATTGCCTCAATCACCTTAAAAGTTGCAAGACTGCTTAGATACAACTCATTAAATGGAATAGGAGAGGGAGTCCGTCTTTAATTGATTTAATAAACGCATCAACTTCTGCAGCATGTCCTTTATCCTGCTTCTTCATTTTTATTGTATGTGATTTACTCCCTAATATTTTTAGTTCTTTAAAATCATCAACAATCATTACCTGCCCGCCGCAAAATACCTCAAGATATTCTTTAGCTAAGGATTTGTCACCATTGGAAAAATAAGAAATGTTTGCAATACTGCCGTCCGCAAATTTTAAGCTGATAGAAATAGTATCCATCAAGTTGTCTGCTGTTTCCATTACATCACCTGAAACTGAAACTATCGGCGCACCGGCAACGAACATACAAAGATCTATAAAATGACAAACCTCACCTATAATTCTTCCGCCGCCAATTTCATTATCCTGCACCCAATGTTCTTTTGGAATTGTACCTGCATTTATTCTGTAATTAATTGCTTTTGGCAGTACGCTGCTTATTTCACTTTTTAACCTAACAATCAAGGGTGCAAACCTTCTATTATAGCCAACCATCAACCTTGAATTTATAATTTTCCATTGGGCAGTGAAATTTTGAATTTATAATTTCTAATCCTTCTTCATTCATAGCAAGCGGCTTTTCTACAAATACATTTTTACCTGCCTCTAAAACCTTAATAACATTTTCAGCATGCAGATTATGTCTGGTTGCAATAAAAATTGTATTAACATTTTCATCATTTATAACCTCATCCGCATTTCCCGTTGCAGAATTAAATCCATACTTACCAGCAATATTTTTTGAAGTATGACTACGGGACGTGGCAACACTGATAAATTCGCATTTGCCCTTAAGATTAGGCAGTAGAAAATTCTGTGCAAAACTTCCTGCGCCAATAAAACCGATTTTAGGAGTTAGTGGGTGGTATGTAGTAGGTTGTTGGTAGATGGCCGTAAGTAGTTTGCTCTTCATTATGCTTCCTGTTCCGTCGTCTGCATACTGAGCGTGCACCCTGAGCAAAGGAAGGGCGTGCACCTTTTCATTTCTCGTTTCACTTGTAACTTTTATCTTTTTACTTTTTGGCTCTGCATCCCTTTGGGAATCTTTTATCTTATAGTCAAGAACCACCCCCACAAACTGCTCTTCTTTTTTCAGTATCATATCATAAGCAGAAGCAGCTTTTTCAAAATCATAAACGTGTGTAATTAAATCCTGCATCTTAAGCTTACCGGAATCCAGCAGTTCAATATATGCCTGCATATTCCGGTTCTCAGTCCATCTTACATAACCGATCGGGTAGTCTATTCCTTTTTCTTCGTAATCAGAATCATATCTGCCCGGTCCATAGCTTGAGGACATTTTTAACTCAAGTTCTTTTTTATAATAATGCTCTCGTGTAAATCCGGTTGGTACTGCTCCAACTATTATCACTTTACCTTTGCGTCTGCATAATCGCCCTGCAAGTTCAACAGGATCATTTGAGGCTGTGCCTGCAGTAATTATAACTGCATCTGTACCATAACCTTTAGTAAGTTCGTAGATCGTTTTCTCAATATCATTCCTGTTGCGGGTAAAAGATTTCCCGATTCCAATTTTATTTGCTAACCCAACCTGTCGTTCTTCAACATCAATACCGATAGGGAAGACACCTGCAGCATTTAACATTTGCAAAGTTAATTGACCGATTAATCCTAATCCAATTACTACACAGTTTTCACCTAATCTAAGGTCTGCCTGCCTGATACCCTGGAGTGCAATTGATGCTACTGTTGTAAAAGCTGCTAACTTAATATCTGTGGGGGAGGGGAGTTTAACACATAAATTACGCGGTACAGAAACATATTCCGAGTGTACTGCACCTGCACCACCGCAGGCTACAAAATCACCTACCTTAATATCATTTATTTTATCGCCAATATTTATTACTTCACCGGCGACAAGTGTAACCTAATGGCGAAGGAGCATCCAGTTTGTTCATTACCATTTGATATGTTTGTGTAATACCCTGAGTTTTAACAGATTCAAATACTTGCTTAACCTCCTTTTGTCTTGCCATTGCTTTACCAATGTATCCAAGGCGTGCATCCTTAACCGTTTTTCCTTCTGTACCTGCACTTATAACAGAATAATAATTTCTTACTAATATTTTATTATTGTCCAATGCAGGTAATGGTACCTCAAGCAATTCCATTTTTCCGTCTTTAAGATTTTGGACAAGTTGAATCATAGTAGTATAAAATTTTTAATGCTTAGTTAAAATCAAAATAATATGCTAAAATAATTAAATGACCACTCGTTTTCTTATTTTAATTAAAAAATTTTAACGGTTAGGAGATTATTGAATGATTGAGTGAATATCGTTATAAATCGGGATATATGCTTCGTTGGGTTACTTAGTGGAGATAGTTTTTGTAAACCGTTGAAACGGTTCATAACTCTTAGAATTACTATTCTCAACGGATTAATCCCGTTGAGAACTAAATACAAAAAATTATTAGTCATTGTTTTAACGGTTTGAATTATTATTTTTGAAGGGAAAGAAGTTAACTAAAACTTTACTGTTTCTTTACATTTTTTAATTCTAAATTATGCCAAAGGCATCACTTTGTGATAAATTAAAGTCAATTATAAATTGAAAATTATAACAAAGGTATTACTATAGGGAAATTATAACTTTAATTATAATAGATTTTTAGTAAAATTATTTAAAGTAAATCATAGGTATATATATGACTATCAGTATTGAAAAGCAACAGAAATTTATTGAATTAAGAGCTGAAGGATTATCATTTGATGTGATTGCGAAGAAGGTAAATGTGAGTAAACCAACATTAATTAAATGGAGCAAGGAGTTAAAAGATAAAATTGAAGAGGTTACGCAAATTATTGAGGAGCAGTTCATATCAGAGCAGCGAATTAAAAATGTAGTCAGGGCTCAAAAAATCTCAGAGGAACTTGACAGAGCATACGAAGCATTGAGAAAAACAGATTATGAGAATATGAAGAAAAAAGATCTGATCAATATTATAAAAGTTCTTGAAGAAAATTTAAAACTAAAAACGCAAGAGAAGAAAGAACAAGAAGGTGAGGATATTAAAATTCACGTAACAAGAAATATAATAGGTCCAGAAGATACTTTATCAAATATTCCGTGAAAGTATAGAGGGGAAAGATAGAGAATAAACTTAGATACTTTTGGTAGCAGATTAGATACGGAGATTTTAGCGCTTAAAGTTTTTCCTAAAGTTGAATTTGCATTGAATAAATCTCAAGTTTTATGAAAGATTAAGCACAGAAATATTTATTAAGGTTTAGTGTTAGCTGTTTCATTGATTCTGTTATGTTTTTTTTATTTCTTTTCAGCCCAAATGATTCTATGAAAACCTATCAAGCTAGCGATAAATCGTTCTACCTTAGGAAATTTACCCCCAAGGAAGTGTGCTTTTTAATTTTTGTAATTTTAAAACCAGTTTTTCGAATAACTTGATAACTGCTTGCTTAGATAGTATAAAAGCTATGGCACAATCTGGCCCATCTGTACAATGATGCGGGAATTCTTTCCAACTCATATACCTGCCACCAATTTTCTTAAAGTTGAAAATATGAGCTTTCCAAACACCTTTGCTTTTTATGCCAAAATAATTTTTAATGATTTCAATTATAAGTCTTATCCTGAAAAGCAATTGAATTCTAATCCAATAATTAAAAGATTCTTTAGCATATAACATTATTATGATTTCACCATTTTTTCTTAAAACTCTATTAATTTCATTAAAAGCACTAACCATATTGGGTGTATGATGAAGAACACCATGTGAGTAAACTAAATCAAATGCCTCATTTGGAAAGTCTAATTTCTCAGCATTACCTTGTATAATATTTCCTGCTAAACCCTTTAAGTTAAAATGTATTTTTGTCGCTTCAACTGCCTCATTAGTGAGATCAACACCTGTATAGGTTTTAGATTTTCTTGCCCAATTTATTCCATCAGCACCAATGCCTAAACCAATTTCTAAAACATCTTTGCCAGCAGCACAGTCAAAATTAATATATAAGGGTAAGTGATGTGTTTTCTTGTATCGAAAAACAGTGTACTCTTCAAAAACTCTTTTGAAGGAAATTTCGATTTTACAAAGCGATTCCCGCATAAATTTTTATCCCAAAAATCTTTTACTTGTTCAATATCTTTTTCAATCATATGTAAATGTAATACAAATTTTAATTGTTAAAATTAATAAGCTATCTATTAATAAATATCTTATACCACATCTGAAATGAAACTATTGAATAAATCAAAGCAGAGTTATCTTCTGAGCCATCTATATGGTTTTTGATAATGCGTTTAATATTATCAACTGAAAAGTTTTTAATTTCATTTAACATTTCATAATCAATTAAAGAATTTATTTTATCTTCACTACTAAAAATACTTCTTAGAGGCATTCCAAAACCTGATTTTCTTCTTTTTATAATATAATCAGGTAAATACTGTGATGCCATATCCTTTAATATTCGTTTACCTCTGCCCGATGCACTTAGTTTATAAGAACGGGGAAGTGAATATGCAAACTCAACAAGTCGGTAATCTAAAAGGGGACACGCCCTTCAATAGAGTTTGCCATGCACATTCGATCTATGTAGTGCAGATTTTTCACCAGGAAATTATTCAATTCAAAAGCAGAGATGTTATCAAAGGGATCATTATCATTTCCAAAATATTTTCTGAACACTTCTAAAGGATTATTATTGGGCGATGAATAAACAGACATTGAATTTTCAAGGTCACCAACTATGTTATAAAAACCATATCTAAGGGGATTGTTAATATATCTTCCAAATTTTTGGAGATAACGCTTATATGCTTTTAATGATCCTTGCCCCGCTTTTAAGTTACTTAATAAACTTCCGCTTAAGGATTTTAAGAACTGCGGTAAATTATCAAAATAACTTGCCATTAAAGTAAGCTGATGACCTGCATATCCTAAAAATAGTTCATCTGCGCCCATACCGGAAAGCAATACTTTAGTTCGTTTTGAAGCTTCACGTGTAATTAGGTACGATGGAATCTGTGATCCATCTGCGATGAGATCATCCGAATAGTATAATGTTTTATTAATTATATCAACATTAAGCTCCTCATTACCAATATCAATTGGAATAAGATTCAATGAATATTCCTTTGCAAGTTTTTCTGCATAATGATAATCGGATGTGGAACCTCATTTTTAAGGTCCTCTTTAGACTTCCTTGCGGCATAATGTATTATATCAGTATGATCTTTTAAGTGGTAAACTATTATAGAAGAATCTAAACCACCTGAAAAGAAAGTCCCTAACGGTACGTCGGACATCAATTGTGCTCTAATAGCTTTGCCCGTCAAATCACTTAATAGATCCTTTGCATCCTCATAATGCATTTTCGAATATTCGGATTTCTTTTTAAGCTGCCAGTATGATTTAATGATCAATTCAAAAGATTTCAAATCAAGAGTAATATAATTACCGGGCTGCAACCGATAAACATTCGAAAGCAAAGTATTGTTTTCCGGTACATACTTAAAAATAAAATACTCATTCAAACTTTGTTCTGAAATTTTCTTTTCAACTCCTGCAGCAAATATTGCTTTGATTTCAGAAGCAAATATAAATTCATTTTCATTTCTATAATAGTAAAGTGGTTTTACCCTAGCCTGTCTCTGAAAAGGAATATCTTTTCCAATCGTTTATCATAAATTGATAAAGCGAAATCGCCGTTAAGCTCATTAATAAAATCTAAACCAAGCTTCTGATACAGTTTTAATATAGTTTCGGTATCAGAGTTTGAAATAAACTTTTCATCCTTAAGACAATTTAATCTAAGTTCATTATGGTTATAAATCTCACCATTAAATATTAAAATAATTTCCTGATCTGATGATGACATAGGCTGGTTAGCCTTGGCGGATAGATCAACAATACTTAGACGTGTATGACCTAAGTAAATATGTTTGTTATAGGATTGGTGTGAAAAAGAAGAATTATTGTCGGGACCTCTGTGCTTTAGAGTTAATAACTCTCTATCAAATGATTTAGGATTATTGCCTATGTATCCGAATATGCCGCACATATTTAATAATTATTTTCTTAATATTTCTTCAAATATACTAATTATTCTCGAAGCCACTATTTTCGCTGAGAAATTGTTCCGTGCATAAGTAAAATTATAAGACCCTATTTCCAGCATATTTTTCTGTTATTGCTAAGTTTGATGAGTTTCTCCGTGATATCAGGTATATTTTTACATCAATAAAATATCCATTTTACCGTTTTCAAAAATATCCGGAATACCGCCAACAGGAGTTGTTAATATAGGTAAACCGCAAGCCATCGCTTCCAAGAACTGAATTCGGCATACCCTCACTATAAGTCGGAAATAAATAAATATGAGCATCAAGATAAGTATCTATTTTTTTTTGCCCATTTACAAAACCTAAAAAACACACCATTAATTTTTTTATCAATAACATATTTTTTGCATTTATTATTTCATTGCCGTCACCTGGCAACGATAAGTTTATATTTTAGATTGCTTGAAAGGATAGCAGCAAAGGCATCAATAGCTTCAAAAATTCCTTTCTCTTTTTCTATTCGAGAAAGTAAAAGTATATTAATTGACTCCGGGATGGTTTCATATTTGTCTAATATAATATTTAATGTTGCTGCATTTTCTATTTCATCATCAACTGTAGTGGTTTCCAAATAAATATTCTTTTTATAACCCCAATTTAATAACCTTTGTTTATTGTCTTTTGATAATTCTATCAGAGCGTCGGCTTTAAAGAATATGAATTTGAATAGTGAGAAACTTTTACCTTCTAAATTGCTTGCAAAACTATAATCCCAGCCTCTAATAAAAACAATCACTTTTTATTTAATAACTTACAGAATATTACAAATAGACCATCTCTGAATAATGCAAGCGAAGAAAGGAGGTAGTAGTTTGAACTAGTTCAATTTTTCTTTTCTTATTACAATGAAAAATTTAATAAGATCAGTTATTCACGCCAAACTTCAAAGAATACATTTTGCCTATTAGGCCAATTACGTTCGCCACGCTGTAAATAGAAGATGTTTGATTGCAGGTGTTTTCTTAAAGTAAAATAATAATTATTTATCCCGCCACGAGCATCTTTACCAGGCACCAGAATGAGAATATTTTTGTTAAACAATCAGGTCTTTCAAATTCTGATTTGAATAGAGGGAAATTATTTCTTCCAAGCTATATTTAGAATTTACCATACTCAAATGTTTTTCTAAATCGGAGCCGGTAAATCTGCATCGAATAGGTTTACAAGGTATTCCCGCTGACACTGAATACGGTAAGATGTCTTTACTAACAATTGATCCAGCACCGATTACAGAACCTTCTCTAATTGTAACGCCTTTCAATATAATAGCTCTTGTTCCTATCCAGACATCATCTTCAATAGTACTGGGCAAATTTATACCACCTTCCTTAACCTGACGCATCGGCTTACCAACGTATGAAAAATTATGATCACCACCTCGTATCATAACTTCCGGCCCAAACATTACATTATTTCCTATTGTCACCTTTACATTCCCGGCAACCGTACTTCCATCTCCTATAAATACATCATTCCCAATAAAAATTTCTTACGGTTATAGAATGAAACATTTGGTCCAAATTTTAAGTTGTTACCGGCTTTCCCCAAAGATCTTTTTATTATTAAAATTTTCAATGGCATAAAACATTTAGTAAAAATCTTAATAAACGATGAAAATTTTTATTTGACAGCATTATTTACGTTCCGATAAAATTATAAAACAATTGACCATTTATGTCAGGGTTAAAATATTTTTCACAAATAATTCTCCCTGAATTTCCTATCTCCGCAGCTTTTACCTTCACTACGCCAGTAAGGATTAATATGACTTCATTGTTATCATCAACGAGTTTTTTAAATGCATGAATTAAAAAGATAACGCCATCCTTACACCATAAGTACCGGAGTATAAAATCTTAATTTGTTTATTCACGTATGTGTTTTTATTAAAATTATTTGGCTGAGCACTAATAGGAAGAAGTAAAACCGGAAAATTATCTGGCACTAACTTTTATATTTTGTTAATAAATATTCTGAAATAACCACTATGAAATCAGCAAATTTGGAAACTTTTTTCCCCAATATACTATTTGACCAGTTTTTTATTCTTCGAATAAAAGTAACTTTTTCTTGACTAAAAGAAAAATCTTCAACATAATCCACAATGATTTTATAATTCCATAATCTTGCAAAGATTATAATTAATATATTTTCAAATGTAATACCACTATAAACGTAAAGATAGTTTTTATCCTTTTTAGGATTATCATATAGAAGTTTAATAAAAAGAGCGAGAGAAACCGGTAAGAATAAAAAATTAAGAATTTTAATATCGAAATGATATAAACACTTATAAACCGTCTGATTAAAATGCCCGATCTTTTGTTATTACTAAATAATATAACCTGACAATTATATCCAGCTTTATTTAAATAAGTAATCAGGTGATCTATTCTTTTGGTTGATGCATATCCTGTAGGATATTGAAAGCTGCCGGTGAAAATAATATTCTTAGATTTCATACACCATTCAACAATTTTAAATCTTTATATATCTTCCTTCATACATTCAAAGTTAAATAACTTATTTAAACAGATGATTAAGTCTTTTAGAAATAAAGAATCCATCAAATTGATATAATTTACCAGTTTTATTATCCTGAAAACCAGGCTCTATACCGCAAATTTCAAATCCTAAAGTATCTAAGTAATTAATCATTTCAAGATAATTACTTGAGCCACCATATAGTGGCTGGAATGACAATTCAATTTGGATACAATTTATTTTATCTATTGACTGTTGGGCTCCTTCTAAAATCCGTTTTTCAAATCCTTGTGCATCTAATTTTAATAGTATTGATTCATTGCTCAATTTAAGAGAAGCGTAAATTGAATCCAGTTTTTTATAACTACCTCTTCACTTGAAAAAAACTTTGATTTGTTTTCAATATCACAATGCACCTCTGTAATAGATAAAAATGAACTGCTATCATAATTTTCACTTATATTGATCATAGCAGTTTTATCAACATCACCCAATGCGTAATTATAAACTACCCATTTCGAATCTCGAATTGCATTTTTTTTAGTTCATTAAATGAATGCTTAATTGGTTCAAAAGATATTATCCTTTCATTATAACCAATATTACGCATTAATATCCCATACCCCCCGGTACTTGCCCCAACATCCAATACTGTGTCAATACTACAAGTGTTGAGCAACTTGATACGTCGATCCAAATCACGGGTGGATATTTATTAATTATTAGTCCATATTTTTTTTAATATATTATTTATGAAATTTGACATAATTTTTTATTATTCCCCAATAATAGATATTATTATTTCTCTTATTCTGTTAACATTTTTAACTGAGAACTTTTCTAAATAGCTCTCATAGGCTTTCTCTCCGATCTGAATTCTTTCTTTAGTTGTTAATCCTTTTGTAAAATTTACTTTTCTAGCTAAATCTTCTGAAGAGAATGTTTTAAATAGAAATCCATTTTCTCCATCCTTGATTATTTCTTCAATTCCCGGTAAGTCTGAAGCGATTGCTATTTTCTTTTCGTCACCAAAAGCCTCAATAATTGGTCTTGGGAAATGTTCTCGAATAGCGGGGAATATCAGTCCTTGTGATAGTTCAAGATAATGAGGCACATCATTAGTAAAACCAATAATTATTGCATTCTCGGCATTTCTCAATTTATTCAATATTCTAATTCTTTTAGAATGGTATCTTTTAAAGAAATAGTTAATGATTTTTCCTTTCTTGTGATATTGTCATTAAAATATCCACAAAAAATAATACATATATTCTTATCAAGATACTTTAATGCATCAGTTATTACTTCAATGCCTTTAAGTATTGAATTTTCCTCCTAAATAGAGATAATAAGTAAAATTTTCATTCAACTCTCTTATTGATTCTTGCGTTTGAGAATTTTCAGGAGAATCAACAAAGTTATAAATCACTTTTGTCCTCTTATTTTCTAACCTTTTGCATTATCATGACTAATTGCAATGATATCATCACAAGCATAATTAAAAATCAAACTTATTAGTTTTTTACGTAATCCAAATATACCCTGAGCAATAGGTTCTCTGATGTGAACAAGATTTTTAATTTTTTGTCTTTTTGCGGCAAATGCAAAATCAGAAAGCACCGATGAATTTAGATATAACAAATCAGGGTTCCTTTTTTAAGGATACTTGGAGCAAATATGAAAGAGGAAAGTATCCAGGAGAAAAACACGCGTACGGCTCTTATAATTTGGTAGTATTTAATATTATTTGGAACTGTGTGAATAAAATACTTATAGAAATTTTCGTAAAAATACCCTTTAACTACTATACAATTTTATACTCAATTTTTCAAATAATTTTACAGCATCAGAATTTTTTTAAAAAAGTACTTGGATTTTTGTATTAGGTATATTAAGATATTTAATAATATAAAGAAGACTTACTGGGGCACCCCTAAACCAGCAGAAGGGTATAAAAAGTATTTTTTCATAATAAATTAATGAGTTATCTGGCTATAACTTTTATAAGCAGTTATATAAATAAAAAAGAGACATAAAAAAGGTTTTCCGAATATCCCTGAGAGAATCCATTTTCCAGCAAGTATTATCACCGAATAAAAAATCCATTCATTATTTATATTTTGAAATAATGCCCTTTTTCTTTAAGGAAATAAAAAATAAAACCGAAATAAGTAAAGAAACCTATAAGTCCAAAATTGTTTGACAAGTGCAGTAAATCCATTAACATCACGCTCGAATTCATCTCTTTCCACTCTTCCTTTACCAATTATTGATTTTTCATAATTGACTGAATGTCATAGTATGTACTTGCTAAACGGGTACGCTCGCTATAAGGGTTGCTATATAAACTAAACTCCGTGTACTGTGATTCGATTTTTTCCTAAGAACGGAAGCTGATAATAACTAAAGTATGATAAGAATATTATGAATGGTATCCAATGGCAATACTCCTGAAATTTCGTTTGGATAAAAGAATAATACTAAGATGAGGGGAAGCAATATGTATGAGCGAGAAAAAGGTGCTGAGTAAAGCTAAAATAAAAAATGATATTTTTTTATCAAACATTTTTTTAGTTTCAAAATTTAAGATAATAGCCACAACAAGAAATGTTGCAAATCCACCCGGTTCCAAAAAGGGTCCTGCATTACGCGGAGGGATCCAATTTAACCAGTAATCCGGTGTATAAAGTATAATATTTATGCGGAAATTATCAGGGTAAACCTCTAAACCTTTGAATACATTATAATATAATGAAGTTGTAATATTTGCAGCCGAAATAATGAAAGCGGTATATAAAAAGAAAAAAAACTGACAACTGCGAAAAAATAAATAATATTAACTACGTACTTACCAAACTCCTCGCCAATAACCCTAATAGTAAAATATGCAAAGAAAATACGTATGATATAGCCTACCATTAAACTCGATACAAAATCATCGGCAAAGAAAAAATGCAAAATGAATAAAGAAACAAAAATTGCTGAATAGAGGATTATGTATTTGTCTATTGATCTATTTATAGATAAAAATAATATGAAAGAATAAATAAATCCTGCAATTAAATATTCGTTTCCAAAGAAAAAGGGAATACTGCTTTGTGCTATCAATAGAAACAATAAGCTGTATTTATAAAACCGATTCATAAACCTTCATTAATTGTTTTGCAGTAATCTTGACGTTAAATAATTCCAAAGCTCTAATGTAACCATTTTTCTCCCATCCTTTTACATCTTTCCTTATCGGAACATAACCCATTAATTGCCCTTGCCAGGGACTCCGGATTATTTGGTTCAACCAACAAACCTGTTTCATTATTTAATTACTAATTCATCCATCCTGGTAAATCAGACGCAATCACAGGTTTGCCCATTGCACGGCTTCAATTATTGGTCTGGCGAAATGAGGAATAGTGGGGAAAGATAACAACATCAACAGATGCTATAACATTTTGAATATCATTAACGACCCCTAGGATTTGTACATTTTTAGAGCTTTTGCAATTTTTTAATTTTTTATGCATCTTACTAAATAACTGCTGGCTTGAATTTGAATCACTATAATACCCACACAAGATTATTTGAATATTACTATTTAAATATTTAAGTGCATCAACAAGGACATCGAATCCTTTAGCTTTGTGAATGCCTCCAAGAAAAAGTATTTTCTTAACCTTTTCATTTGACTGCTGACTATATTTCGAATAGTCAAAGTCATTAAAATTAATTGGGTTATAGACAACACTAGTTTTATTTGGCAAATTAACTCTTCGCATATTATCTGGACTGATTGCAATTATGTGATCACAATATTTTGAATAAATGTATCTAAGAAGATCTCTTCTAATTCCAAAGTAACCTCGGGCTAAAGGTTCACGAATATGAATAATCTTTTTTGCTTTCAAATTTCTACTTGCAATACACCAGTCGGTTAAAACGGAAGAATTAAAATGAATTATATCAGAATTCTCTTTTTCAAGTATCTTTTTTGAGTAATAAAAAGCAGATAATACCCAGGATATTATTCGTCGTGTCTGTGCAAATATCTGGTACCATTTATAAAATCCCGCTTCACTATGCCCATAATATTTATAGAAGTATTTGTAAATCCTTGATCCAAAATCTAATTTCAATATTTGCTTCCTTGAACAGATTAACAACATCACTTTCATAAATAAAAATTACCTTGAGTTTATAATTATAATTCTTAAGCTCCTTTAAAAAATATAATAAACTTAAAGGCGCTCCACCGATACCTTTTCCATGATGAACAAAAAGTATATTCATAACCTCCTATCCATATAAGACAAATTTTTCAGAATATAACAGATCTATTTGGTGCGGTTCAAGTAACTCCGAAATATAAATATTAGGGATAGGATATTTATACTCATACATAAATGGAAATACTCTTCCCGTCAAAAATCTTTTATCAATAAAAAATCCAAATACTTTTAATTTGAATGAAACCAAACTTCTTAACCATTGAAATTCTTCGAGAAATATTTCAAGATTACTAATATAGTGTATCTCTGCGAATGGAAGCTTCTTCTTTTGCCTGATTGTATAAACTATGAAAATTTTTACCCCATTAATAAGTACTGCTGCATATTTTAATTTGCTAAATCTTAAATGATCGCTCACTACTTTTTTTTCTGTGCCATCAATTTATCTGATTTAGATCTTCGCTTTTAGTGAATACTTTTATTTTTTGAATCAATAAATCCTTTAAACGAACCAATCGCTTAATGTTATAAAGTATGAATCTTCTAAATCCTTAAGTTTATGTGTTTCATTATTTATTATTCTTCGATAAAATAAATAACCTAAAAATCCTACAATCTTTCCATTATCTTCCAACAAATAGCCACAATGTTTTTCATCTGTCTGCCAAAAGTTATCAAATAATCTAATTAATTTACTTGTATTTTCCTGAACATTTAGGAATTTTTGTAAGAGTGGAAATATTCTTTGAAAATCTTCAGGGTATGTTTTGATATCTTAATTGCCAAAATTTTATCCTCTAAGTTCTTGATCATTAATTCCTCTATTGTTAAATGATCCGCAGGAATACGGTTTATACCGACTCTATAAAACAGATTAATCGAATCGTGGTATAATACTTCACAATCTAAATTTAGTGCTATTTTAATTGTATTCATATTCCAATCTATACTCTTACCATACGGTATTGCAAAAAAAGGACGGTAATTGTTATAAGAAGAAAGTATTTCAATATTCTTTATTAAATCTAATTTCTGCCACTCTTCATTCATCATTGAATAACGTTCGTGTGTATGGCCATGTAACCCTATATGGAATAATGATTGATCTAATTTCTCTATAAAGGATTCATTTATATATAAATCTAAATTGGGTTGAAATTCTTTTAAAAAATTTCTGAATATTTCCCTAAAGTGCTTATATTCAATTCTATTCAAAGTGTTGCGAATATTATTTACATTTTTTAGTAGAAATTCTGGAACAACCATACCATCTTCAGCATGTAATAAATATTTAATTATTTGATAACCATAACTTTCGTTGTTCAAATAAGCAGTATTGAGAAAGAATGTAGCAGGTAAATTATAACTGGTTAAGATTGGCACTATATCATATAATGTTTTATCGCCATCGTCAAAAGTTATTGCAGCATATTTAGCATACATTTTGTTTGTCTTTAATAATCTCAAATCCTTCTTGCAAAGTAACTACCACGTAATGTTCTTTAATGTAATTCATTTGCTTTTAAAAAATTTATCTTTGTCCACGTGCCCATATCGTGCATTTTAGGTTCAAATTTAGAGCTAACTTGGTGATAATTGAAGACAGTAAGACTATTCTTTATCGTATTATAATTAGAGTAGTAAATTAGTTTTCGTATACTTTTTTTAATTAGACTTTCCATTAAACAAAAATTATATTAAGAAATTTTTTACGAACTCGTTATAATTTATTTCTGCATTAAAATTGATTAAGAAATTTTTTCTGGCTTCATTTTTTTCTTCTCAATCTTGTCTATTTCTACTAAAACAGATTTATTGTTTCTGCAATTTCAATTTCATTAGGTTGTGAAGATAATAAATAACTCGTTATTTCCATTTACTATTTCTGGTATACCACCTAATGCTGGAGCTATAACAGGAATTCCAAAATTTTGTGCCTCAATAATAGATACTGGTAGTCCCTCTGAATCACTCGTATTAATAAAGATATCAATTAAATTATTCTTATAGTATTCCAATAGTTCATCGTTATTAATATTACCGCGCAAATTAATTTTCAAATTTGAAGAAGGAAGCCTACGAATAATTCGTTGAATATTTTCAATTCTGACCCACTTCCAAAATGATTCCATTCTATTAGCAATTCTGGATTTTGATCTTGAGTCTTATTAAACTTCTTAGAAGCAAATCAATTGCTTCTACTTTTTCCATTCGTGCACAAGAAATTATTCTTAGAGCATTATCTGTGGAATGTTTTGCCATAGAATACTGGTCTTGCATTCCCAATTTGAAAATGTGGTATTTTTCTTTAAATGCAGGGTATTTTGCCAAGATATAATCATAACCAGCAGATGAGATCAAAATAAGATGATGGAGATGTTTAATTGTTACAAACCTCAAAGGGATATAGCCATTTTTTTGTTCTTCGTATAAGTCTGTTCCATGGGCACGGCTTATAACTATGACATTCTTATGACGATTTGCAAATAAACCTAGTCCTAACGTCCTATTTTCAGTCCAAAATGTATAACAAATAATCTGTCCGAATTCGAGTATAGTTTTTGAGTATGTTGTATTTCCATCCATTTTTTGGTTCTTGTTGCTTCTAATAGAAAAAGAATGATTTATAAATTCTTTTATAGAATCAACTTTTGTTAAATTTTTAAGTGTTTCTTGAAAAAGATATGCATTAATAAAAACTAAGAAAATATTTTTTATATATTTTATAGGATGCTTTTCATGGATGTATTGGTTGTAAGAAAGATCGACTGTAAATGAGTTCTTTAATTTTAGATTATTTTTTCAGTGAGTATTTAGGAATGATGTAAATTTTATTAAAAATCTTTTAAGATATTTGATTTCATTATTAATGAAAACATTTTCTGGTGTATCACCAAACGGGTAATTAAAAAAGCGTTTGGAACTGTTATTAGTAGTTTTCTAATATTATTTTTATAATTCTGTCTTACTGCAGACAAGAATTCAACTGGATTATCAATATGTTCTAAAATTTCGCCGAGGATCATTCCATCCCAAGTCTCATTAGATATTAATTCTATTTTATCTTTTGCGGTTACATCGCCAAAAAATATATTTTCATAATTGTAATGATCCTTGATAAATTTTATAGCATTTGTATCAATATCTATACCGATTCATCTTGAAGCCACTTCACTAATTCTTTTATGTAACCATGTATTTTTTTAAATTTTCTCATGGATTAATGGTATGTGATCACAGCAACGACATATCTTTTATTTTTTTATTTTTAGAAAAATTCTCAAGCAATTTTATTCGACTAGTGATAGTATTTTCCTTCTTCGAAATTAATATTTTTAAGCTATTTGAAAATTTTTCTCCGTTCAAATATTTAATAGTTTCTTCTTTAAAAAGCATATCTTTTTCTATAATATAGGTTAGTTATAATTTTAATTATTTAAAGTAGTTGCCTTACAAATATTTCTAATCCACATTATCGTATAAAATGAAAATCCAATTACAAAAATAGAAATATAAAATAATGCATTTGCTAAATTAATATTATTCAAAAAAAGAATAGTCATTATAACTGGAATACCAACATTATTAATAGTCGTAATAAAAAATATTTTTTTTGTTTGTCCTAGAATCATCGGTACAGATGAAATAGGGGATAGTACAAAATTCATTAACAACCATGGAGTAAGATATTGTGAATAAACCCCTGCTTCCCTCCATCTTTCACCAAATACAAATGCAAATATCTGAGGTCCCAAAAACAATAATGGTAAGAATAAAATGATTCCTCCTAAAAATAAGTATAATATAATTTTTTTTGTAAAAGGCCAGATATTCGTTTTGTTATTCCTATATTTCTCACTCGCTGATTGGAAAAACACCTGCCTTATATTATTGCCGATAAGTACCAAAGGCTTTCGAAGAAGATTATTTGCAAAAAGAGAACAATCCAAGCACAGAGGCACTAAAAAAATGATTTATAATAAAAATGATTCCATTTTTACTGAATATATCTATGAAACCATATGACGGACTACTATATTTAGGAAACTGATCATATTTTTGCCAATTGAACCATCTTTTTGAGGTTTATCCTATAAAATATTTTTTATCATCTTTTAAATGTACTGCGACCCAACCCCAGTGTTGATGTAAATTCACCTAATATCATTCCAACT
The DNA here is from genome assembly GCA_016709155.1 of Ignavibacteriales bacterium. NCBI lineage: Bacteria > Pseudomonadati > Ignavibacteriota > Ignavibacteria > Ignavibacteriales > Ignavibacteriales bacterium. The sequence continues at coordinate 136,849 of JADJEI010000001.1, read as the reverse complement.
ATTAATCCACCTGAAATAAAATCAAGTAATCCAAAAATTATTTTAGATACAGATTGTGTTATTGACTGAGTTATTTGTCTAAAAGAAATTCTACGATATTTTTTATACCTGCTTGCCCAGACATTCAAGGACTTGAAGCTGCCTAAGATCAAAATCTCAATCGGAATGAGAAACAACCAGCCAGCCAGTTCGGGACTGTTTAATAAAATTGCAATTTTATAATTAAAAATAAGAATTGTTAGAGCCGATATGATAGTAACTATTAACGTTATCAATAAAGATAGTATTAAAAGGTGAAAAGCTTCTGAATCATCTTCCGGTAGCATAATCGCGAGTTCGTATTGCATGGAAGAGAATATTAATAAAAAACTTTCTATGGCAGCGAAAATGGCAAGCAGACCAAATTCACTAGGAGGAAATAATCTTGCGATGAAGGGTGATGCAATAAGTGGAATGATTTGTGCGATTACACTTCCTGAAAAAAGTGTTAAAAAGTTTTTTGAAAATTGGGATTTATTAAACTTAAGTTTTAATATATTAATTAATTCACTGATTCTCATTGCTTAGAAGCATTACCCGCTGAATAATACTTTATCGTTTCTTTTAAACCATCATTGAAATTAATTGTTGGTTTAAAATTAAGATTTTTCTTAATTAAATCTATATTAGCAAAACTATGCTTAATATCCCCTGCCTTGGTTCAGCGTAAATTGGCTTTGCTTCTTTATGCAACAGGTTGGCAACCTGTGCTACGAGTTCGTTCAAAGTAACCTGTCCATGGCAGGCACAGTTCATTACAATTCCTGCTTCCACTTCTTTAGTTGCTGCAAGTATATTTGCTTCAACTACATTAGCTACATAAGTAAAATCACGGCTCTGTGTTCCATCGCCATAAATAGTCGGCTGCCGGTTATTGGATATGAGTTTAATAAATTTTGGAATTACAGCAGAGTATTCGGAGTTGGGATCCTGTCTTGGTCCAAATACATTAAAATATCTTAATACTACGGTTTCAATTCCGTATAAACGGGAAAAAACCTGGCAGTATTTTTCGCCCGCTAACTTACTAACTGCATAAGGGGATAGGGGATTAGGCATCATACCTTCGTGCTTCGGCAGTTCAGGGTTATCACCATAAACAGAAGAAGAAGAGGCATAAACGACCCGCTTAACTCCGGAATCTTTCAGCTTCAAGAATATTTAGAGTTCCACAACATTAACTTCATTACTTGTAATAGGATCATTGATAGAGCGGGGCACAGAAGGAAAAGCCGCCTGATGTAAAATTACATCTATACCTTTAACTGCTTTCTGAACGATATGAAAAGAGCGGATATCCCCCTCAATCAGTTCAATATCATTTTTAAAGTCCTTCAGATTCTCCCGCTTCCCTGTAGAGAAGTTATCTAATACACGTACAGCGTGTCCGCGTTTAAGTAGTTCCTCAACAATGTTAGAACCAATAAAGCCGGCACCGCCGGTAACTAAAAATCTCATAATAAATTATAAAGGTTAAATGATAAATTATAAATTCTTAATTATTTGCAATTCAATTTCTAATTTCTAATTCTTAATTTCTAATTGAATCCATTATTTCTTTGCCGATTTGGAATATATAGCACCAAGAATTTTTTTTAATTCTTCTGATTCCTTGAGTAAATATTTCAATTGATTATCAACTTCGCTAATCTCAAAAATAATTCTTAACCAGTAGTTCGATTCACGCATTTCTTTTAGAGAATGTTAATTTTATTATAAAAATCTGGTTTTGATATTGCCCTTGAGCTTCCTCATAATTTGCGCCACTGGAAGAAAAGATTTAATAAGTTGGTATTTAATGGAATTTCATATTCTTTCCTCTCGGTAATGCTCTACAAAATTTTATGATTCTAACTGCAAAATCAAATAATCTGTTTCCTAATCCTTCGTCCATAGTTCAATCATCAATTTCTAATTTCTAATTCTTACTTTCTCCCAAAGGGATTCCTATGGCATAATTTATAATTTACAATTTCTAATTCTTACTTTCTCCCAAAGGGATGCCTATGGCATAATTTCTAATTTACAATTTCCAATTTATAATTTCCAATTTCTCCCAAAGGGATGCCTATGGCATAATTTCCAATTTCCAATTTGAAGTTAATCCGTTAATTTATAAATCAATAAATTTACCCATGCACAAATGGTACTTAAATCAGATTATTAGTTTTGAGTAATTCTTTGACATCTTTAAATGGAATTCCGGGTTCGTTAATAGTTTCGTTTTTCGCTTTTCTTAAATCTATTAGGTCCTCATAATCTTCCAATGCCTGTTTTATTTTTAGATAGTCATTGTACGGTAAAACAACAAATTCATTTTCACCATCTTTTTTAATTATTTGGGGTTCCAGTTCCATATTCATACCTTTCATTAGTAAGCATCTTTTCTGTGTTTTATTCTATAAATAATTATTTTGTTTTCAATAATTTCAAACAATACTCGGTAGTCTCCTGATCGCAGTCTATATTCAGGAGTGTAATTGGTCAATTTTTTAATATCACCTTTCATTCCATTTTCTAAAATCGCAATTTTGACTAACAGTTTCCTGGCATCCGAATTGTTTATTTTATGTAAATCTTTTAGAGCGGTACTTTTAAATTCAATGATGTATTTCAATGATTGTTCTATTACTCTTAATTCTTTTTTCTCTCATTTTATTTCTAATAACACTCAAATGGACAGACAATCATTCAATCATCCAATCCTTCATTCTTCCGTAAATCCGTGAATTCAGTGCAGTAAATTAAAATTCTGCCCGAATAGCTAAAGAAATAAATTCAAAAATTTCAAAATGAATTTATTAAAAAAATTATAGTTATAAAAATAAAACCGCCTCACCTAAATCCTCTCCAAAGGAGAGGACTTTTAAAATTCATTGCAAAGCCATTCACAATCAAACTGTAGGGAGCGGACTCCCGTCCGTTCCGAACGCTTTGTATCAAAACATCGGGAAGGGCAAGCCCTTCCCCTACAACAATTTTTGCAAGCATTAAAATGTAGGGAACACGGCTTGCCTGTTCCACCTGTTTTTTAAATCTCAATAAATGAAATTCCCTCTCTTTATAAGAAGATCCCGCCCCCATATTAACCATCTCGTCTGCGGGACAAAAATCCCGCCCCCGGAACGTATATCTCATTTGCGGGAAAGAGGGGTAGGGGTGAGTTCACTTCACGGTAAAATGAATTGAATAATATAAAAACAACAAGAGGTTGTCCCATAAGTCAAGCCTTATGTGTCATTCCTGTGTGGCATTACCAGGTATCCAACAAATCCAATTCATTCAGCAAGCACATTAACATTTTCAATTGTTCAGATTTTGTCATTTAATATTGTCACCGATCTGCCATTGCGTTTAGCTGCATAGATTCCCGTTTTCACGGGAATGACAGACAAACATGTATATCAACGGCAACTGCTACAATTTATTGAAGAATCAAAACGTAGGGAACGGACTCCCGTACGTTCCGAATGCCTCCCGTCCGTTCCGGATCTCTTTCCTAAACCGTCAATTCATTATGGGGTAATGGTATGATAGATAGCAGGCGAATATTTTGGTTTCGGTATTATAATTTTATTTTCTTTAGCCGAAAGCAGCCATGACTGTTTTGCCTTTAAAACATTTGTTAATGCTTCATCGGGTGTATTGCCGAATGCAGAACAGTTCTTAAGATCGGGGATGTCTGCGATATATCCCTTATCCTCTTCGCTATAAAATATGTTAATGTGATAATCTTTCATTCTTTTTCCTTTAAAGATAAATTATGTTTTTCAACGAGAGTTAAAAACTGATTAATTTGGTAAGGTTTAACCTGCCCCTTAATATTCTGGATATTAATCAATTCTTTTACAAAAGGGTGTACGAAGATATGATGACTTCCATTAATTCTGTCCATTCTAAATCCAAATGCCTCAATTAAGTTTTTAAAATCACTAAAAGAAACATTTTGTTTATTCGTTAAGATTTTCTTTAAAAGTTTTTTTTTATTCATTTTTTTTAGATTAAATGGATCAAAAAAAATGTATCATTCAAATTATTTTAATTAAAAGATAATTATACTTGCTTTCGTTTAGCTTTACATAAAATCAATTTTGAATACAGTACTGTTTTTGCTGAAACAAAAGTAAGTAATTTTTTTAACTATCTGAAATACTCATCTGTAATCCACCGGGAGAAGCAGATAGTAATGCGCTTAATGCAGAGTCACATCAATGCCCTAAACAGCTTGATGGTTAATATGAAAACTTCTTATGTCTCCTTCAATGAGTTCGATATCATTATTAAACTCCTTCAGATTTCCCCGCTTGCCTGTACCGCGTTTTGTGATTTCATCAAATCCGATACCCCTCTCTTACAAAGTCGTAGATCCCGCCCCCGGAACGTATATCTCATTTGCGGGAAAGAGGGGCAGGGGTGAGTTCACAAAAAACCTCCAAGGTTACAGGGCAAAACCTCGGAGGTTTCTCTGTCATCCTGCCTGCTACTATGTGGAGCCAGTCGAAGTGCAATTTCCCACCTGTCATCCTGAGCCTGACGAAGGACTTCCTCATCCTGCCTTCCGGCAATGCCAGCAGTTTGCTGAATGCGTAAATTAAGTCCTTAAGTTATTCTTTTCTGCCAATACAAGGGTTTTCTATGTAAATGAGACAAAGCCCAAATTGTAATATTTTTATTTTTTTCAATTGTGAAGAGAATCTTATAAGGAAATTTTGGGATATATGCTTTGTAAATCTCATCTGATTCTAGTAGATACCAGTTAGGGTACTTTTTTATTTTTTTTATCTGCATTAATACAGATTCTTTAAATTTTTTTCCCACTCCCTTCGCTTGAAGTTCATACCATTCAATTGCTTCCTCTAATTCCTTCACTGCCAGCTCATGAATCTTAACTTGCATTGAACAAAGCGTCAAAATCTAATAATTTTGCTTTCCCTTGATTAACTGCTTTAATTCGTTCATTCACTTCATTTTGCCAGGCTAAACGAACTTCATCATCTTCACGTTCCAAACTTGCAAGTATTAATTCTGCAAACATTACGCGTTCATTTGGCGGTAAATTCAAGGCTTTTTCTAAGAGCATAGTATCCATAATAATTCTCTCCACTTCATTTATGAAAATATTAAATTATTCAGTGATGTTAATTGGTTGACTATTAAAACTCTTTTATTTTTTTACAGCACATATAGGTTGATCCATTAAAACCAATTTCAACCTATGCCAAAGCGATCACTCTGTAGTTAATCATCAATTCTACATTGTTCATTTTACATCCTAAATTGATATCATTAACTTCAATAATTTCAAAATGAATTTATTAAAAAAATTATGGTTAAGGAAATAAAAAAAAAGCCTCACCTTTCCATAGGAATCCCTTCGGGAAAATCCTCTCCAAAGGAGAGGACTTTTAAAATTCAATGCAAAGCCATTCACAATCAAACTGTAGGGAACGAACTCCCGTCATCCTCAGTACCAATACCATCGAAGGACTCCTGTCATCCTGAGCCTGTCGAAGGATGAGAATGCTTGCCCCGCAGAACGGGGTCGAAGGATGAGAATGCTTGCCCCGCAGAACGGGGTCGAAGGATGAGAATGCTCGCCCCGCAGAGCGGGGTCGAAGTGCGACCTCCCTCATCCCAATGTCAATTATAAACTATGAAGTGTTCTAAATTCTAAATTCTAAATTCTAAATTATAAATTATAAAGTGTTTGCAATTTCTCCCAAAGCGATGCCTATGGCATAATTTGTAATTGTAAATTTCTAATTGTAGCCCCCTCTGCCCGTAAGTAGGACGAAAAATATTCCCAGCTAGGGGAAGAAACTAAAATATTTTATTTGTTTAAGTTTCACAATTCAAAAGTATGTTTAATAATAAATAGATTGACTGAATGAAAGCAATAGAATGACTGATTTATGTGATTGGTTGAATGAAAGAAGTATATCCTTTTCTGTGCATTCATTCAATCGTCCAATCCTTTTCGATTAAATTCCTCTTCAAAACCCGGCTCGACGGAATAAATCTTAAATGATATAAAAAAATTAGATGTCAATTGAAAATACCTTTGCAAGTCCGTATTTTATTAGCTATAAAATATCTTCATCAACTTTACCAAGGTACTTTACAAATCTTTGCTCAGAAATTGATCTAACCTGGAAGCAATCCGCAGCAGAAACTTTTTTAAGATTATTAAGGCTATCTGGTTTTATTTTTATCATCCACGGTGCAATTTTATAACTATCTTTCCAGTCTGTAACGGGTACAATGATTTAAACGGCAGCCTGCCCAATATGTCTTCATTTACAATTACAGCCGGTCTGGTTTTTTCAATTTCAGCTCCTACTGTAGGATCAAGATTGATAAGCCATAAATCACCTTGCTTCATAAAAGTTCTCAAAATCAATTTCGGTAAAAACTGTTAACTCTATGTTAGATTTATATTCGTGTAGTAATTCAGCAACAGCTTTACCTAATTTTCCCTTAGTATTTTTTTCGCGGATAGATTTAAGAGCTTTTTCAATAACCACTAATCTGTCTTCAATCGGCAATTTAACTATTTGCTTTATTATTTCTTTTGTTTCCATAGTCTTTATATATAAATATTAATAAATAAAATTTCTAACCTGTTTTAGGCAGGTAAGTATGTAATTTCTCCCAAGGGGATGCCTAGGGCAGAATTTACAATTTCCAATTTCTGATATCTGACTTCTGATATCTGACTTCTGATATCTGACTTCTGATATCTGACTTCTGATCTCTGTATTCTGATTCTTAATATTTACTTTCTCCCAAAGGGATGCCTATGGCATAATTTCCAATTTACAATTTCTCCCAAATGGATGACTATGGCATAATTCTTAATTTTTAATTCTTAATTCTTAATTTCTGTCCCCTGCTCTCTAACCTCCACTCTTCCCAAACCCCACACCTGTCCCCCTGCCTGCTGGCATTGCCATCACTTCTTAGTAATTTACTATTATTTATAATCAGAGTATGGTTCTAATTTGTTCTTCAAAATGTTTTTGAATTTGAACCAGAGACACATTGTATTTAGGAGATAGGTGCGCAATGCTTTCATCCTCTATATCGCCTATATAAGTAAGCTGCATAGCGAATACTTTTTTTGTAATACCCGGTAAAAATTTAACTGCGAGATTGAAAATGTCCTCAATACTGAATTTTTCTTTATTCATTACATAGAGATCATAATAATCTCTGAATTTTGCTCTGAGCGAGAGAGTATTAATCTTCATTGCACAGAGCAATGGCAGGTCTGCAGCGTAAATATGATTAGTGATTTTAATTCTGTTTTCTTTAAGTGCCTGCCAATCATTAGCAAAGAAAGTGACTTTAATGCCGTCAATGAAAATGTCGAGATAAGTCTCCGATCTATTCGCAATTGACAATTCACGGTTTTCGGAAATTCGATTGATTAAACCATCCGTTTCAAGAGGAAGTTTTTTCCCCCAGGTAAAAAAATCCAGATCCTCAGATAACCGATGACTTAAATAATACGCGGCAGCACTTCCACCGACGAAAGTGAAACCGTTTAGAAATTCATAACAGGAAAGTTCGTTGAAAAGTGATAAAGTATTATCGGTTAAGAATTTCATTTATCCTTTCAATTCTACTCTTATTATGCAGCAATAAATATTTTTTGATAGTGTCATCATCATCGGAAATATTAAAGATAAATCTGGCGAGAAAATAATTTAGTTTTTCGAGCCGTTTATCAGGAATTAGTGTTCTCTCCCAAACACTTTTACACTTTTCTAAGCCAAATTTTTTAATGATTTCTTTTATGGGAGTAATATCCTCGTAGCGCAAAGTATGCTCAATTATAATATTCTGATTCATTCCAATTCCCGAAGAATTAGCATATCCGGGGTAGATGTTTAATTTCTTCATCGCGCTTTTAATTAGCAACTGTTTCTTTAAGTCTATTAAAACTAATTATCTGTTCAAAATTATATCCGCAAAAGAAAACTTCATAATGTTAACGATTAAAAATTTTACCAAAGGCATCACTTCGAGTTAAACTATACACTCTAAATGGATATCATTAACTTCAAAAAGTTTAAAGTAAATTTATTAAAAAAAATATGGTTAAGGAAATAAAAAAAAAGCCTCACCTTTCCATAGGAATCCCTTCGGGAAAATCCTCTCCAAAGGAGAGGACTTTTAAATTTAATGCAAAGCCATTCACCATCAAAATGTAGGGAACGGACTCCCGTCATCCTGCCTGCCACTATGTGGAGCTTGTCGAAGGGTGAGAATGCTTGCCCCGCAGAGCGGGGTCGAAGGATGAGAATGCTTGCCCCGCAGAGCGGGGTCGAAGGATGAGAATGCTTGCCCCGCAGAGCGGGGTCGAAGTGGGACCTCCCTCATCCCAATGTCAATTATAAACTATGAAGTGTTCTAAATTCTAAATTCTAAATTCTAAATTCTAAATTCTAAATTCTAAATTCTAAATTATGTCTCATCCCGATTATAACGGGATAAATTATAAAGTGTTTGCAATCTCTCCCAAAGGGCTGCCTATGCAGAATTTACAATTTTCAATTTTCAATTTCTGATATCTGACTTCTGACTTCTGACTCTGTATTCTGATTCTTAATATTTACTTTCTCCCAAAGGGATGCCTATGGCATAATTTATAATTCTTAATTTTTAATTCTTAATTCTTAATTTCTGTCCTCTAACCTTCCGTCTCCCAACTGTCATCCTGCCTGCCACTATGTGGAGCCAGTCGAAGTGCAATTTCCAACCTCCAACCTCCAACCACCAATTTCCAATTTCCCACCTCCCTCATCCTCTTCAAAACTTTTCTGTTGCAGCATCAATTAAGAATTTTTTTATTACATCATTATCAATTGGTGTATTCAAATAGATCACTTCCTCATCATAATTTATATCTTCAAAATAAGTAAGCTGTTCTCTAAAAAGTTTATCGTTAAAAACATTTCCGAATAATCCTTCGGCTCTTTTGATTATATCGTCTAATGAAAAATGATCTTTTAATAAAAAATAAATATCAACATAATCCTTCCATTTCCCTCTGCCGCCTAAAGCAAATGCTTTCATTGCTGCAAGATTAATCAGTGTTGGTATTTTTATAATACTTTCAAAATCAACTGTTTCATTTATGCTAAAAGGGTATTGAAAAAAAGTAATTTTTACATCATTGACCATAAAATGTATTTGATCTGCTTCTTCTTTTATTAATTGATTTAAGCTATGTCCGTTTTTAATCAGATAATTTTTAATGCTTTTTCTTTTGATAACTTTCGAGGTAAATAGATCAAAATCAATTGAGTATCTATGTCCCAGGTACAGAGCAATTGCAGTACCGCCCACTAAAATATAGTCATTAGAAAAATCCTTTAATAAGGATAATAGTTTAAGTTGATTTTCAGTTAAAATTTCTTTGTGCATGTCTTTGGAAATAGATGTTAAAGAAGTTGATAGTTTTTTTGCTATAGTTGGGTCTCATTCCGGCAATATGTTTAAAGAATGTTCCGGATACTTTCTCAATTCCAGCAATCTCAAAAAGCTTTTTAATATCTTTTACATACCCATAATTTAAAATTGCTTCTACAATAGAATCCAGGCTTAAAAATTCCTTTTTATCTTCCGGCACCCACCACCAAAGATAGCTGTGCTCTTTTATAAAATCTTTCATTTCAGGTGTGTGTTCTGTTTTTTCCATCGCTTTACTTTTGATTATACATTGCAGCAGGATATTTGATTTATAAAAATCAGAATTACTAAAATGGTTTTGATTAAATACAATTATTTTAATATTTAAATCTATTAAAAAAATTATGCTTATGGAAACATAAAAACGCCTCACCTTTCCATAGGAATCCTAAATCCTCTCCAAAGGAGAGGACTTTTCAAATTCGATGCAAAGCCATTCACAATCAAACTGTAGGGAACGGACTCCCGTCATCCTGCCTGCTACTATGTGGACCCAGTTGAAGGATGAGAATGCTTGCCCCGCAGAGCGGGGTCGAAGGATGAGAATGCTCGCCCCGCAGAGCGGGGTCGAAGGATGAGAATGCTTGCCCCGCAGAGCGGGGTCGAAGTGCGACCTCCCTCATCCCAATGTCAATTATAAACTATGAAGTGTTCTAAATTCTAAATTATAAATTATAAAGTGTTTGCGATCTCTCCCAAAGGGATGCCTATGGCATAATTCCCAATTTCTGATTTCTGACTTCTGACTCTGTATTCTGATTCTTAATATTTACTTTCTCCCACAGGCTTGTCCGGTTGAATAATATAATATTCAAGGGGGGTAAACCCCGCACTGCCTGCCCGGTGGAATTAGAATTTAGCATCATCCGATTTTAAACAGATAAAAATTCTTCTAAAGAAATGTCGGCTTGTTTTAATATGGCTCTTAATGTACCTTCCGGCATATCACCGGAATGGTTTGGGATTGTTGTATATTTTTTTTCTTTTGAGAGTACCAAATTTCGTGGCTTCCTGCAGCTTGGCGATAAAACTCGAACTCAAATTTCTTTAGAATTTTTACAATCTCCCGGTACTTGTATCCTGCTAATCTTCCCACCTTTAACAATCCTTAAATTAAATTCCAATGATAATAGGGTAATCAAATTTGAAAGCAGGATCAATCAATTTATCCGTTTGAATATCCTCTCGTCCGGCTTCATATAATTTTTTTACTATATCACGGGCAATTTCAATTGTTTCGGAAATAGTTCTACCCTGTGCGACTAATCCTTGTACTTCATCTGAAGTTGCAAGGAAATATCCTTCAGGCAGTTTTTCGATGTGAATATTAATAATTTTTTCCATGTTCATTTAATTTTTATGTTTAATTTAACAACCATTAAGCTAAATTGGAAATAGCGTTATTGATTTCAATTCCTTTACTTATTTAATCTTCGGAATAATTGAATTCTCAATTATTTCTTTAATACGTCAAATCCTCAATTCTTTAATTCACCAATTCGTTTCTTTAGTTAATTCATCATATTTGTCCAAAATAATTTTTTTGTAAAAATATTGAATGTTTTTGTCTAATTCTAAATACTCTCGTTTACTAATTGAACTATGAAACCGCCTCACCTTTCCATAGGAATCCCTTCGGGAAAATCCTCTCCAAAGGAGAGGACTTTTAAAATTTAATGCAAAGCCATTCACAATCAAAATGTAGGGAAAGGACTCCCGTCCGTTCCGAGGGGTGAGTTCACAAAAAACCTCCAGGGTTACAGGGCAAAACCTCATAGGTTTCTCTGTCACACTGAGTGGTGGCATTGCCACCATCGAAGGGCAATCTCCCTCATCCAATCTCCAACCTCCAATCTCCTATTTCTACTGAGTCCATAATATTGTTAGTACTGAATTATAATTCGGCATTGCAAGATTTTCTTCCCGGAAATAAGAATTATCACAATTATAATCCTGAGAAAACCAGGCTGAGGCAGGGACAAGATCTTCACCCTCCTGCATCGCATTACCCTTAAAGAAATCTGAAGCAGGTGAATCTTTGCTCACTTCCAGACCATTGGGTATCCATTTCAAAGGAAAGTATTCATTGATAGAGCTCCAAATTACTTTTCCATATTTATCTTTTGGATTTTCTTTACTGCTCATAATTACAGCAATTGGATATTTACCTATCAGGGAATATCTTAATGCAGCGGCACTCAACGTAACTCCAAAATAATCCGCAATATCCTTTATTACCTGCCTATTTATTTCAAGTTTCCTCGTGAATTCTGTAAACCACGGTTTATGCATAAGCAATTCTGCAGCGAATTGATTAGCTTTTTGTTCAAACAAATTCCCGAAGCTGAAACTCATAAAATCTTTTGCAGTGCAGTTAAATTTTCTAAGTGTACTGTTTCTTTCACTAAAATAATGCCCGAGTTCGTGAGCGAGCGTAAAGCGTTTTTGCCCGGACAATGAATTAGAATTGTTTATTCTAATAAGTCCAAATCCGTCACTGAAAACGATATTCCCCGCGTATGCTGCAGCCGCTGTTTCCTCAACAATTATGTATTCAGCATTAGCTATTTTTTCAAGATCCAGCTGCTTCGGTGAAGTAATACAATATTTTGTAATTACTAATTCGGCTTTGTGTTCGGGTTCATTATTCATTCGGCAGGTGGGGGATTATTTAAAGAATTTTTCGCTTTTTAACAGCATTCAATTTGTCAAGCTGATTTTCATCATTCGGCGAATCATTATTCTCCTCTAGACTAGCTTTGCGGTACGCCATTGGCTAAATTTTTATCTGAGATAGGGAATATCTCGTTATCAGACTGCTGCAAATAATCCTTGTTAATTTGCCTCAGGTAATTTTCTTTAAATGTTTCACCTTGTTTTAGAAGGTAATCAGCTTTTTTTTGTCTAAAAATTTTAGTTAAGTTTTCTGATATAGAATTGATATCTAAATTTTGCTCTTCGAGATATCTATTAAGCTGAGCCTCGTCTTCGAAATCCGAAAAAAGACAAAAATTTAACAGGGCGTCAAAATCTTTTTTGCCCGTGTGCACAAAACCTCCGGTATTAATTAGATTATTAAGTTTTAAGTTTGTAAAGAATACGTTTTTTTATATTTGCAACTTTGGCAACATCGTTATTAAAGTATTCAGCGATTTCTTTATTTGTTTGTCCTTCCCGCCATAAAAGGAAAACAAGTCCGCAATCATCATCAGGATTGTTGGGATCTCCTGTTAGTATCTTGTTCATGTTATCTAGTTCTTCCTTATTCTCAAAATCAGTAAAGATATAATTTTTTTCTGTTGCGTAACTATTAAAAGCACTTCGATTGCCTGCCTCATCTTCGTCAGGTAATGTAATTTCAGGATCCGATTCAACTACCCTTCTTGAGGCTACCAATCCTTCTATAATACTTGTCATAGATGAAAAAGCAAAATCATTAAAATTCGGGCACTTTTCTCGATTCCAGACCCGGCTCTTCACTAATACTCTTTCTGCAAATTCACTAATTATATCTTCGGCAGTAAGATGTCTTTCAAATCTATCTTTTCCATAGTATTTGAGCCATTTATCTTAACGACCCCCACCCAGTCTTTCAGTTGGGATTTATTAGGCAACGTTTCCTCGATTATTTTTATCGATTCTTCATACGGATCAATCAATTACATCCCCATTCTTTTGAAATAATTATAAGTCTATAAAAATATCTAGTGAACAAAATTCAATGCCTTAATATTGATAATCATTTGAATATATGATAAGAATAATTTGTCTTCTAATCATTAATTCGGTTAAGAAACACAGTTTTACGAAAAATTATAAAAATTATTCAACGATTAATTTTGTAAATCCATTTTTCATCCTTTTTATCAGGTCTTTTCAATATAAGGTGTCTAAAATTTCTGTTCTGAATACAAAACTGGACTTGATCCCGTGCAACCTGTCTGGCTGAAAATAATTGACTATAAGACAGTCCTTTGATGTTTTGACCTCAATGTGCCACTTTAATAAAGCAAATGTAAATCAAAAAATGAATTAATATCTCCTGGTGGGCTTCCTTTGTATGTAGGAACTTAGAAATATAATTTCCCATTTATCGACATGGTCTTACACGTAGACGATAAGAAAACATTTTGTTATTTTTTAACATACCCATCATCACACTTACAACTTATTTCATAATTCGTTATTATTCTTCAAATTCGTAGCAAGAATGGAAAAACATTGACACTAACTGTCTGTCCATTTCGGTTATGAGAGTCTGTTTTACGAAATATTTTTTTTTTTTACTTTTAGTAAAAAGCTGCTTATTGAACGAATTAATAAGTAGTGAAAAGTAAATTATTTATATATCGTATACGAACGAAGGCACTAAAAATTACTTCTCGAGTCAGATCAATCAGCGGTAGTTTTCCTTCTAAAATATTAAACAGGGTTAAGCGTGACATAAACAAAACCCTTCCCCTTCACGTACCTAAGCCGCACCTGAGTCGTTTAAAAGCCGCTCATTTGTCGCACCTGAGTCGTTTAAAAGCCGCTCATTTGCCGCACCTCATTCGTTTAAAAGCCGCTCTAATACCGTGCACGTTATCTCACAAATACCTTAAACCTAAGAAAAGATCAATGAGGCGAAAGGTAATGGAATGTTTCAAACACATCATAAATGGTCGTGCACCTCCGCCTTAATGTAGTTTAAAACTAAACAAAAGCAATTTCTGAATTGCGAAAAAAACTATTTAAATAATTTAAAAAACATTTAATAAAAATGGAGAATAATAATGGCTCAATTAAAAAAACACATCCTCGGAGAAGTAACCGGCGGTCTTGGCGATGTAGTATTCAAGAAAATAAAAGGCGAAAATTATATTGCCTCTAGGCCCACTGATTACACGATGGATATGAAGTCGGAAGCTGTCCTAAGACGTGCGCGTTTTAGGATAGCGATGAAGCTCGCACAATCAATGAATAAATCGTTGAGGTTAAAAGCGATATGGAAATCAAAAGCCCCTGAAGGACTAAGTGCTTTTAATTTCATGATGCAGCGTAACTATCCTTATGTTCAGGCAGAGACGATTGCTAATGGTATAAAGCTGACTCCCGATGTAGGTTTTGGCGTTGGTGTAACCGCCGTAAACTTGACCTCAACCGGCTTAACTGTGGATATCAGTGCTATCGGTACGAATGCCGGGATCATTACCGCATCAGAACCTAATATCGGTATGACTGCTGTTTTGTTCCTTAGTAATCCTGCCGATCCGCTTAATCCTGCTTATGATTATTTGACTTTACAATCGGGTAATTTAAGCACTAATTTGAACTCAGCTCTTTCTTTTGAAGCTGTGCTTTCAAATCAGGAAACTCAGTTGTTTAATCTCTATCAGGATCAAAAAGCATTTTTTGTACTTGCTACACTTGATGCTTCCGGTGCTGTAGTGCATTATTCAAGCACTGTACTTGCAGTCTAATCATTAACATCCTTCGCAGGTGAAATGCGCATAACCTGCAGTTAAAATGATTAACCCTTCTCCGCTCTCTTTCCTTCTGCACGTGAAGAGGGAAGGAGGGATGGGGGAGGGATTTTAATTTTAAGTAATCCGGTGAACATCAGCACATCAAATTTCTCCAGCAGCGGTCAGTTCAACTCTTCCATTGCCTCGATCTTTAGATCGGGCTGTAATAATAATAATAAAACCCCGGCTGTAGCCGCATACAAAAACAAAAAGATGTGACCAAAGTCCATTATAATTTTTCCCCATTTATCCGCGACCTAAAGCTCGTGGCAATACATCAAAAGAGTTAAACAAGAATGAATCACCTGTCACCCTGAGTGGTGGCATTGCCACCATCGAAGGACTCCTGTCATCCTGCCTGCCACTATGTGGAGCCTGTCGAAGGATGAGCCTGTCGAAGTGCAACCTCCCACATCCCAATGTCAATTATAAATTATGTCTCATCCCGATTATAACGGGATAAATTATAAAGTGTTTGCAATTTCTCCCAAAAGGATGCCTATGCAGAATTTACAATTTACAATTGACAATTTACAATTTTCAATTCAATTTATCTCAAAGGGATGACTATGGCATAATTTATAATTCTTAATTTTTAATTTTTAACTCTTAATTCTTAATTCTTAATTCTTAATTTTTAACTCTTAATTCTTAATTTCTGTCCTCTGCTCTCTAACCTTCCATCTCCTCACTGTCATCCTGAGCCTGTCGAAGGACAACTGTCACCTTGAGTGGTGGCATTCCATCGAAGTGTGAATTCATTATGGCATTGTCATCAGTCTTCGACAAGCTCAGACTGACAAAATGATACTTTTGAGACAGCCCCCTTTTAAAAATTTAATGCAAAGAATTTCAGACTTAAAAACCTCATAGATTTCTCTGTCACCATGAGCCATCGAAGGAACTGTCACACTGAGCCAGTCGAAGTGCGAATTCATTACATAATGTCATCCTAAGTGGTGGCATTGCCGCCATCGAAGTGCAACCTCCCACCACCCACAACCATTTCCCAATACCCATCATTGTACTGCCGATTTAATTACCTTGAGGATCTTTAAGGCTATGATAATAACATCCCGATGGGATTGAACCCCACTTTTACAAATACGGTGTCTGTTATTAAAGCCTGACAATTTTCATTACTGATCTTCAGATAAAAAAAAGACCGCCACGGTGACGGTCTTTAATTTAATAAATGATTGACGGACATTACTTCAATAAAATCATCTTCCTGGTTGATGCAAAACCACCCGCCTGCAATCTATAGAAATAAACTCCGCTTGGAAGATTGACTGCATTCCAATCTATCTCATAAATCCCTGCTCCTTTTACTTCGTTTACTAATGTTTCTAATTCTTCACCAAGTGCATTAAATATTTTTAGTATCACTTGCGAAGAGATTGGAATCGAATATTTTATTACGGAAGTACTGTTAAAAGGATTAGGATAATTCTGAACTAACGAATAACTAATGGACATCTCATTGTCATCCTGCGTAATATTACTAATTGCTGAAGTGTCTACTGCAAACGTAAACCAGCTTTCATTGCCATTGATCATATTATCATTTACAATGGTAGAATCATTTTCGTTTGCCGGACTGTACATATTGTCATAAGCCGTAACTGCGATAACATCGGTTATAGATAGTGCTGAGGAGATATACGAGATATTATTTCCCACATCAACAGAATGAGTGAAAGAAAAGCCGTTAAAACCACCATAGTAAATATGATATCCGGCAGCATCCGGTTCGGGATTGGGAAGCCAGGTTATTTGAACCTGCCCGCCGCCAAGGTCTGTTTTTATTGCATTTGCCGGCGGAGATAATGGAGCGGCAGTATCAGGTTCAGTTAAAAAAGGACTGTAGTTTACTATTCCCAAACTATTATCGTCGAACCAGTCGTATATTTTTGCCTGTATATCTGCATCATTTACTGTACCCCACCAGTTATTAGTGCTGACCACATTTGCAGAACCCTGGGCATTGTCATTGTACAATTCAATAAAAGCAGAGTTATTAAATATATTGTTGTTATTTATTTCAGGATGATCTGATGTTATATATATCGTTCTATTATAAATATTGTTATAGTCTGTATTTTTATTATCTACAATGCTGTTGAATTTAAGCCCGTCATTATAGCCATTTAATAAATAAACGCCTGCATCATCATTCGCAGTATTTCTGACAATATGATTATTAAGGATCATTGGTGAAGCAGCATCCCAGCAGTATATTCCTCCCCCGGTAATTGTCGCAGTATTATCAACAATTACATTATTATTGACGACAGATGAATTTCCCTGGAAATTAATTATGCCGCCCCCATTGGATAATGATGCATTATCAGATATTATATTATTATAAATAAAAGAAGAAGCTTTGTTATATATAGCCGCACCGCCGGCGTCAACATTAGCAATATTATTTGATGCCTCATTATTTATAAGAACGTTATTATAGATATAAGCAGTTCCGTGGTAGGCGTTACAAATACCGCCTCCATTATTTGCAGTATTATCATTGATAATATTATTTGAAACTATTATTGTCTTATAATTACCAACTGCCATATAAATACCACCGCCTTCAGATGTTGAAGAAGGATATGTTGTGCTGTTATTTGAAATAGTATTTCCCAAAATAAGAGATGTTGCTGCAATACCATCCCATTGATCGTTATAAATATATATGCCGCCTCCATTGGCTGAGGATACATTATTTGTTATGACTGAATTTGAAATTTTAAAACTTCCGCTCATATCAAACGCACGAATTCCGGAAGCGCTGTTATTTGTGATACTGCAGTAATTAATAAAAGGCGCAGCATTTTCAAGACGTAAAGCACCGTTATCAGTTACGCTTATGCCTCCGGCATACTGAATAATACAATGTTCGAGTATGCTTCCGCTGAGATAATTGCCATAAATATTATTTTCAAAGACTGCATCCGTACTTGCACTGCTAAAGTAAATATAGCCCCATGCACCGGCTGTGTCTGCAGTATTAGATGTAAAAGTAATTTTATGATCACTTGTTCCTTGAGCAATTAATGTTCCATCAATTTGAATTGATAATCCGCTGTTAAATTTTACAACAACACCTGGTTCAATAGTGAGTGTATAGCCGCTGTCTAACAAAGTATTACCGGTTACAATATATGGGCTGCCTGTGACCGTCCACGCAGTATTAGTTGTGATAATACCGCTGACATTGGTTTGAGCTTCTAATAAATTGCCTGTCAATGCAATGACTGATAATAAAAGAACACATATTAACTTTTTCATTTTTATTTCTCCTCTGTGTTTAATTGAATTACTTGTATAGAAAAAGTGATTAAGTATTTATAATAATTTTATGCTATTAGTCTAACTCCCGTTTTAAGTCTTGGTGGTGAATAAGTCCAATTGACCTGGTTGGTACATAAACGATAATACAAATTAGGGTGGGGTTCAGAAGTGAATATTATGGATCGCATTATAAATATTATTTTTAAAACTACAAAACAAACTTAGCTAATAAATCATAATGACAACAAGAGTGCCAACAAATAAGTTTTATATTTTTATCAATTTTAATAAAGAGACAATAAATTCCGTCATTTATACTTACGAATGATTTATTTTAGTAAAAAAATACCTCACACTATACAATTATGTTTAATTACAAAATAAAAAACTCCCACACCTGTCACTCTGAGTGGTGGCATTGCCACCATCAAAGGACTCCTGTCATCCTGCTTACCACTATGTGGAGCCTGTCGAAGGATGAGAATGCTTGCCCCGCAGAGCGGGGTCGAAGGGCAACCCCCCACCTCTCTGTCACTCTGCTTGCCACTATGTGGAGCAAGTCGAAGGGCAACCCCCCACATCTATGTCAACTTCTTTTGAAGTTACTTCTGTGAAAATTGAAAAAATTCTTCCTGTACTTTTACTTTTGCAGTGAGGACAGGCAACAGATTTTTTTAATCTTTATCTGAATCTAATGGATCAATTTATAATTTCTCCTAAATTTTTTACGTTAGAGTTCGTTATTCATCTGTTTCTATTCAGATGTAAATCATTAATCATACACTAACGATAAGCAAAGGATGCTCTATTATTGTATCTCTATCTTCTACGTTTTTTCTTAACGAAACTTTTAAATCTTTAATTAGAGGTTTTTATAATTGCAATTTTAACAAAGGACAATTGCTATTGTAAATTGCAGTTATGTCCTCAGCATCATAAGACAAAGATGTGTAATAAAGAGAACACCTGAATACTTTAGCTTACGCATTTGTAATGCTTCGATTCTGTTTAATACTTAGAACCTGATCCCGATTTATCGGGACAGGTTGACAAAAACTAACTTTGGAGACAGCCTCACCCGAGTTCTATTTTTCAGATGGTGCAATGAAATAGTTTGATCATTCAGAGTAATAAATATTACATTTTCTTGCATAAAAAAACTTGTTTCGATATATTTGCACGCTAATTCTGTATTAAAAAGCCGGGGTGGCGGAATTGGTAGACGCACAGGACTTAAAATCCTGTGGGAACTTGTTCCCGTGCCGGTTCGAGTCCGGCCCTCGGTACTTCATTCACTGAAATGAGGCTGTCTTAAAAATAATTTTTACTGTCACACTGAGCCAGTCGAAGTGCGAATTCATTATGGCATTGCCATTAGTCTTCGACAAGCTCAGACTGACAAAATGAGACTTTTGAGATATCCTCATTTTTAATTATAAATTGTTAATTGACCCGGGCTCTTAGCTCAGTTGGTTAGAGCGTCTGCTTGACGTGCAGAAGGTCAAAGGTTCAGGTTTTCCAGGGATGCCTCGAGCCCACTAGACCCGCATTGAAGAATGATTTCTATTATAAAAAGAAGCTTGATGTCATTGTAAGGTTGTCTTCCCAGAAACGGGAATCCATTGATTATGTATTTGATTCTAATTGCATCGCCAGTGGAGTAACTCAAGATTAGAAAATTATTTTTCAGAAGTCACAATAAACATAATGAACGATAAAATTAAAATATTATTTCCTGACGGTAACGAAAAAGAATTCGCAGCCGGAACTACTGCTTATGAGATTGCTAAATCAATCTCTTCCCGATTAGCTGATGATGTTCTTTCAGTTAAAGTTAATGGTATTGTTAAAGACTTGCATTCACCAATAAACGAAGACGCAAAAATACTATTCTTAACTTTTGATGACCCGGACGGTAAGCATGTTTACTGGCATTCGACTTCTCATTTAATGGCTCATGCCATTCAGGAATTATATCCCGAAGCAAAATTTGGTGTTGGTCCGGCAATCGAATCAGGCTTCTATTATGATATTGATATAAATACTCATCTTTCTGAAAATGAACTTAAAGTTATTGAAGATAAGATGATTGAGATATCTAAGAAGGATGAACATTTCAACCGGCAGGAACTTTCAAAAGCGGAAGCTGTAAATTTTTTCAAAGAAAAAGGCGATAATTATAAATTAGAAATTCTTTCTGAAATTGATGAGACTTCCGAGAAAATATCTATCTATAAAGAAGGCGGCTTTACCGATCTTTGCACAGGTCCCCACCTTCCTTCAGCCGGCAAAATTAAATTCGTAAAACTTCTTAGTGTTTCGGGTTCATATTGGAGGGGGGACGAAAAGAATAAACAGCTTCAAAGAATTTACGGCATTTCCTTCCCGAAAAAGAAGATGCTTGATGATTATTTATTCAGACTTGAAGAAGCAAAGAAGAGAGATCACAGAAAACTTGGCAAGGAATTAGAATTATTTCTTATAACCAATACTGTTGGAAGCGGCTTGCCAATTTGGCTTCCAAAAGGAACTATACTCCGCGAGACTCTCGAAAATTATTTAAGAGAAGAGCAAAGGAAAAGAAATTACCTCCCCGTAATTACTCCGCATATCGGGAATATAAATCTTTACAAAACCAGCGGGCATTACCCGTATTACAAAGACAGTCAGTTTCCTCCGATAAAACTTGAAGGTGACAAAGAAGAATATTTATTGAAGCCGATGAACTGCCCTCATCACTTTCAAATTTATGCTTCAAAACCCAGGAGCTATAAAGATCTTCCGATTCGTTATGCAGAGTTTGGGACTGTTTATCGTTACGAGCAATCGGGAGAATTAAATGGGCTTACCCGTGTGCGTTCTTTTTCGGTAGATGACTCGCATATTTTTGTACGGCAGGATCAATTGAAAGATGAAGTTTGCAATGTTATCGAATTGATTCAGGTTGTATTCGCTCAAATGGGTTTTAAAGATTTTACAACACAACTGTCTTTCCGTGATAATAATCTTGAAAAGTATGGCGGTGATGTTGCTCTTTGGGAAAAAGCTCAGCAGGAGATTAAAGAAGCTGCTGATTTAATGAAATTAGATTATTATATTGCTGAAGGTGAAGCAGCTTTTTATGGACCTAAAATTGATTTTATGGTAAAAGATGCTCTCGGGCGCAAATGGCAATTGGGAACTGTACAGATTGACTATGTCATGCCTGAAAGATTTAATCTTGAATATATTGGAAATGACGGACAAAAACATAGACCTGTAGTTATTCACCGCGCTCCGTTTGGTTCGCTTGAAAGATTTATTGGAGTGTTGATAGAGCACTTTGCAGGTGAGTTTCCATTGTGGTTAGCGCCTGTTCAATTAATTGTTCTTCCTATTTCACAAAATTTTTCCGAATATTCGCTTAAGGTTTTTAATGAATTGAAAGCAAGCGGCTTCAGAGTTGAGCTTGATGATAGAAACGAAAAGATTGGTTATAGAATAAGAGAAGCTGAAACCACTAAAATTCCGTATATGATAATCCTTGGTGAAAAAGAACAGAGTTCAAATACAATTTCGGTTCGACAGCACAAGAAAGGCGATCTTGGTTCTTTCACTTTGAAAGACTTTTCTGAAAAGATCAGAGAAGAAATTAATAGTAAATATATTTCTAAATAATTAGAGAGGTTTCTAATCGCTCAAAAAGACAGCATTCGCATAAATGAGGAGATAAGATCTCCTCGTGTTCGGGTAATAGATATTGATGGATCGCAGCTCGGTATTTATACTGTTCGAGATGCGTTAAGATTAGCTGATGAAAGAGGTTCTGATTTAGTCGAGATTGCTCCTCAAGCTGTGCCGCCTGTTTGTAAAATAATAAATTATGGTAAGTTTAGGTTTGAGCAGCAAAAAAGAGATAAGATCCAGAAAAAAAATCAAGTGGTTTCACTGCTTAAAGAAATCAGGCTTCATCCAAATACTGATGTTCATGATTTTGACTTTAAAGTAAAACATGCAATTAATTTTCTTGAAGAAGGAAACAAAGTTAAAGTTGTTGTTATCTTTAAAGGTCGTGAAATGGCTTACCAGGAAAAAGGTAAGGAATTATTGGATCGCTTTATAGAAAGAACCAAAGAAGCTTCAAAAGTTGAAGTTGAACCTAAAATGGAAGGCAGGAGCATGGGATTGCTTCTTGTTCCAATTGGAAAGATTAAATCTAAAAAAGTTCAAAATAAAATAGGATAGAATATGCCAAAGATGAAGAGCAACAGTGGTGCAGGTAAAACATTTAGAAAAACTGCATCAGGAAAATTTAAAAGGAAAAAAGCTTACAAAAGCCACATCCTTTCTTCTAAATCAACTAAACGAAAAAGAAATCTTCGACAGGCTACTTTAGTATCTAAAGCTGAAGAGAAACGTGTCGAAAGAATGTTACAATAAGGAAAGAGGATAGATAAATGCCAAGATCAAAAAACAAAGTTGCGTCTCACAGAAAACGTAAGAATATATTAAAACTTGCCAAAGGCTATTGGGGTGCAAGGAAAAATGTATTTACGATTGCTAAAAATCATGTCGAAAAAGCTCTAACCCATGCTTACCGTGATCGTAAATTAAAGAAAAGAACTTTCAGACAGTTGTGGATTGTCAGGATAAATGCTGCTGCTCGCTTAAATGGAACTACTTATTCTAAATTGATTCATGCAATGGATCAAAAGGGAATTGACGTGAACCGTAAAGTGCTTGCAAGCATCGCTGCCGAAAATCCCGGCTCCTTTGCTGAATTAGTTAAGTTTTCTTTAAACTAATTTTTACCCTCCTCGTTTTCATTGCAGAATGAGGAGGGCATTTCTTTAAACTTATGTGATATGAAGAATAAAATTACATCTCTCCTCAATCAATTTGACGAAGATACTTCCGCCATTAAAGACCTTAAACACCTCGAAGAAATAAAAATAAAATATCTAAGCCGCAGCGGATTAGTTTCAAATTTATTTAATGAATTAAAAACTATTTCTAAAGAAGAAAAACCTGAAGCGGGTAAATTACTTAACGAACTTAGAAACAAAGTTGAAGTTTCCTTATCAAGCTTAAAAAATAATCTCGAATCAAAAACTGAAAGCATTTCGGAGAAAATTGATCTTACTCTTCCCGGCAAGAATAGAATCATCGGCAGTAAACATTTACTTACTCAAACTCTCGATGAAATAAAATCTATTTTCAAAAGTATTGGATTTTCTGTTTTTGAAGGTCCTGAATTAGAATCAGATTACTACAATTTTGAAGCATTAAATTTTCCTTTCGATCATCCGGCAAGGGATATGCAGGACACATTCTTTTTAAGCAAAGATTATTTGCTTCGCACTCACACATCGCCTGTACAGATACGTGTTATGGAATCTATGCAGCCCCCCGTAAGAGCAATTATGCCGGGAAGGGTCTATCGCAATGAAGCTGTCAGCGCAAGAAGCTATTGCATGTTTCATCAGGTGGAAGGATTGTATGTTGATACAAATGTTACTTTTGCTGAATTGAAAGGCACGCTCGTCGCATTCGCAAAACAGTTTTACGGTGAAGATTTAAAGTATCGTTTCAGACCGAGCTTTTTTCCTTTCACCGAACCAAGTGCTGAGATGGATATTACATGTTATTTATGTAATGGGCATGGGTGTAAGATTTGTAAGAACAGTGGCTGGTTAGAAATATTAGGCTGCGGAATGGTTGATCCGAATGTATTTAAACACGTTGGTTATGATCCCGAAAAATATTCCGGTTATGCCTTTGGAATGGGTATCGAAAGAACAGCATTATTGAAATATGGCATTTCCGATATAAGAATATTTTTTGAAAATGACATCAGATTTCTAAAACAATTTTAATTGAGAATTAAGAATTGAAAATATCTTTAAATTGGCTCGCTGATTACATTGACCTCAAAGGTATTCCTGTTGATCAAATTATTAGTACCTTAAATATGTCCGGTCTCGAAGTTGAGGACGTTATAAATGAAAGAGAAATATATAAAGATTTTATTGTTGCTTCGGTACTTGAAAAGACAAAGCACCCGAATGCAGACAAGCTTTCATTATGCAAGGTAAGCGATGGAAAAAATATTCTTCAGGTTGTCTGCGGCGCTCCAAATGTTGAAGCTGATCAAAAAATAGTTTTCGCACCCATCGGAACTATAATTCCAAACGGTGGATACAAAATCTCTAAAGCAAAGTTAAGAGGTGTTGAGTCCTTCGGAATGATTTGCTCGGAGAATGAGCTTCTAATCAGTAATGATCATTCCGGCATAATGGTTCTTGATAATTCAGTTAAAGAAGGAACTCCAATCTCTGATGCTCTTGGGCTGAATGATGTGATACTTGATATTGCAATCACACCCAACCGTCCGGATGCACTTTCTCATATCGGGGTAGCTCGCGACCTTGCTGCTTTGTTCAATCTTGAATTAAAAATTCCTTCAATAAAATTAAATGAATCAACAAAAGAATCATCTTCTGTTGCCGAAATAATTATTGAGGATCAGAAGAACTGTCCCCGATATTCCTCACGAATCGTACTTAACGTTGATGTCAAAGATTCACCGGAATGGTTAAAAAACAGATTAACAAAGATTGGTTTGCGCCCGATAAACAATATAGTTGATGTGACTAATTTTGTGATGTATGAATGCGGGCAGCCACTGCATGCTTTTGATCTTGACAGGCTCGAAGGGAAAAAAATCATTGTTAGAAGTACTGAAGCAAAATCAAAATTTATTACGCTTGATTCGAAAGAACGCGATCTGCCGGAAAATACTTTATTAATCTGCGACGCAGCAAAACCAATCGCTATAGCGGGAGTTATGGGAGGGGAGAATTCTGAAATTAACTCAGCTACTAAAAATATTCTTATCGAAAGTGCATACTTTAATCCTTCGAGTATTCGAAGAACTTCACGCCTGCTCGGTTTAAGTACCGATGCATCGTACCGATTCGAAAGAACGACTAATTTTGACCAAACAGTTTGGGCTTCAGAACGAGCAGTTCAACTCATTTCTGAAATTAGCGGCGGCGAACTTCTTAATCATTCAATTGATATCTATCCGGTAAATATCCCGCTTAAACAAGTTACACTAAGATTTAGTCAGGTTAAAAGAATACTTGGATTTGATATTGCTTCGAAAAGAATTACCGAAATTGTTCTAAATCTCGGATTTAAAATATTGAATGAGAATAATGATTCACTTCAGTTGATTGTTCCTGCTTTCCGTCCCGATATCGAAAGGGAGATTGATGTAATTGAAGAGATTGCAAGAATTAATGGTTACGATAACATCCCAACTGAAACTAAAATATCTTTTTCTTTCAAAAAAAATATTGACCAGACAGCTTTCGCTGATTCAATCAGAAATGTATGTACTTCTTTAGGATTATTCGAGATGATAAATAATCCTTTGCAAAGCGAAAAAGTCGCAAGCATAACCGGTCAAAAAATTAAAGTGTTAAATCCCCAAAATCTTGACATGGAATTTTTAAGAACATCGCTATTACCGGGTGCTCTAACTATAGTCGGGAAGAATAATAATCTGGGCGAAAAGGACTTAGCGGTATTCGAGATTGGCGATGTATTTAATTTAGGTGAAGGTAAAAATTCTATAAATAGTTTTGAAGATTTTACAGAATCACAGAGGCTGCTAATTTTATTATCCGGCAGAAACAGTTTGAAAGAGTGGTATTCAGATGAAGATTTCTTCGATATTTATTCACTTAAAGGAGTAGTTGATAGTTTTTTAGTTAAATTTTCACTTGACAATGTTTTAAATGATGTTTATTATGCGATTGGAAATGAAATCTTTGATTTGTTCATTGGCAAAACGATACTGAATAATCAGATTGGCTCCGGTGGAAGAGTGAGAAAAAGTATTTTAAAGCAATTTGGTATTGCTCAAAATGTATTTGCTTTTGAATTCGATATAAAGCAATTGAAGCTTGCCAAAGCAGATACTAAAAAATATTCTGAGCCGTTGAAGTATCCAAAAGTTGTTAGAGATTTTGCTTTTATTTTAGATGATTCTATTACTTATGAACAGTTAAGAAAGTTCATTCAGTCAAAGAGTTCTGAGCTGTTAAAGTCAGTAAAATTATTTGATGTATTCTCTAATAAAAGCTTAGGTGAAAATAGAAAATCCCTGGCTGTTCAACTTGAATATTACAGCGGTGAACGGACGCTGACAGATGAAGAAGTAGAGAAAGAATGGTCGCAATTAATAAATTTGATTCAAAAAGAATTTAGAGCACAATTAAGAGGAATCTAATTTGGTGGATTTGACAAAATACGATATGATTTTAAGCGACTTAAATTTTATTGAGAGTCAAGCCTCTTCAGTAAAAGATAAGTTCGAAGAGTTGAAAAATCGGAATAATGAACTTGAGGATATTGTTTTTCTTTTAAAAAAAGAAAAAAACCTTTTGAACCAGAGGATTGCTCAATTGGAAAGCCAGCTTGAACAAAAGCCGGAAGTTGAAGAAAACTCTGACAAATTAAATCTAAATGTAGAGGAGAAAGAAATCTTAAAGAATAAAATTAAACAACTGATTACTAAAATTGATTATCACTTAAGTTCTTAAAAAAATGTTCGTAAGATGGAATTGGTATAAATGACGGATAAAAAGAAGCTCAAAATAAAAATTTTCGATAAAGAATATTCTCTTTTGGTTGAAGACGAGGAGATAGCTAAAGAACTCGCGATTTATGTTAATAAGGTTATGGATGAAACTAAAGATGAACTGCCTGATCAACCTCCTCAGACGATTGCTATAATAGCATGTCTGAATATTGCTTATGATTTGTTCATTGAGAAAAATAAAAACAGAGAATTTTTGATACAAGCATCCGATAAAATTAAAAAAATAAAGCTTCTCTTTTCTGAACAAGATCTGCCTACTCCATCCTAAATAAATAATATTACGCTCTGTCAGTCTGTTCTAAATAGGAAAACTAACTCTTATCTAGAAGGGAGCATTACTTTCAACGCCTATTGCAGGCCTCACTCCGCTTGCGGAGATTTCGCTTCGGCGAAACGGTGGAAGCAAAAAACGTTCAGGATATTCCCGCATTGACTAAATAAGGTTTTCCTTATTTCTCATGGGCTGACAGATGCGTTTAATAATTCCTTAAAAATATAAACGGAGGAAAAATGCAACTGGAACTACTTGTTATTATTCCAGTACTTATCGCTCTGATGGTATTGTTCTTTTTTATTGGATGGATATTTAATAATAAAGTTGGAAAGAAAAGTATTAGTTCGGCTGAAGAGAGAGCCAAACAAATAATTGCTGATGCACAAAAAGAAGCAAACAATATTAAAAGAGAAAAATTACTCGAAGTAAAAGACGAATGGTATAAAAAGAAAATTGAATTCGATTCCGAGATTAACCAGAAACGACAGAAAATTTCTGCTCTCGAAAAACAAATCAGCTCCCGCGAAGAAAATGTAGAGAAGAAATTTGATCTTTCCTTGAAGAAAGAAAAAGAATTAAAATTTGTCGAAAGAGACTTAATTGAGGCTAAGAAAAAACTTGATCAGCGGACAAAAGATGTTCAGAAATTAGAATCTGAGCAAAATGAACGACTTGAGAAACTTTCAGGATTAACCACTGAGGACGCAAGAAAAATGCTCATGGAGAATTTGGTTAATCAAGCTAAAATTGATGCTTCTGTGATGATTAAAGAGATTCATGAGAAATCTAAAATTGATGCTAAAAAAGAAGCACAGAAAATTATTGTACAGGCAATTCAAAGAACTGCTGCCGATCATTCAATCGAATCTACCGTGTCTGTTGTGCAGATACAGAATGATGAGATGAAGGGACGAATTATCGGTAAGGAGGGTAGAAACATCCGTGCATTCGAAAGTGCCACGGGCGTGGACGTAATAGTTGATGATACTCCCGAAGCAGTCATTCTTTCTTCCTTCGATCAATTTCGCCGTGAGGTTGCAAGGGTTTCTCTTGAACGATTAATTACAGATGGCAGGATTCATCCCGCCAGAATTGAAGAGGTAGTGGAAAAAGTTCGTATCGAACTTGAAGAAGAAATGATACGTGACGGTGAAAACACAATTATGCAGCTTGGAATTCATAACATGCATTCTGAATTAGTTAAGCATATTGGAAAAATGAGATACCGTTCAAGCTATGGACAAAACCTTTTGCAGCACAGTGTCGAAGTAGCATACTTAACCGGTATTATGGCTGCTGAACTTGGCTTTGATATTAATCTTGCTAAAAGAGCAGGCTTGCTTCACGATATTGGAAAAACTCTTGACAAAAGTCTTGAAGGTCCTCATGCCTTACTTGGTTACGATATGACTAAAAAATTCAAAGAACATCCAATAGTTGTTAACGCAGTAGGATCTCACCACGATGATATCGAGATGGAGCATCCGATTTCAGCCCTTGTACAGTCGGCTGATGCAATAAGTGGTGCACGCCCTGGCGCAAGGAGAGAGCCTCTAGAAAGCTATGTTAAACGTTTAGAAAATCTTGAAGCACTTGCCAAAACTTTTGACGGCGTTGCAAAAACTTATGCAATACAAGCCGGCAGGGAAGTTAGAGTTGTTGTTGAACACGAAAAAATTGATGACGTTATTGCCGAGAAATTGGCTCATGATATAGCTGCAAAAATAGAATCAGAAATGGAATATCCGGGTCAGATTAAAGTCACTGTAATCCGTGAAGTTAGAAAAATTAGTTATGCAAATTAATTTTTCAGCTTGTTGATGCTTAATATTACGTTCGAAAGCATTCACCTTTTAACGTGAATGACAATATAAGCTCTTAAAATTCATTTTACGTAACTTAAGTCATTAACTTATATTACGCATAAATTGAATTTTCATGAATCATCCTTAGTGAAACTTGATGATTTGTGGCTTAATTTTTTACTTATTCTTTTACCAAAAAGTCATAAAGACACTAAGAAATTACAAAGTGAGTAATGTCAGTTATTAATAAAATTTTTAGTTTTTGATGTTTAATTTTTTTTATCAATTTTAAATTGAAATATGAAAAACAATAGATACAAAATCGGCATAACCGGAAGTATTGGCTCCGGTAAATCTCTTTTTTGCAAATTTCTTGAAGCAATGAATTATTCTGTAATTTATGCTGATGATGTTGCCAAGCAGTTGTACATTAATAATGTAATTGTCAAAAAAGGAATTCTAAAAATTTTTGGGAAAGAAGTTTTTTACGGAAAAGAATTAAATACAAAGCTGCTTGCTGAAAAAATATTTAACGATGAGAAAAAATTAATCGAGTTAGACTCAATTGTCCATCCGGTTGTTATGGAAGAGATTGATAAGAAGATAGAAATAATATTTCGCGCTAAAAGAATTGTGTTTGTGGAAGCTGCTTTGATTTATGAAGCAGGCTTTGAAGAATACTTTGATTATATCGCATTAATCTCTGCGCCAAGAGAATTAAGACTTCAACGAAAAATTTCTTCTTTATCGTTAACCGAACATGATTTTATTCGCAGAGAAAAATTTCAAATTCCTGATGAGGAGAAAAGGAAACGCGCAGATTTTACTTTTATTAATGATAATTCTCCTTCAGAATTAAAAAGTAAAGTAGATATTTTTATCAACCTCCTAAGTGGATTAGTCAAAAAGTGAATTGAGCGGAATTTCATTCCAATTTATAAACGAAGCTAATACCAGGATTGCAGCCTTAAAATATTTTAGCAAAAATAATTGCTTCATTACATAACCTACCTTCCAGAAAGTAATTCTTTCATCAAAGAAAAAAATCAGTCTCCCAAAATTGAAACTGTTCAATTCGGTACAAACTCTTTTTATATATTTTTTATGTGGGTTTTCACGCAATTCTTCATCAACAAATATTAAGTATGATCTTAATAAATTTAATGCTCTAAATTCTGCTTATCTATTAGCGGACTCCTATCCTGTTGGCAAAACAATCAAAACTATTTAAGTTTGATAAGTAATTTTAAAATTCCTTATCATCAACCAGGAGAAATTTGTGTCAGTCTTCAATCATATAATAGTCAAAGCCACCGAATTATTACCCAAATCAATTGTAGGATATTTTGCGAAAAAATACATTGCAGGGGAATCGTTGGAACAGGCAGTTACACTCGTTAAGTTGCTTAACAGCAAAAATATTTTTACTACAATGGATGTTTTGGGGGAGTCAATAAAAAATAAAGATGAAGCTATCGCAGCGAAGAACGAAGCATTAAAAGTTCTTGATGCAATCCAAAAAAATAATCTGAAATCAAATCTTTCAATAAAACCTACTCAAATGGGATTGAGCATATCTGAGGATTTTGCATATTCGCAAGTGGAAGAATTAGTCGTTAAAGCCAAAGGAATGGGGAGTTTCGTACGAATAGATATGGAAGATTCATCCACTACCGATACAACAATCAATTTGTTCAAAAGATTAAATCAAAAATATGATAACGTTGGCATTGTGATTCAATCTTATTTGATGCGCAGCATGAATGATATTCGTGAATTGAATAAGCTTGGAACTGACTACAGATTATGTAAAGGTATTTATATCGAATCTCCGGCTATTGCATACAAGGATAAGCAAAAGGTGCGTGAAAACTATCTTGACCTTTTAAAGCTCATTCTTAAAGATGGTAACTATGTTGGTATAGCGACACATGATGATTATCTCGTAGAACATGCTTACCAATTAATTAAAGAGATGAATATTCCAAAAGATAAATTTGAGTTTCAGATGCTTCTCGGTGTAAAAGAAAATCTGCGGGATAAAATTAATAATGATGGCTTCAAAATTAGAATTTATGTTCCGTTTGGAAAAGACTGGTACGCTTACTCGATAAGAAGGATGAAGGAAAATCCTCACATCGCCGGACAAATCTTCAAAAGTATTTTTCATCTTTCCTAAATGAATGTTCTCGGAATAGAATCATCGTGTGATGAAACATCTGTTTCAATACTATCTGATGGAATTATTACATCGAATTTAATCTCTTCTCAGGATTTTCATTCAAAATATGGGGGGGTTGTTCCTGAGTTGTCCAGCCGGGCACATCTTCAAATTATTGTACCTTTATTGAGGCAGGCTTTGGCTAAAGCATCATTAGCGTTAAAAGATATTGATTTAATATGCGCTACAGCAGGTCCTGGATTAATTGGAGCTTTGCTTGTTGGATTGACTTTCGCTAAAGGTTTAGCCTATGCGCTCAACAAACCATTCGTTCCTGTCAATCACATCGAAGGTCATATTTATTCTGGTTTTTTAATGGAAGAGAAACCGAAATTTCCAATGCTGACTTTAGTTGTATCGGGGGGGCATACTTTGCTGTTAAAGGTTGATAGCTTTATAAGAATTACCAAACTTGGCGAAACCGCTGATGATGCTGCTGGAGAAGCATTTGATAAAGTTGCAAAAATGTTAGGCTTGCCTTATCCCGGTGGTCCGGCAATTCAAAGGCTGTCAGAGAAATGCAAAAACCCAACTATTAAATTTCCAGTAGCAGAAATTTCATCTAATAAATTTGATTTTTCTTTCAGTGGATTAAAAACTTCTGTGCTTAGACACATTCAAAAAATAAAATCGGAATTTGGCAGTATGAGTCAAAAGGAAATTGAAAATATTGCAGCTTCCTTTCAACTTTCGGTGGTCAAATCTTTGCACAAAAGTATTCAACGAGCCTTGGATCAATTTGAATTTAATTCGATTAGTTTAGTTGGCGGCGTAGCTGCAAATAATGCAATTAGGCAGATGATAATTGATATTTCATCTCAATATAAAAAACAAGTTGTGATCCCTGATCTGGAATTTTGCGGTGATAATGCAGCGATGATTGCACAGCGGGGATTTCAGTTACATAAATCAGGAAAAGTTTATTCGCTTGAATTTAATGCCTATCCTTCTCTGAGTGAAAATTATTTTAATTCTATTTCTAAAGAAAATGATTGATAAGAAGAAGCTACAAAAAATTTTAATTGGTTTAAAACAATCCACCGAGCAAGAAAAACAAAATCTCCTTAAAGAGTTGAGAAATGATATTGATCTGATGGATCGAAACATTGCTACACAATTATCAGAGAGAATTAAATTAATTTTTCTGATTGGACAAATAAAAAAGGATCTCAATATTCAAACTTATTCGTCCAGGCGTGAACAGGAAATCTTGAAAAATGTAACTTCAATTTCAAATGAAACTGTACTCCAAAAATCAATTAAAAAAATTTATGTCAAAATTATTGAAGAATCCCGGCTCATTCAGAAGTCTGATATTGATCTGTCTTTCTTGTTTAAAGATAAAAATAAATCAGGTGTTAATCATTGAAAGCATATTTTAGCCGCCCACAATGGATTGCCTTATTTCTATTTTTCTTTGGTGTACTTTTTTTGTTGTATTATACTTTTTTTACAAGTAATCATTATCCTTTCGAATCGCCGATTCAATTTGAAATAAAGAATAACGAACCTCTCTCTAAAATTGCAGTAAACCTCGAAAATCAAAAAATAATTCCCAGCAGTTTTAACTTTAAGATTATAGCATTCATTTATGGCGCTGAAAAGAAAATCAAAGCAGCCCGGTATAAAATTCCAAACGATTTAAGTTATATTGAACTGCTTGATTTGTTCACGAAGGGAGATGCAGATTATTTAAGAGAGGTAAATATCATCCCCGGTAATACGGTTCAGTGGATTGCTTCAAGGTTGAAATGGAGCGTGTTTGTTGATTCTGCTGATTTTGTAAATAAAATGAAAAATGAATTATTCACGAAATCAGTTAGTGCTAATTCTAAAAGCCTTGAAGGATACCTGCTTCCGGGAAAATATTATTTTTATGAAAACAGCTCTCCCGGTGAAATTATCGAAGCAATGTTAGACTCATTCAAAACTTTCTGGAGTGATTCACTTGAGCAAAGATCGAAGGAATTGGGATTTACACAACATGAAATTCTCACTCTCGCTTCAATTGTGGATGGGGAAACGAATATAAAAAGTGAGATGCCCATTATTGCGGGAGTCTATTTGAACCGCTTGCGAATGGGAATGAAGCTTCAAGCTGATCCAACTGTTCAATATTTATTAAATGGAAATTGGAGAAGACTATTTAATAGTGATCTAAAAATAAATTCGCCTTACAACACTTATCTCTATGCTGGATTGCCTCCCGGACCAATTAATAATCCCGGCAAAGATGCTATTCTTTCCTGCTTATTTCCTGATAAGCATAATTATCTTTATTTTGTAGCGGATACTAAAGGCGGTCACGCATTCTCAAAAACTTTCAATGAACATTTGAAGAAAGTAAATAATTATCGTCAATGGTTAAAAAAGAATTCAAAATAGTTTTTTCATTTTTATTTATAATTATAGTGATTGCATTTATCGGTTGTGCAAACCAGCTGCCTCCGGGAGGGGGAGAGATTGATACTACTCCTCCAATAGTTGTTGAAACATATCCCCTAAATGGAGCTACAAATTTTATGGATGATTATATCGAGCTTTCATTTTCGGAGTATATTGATAAACGATCATTGAGTGATGCTTTATTTATTTCACCATCCTTCGATGGTGTTCCGGAGTTCGACTGGAGCGGCACCTCTGTAAGAATTTACTTTCCGGAAAAATTAAATGACAGCATCACTTACGTTTTTAATGTTGGTACTGATGTAATTGATTACAATAATAAGAATAGAATGGACTCGGCATTCGTTTTAACTTTCTCGACAGGCGATAAAATTGATAAAGGAAAAATTGAAGGTAAAATATATTCGGACAAACCCGATGGGAATATGATTTTTGGGTATAAAGTGAAATCTGATTTGGATACACTATTGATCAGAAAACCGGATTACATTTCTCAATCAGGTAAAGATGGCTTTTATTCATTAAGCGGATTATCAAAAGGAGTTTATCGTGTTTATGCTGTAGCTGATGAATTCAAAGATCTCATCTTTCAGCCTGAGCAGGATAAAATTGGGATGCCATTTAAAGACATAGTCCTTTCTGATGAGGATACACTTGTTTCAAATTTTAATTTTTTACTTTCTGAGTATGACACCATCCCCCCTCGAATTTTTTCTGCTACTTTTACTGATCGTCATCATATAATTGTAAAATTCAGTGAGCCAATTGATTCCTCATTAATAATTGCTTCGAACTTCAAGGTAGTGGATTCAACATCTCATTTGATCATTACTCCACTCTACGCATTTAAAGGTAATACAAAGATTGATGAAATAACTCTCGCTACAAAAGATACTTTGTCAATAACATCATCAGCGTTCCTTCTAATTGATACATTAAAAGATAAAAATGGAAATTTATTTTTTCAAGACTTTACCGCTTTAACAATTTCCGACAAACCTGATACAAACAAGCTTTCAGTTTTTAAAGCTATTCCTGATAAAAATTACAACAAAGTGGATTTTACCACTCATGATTTCTTTCTTTTTTTTGATGACGCTTTTGATAAAAGCCAGGCTTCCGATGCCATTTCATTTGTTGATACTTCTGGAAATAAATTTCAGTTAGAGTTGAATTTTATTGATGATGCAACCCTCAGGATTTCGCTTCAAAAAAATCTCCTGCCCAAAAACAAATATTTTCTAAAAATTGATTTATCACAATTTATAGATGTAGAAGGAAATAAAACTGATACAGTGATTACATATTCATATTCTACAATTACGGGACTTGATTTTACAGGAGTCAGCGGTAAACTTATCGGGGTGGATGTTTCTTTGAACCCGATTTTAGTTTTACAAGAAGATAATAAAAGCCTAATTTATTATACTAATCCGGATGAGCTAATGAATTTTAATTTTCAAAGAATTGAACCCGGGCATTATTCTTTGTGGTGTTTTCTTGATGAAGATGGCAGCGGAAATTACTCTTTTGGTTTACCTGATCCAATCAAACATGCCGAAAGATTTTCATATTACTTTGACAAGCTTACACTTAAAGCACGCTGGTCGCTAACGGATATCAATTTTATTTTTAAATGATAATCATTTATCTGATTGATAAATTACATTTCCATTTTTGATGGTCATACAGCAAAGATTTGAGCCGATATTGTAAATTAAATCTTCATAAGTATCAGTATTGAAGAGAGCAAAGTCCGCTGATTTACCAATTTCGATACTGCCTGTTTTCTGTTCTACACACAATGATTTCGCTGCGTTGATTGTATAAGCCGAAATGATTTCTTCTGAACTCATCTTCATTTTAATTGCTGCTAAACTCATAATCAAACTGATATTTAAGATATGCGAAGAACCCGGGTTGTAATTTGTGGCGAGTGCTAAGATTGCATTTCCGTCAATTAATTTTCTTGCCGGTGCATATTGATAATCGAGAGAGAATGATACACCCGGTAGTAGATCACAAACAATGTTAGAATTACAAAGTGATTGAATATCAGCATCAACTAAAACTTCAAGATGATCAACGCTGACTGCATTATTTTTTAATGCGACTGCAACCCCTCCGATATTGTTAAATTGTTCGGTGTGTAATTTCAACTTTAATCCATGTCTTGTCGCAGCATGGAAAATCATTTCAGTTTCTTCAGCCGAAAATGCTGCTGATTCGCAGAAAGCATCGCAAAAAATTGCAAGGTTGTTTTTAGCAATAAAAGGAATCATTTTCTCAATGACTAATTCAATATAATTTTCTCTTTCAGATTTGAATTCCAGGGGAATTGTATGGGCACCAAGAAAGGTTGGAATTAAATCAATATTGGATTCTTCATTTGATATATTAATAACTTCGAGGAGTTTAATTTCGTTGTCAAAGTCTAAGCCATATCCGCTTTTAATTTCGAGAGTAGTAACTCCCTGCGAAATAAATCTATTTATTCTATTCCTGGTTAGGTTAATTAATTCCGGAATGGAACTTTTTCGAAGGGCATTTACAGTTTTAAGAATGCCTCCACCTTGTTTTGCAATTCCCTCATAACTAACTCCTTTTAATTTCATATTGAATTCATCTGCTCTCGAACCTGCAAAGACACTGTGAGTGTGACATTCAACTAACCCCGGAAGAATTATTTTGTTTGCGACATCAATTTTTTGATCGTAAGCCTGCTTAAAAACAGATGAATCGGGGATCAAATCTAGAATGATATCATCCTCAATTAAAATAGAGTGATCATAAACCAGGCCGAGATTGTTCATTTCAGAGCCTCGTTTATAATTCTTGCCATTGGTGCTTACAGAAACAATTTGGGCAGGATTACTAAGAAGAGTTCTCATCTATTTAAACAGGTTAATAGTCTCATTCACTGATCTTGCTTCTGAATAGCCGAGCTGCTTCAACTTAAAACTCAAGTTATCTGCATCAGCAGAATTCGTAAAATCGCCAATTTGAACTTTATAAAAAGGAGGGTCAAAAATTACATAAACATCTTTTTGATCGGTGCCAAAATAAATTTTAGACCTCATCTGATTGGCTTCATCAAGATCGTCTGTAGATAAAACTTGAACACGATAACCACTTGTTGTTCCAGAGATGGTTTTTTCTTTATTTAAGTTATGTGTATCAGCATTAAACTCAAACCAAATTTCTGAGCTGGTTTTTTTAGTCGTGATTTCTGGTTCAGGCAATTTAAAGGGAGGTCGGTATTTGGAAAAATCGAAATCTTCCACGAAATTATTTTCTTTCGGATTTGATTCTTCCTCAGAATCTTTAGAAGTAATTTTAAACCTGTCTGAAGTTGAAGCACTGCAGCTAATTAAGAAAAGAGCAGCAGGAATTAATAGAGCGATTTTAGTGGCAGAAAAAATTTTCATTTCTATCTAATTTATTTTTTCAAATATAAAGCAAATAGCTGAATAAGTAAAGTAAAGTCTAATTCTCCTTCATAACAAGAATAGATTAAATCTTAAATAGAGTAAATTTTTGGGAAAGAGGTTATGATTTTGTAATTTTGCACATTATTTCATAAAAATCTTTACCAAAATGGCTGCCAAACGACTCAAAATCCTATTTGTATCTTCTGAAGTATTCCCCTTTGTAAAAACAGGCGGGCTTGCTGATGTTTCTTCAGCTTTACCGCAAATGCTAACCGAATTGGGTCACGAAGTTAGAATTGTAATTCCCAAATATGGTGCAGTTGATGACAGGAAATTTAAGATTCATGAGGTCGTTCGTTTAAAGGATATTTTAATAAAAATCGGAGATAAAGAAGTAGTATTTTCTCTCAAATCATGCTTCCTGCCCGGGCCAAGAACTCGAATTCAAATCTATTTTTTGGATAATCAGGAATACTATGGAAGTCGTAATAGTCTCTATGCAGATCCAATGACTGAAAAAGATTATCCTGATAATGATGAGAGATTTATATTGATGAGTCGTGCCGTTTGTGAGTTACTAATTAAGCTTGGCTGGGTGCCGGATATAATTCATTGCAACGATTGGCAATGCGGTTTAATTCCCGGATATATAAAAAATGTTTATAGCAAGGAAGTGGAGTTTAGTAAATTTAAAACTCTATTCACTATTCATAATCTTGGTTATCAAGGCGAATTTCCAAAATCAACATTCAAGAAGACAGGGCTTCCTGAGTCATTAAATTCAGAAAAGGGAATTGAACATAAGGGTAAAATTAATTTTATGAAGAGCGGTTTGCTTTATGCCGACGCAATTAATACAGTTAGTGAGACTTATGCAAATGAGATTAGAACAGATGAAAAACTTGGCTCCGGTTTCAAAAGTATTTTTATGAAGAGGAAAGAAAATCTCTTTGGTATAGTAAATGGCATTGATACTAAAATTTGGAATCCTGAAACCGACAAAGTAATTGTAAAAAAATATTCGATAAAAAACATTGAAGATAAAAGGATAAATAAAGAAGAACTTACCCGAAAATTTGGTTTTAAATTTAATGAAACAACCCCGATTTTAGGAATCATTTCACGCCTTTATGATTCGAAAGGTATCGATCTGATTACAGAAATATTTCCTTTATTGATGAAGATGAATCTTCAATTTGTTGTTCTTGGAACCGGTGAAAGAAAATACCACATCTTCTTTGAAAAAATGGCAATTAAATATCCAGACAAATTTGCCTGCTACCTTGGGTTCAATGATGAATTGGCTCATGTTATCGAAGCTGGTGCTGATATTTATTTAATGCCATCTATGTATGAACCATGCGGTTTAAATCAAATGTACAGTTTGATTTATGGAACCGTCCCAATTGTTCGCGAAACAGGTGGTTTGGCAGACACAGTAGTTAATTATAATGAGGAAACCGGTGAAGGCAATGGTTTTGTTTTTAAAAAATATGATACTGATACTTTTTTAAAAGAAATTAAAAGAGCTTTAAAGATTTTTGAAGACACAAAAACATGGCAAAAAATTATGAAGGCTGGAATGAAATCTGATTTTAGCTGGCTTTCTTCGGCTAAAAAATATATTGACTTATACAAAAAAGTACTCGACGAAGAATAGTTGATGAGTCGTCCTGCTGTTTTTTTTGATCGTGATGGGACAATAAATGAAGACCCGGGTTACTTGGGTGATGTAAAATTAGTAAAACTTTTCAGTGATGCTGTTCCGGCTTTATCAATTTTAAAAAATAAATTGAATTTTTTATTAATTGTGATTTCAAATCAATCTGGTATAGCTCGCGGAATTATTACTAAAGAGCAAGTTGATTTTGTTAATCACAAAATAAATGAATTACTATCTGAAGGTAACGCAGAGATTGATAAATATTATTACTGCCCGCATCATCCAGAGTTTAATTCATCAGAAGAGTGCAATTGCAGAAAACCATCACCTGAGTTAGTCTACCAGGCCTCCGAAGAATTTGATATAGATTTAAAAAGAAGCTATTTCATTGGCGACTCGATTAGTGATTATGAGTGCGCCAAAAATGCAGGCTGTAAATTCGTTCTCATAAAAACCGGTAATGGATTGGAAAGTATTTCTGCATTGCAAAAGCAAAATAAATTTCCAAGTTTTGCTGCCGCTAATTTAATGGATGCTGTAAATTTTATTCAAAACGACTTTGATGGAGAAATTTAAATTTGATAATTAAAAAAATAGTTCTTCTGATCGCTGTAATATTCTCAATTCATTTTTTGTCTTGTAGTGATTCTCCATCCTCAATTGGGGAAGAATTTCTATCTGATGACTTGATCTCAGTTAAATCTTTTGACAGTTCGATTGACTCTACGGATCAATCCTCCACCTATTTCAAAGAAGTTATTCCGTTAGGAAACTCTTCGAGATTATTATTAGGTAAATTTGAAAATACTAAAGCGTCATTATTATTGCGATTTAGTTTTACTCTTGCAGACAGTATTAAAGAAGATATTCTTGCCGGTGAAATTTCGGTTCTTTCTGCATCTCTTTCATTGACTAATAATTATTTTATTGGCGACGAAACCGCACCCTATGATTTTACAATTCATAAAGTTAATCAATTCTGGACACCGCTTGGCTTTTCGGCTGATAGTTTAGCAGCTTTGAATTATGATCCCGATGATAGAATTATTTCAAAAAATATTACTGATACTTTAACTTCTATTGAATTGGATACTTCACTTGTTCGTGATTGGCTGCTTTATGCTTCCGATGCAACTATGGGTTCTAATCTTGGAATGTATTTAAATCCTTCAGAATTATCTCAAAAGGTTTTGGGGTTTGAGGCATTTGGTGTCAATGGGACAAATTATCCTGCTGTTCAGATAGTAGTTGAAAAGGTTGGGGCTTATATAGATACTTTAACTTCTTCTATTTTTGGAGATGTTTCCATTGTAACCGGCGATTTACCTGTTGCGGATGTCGGAAATATTATTGTTCAATCTGGGTTGACAGTTAATTCAAGATTATTCTTTGATCTTACTGTTTTGCCGGAAGGTTCAGTGATAAATAAAGCTGAATTATTTTTAACCGAAGATACATTGAAAAGTAAAGTAGGTTCGACTTATTCAAGTATCATCTCAACATTTTTTGTTATTGACAGTACGATTGATTCCTCCGATGCGGCTTCAGTTATATTATTAAATCGGAGTGGAAATATATTCTCCGGCGATATTACCAGCTATGCGCGAAGTTGGCAATTTAATCATAACAATCAGGGAATTATTCTTAAAAATTTTGACAGACTAAATGGACTCGAGAAATTTATTTTATATGGCAGCGATTACATCGATCCGTTACTCCGTCCCAAAATTAAAATTACTTATACTTTGAAAGATGGTTTATGAAAATAATTGTCCTCTCATTTGTATTTATTATACTTGAGTTTAGTCTATCGTTTGGACAAAGTAGCTCGACTTATACACGGTATGGCATCGGAGATTATGAATATTCTTATTCTGCCCGACGATCTGGATTAGGTAAGCTTGGAGTTGCTGTCTCAGATGCTGATTTTATAAACTCAATCAACCCGGCTGGCTGGTATAAAATTTCAAAAACCAGGTTTGAAGTTGGTATAAGTCTTAATGGTATTTTTGTTTCAGATAATAAACAAAAATCTTACTCCGCAGAAACTGAAATAAATGGTTTTACCTTTGGATTCCCTGTCAGTTCAGAATATGGAATTGGAGTTGCAGGCGGACTTATTCCTGTGACAAACGTTAGTTATAAAACAGCACAAACCTATACCGTTGGCGATCCGATCAATTCAGCCTACAATCTGTCATACGAAGGTTCAGGTGGATTATCTAAAATGTTTATTGGTTCATCTTATAAATTACCGGCAGATTTTATATCCGGAGTTTCATTCGATTATTATTTTGGTAATATTGATTATTCCTCAGCCGTAGATTTTATTGATGGTTCGGGTGCTTCTGCAAAGTATGATAAGCGAACTGTCTTCAATGGTATTGGAGGAACATTTGGACTTATCTCACCCAATTTATCTAATCAAATTGATATACTTTCTATAAGCGATTTTAGAATTGCCGGATCAATTTCATACTTCGGAAAAATTAATGCCGATACAGTTCTAACTTCTCAAACACTCGGAGTAATTGATTCGATTTTTAGCGGCAGGTCTGATGTTAACATTCCCCCTCGACTAACATTAGGAATTTCATCAATGTTTTCAGAGGAATATCTGGTTGCTTTAGATTATTCTTTTCAACAGTGGAGCGATTATGAATTTGCTGGAAAGCGTAGTTCTAATTTAAGAAATTCATTTTTACTTAGTGCAGGTTTTGAATATAAACCAAAGCGAAGTATCGGTAGTACATTCTGGGAACAAATAATGCTTCGTGCAGGTTTAAATTTTGAACAAACACAATACGTGTTTAACAATATCGGTATAAACAAGTGCTCTGTTTCAGGTGGTGTTTCTATTCCACTCGGTTCAGAAAATACTCTTGACATCGGTCTGGAATATTTTATTCGCGGAAAGATTGATTCAGGACTTTTGAAAGAAGAAGCAATTAAATTAAATTTAGGTATAAGTTTAGGTGAGCTCTGGTTCATCAGATATGATAAATAATTCTAACAACAACTTTAAGGGAATAAAATTGAAAACGCATATTAAACCTTTGATTTTATCTTTTATAATTTTAATCATGAGTCAATCATCTATGAAAGCGAGTAATTTTAAAGACTCACTTGTTAGTGCTGATTCAATAAAACTTCTGGAAACTTATAGCCTTTTTTCAGAATACTATAAAAATAAAGATTACATAAGTGCCTATCCGTATGGTTGGGAAGTAATTGCTATGGATAAATCAAAGTTTGCAAAGTTTTTCTATCATAAGATGGAAGACACAATGTGGTATTTGCATGATTCATCCAACACAACCCCGGAATTAAAACAATCTGCACAGGATTCTATAATGATGTTTTATGATATGGCAATTGAATACTACCCTGTGGATAAAGGCTATTTCCAATACAGAAAAGCATTCGTTGCTGAAACATGGTTAAATCTTGCAGCCGATTCATTAATTAAATTATATGAAATGGCTATTCAAACAGATCCTGAAATTTCAAGTTATTACTATAATAGATTAGGACAGTTGTATGTCAGCAATGCCTCTGATGAAAATGATCTCAAAACCAAAGCTCTTGATCTTTATACTTATTTAAGCGAACGTGAACCTGACAATACAACCTGGCCTCAAATTCTTGAAAGTTTAGTTGATAACATTGATCAGTTGGTTGACCTAACTAAAAAGAATTGGGATAACGATCCGGAAAATTTAGGCAAAGCTTGGAAATATGCTTCACTTGCTATTAAAGCCGGTCGTTACGAAGAAGCTATTATTGCATTGGAATATTTAATTTCAAAATCTCCCGAAACCATAAATTACTGGAATCAAGTTGCAACAGCGTATCAAAAAACTGAGAAACTTGATAAAGCAGAGGATGCGTTTAAAAAACTCATTCAATTAGAACCCGATAAGAAAGAGCATTATCTGAATTTGGGAATCGTGTACAAAGATAAAGGACAGTTATCCGCAGCACGAACACAATTCCAAAAAGCAAGTGAAGTTGGCGGGGGATGGGGAAGAGCTATTTTTTATGAAGGGCTTCTTTACGAACAATCGGCAAGAGGCTGTTCATTTGATTTCGAAACTAAATTAGTTTACCAATTAGCAGTTGAAACTTATCGCCGTGCAAGAAATATGGACCCGAGCTTAACCGATGCACAGGATAGAATAAATGCTCTTGGAAGTTCAGTCCCTTTAAAAGAAGATTATTTTTTCAGGGGTTACAAATCTGGTACGAGCATACCTATCACAGGCGGCTGCTTCGGCTGGATTGGAAGAAGCATTACAGTTCCATAATAAAATTCTTGTAGATTTTCTAAATAGGTTTTGAATTTCATGATTCAAAACCTTTTTAGCTTTTATTCACTATACTATTAAAATTATGTATAATCATTTAACAAAAGACTCTGAAATATTTTCAATTCTTCAGCTTGAAACTGAACGTCAAAAAAACAAATTAGAACTTATCGCTTCTGAAAATTTTGTTAGTGCGGCTGTACTTGAAGCAGCCGGCTCTGTGCTTACCAACAAATACGCCGAAGGATACCCGGGCAAAAGATACTACGGCGGCTGCGAGTTTGTTGATATGGCTGAAGACTTAGCAAGAGAAAGATTAAAGAAATTATTCAACGCACAGTATGTTAATGTTCAACCGCATTCCGGTTCGCAAGCTAATATGGCTGTGTTGATGAGCTTTTTAAAACCAGGCGATAAATTTATGGGGCTTTCACTCGCGCATGGAGGACATCTCACACACGGTTCGTCTGTTAATTTTTCGGGGCAACTTTATCAAGCTGTTGGCTACACACTTAACCCTCAAACAAAAGTTTTAGATTATAATTTGATTGAAGACCTTGCAAAAAAGGAAAAACCAAAATTAATCATAACAGGAGCAAGTGCTTACAGTCGTGATTGGGATTATGAAAAATTCAGAACAATTGCTGATGCAATTGGTGCTTACTTGATGTGCGATATGGCTCATCCCGCCGGCTTGATTGCGAAAGGATTATTAAATTCTCCATTGAAGCATTGTCACGTGGTTACTTCAACTACTCATAAAACCTTGCGTGGACCAAGAGGTGGAATTATTTTAATGGGCGAAGATTGGGAAAATCCATTTGGTATTAAAACACCCAAAGGTGATAGAACAAAAATGATGTCTGAAATTCTTGATAGCATGGTAATGCCCGGAATTCAAGGCGGTCCATTGATGCATATAATTATGGCAAAAGCTGTTGCATTTGGTGAAGCACTTGAAGACTCATTTACAGGCTATGCTCGGCAAATAGTAAATAATGCTCAATCGCTTGCAGTTAGTCTGACTGAGTACGGATTTGATCTTGTTTCAGGCGGAACTGACAATCACTTAATGCTAATTGATTTGACAAATAAAAATATAACCGGGAAAAAAGCAGAGATCACTTTAGAAGCAGCCGGAATTACTGTGAATAAAAATATGGTTCCTTTTGATCAACGAAGCCCGTTTGTCACAAGCGGAATCAGAAT
Source organism: Ignavibacteriales bacterium (assembly GCA_016709155.1). Classification (NCBI taxonomy): domain Bacteria; kingdom Pseudomonadati; phylum Ignavibacteriota; class Ignavibacteria; order Ignavibacteriales; species Ignavibacteriales bacterium. The sequence continues at coordinate 92,566 of JADJEI010000001.1, read as the reverse complement.
TGGACTACCGGCAATAACAACTCGAGGGATGAAAGAATCAGAGATGCCGCAAATTGCTTCGATTATAAACCGTGCAATTAATTCTGCTGATGATTCGGATAAGCTTGCTGCTTTGCGTTTAGAAGTTAAAGTTTTGTGTTCAAAATTTCCTCTTTACAACGATTTAAATTAAACTATTAACTTTGTGTCAACCGAAAAGAAAGCATCCAATAACAAATCAGATGATGAAGTTCAAGAAGTTGAGATGAACTTCCTCGACCATCTTGAGGAACTTCGCTGGAGGTTAATTTATTCTATTATCGGCGTGTTAGTGGGTGGAGCACTTGCCTGGTTTTTTATTGATCAAATCATTTATATAATATTGCTTAAACCTGCGCGGGATACAGGGGCAACACTTCAAAATCTAAAACCATTCGGACAGTTTTTTCTTTACATTCAAGTTGCTGTAATTGGCGGCATAATTATTAGCCTTCCCAACTTATTCTATCAACTTTGGAAATTTATTGCCCCAGCCTTGAGGAAAAAAGAAAGAAAATATATCCTTTCAATTGTAATATTTTCTACACTATGTTTTATAAGTGGAATTGTTTTTGCCTACTTCGTAATGTTACCGCTCACTCTTAGAGTAGCAGTAGAGTTTGGGAGCGATCAGATTAAAAATGAATTTGCAGTTGACGAATACATATCTATAATTTTAAGTGTTATGCTTGCAGCGGGACTTGTATTTGAACTGCCTATGGTTTCTTTCTTCCTTTCAAAACTTGGTATATTAAAACCTTCATTGATGCGAAAATTTAGACGACATGCAATCGTAACGATTTTAATTCTTGCGGCTTTTGTTACTCCCGGAGCCGATCCGGTTTCACAGATAGTTCTAACTATTCCTTTAGTAATACTTTATGAGATAAGTATTTTTATATCAAAAATATCTTCAAAAAAATTGTGACTTCAAATTCCATTTCTGAAATAAGTAAACCAATTCAAAGAGAATTAGCGAGCTTTGAATCTATTTTTAGAGAAGCAATGAAATCCAAAGTTGGTCTCGTTGACTTAATCGCACGATATATTATACGACAGAAGGGCAAGAAGATCAGACCTTTACTTGTTCTGTTATCATCTAAAATATTTGGCGAGATTAATGAGCGAAGTTATCGTGGAGCAGTATTGGTTGAGTTACTGCACTCGGCAACTCTTATTCACGACGATGTTGTTGATAATTCTGATAAGAGACGGAATTTCTGGTCAATCAATTATATATTTAAAAATAAAATTGCTGTGTTAATGGGTGACTACCTGTTGTCGCGAGGTTTATTTATTGCAGTTGAAGGAAAAGATTTTGATTTTTTAGGTGTGATTACAGATGCCGTCAAAAGGATGTCTGAAGGAGAACTTTTGCAAATTCAAAAAACAAGAAAGCTAAATATTGATGAAGTGACTTATTTTAAAGTTATCTCGGACAAAACATCCTCCTTGCTCGAAACTTGCTGCCAGATTGGAGCGATGAGCACTTCCTCACTCGCGAGCGATCATGAAGCAATGAAAAATTATGGGCACAATTTGGGTTTGGCATTTCAAATTAGAGATGATATTCTTGATTATGATGGTAAATTTTCTTTAATTGGAAAGCCTATTGGCGGGGATATTAAAGAGAAGAAAATAACCTTACCGCTGATATTTGCCCTAAATCAGGTAAGCCAATCCGAATCCTCAAAAGTAAAATCGCTTTTGAAAAAGCCGGGTAAAGATGGAGTCCAAAAAATTATAGATTTTGTACATAGAAATGGAGGCATTGAATATTCCATTTCAGTGGCTAAAAAATATTCTCAACTTGCAAAAGACTCTTTGGCAAATTTTTCTGATTCGGAATGCAAATCATCGCTCGAATCCTTAGTTGATTTTGTGGTTGAGAGAAAAAATTAAAACGATTAAATAACTACGAAAAATTTCAACCGTTAATATTTTACTTTTTCCCCCTGTTATCCATATAATTAAATCCCTTAATTGGTTCTCTTAGTGTTAGAACAGGGCAGGGTGCTTTTCTTACTACTTTTTCTGCTGTGCTTCCAAATAAAATGTGTTCAACTCCGCTGTGCCCGTGTGTTGCAATAATAATCAGATCAACATTTTCTTCGGAAGCCGTTTCTATTATTTCCACAAAAGGTTTCCCTGTTTTCACTAAAGCTTTCACTTTAATATTTACAGGAATTTCAGATTTTGAAAGTTTTTCTAATTGCTCTATAGCAGTTTTATCCCACTCAGTATTTACCGAGGGAATTGCAATTTGTCCCATGCTGAAATCCGGTGGATAGATAATCGGTTCGACAACATATATCATCACCATTTCAGAATTAAACAACTTTGCAAAACTTACGGCATACCTCAAAGCACTTTTTGAATAATCGGAAAAATCAATTGGTACAAGAATTTTTTTGATATTAGGTTCCATAGTTACTCTCCGAGATTAAATTTGTTTTTTGAAGAAGCGTTAAATGATCTTCATTTATTTGTCTTAGACGTGCGGCAATTGTTTGAGCAATTCCATTAAGGATTAGAATACCTTTTCGCGGGTAGGTGGCTATAAACTCATCAAGATCAGGCTTGAAGATAACAGCGAGTTTAGCATCGCTTTTAGCTATTGCGGAAGCCGATCTCTTCTCTCCGTCAATTAATGCAAGTTCTCCTAAAAAATCTCCTTTGCTAAATTGTGCCATGCTTACTATTACATCCGAATTAAAAGTACGTTGGACAATAACTTCGCCTTCAAGAATAATATACAGACCAATTCCCGGATCTCCCTGATAAAAAATAAATTCACCTGTAACAAAATTCCGCGAGTGGACAATTTTTTTTAAGAGATTCAGGTCCCTGTTGGATAATTCCTTGAATATTGGAATTGATTTTAAGGATTTATTCATATTGTCACTACCTTGAGTGGAGCTAAAAATATTTGCCCAGAAGTTTGAATGAATGGCTTTTCTATTTGATTCCATATTTTAATCCTAATTAAAAATTCCAGACTCAGCTACCCGCCAAAGTTTTTGGCAGGGAAATCTATTTTCATAAAGCGCTCTACCGACAATAACGGAATCAACCCCCAGTTCCATCAAAGATTGAAGGTCTAATAATTCGTCTTTATTCCTGATTCCACCAGAATGTGTAATCCTGCCACCGGTAATTTGCGCAATGTTTTTAGTAAGTTCAAGATTCGGTCCACCTAAAACTCCATTTCTCGAAACATCAGTAACCGCAAATCTTTTAACGCCGATGCTTTTCATGTTCGAAACAAATTCAGGATAGAGCATCCCAGTTCGAGAAATGCGACCGTTTGTAACAATTTCGTTATCTATGACATCAACACCGATCGCGATTTTCTGCGGTCCAAATTTTTCAAATATTTTTATAAATAGTTTTGAATTTTCAAATGCCAAGGTGCTTATAACAATTCGGGAAACTCCCTTTTCAAAAATACTTTCTGCGTCATCTAAAGTACGTATTCCTCCTGCATATTCAACAGGAATAATAACCGAAGAACATATCTCTTCAACAATTTTCCAATTAGATTTTGAACCATCAATCAATGCATTAAAATCAACGATATGAATCATTTTAGCATTCTCAGCTCGCCATATTTTAGCCATTTCAACTGGATCATTTCCATATTCTGCACAATTCAGTTCGGGTATTCCCTGTACTACCCGGACCGTTTTGCCATCTTTGATATCTATTGAAGGAATTACTAATAAGTATCTATTCATTATATTTCAATTTATTTAGAAGTAAAAATAAACATTTTTGGTGCAATTGTAAATTCAGTTTCATTTTGATTTCCATTTCCATTTAGAAAATGGATTATATTCCTTAATCAGAGTAGTAAAAATAAAATTCTATTAATGAATAGATTTCTTGACTTTTCTGCTCATATTAACCATATTTTGATTGTACTAAGTAAAGATTTTGTACTTTTTTGAGTTTAGCCATAAAATCGAGTTTGGTTACTACTGTTTTAAATTTGATTTCGATTAGCTTGAGTCTGTTTATCCGAAATAGTAAAAGTATTCACAATCAAAGAAATTATGCATAAACATTTTAAAATGATTAACCAATTTATCAGCCTTAATTTTCTTACTCACTGGTACGATTGTTTAAATTATTAAACAAATGGAATAAATTTTTCTAAAATTAAATGATGACAACTGTATTGATTGAAATTCTGCGAAAAATTAAATCATCCAAACTATTTTGGATAGGTTCATTTACAATGCTAACAGCTATTGCTGCACAATTTTCGATTCCCGTACAGCCGGTTCCATTCACATTACAATCTGTTTTTGGTATTCTTTCTGGGGCATTTTTAGGGGCACGTGATGGTGCTATTAGTCAAATATTTTATTTAACATTGGGTATTATCGGACTTCCTGTTTTTGCGCATATTCCTGATGAGACAATTGGGATGGCTCGTTTGAGCGGTCGGACAGGCGGTTATCTATTGTGTTTTCCTATCGCAGCGTTTGTAATGGGGACACTAATTGCCTTTAGTAACAAATATTTCTTTGTTGTTTTTGCGATGTTTATTGCCAACTTTCTTATTGTTTTTGGCGGAGCGATTTATCTCGATTTGTTTTTTATACATGATCTTTCCGAAACAATGAAAGTTGGAGTTTTAATTTTTTCCATTTGGAGTTTGGTTAAGATTTTTATCGCTTCATCTATTTTTGGCTTGGTTAATAATCATTTCACAGAAAGAAGACCACTTTAATTTTTATGGAAATTAAGAAGATAATATTCCTGATTGTATTTGTCTTATCAGTTTCAATTTTTATTTATAGTATTAGCAACATTATAAAATATTTGCTTGTTGGAAAAAAGAAGGATGATCGAAGTAGAAATGTAGCTTTTCGGTTAAAGAGAGTCTGGCAAGTTGCGTTCCTTCAAACAAAACTGCTTCGTGATCCTGTTGCCGGGACGTTGCATCTGATAATTTTTTGGGGATTTATTTTATTTCTGTTTGCGGTGATCGAAAGCATTGCACAGGGTTTTTACTCAGAGTTTAATTTATCTTTTCTTGGAATATCTTACTCGCTCATAACTTTTATTCAGGATTTATTCGGAGTATTAATTATCGGCGCTGTTCTGTTTGCATTATATCGCAGATTCATCAAAAAAATTCCCAGGCTTATTGTGGATGATCATGGTCAAAAGGACGCAGTTTTTATTTTGTTGATGATCGTTGGTGTCTGTATTGCAATGTTCGGTCAAAATATTTCTTTAGCGGCAATACAAGACTTTAATCCGCATGGTTTCGAATATCGTCCATTGTCATATTATTTGGCTGGTTTATTCTTCACAGAAAATAGTACCAATGCAAATATATTTTTTGAGATATTTTGGTGGCTTCACATTGTTATTGTATTTACTTTCATGAATTTTCTGCCTTACTCGAAACATTTTCACGTAATTAGTTCTATTCCAAATACATTTCTTGCAAACATTGATTCAATCAGAAATACAATTAAGCCGATTAATCTTGATGATGAAACAATAGAAGTATTTGGTGCTGCAGATATCGAACAACTATCGTGGAAACAAATTCTCGATGGGTATTCATGCACGGAATGCGGTCGTTGCACTGATTCTTGTCCTGCAGCAATTTCCGGCAAATCTTTATCACCTCGAAAAATAATTGTTGATATAAGACGAAGAACAAAAGACAAAGCATCATTATTAGTTGAAGGCAAAACAGAACCTGAAGTATTCGATAAATCATTAATTCATGATTATATCTCGGACAAGGAACTTTGGGAATGCACAACTTGCATGGCTTGTGTTCAGGAATGCCCGGTAATGATTGAACATGTAGATTCAATAATAGATTTAAGAAGAAACCTTGTTCTAACAGAATCAGTATTTCCATCAAATTTAAATAATGTATTTAAAAGCCTCGAAACAAATTTTACTCCATGGGCTTTTAATTCATCAGACAGAGCGAACTGGGCTGATGGAATGAATATAAAATTGATGGCAGACGATCCTAATGGGGAAATATTATTCTGGGTTGGCTGTGCAGGGTCCTTTGATGAACGATATAAAAAAGTTACAAAATCATTTGCAACATTAATGCAAAAAGCTAATATTGATTTCAGAATTCTTGGCAATGAGGAAAAATGCAATGGTGACACGGCTCGTCGCTTAGGAAATGAATATCTTGCTCAAATGCTGATGAAAGAAAATATCGAAACTTTGAATAACTATGGAGTTAAAAAAATTGTAACTGCATGTCCACATTGTTTTCATTCTTTAAAAAATGAATACAAGCAATTCGGCGGTAATTTTGAAGTGCTTCACCACACGGAGATGATCGAGAATCTAATAGACTCAGGAAAAATAGTACTAAAATCTTCCGAAGAAAAAATAAATGCTACTTACCACGATTCCTGTTATCTTGGAAGATATAATAGTGTTTATAATTCACCTCGTTCCTCTTTGAATAAAATTGAAGGACTTCAATTAACGGAGATGACAAGAAACAAAAGTAAAGGATTTTGCTGCGGTGCCGGAGGAGGAAGGATGTTCTTAGAAGATGAAGAAGGCGGCAGAATAAATGAAGAACGAACCAAAGAAGCATTATCAACAAATCCTGACACAATTGCTTCAGCTTGTCCATTTTGTATGACAATGCTTACTGATGGCGTTAAACATTTTGAAAAAACTGATGAAGTTTCGGTAAAAGATATTGCAGAAATAATTCTGGAAAACTCTAAATAACTAATCAATCACTAATAATAAGGAGGTGCCATGGATAATTACAGAGACTTAATGAAAGCTGTTCAAGATCTGGAAGTTGACTTTCAAAAGTTCTACGAAAAGGGACAGGCAGCCGCCGGAACTCGTTTACGCAAAGGCTTGAGCGACTTGAGAAAGTTGGCTCAAAATGTTCGTAAAGATGTTCAGGATGTTAAAGCTCAAAGAAAAGCTACAAAACAATAATTTTTTATTATTGAATGCTTTAAGGCTGAGCTAAGAAATTAGCCCAGCCTTATTTATTTTATGAAAAAATCTTCACTTATTTTACTGGCAATTTTCTCTGCAGTAATTTCATTTGATAGTCATTTCCCTAATCTAACTATCCCAAAAACTTCGGTTGTAGGAAAGGATTCTATCGTTACGATCACGATCAGTGCAACTGGTGACTTGATGTGTCATTCTGTTCAATATAATTATGCAAAAGTCGCAAATGATAGTTTTGATTTTAATCCTGTCTTCGATTTTGTGAAAGAAATAATTTCTAAATCTGATTTTGCATTTGGAAATCTTGAGACGGTATTGGCAGGTACTACGAAAAACTATTCCGGTTATCCATTTTTTAATACTCCAAATTCATTTGTTGAAGCATTAAAAAATGCAGGTTTCGATTTACTCGTTACATCGAATAATCATTCTCTTGATAGAGGTGAGGATGGAATTCTTAGAACAATTAAAGAATTAGATAAAATGAATCTAAATCATACCGGCACTTTTGCAACTCAAAGTGATCGGGACTCTATCAGAATAATTGACATAAAAGGAATCAGGTTGGGTGTGATTGCTTACTCTTATGGAACAAACGGCAATCCCATTCCAACTCATAAACAGTATCTCATAAACATTATTGATGAAGAATTAATCGCATCCGATATTAAAAAAGCTCGTAAAGATGGAGCAGAAATAGTACTTGTAAATTTTCACTTTGGTGAAGAATATCAACGTGAACCGAATCTATTCCAGGAAGAAGTTGTACGAAAAACCATTGACGCAGGAGCTGATATTATTATTGGCGGACATCCGCATGTCATTCAACCGGTTAGAATTATTAAAACATCTAATGCTAAACTTGATTCAGGCTTTGTTGCTTATTCATTGGGTAATTTTATATCGAATCAAAGATGGCGCTACTCAGATGCAGGAGTTATTTTGACTTTATCTTTAACTAAAATTATTGCAACTGATTCTATTTTTATTTCTAATATTGAGTACCATCCTGTTTGGGTTTTTAAAGGTGATACAAATCTCGGTAAACGTTATATCATTGTCACTGAAAATAAAATTGATTATAATTTTATATCCGGAGAAAATCAAATAGCAATGAAGGAAGCATTTTCAGATACGCATCATATCTTTTCGTTATTCGACAAGAGATTTATTTCTTCAAAGATGAATTTTTGATTTCAATGTATAAAAAATTCTTAATTAAATTTAATGAAAAATAAATCTGCTCTTTCCCTTATCTTTTTAACAGTATTTATAGATCTTTTAGGATTTGGAATTCTTATTCCGATTCTTCCAGTCTTCGCAATAAAAATTCTTGGGGTTGATGAAACAGCCATTGGGGTCACAATTGCAATTTATTCACTCACACAATTTTTTTTCAATCCTATTTTTGGCAAACTTTCGGATAAGTTCGGAAGGCGACCGCTTATAGTAATAAGTTTGCTGCTGAATGCATTTGGTTACATTCTTTTTGCTTTCACACATTCTTATTGGATGCTTTTGATCTCCAGAATTATTGCAGGAATCGGAGGAAGCAGTATCGGTGTTGCACAAGCGTTTATTGCGGATGTTACCACTCGTGAGGAACGATCGAAAGGGATGGGGTTAATCGGCGCTGCTTTCGGGCTCGGTTTTGTGTTTGGACCATTGATTGGGGGATTATTAGCTGAATATGGCTATATGGTTACGGGATTTGCCAGCGCAGGATTTTCAATCCTGGCCTTTGTTTTGACTTTAATACTTCTGCCCGAATCGAATCTGAACCGGGAAACTGCAGTTTTAAATAAAAGAAAAATCCTGGATGTTGCAGCGATAAAAAAAATATTTCAAAAGCCTGATTTGGCATTATTGATCACGCTATTTCTTATGCTTACCTTTTCAGTGGCAAATATTTATGGGACTTTTGCTCTGCTCGGTTTCAAAATTTATAACTTTACGGATAGACAAAATGGTTATATGTTTGGAATAGTTGGACTTTCTTCAGCAATCGTACAGGGATGGTTATTAAGGATTGCCAGCAAGTATTTCAATCAGCGAAAACTAATTACATTTGGCGCACTATTTATGATGAGCGGACTTTTTCTAATTCCTTACGGAGGCTCATTTCTTGGGCTTGCACTTATTGTAATTCTACTTTCAATCGGCACAGGTTCATTGCAGCCAACACTATTGAGTTTGATTTCAGAAGCTACTCCAGATGCTGAGCAAGGTGTTACCCTTGGGATTAATCAATCCTTTTCGGCATTTGGTCGTGTACTTGGTCCCCTTTGGGGTGGTTTCGCTTTTGAGTTTTTAGGCTATCAATTTCCATTCATCACAGGGGGAATATTTACATTATTCATTTTTTTGTTAAGTGTATTTTATTTGCCAAAAGTTTTGAAGCTTGAAGAATAAAAGATTAGTTTTCATTTAAGAAATCTTAAAATTAGCAATTGCATGTTTAAAGTTGGAAAAATAGAAATCGAGAAAGCAATTCTTCTTGCACCAATGGAAGATGTTACAGATATATCTTTTAGATTGATTTGTCGCGAACTTGGTGCAGATGTTGTCTATACAGAATTTGTTAACTCCGAAGGCTTAATTAGAGCCTCTGAGAAGACTCATAAAAAGTTAAAGATAATCGAAGCCGAGAGACCGGTCGGGATTCAAATTTACGGTGCAAATCTTGATTCGATGGTAGCGGCTGCGAAAATAGCTGAAGGAGAGAATCCGGATCTGATAGATATTAATGCCGGCTGTTGGGTAAAAAATGTGGTTGGATGCGGCGCGGGCGCAGGCTTGCTAAAGGACCCGGTATATCTTCAAAACCTCGTGGAAGCAGTTGTTAAATCTGTCGCACTCCCGGTTACTGTTAAAACAAGATTAGGATGGGACCAAAGCTCAATAAAAATAATTGAAATTGCGAAACGCCTCGAGGACGTTGGTACACAAGCATTGACCGTCCATTGCCGTACGCGAACGATGGGGCATAAAGGCGAGGCTGATTGGAGTTGGATTCCCAAAGTAAAAGAGGCTGTCTCCATTCCTATAGTTTTGAATGGGAATATTCTTTCGGCTGAAGATGCAGTTCGTGCTTTTAAGGAGACTAACGCTGACGGAATCATGATTGCCAGAGGCGCAATTGGAAACCCGTGGATTTTTAGTGAAGCAAAAAAACTTTTAGCTGGAGAAAGAACGAATGCTGAAATGAGTTTCGAAAAGAAGATCAAAACTGCAATTCGTCATCTCGAATTAGCCGTGCAGGTTAAAGGTGAAAAACGTGCCGTAATGGAACATAGAAAATTTTATTCGGGTTATTTGAAAGGAATGCGATACGCTTCACGAATCAGAAACAGCTTGATGCAGGTTGATGATTTTAATTCGGTACAAAAAATATTATCTGACTATTCTGAACAATTAATCAATGATACATTTAATAATCAACTAACTGAAGTGTGAGAGATTAATTTGAGTCGCAGCACTAATAAATTGGCAAGAATTATTTCGACTATATTTGTTCCCCCTTCGTTTACGATTTTAATTTTTACATTCTTCGCAATCAATCTTGAAGTATTACCTGAAAGAAAATACACTACCATAGTAACGGCATTTACTTTTGGATTTGGTTTTATAATCATGCTTTTTTTGTATCTTAGAAAACGGCAAATGATTGGCGATGAAGATGCCACTGTTAAAGACGAAAGAACATTTCCATATATGGTATCTGTGTTGTTTTATATGATGGGATTTTATGTACTGGTTAAATCGCAAGTAAATCCTATCACGCTTTCGTTTTGGATTTGTTATATCACAAACACGATCATCGTCGTATTGATTAATAAATTTTGGAAGATTAGTGCCCACAGTATTGGTGCAGCAGGTGCACTTGCAGCAATGACAATCTATCTTGGCTACGATGCTTTATATCTATCACCGATTGTTATTTTAGTCGGCTGGTCAAGAATCAAGTTAAGGTGTCATGATATTTCACAAGTGGCTGCTGGAATTTTATTTGGATTTTTCTCCACCTACCTGCAAATGAATTATTATTTAAGTTTACTTTCAAAGCCGACTTTTTAAATCCGCAGTGGAAATGATTAAAGTAGAAATTATAAATAATACAGCAATGATAAGACTTAATCGTCCGGATAAAAGAAATTCTTTGAACCCAGAATTAATCATAGCGTTAAAAAATCAATTGGACAAATTGGAGAACAATACTTCTGTTAAAGTGATTATTATAACAGGGGAGGGAAGTTCATTTTGTTCCGGTGCAGATTTGAATTACTTGCAGCAGTTAAAAGATTACTCAATTATTGAAAATAAAATTGACTCGGAAAACATCGCAGAACTTCTTCTCAAAATATATAGATTTCCTAAGCCAGTGATTGCAGCAATAAATGGTCCGGCTGTTGCCGGCGGCTGCGGGTTAGCCTCGGTCTGTGATTTTATTATTGCTGATAAAAAGAATGCAAGGTTTGGTTATCCGGAAGTAAAAATTGGCTTTGTTCCAGCTATTGTTTCTATATTTTTAATCAGAAGAATTGGCGAAGGGCGGGCTAAAGAATTTTTACTGACCGGAGAAATTTTTGATGCAGATGAATCATTTAAAAAAGGGCTGGTCAATCAAGTGTCTGACGATATCATCTCTGATTCAATTCAATTTGCCGCAAAACTTTACAACAATTCTGCATTGAGTCTGAAACTGACAAAAGAATTGATCAACAACATCGGCGATTTAAATTTAGATTCAGCAATTCGATTAGCGGTTAATCAAAATGTTATTAGCCGGAGCTCGGAAGATTTTATTAAAGGAATTAGCATTTTTTTAAACATAAAATAAAAGTTATGTACGACGATCTTAAAAAATATATTCGCTCGATCAAAGACTTTCCAAAGCAGGGGATAATGTTTCGCGATATCACAACGCTTCTAAAAAATCCCACTGTGTTGAAAATGTCTCTCAATAATTTATTAAGCTTTACGGAAAATATTCATATTGATAAAGTTGCCGGAATTGAATCAAGAGGATTTATTTTCGGTCCGATGCTGGCTCAGCAACTTAATGCTGGATTTGTTCCAATCCGGAAGCCGGGGAAATTACCTGCAGAAAAAATCAAAGTTGAATATTCATTGGAATATGGTACAGATGTGCTTGAGATACATAAGGATGCAATCTTGCCTGGCGAATCTGTTTTAGTACACGATGATTTGCTTGCAACAGGTGGCACTGCTGAAGCCGCTTGTAAATTGATTGAAACTCTGGGTGGAGAGGTAGTTCAGTTATCTTTTATTATTGAACTTTCGTTTTTGAGCGGCAGAGATAAACTGAAAAAATACGTGGTCAATTCGCTTATTAAATACAGCGACGAAAATTAATCTTCAATCCAATCTTGTGGAGCAATCAAAACAACAAACTCACCTTTGATAGTTTTTTCACTTAATGAATTAAATAAATCACTCGCTTTACCTCGCCAAATTTCCTCAAATTTTTTAGTAAGCTCTCTGCATATAACAATGGTTCTTTCTGGAAATAACTCAGAGAATTCTTTGATGAGTTTTTCTATTCTGTGAACAGATTCGTAGATGATAACAGTTCTAGTTTCGTCCCTAATTGCTTGTAATTTTTTTTGTCGCCCCTTTTTTATTGGTAAAAATCCATAATAAACAAATGAATCTGTCGGCAGTCCACTAATTGAGAGCGCAGTAATAACTGCGCTGACTCCGGGTACTGATGAGACACCAATACCAATTTTTATACATGCAGAAATTAATCTCGCACCCGGGTCGGAGATCCCCGGTGTTCCAGCATCAGAAACGATTGAGCAGTTTTCACCATTAGATAATCGTTCAATAACTTTATCAATTTTAAATCTTTCTGAGAATGCATTTAAAGAAACTAACTCTTTCGAGATTTCGTAGTGTTTCAATAGGATTGAAGTTACTCGTGTATCTTCACAAACAATAAAATCAACATCGCGCAATACTTCAATCGCCCTGAAAGTAATATCTTTTAAGTTACCAATTGGAGTGCTGACGACGTATAACATAATTATATTTAAAACGATAACGGCTCCTTAGTCGGAGCCGCATCGTGCAAGTAGTTATTAATTTAGTTTATTGATGACATAAAATTGAGAACTTTTTCAATAATATTCAAGCCCTCATCTAAACCATTTTGAGTTACATTTAGTGGTGGTCTGAATCTGATTGACTTTTCACCACAACCAAGTATGATAAGTTTATTATCGAGGCAGTATTGCTTGAAGTTTTCTCTTAGTTCTCCTGTTCTAAAATCAAAAGCACAGAGCAATCCAAGTCCGCGGCTATTCTGAATTAAGTTTGAGTATTTTGCTTGCAGATTATATAATTGATTTAAAAGATATTCACCCAACACTTTTGAATTCTCTATCAGGTTTTCTTGTTCAATTATTCTAAGTATGTGAGTTGATCTGACCATATCAACAAGATCAGCTCCCCAGGTGGAGTTGATTCTACTTGATTTCTTAAAACAATTATCTTCAACTTCATCAACTCTATCGGAAACCATTATCCCGCAAACCTGAGCTTTCTTACCAAAAGCAATAATATCAGGTTGAACATAATAGTCCGAAGCCCAGAATTTTCCAGTCATACCAAACCCGGTTTGTACTTCATCAAACATCAACATAATATCATTTTGGTCCGCAATTTCTCTAAGTTTTAAAAAGAATTCCTTTCTGAAATAATTGTCCCCACCTTCACACTGAATTGGCTCAATTATGATAACCGCAATATCATCAGGATTATTTTTGATCGCCTGTTGGATTTCTCTAAGCGCTGCTTCCTCGTCTTTAATAATTTGATCAATATTATTTTCAAGAGGGAAAGTAATTTTGGGGTTTGTAATTCTTGGCCAATCAAATTTCGGAAAATACAAAACCTTATTCGGATCGGTATTTGTAAGAGACAAAGTGTAACCGCTTCTTCCGTGAAAGGCTTGCTTAAAATGAATTACCTTTTGACCTTTTTCCTCTTTGTAACCCTTTAGGAAATTCTTTCTGACTTTCCAATCGAAGGCAACCTTCAACCCATTTTCCACAGCTAAGGCGCCGCCAGAAATAAAGAAAAGGTGTTTCATATAAGGAGGCATCGCTACTCGCGCAAATGTATCTACAAATTCTGCCATTTGGGTTGTGTAAATATCCGAATTGGACGGTTTGTTTACTGCAGCGTCTGCCAGTTCTTTTTTTACAATAGGGCTATTTAATTTAGGATGGTTTAACCCTAGCGGGGATGATGCGAAAAAAGTAAAGAAGTCGAGGTAGGTGTTTCCAGATAGCTTGTCAACTAAATGAACATCGCAGCTTTTTTCTAGATCCAAAACAAACGGGAAACCATCTGTTAGAATATATTTATTTAAAGTTTCGTGAACGTTCTCTGGTTTTATTACAGTTGATTTATCCATAACAGCCTCATCATAATTATTATTGTACATGGTATTATCCTTTAAAATTTAATAATGAAAAAAAAGATTAGAACGGAGAGGAGGCAGAAAATTAGAATAAATTTTCGAATCGGGAGACAAAATAACTCCTAAGCAGTTTTTTGCCTGTAATTTTTTGGAAGTTTTTAATTTTTATTTTCATACAAACTGTTAACATTTCAATAGCAACTTAAGCAAGATAATGTGAAAATTCAAATCTGCTCCCATTGCTTTTTTAATGATCCTTCTGAAATTGGTCAAAAATTGCACTTTACTTTGTCTAATATAGTTTCTCAATTCAAATATTGGCTAAATGATTGGTTAAATAATTAATTTGGAAATCAATTGTCCATTAGTTACACTTACTGTAACAAATAAATTAAATTATGTCAGCATCAACAAAACTTTCAACAACTGTAAAAGCATTATGTTATCTGGCTGAAGCTTCCCCTGCTGGCAAAACAAGTCAAGAGATCTCAGTAAGTATTGGAATAAACGCTTCTAAGCTACGTAAAATATTTTCTTTGCTGGTGAAGACTAAAATGATTGAAAGCAACATTGGAACCTACGGTGGCTTCGTTCTTAAAAAGAATCCTGCCGATATTCATTTGCAAGAGATTTATTGTGCTATCGAAGATAGAAAAGCATTTCACTTGAATGTAAATAAAGAGCACATACAAAAAAATGAGCGATCAGCTAAATTAAATGATTTCTTTCTCAAGCTGTTCGCAGATATCCAAGTCGAAATTGAAGACAAAATGAAATCATTAACTCTAAAACAAATAATAGATAAAACAAAATAAAATTCTAAAGGAGAAACCATGGATTTTTTAAAAAGGCTCGGGATAGAAGAAAATAATTTTGGCTCATCAACAGGCAGTGTATGGAATCATACTATGTCAGAAGGAAAACTTACAATTTCATCTCCGGCAAATGGAGAAGTGATTGCTTCAGTTTATCAAGCATCGGAAAATGATTATAACAATATTATTAAAACTTCGCTTGAAGCATTTAAGTATTGGCGAACCATTCCCGCACCAAAAAGAGGGGAGATTGTAAGACAGATAGGATTAAAACTTCGAGAATATAAAAAGGAATTAGGATCATTAGTTTCTTTCGAAATGGGTAAATCATTACAAGAAGGATTAGGTGAAGTTCAGGAGATGATTGATATTTGTGATTTTGCAGTTGGTCAATCGAGACAGTTATACGGTTACACAATGCAATCAGAAAGACCAAATCATCGGATGTACGATCAGTATCATCCATTAGGGATAGTTACAACTATTTCAGCTTTTAATTTTCCAGTTGCAGTTTGGGCATGGAATGCAATGCTTGCTGCAGTTTGTGGTGACGTAAATTTATGGAAGCCCTCATCAAAAGTGCCACTATCTGCTATTGCCACTCAAAAAATAGTTTCGCAAGTAGTTAAAGAGAATAATTTACCAGAAGGTATATTTTCTTTGATAGTTGGTAAAGGATCTACAATAGGGGAAACAATATTAAATGATAAAAACATACCTCTTATATCGGTTACAGGTTCGACTAATGTCGGTCGCCATGCCGCACAAGTTATCGCAAAAAGATTTGGTAAATCAATACTAGAGCTTGGTGGTAACAATGCAATTATTATGAGCCCCGATGCGGATTTGAAAATGGCTGTTCCTGCAGTAGTATTTGGTGCAGTTGGAACATGCGGACAGAGATGTACCAGTACAAGAAGATTGATCATCCATGAAAGTATTTTCGATAAAGTTAAAGAATCTCTTGTTAAGGCATATTCAAGTTTAAGAATAGGAAACCCTCTTGATGAAAAAAATCATGTTGGTCCTTTGATAGATAAGGACGCAGTTAATGAGTTTACTAAAGCTATCGAACGTGTTAAACAAGAGGGGGGTAAACTACTTTTCGGCGGACAAGTTCTTAGCGGCAAAGGATTTGAATCAGGTACTTATGTTATGCCCGCACTTGTTGAAGCGGAAAATAGTTTTCAAATAGTGCAGGAAGAGACATTTGCGCCGATCCTATATTTAATAAAATATTCGGGAAATGTTTCTTCGGCAATTGAATTACAAAACTCCGTAGTGCAGGGATTATCCTCATCAATTTTTACAAATAACATGCGTGAAGCTGAAGAATTTCTTTCAGCATGGGGTTCTGATTGTGGAATTGCTAATGTAAATATCGGTACATCAGGTGCGGAAATTGGCGGTGCTTTTGGAGGAGAAAAAGAAACAGGAGGTGGAAGAGAATCAGGCTCTGATGCATGGAAAGCATATATGCGTCGCCAAACAAACACAATCAATTTTGGTTCAACTTTGCCACTAGCACAAGGCATTAAGTTCGAGCTTTAACACTATTTTCATGGGAGATTCTTTTTAATTGAATCTCCCCGGTTTTCCAGTCATTTCTTTTTTTACCTGTAATTTTTTCAATTTCAAAATTTTACGTTTACTTTTCAATTAAAATAATCGGCTTTTTATAATTTATCTTTGGTTCAAATTTTGCTATTCAAGCCAAAAATTAGAATTACGATGAAGCAGATTATTAAGCAATTATTTGAAACCAATTCCGATCCAGAATCATTAGTATATAGCTTGATGAACAAGATGAAAATCTGGGAAGATGACATTACTCATTTGAAGTTGTATCCGTCAATCAACGAAGTTGAGTCATTTCTAATCGAGCTGGAAAAAAATAATATTTTCGGACTCGACAGAACTGTCACGAATAAATTACAAATTCAGCGAGATAATTTTTCGAAGGGTGTAGTGGACTCTTCAAACATTAAGTGCCAAAATACTACTGATCTGAATCTGAAAATTTCGGAGTGGTTTTTTCCGTCGCTTAAAAATTTGCATGAGGAAGCAAAGGTTATCGAAGATTTTGTCACAGAGAATCTTCGCATTCAGAATATTAATCCCGCAGCAAAATATCGAGGTAAAGGATACTTTCTGATAGATGATCAAAATTCTGAATCACTTTATATCTATAAATATGAAATTATTTTTAAATGGATTGATACCGACCCAACCCAAATTGTATCGCTTCTTCTTCTTCGTTCAATACCCATCGAATTAGTAGAATCATCGGTCGAAAGGCTTGCTGCAGATTTTATACGAACTTATGATGAGATACTAAATCCTGCAGTATATCTTTGCGAGACAAATTTAATATTGCCATTTAGAGCAACAATTCTTCCAATTGCAAAAAACTCTCTTCTGCAGATAATAAAAGATTAAAAAAATCTAATCATCCAATCGAAAGGGAAATTAAATCCACCAAAATATTTCCGCTTTCATCAAGGATTGGATCACTTTCTTTTTCTTTCTTTGTTGTATCAACCTCACCCTTTTTAAGTAAAGTTAGCCCTTTTAATTTTCTTCTTTCATTTTCTCTTTGAAAACTTCGCTCGTCGGATTCCTCTTTTTCCTGTCGTCTGATCTTTTCGTTTAATGAAATTAATTTTTTCGATTTTGAATCTTTGTAAAGTTGAATATCTTCAAGCAGGAAATCAAACTCAGGATCGGTTTTAATCCTTTCTTCGTGTAAAGATTTTAATTTGGATAAATTCATTTTAAAATCACCAAACATCTGATACTGCGAAGATTTAATTTGATCCCATGGAAGTGCGCTTGGTTCCGAGCTTTCACCAAATTCGTGAGCATCGAAAGCAGAAGGGAAAAGTATATCCGGGATAACTCCAAGATTTTGAGTGCTTCCACCGGTTATACGGTAGTATTTTCCAATAGTTAATTTCACCTGACCAAGTTTATCTTTCGACCCGGGCATAAGTCTGTTAAGATCAATTAGATTTTGCACAGTGCCTTTACCGTAAGTTTGCTCACCGAGTATTAATCCCCGCCCATAATCTTGAATTGCACCTGCAAATATTTCCGAAGCTGATGCACTAAATCTATTTACAATAACAGCAAGTGGACCATCATAAATAATATTCGGATCAGGATCTTCACCGACTTCAATTGTGCCATCACTGTTTTTTACCTGAACAACAGGTCCATCTTTGATAAATAAACCAGTGAGATCAATTGCCTCGTTTAATGAACCTCCCCCATCGTTCCGTAAGTCAATTATAACGCCATCAACTTTTTCTTCTTTTAGTTCTGCAAGTATTTTTTTAACATCTCGAGTTGTACTTTTATAATCCTTCTCTCCTCGCTGCTGTGCTTCAAAATCACTATAAAATTTTGGAATAGTAATGACTCCAATTCTGTAGGGTTTTCCGTCTTTCAACAATTCGAGCATTGATTTTTTTGCAGCCTGTTCTTCAAGTTTTACTTTTTCTCTCACGAGGGTTATTTCCTTCGGCAATGCATTAACTCCATCGGAAGCAGATAAGATTGATAATCGAACAGTAGTGCCTTTTTCTCCGCGGATTAATTTCACTGCATCATTTACACGCCAACCAATAATATCTATCATTTCGCCGTCGGTTCCCTGAGCAACTCCAACAATCTTATCATCAGCTAAAAGTAACCCGCTTTTAGCTGCGGGACCGCCGGGGATGATTTCAGCTATTTTAACATATTCATCTTCATTTTGGAGTTGTGCACCAATACCTTCAACAGAAAGACTCATATCAATATTAAAATTTTCAGAGGTCATTGGTGAGAAATAATTTGTATGCGGATCAAGCGCTTCAGTATAAGCATTCATATATAATTGAAATACATCTTCGCTGTTATATTGAATCACTGCCTTGCGATAACTTTCATAGCGCTTCTTTAATGTCTCTTTAACGGCACTCCATTCCTTACCGGCGATTTTGAGATTTAGTGCATCATTCTTGACTCGAAGTCTCCAAATTTCATTTGCATCATTACTGCTATTAAGCCAATCGGCATCCTCGCGGTCAATTTGATAATACTCGTCTTTAGTGAAATCAAATTCATCGTTTAGAATATTTTGAACAAAATCAATACGCTCGTTTAATCTATCTTTAAAACGATTAAAAATTGTAAAGCCAGGGTTAAGTTCACCAAGTTTTAAGAAATCATCAATTTTATATCTGAATGCCTCAAACTCGTCAATGTCAGATTTGAGGAAGTAACTTCTGCTTGGGTCTAGCGATTTGATATAGCGATCAAAAATGACTGAAGATAGTGAATCACCAAGTTGAAACTTGTTGTAATGATAGCGTGATAATATTGTATTTATTATTTGATTCTCTTGAGAAAATATTTCTTCGGGCTGTACAACCTTGGAAGTATCAGAGGAATCTTTATCGTTAGTAAAAATTTGTGATGAACGAATTATTAAAAAATTTGCAGCAATTATGACAATTGCGGCAATGAGAAGTTTTTTCATATTATTTGCCGATTTAAAATTCAAAATATTTTTAAAGTTTCAGTAAGTAAATAAAACAAAGTAACAAAATATGCAAGCAATTTTATGTGGGTGGATTAATCTTTCAGAATGGTTCTATTAAAAATAATGTCAACATTTTTTAACATGCTTTTCGAATTGAATATTTCTTCAATTTCATTTTTAGATAGTATTTGACTTGCATCACTGTCCCGGAAAAGTTCATCCTTTAGATTTTTACTTTGATCATTCCAGACAGTCATCGCACAAGTTTGAACCAATTTATATGCGTCTTCTCTTGACATCCCTTTTGTAATGAGTTTCAATAAAATTGTTTGAGAAAAAACAAGTCCTCGTGTAATATCTAAATTCTTTTTCATGTTTTCAGGATAAACAATTAAGTTTTTCAAAAGCTTGACAGCCAAATCCAGCATGTAATCAAGAGCGATGCAACTATCAGGAATAGCAATTCTCTCAACGGAAGAATGTGAAATGTCTCTTTCGTGCCATAGTGCAACATTTTCAATCGAAGCTAAAGCATTCCCACGAAGTATTCGTGCAAGACCTGCTATTCGCTCACTAACAATTGGATTTCGTTTGTGAGGCATAGCCGATGAACCTTTTTGTCCTTTTGAAAAAAACTCCTCTGCTTCCAACACTTCTGTGCGCTGCAAGTGCCTAATCTCAATTGCAATTTTTTCAAGAGTAGCTCCGATAATGGAGAGGGTAGTCATAAATTCTGCATGCCGATCTCTTTGTATAATTTGAGTTGAAACTGGAGCGGCTTTCAACCCCAAATTTTTACAAACATATTCTTCAACATCCGGCGAAAGATGTTCGAATGTACCCACTGCACCGGAAATTTTCCCAACAGAAATAACTGCGATAGCGTGATCTAACCGTTTTATGTTTCTTGTTATCTCTTCATACCATAAAGCGAATTTTAATCCCATTGTTGTCGGCTCTGCGTGAATTCCATGCGATCTGCCAACACAAACAGTGTATTTATGCTCAAGTGCTCTTTCTTTCAAAACTTCCTTTAAGGCAAAAAGTTTTTTCATTAAAATTTCTCCAGCCCTCTTAATTTGAAAGGAGAGGGTAGTATCGAGAACATCCGAACTAGTCATTCCATAATGAATATGCCGGGAAGCTGTCCCGACATGTTCGGCAACGTTGGTTAGGAATGCAATAACGTCATGTTTGGTAGTCTCTTCAATCTCAATAATTCTGCTTACTTCAAATTTTGATCGCTCTTTAATCAAAATTAATTCTTCGGGTGTAATATCACCTTTAGATGCTCTTGCTTCGCAGGCGAGTATTTCTATTTTAAGCCAGGTGCTGTATTTGTAATCATCAGTCCAAATTTTACCCATTTCGGGGAGGGTGTATCTTTCAATCATTAAATTTTCTCCAACTTCATTTGCAGTGTAAGTTCTTTTGTTTCTCGAAGAAGCTTAATCTTAATTGTTTGATCTCTTCTAAATTCTTGAAATACACCTTGAATAATATTTTCATTATTTATTTTATAATTCTCAACCTGAATAATAATATCACCCGGTTCAATTCCCGCTTTTGCAGCGGGTGAGTTGCGCATTACTTGTGTAACAATAACGCCTTTGGTATCCTTTAGATTATAGTACTTTGCAATTCCTTCATCAATGCCTTGAATTCTCATCCCAATATCAAAGCCGCGATCAATTACTCCACGCTCTTTAAGCTCATTAATTATTTTTTTTATTTTATTTATTGGAATTGCAAACCCCAGCCCTATGCTTCCTTGACTGCCGGCAGTGAAAATAAGAGTATTCATTCCAATTACTTCGCCAATACTATTTACCAATGCACCGCCGCTGTTACCTCCATTGATTGAAGCATCAGTTTGAATCATGTTTAGATAAAATCTCCCGTCAATTGGTTCGAGGTTCATTCCAAAAGCACTGATTACTCCAACTGTTACTGTTGGCTGATCATTTAATTCAAATAATCCAAAAGGGTTTCCGAGAGCTATTACCCACTCCCCAATAAGTATATCATCTGAATTTCCAAGAGTAACATAAGGCAAATTATTTTCATCAATTTTTAACAAACAAATATCAGAAACCAGATCAGTTCCAACTATTCTCGCATCGTAGTGATTTCCATTTGTCATGGTGATTGTAATTTTACTGCCATTACCAGCAACGTGATCATTTGTTATTATGTAGCCATCAGAAGAAATAATAAAACCTGAACCAAGACTTTTAACTTCCTGATTATTATTTCCACGATTTCCAAAAAATTGTCTGAAAAATGGATCGTCAAAGAAATTTGAAAATGGGTCCCGGTATTGACGAATTTCTGTTACATTGATTCCGACTATCGCAGAGCTTACACGCTCTACTGTTTGAGTAATAATGTTTCTTCGCTGATTTGAAATTTGATCATTGTTTCCACTTTTCGTTTCGTAAGAGCTACTCTGAAAGTTATGGGATAAACTATCTAAACCCTGGCTTTTAATAGGGTGGAGTAATGACCCAACCAATAAATACATTGATAATATTTGAACAAAAACAGTTTTATTCATGATTTTATTTTTCCGTTAAATATTGTTTTATTTTTTATTATTTCTTTTAAAGGTTCAATATGCTTTATTATTATTATCAGCATTGATGAAGATGTAAATAACATTAATAAACCAATTTCAACCGAAGCTGCTGAACTATACTTTACGGCCAGTGTTGGAGTTGATGTGACAACAAAAAGACTTAAAATATTAGATGCAATGTTACTGAATAGAATATCTTTTTTCATTATATAAATTATTACCCATAGTAATACCCAAACGAAAAATAAAAATGGGAAAATTAATACAGCACTTCCTGCGGCAGTAGCCAAACCTCTACCTCCTTTGAAGTTTAACCAAGGATTAAAACAATGAGCAAACAGTGCAAACAAAACTCCTATTGCAGCAAAAATAAATGAGTTATTTAATAACATATTAAGAACGAATACGGTCAGAAATCCTTTAAGAAAATCTATTGCAAATACAAAGAATCCAATCATCGCTGATCCAGATACTTCGTAGGAATTCATAGCTCCAACATTACCAGAACCTGCACTTGTGATATCGATGTCTTTCGTTTTTTTCATCAACAAATAAGCAGTTGGGAAAGAACCAAAAAGATAGCCTACAATTATACTTGATGTAAATTCCATTATATTTTTTCTATTTATTGTTTTAAAGATAATTTCTTTTTACAAAAGAATAAATTGAGTAAGCAAAAATTTGCAAGATTAAGTTAGCGCTCTTATATTTGCATTCGAAAATTTAATAATGCGGGAATAGCTCAGTTGGTAGAGCGCAACCTTGCCAAGGTTGAAGTCGCGGGTTCGAGTCCCGTTTCCCGCTCAAAAATCCACGAAAGTGGATTTGTTTTTTTTTGAAACATTTTTGATATGGCGCTGTAGCCAAGTGGCTTAAGGCGAAGGTCTGCAAAACCTTTATTCGTCGGTTCGAATCCGACCGGCGCCTCAAAAAACATTTAAGCGTTATGTACTTCGTTTATATCCTTCAAAGTTTAAAGGACAATAAAGGATATATTGGTTCAACCAATGAAATTCAAAGAAGGGTGGAGGAACATAATTCGGGTAAAGTTAAGTCAACAAGAAATCGAACCCCCCTCAGATTAATTCACCTTGAAGAGTATAATACAAAAGAAGAAGCCACAAAAAGAGAATTGTATATTAAGAGTCGGAAGGGAAAGCTTGACTTTGAATTGAATCATCTTAATGTTAATTCATAGCACTAAGTTTTGATACATATTCAAGTGGCCTAAAGCGAAGGTCTGCAACCCCGCTATGCGGGGCGAATCCGACCGGCGCTTCAAAAAAACATTTAAGGTTATGTACTTCGTTTATATCCTTCAAAGCCTAAAGGACAATAAAAGATATATTGGTTCAACCAATGAAATTCAAAGAAGGGTGGAGGAACATAATTCAGGTAAAGTAAAGTCCACAAGAAATCGATCCCCCCTTTAGATCAACCACAGCTTAGATTACAATTCTAAAAAAGAAGAAGGAGCAAGTTAACCCCATATTAAGTGCAGACGGAAAATTATAATTTGAATAACACTTTAAAATAAAAGAGCCGCATATTTCAGCGGCTCTTTTAGTAAGGAAGGAAATATTTCTTACTTGGTTAAAAGCATTTTCTTTACTTGAGTAAAGTTTCCACTTTCAATACTGTAGAAATAAGCACCTGATGGAAGTGATGAAGCATCGAAAGTAACCTGATGGCTACCGGCTTCAACAACCTGATTTACTAATTCAGCAACTTTTTCACCTAAAAGGTTAAAGACTGCTAATTTAACGAAACCAACTTCCGGAATGCTATAATTAATAATGGTAGAAGGGTTGAATGGGTTTGGATAGTTTTGATCCAAAGCAAATACTGATGGTGCTGAAACTTCAACTTCAACTTCATTTGAATATTCAAACTGTCCGTTAAAATCTATTTGTTTCAAACGATAAGTATATGTGCCAACTTCAACATTTTTATCCATATAAGAATAATTCTGCTGTTCTGTTGTTGTACCTTTACCATCAACATAACCGATAGTTCTGAATTCTGAACCTTCAGATTTTCTTTCAACTTCAAAAACCTGATTGTTTGTTTCAGTTGCAGTTGACCAGTTTAGTACGACTTCGTTATTATTAGAAGTCGCAGTAAATGAGGTTAACTCAACAGGAATGAGTCGATCTATCAATTGATAATCATCTATATACATTTGATCAGTTGCAGTAGCTCCAAAGAAATCGTTAGCAGCTAATTGAAGTGCTCCACCTGTGCCAGTTGCTCCTGCAGTCCACATCCAAGAATTTACCATACTACCATCGTACCAGAATTCGCCCATGTCATTGTCTAAATCAACAACAACCCGAACAAATTTCCATTGATCCGGAACCCATGTAAAAGTTCCTGTACCCGTACCACCAGCATTTATGCTGCCAGCACCACCAGCATTGAAGTAACATTCCATTGCCCACTCATAAGCACCACCGGTAAATCCAGATAGTGTGTTGAAATAACCAGCAGCTCCAGTTGGAATATAAACCATAAAGTTAATTTCCCATTTACCTGATGTTAAATCGCCATGTAATTTAACCTGATCATTATTTTGAACGATGACAACAGAATTTGGGGAACTAAAAGATTGAGCGTTAGAAATGAAAGCATCTTCAGTAGCGTTGCAAGGATCTTCACTCCATGTAGTCCAGTCAACTGGATTCTGACAAGCTAATTGCTGACCAGCAGTGTAAGCGTCGAAATTATCAGCGAAAACGATAGGATCTCCCCCGCCGCCATCATTAACATAAGCGTGGATGTTCCAATTGTAAGGTAAACCGAAATTATTTAAGTGGTCCCAAGCGCCACTGAAATAAATCCAATCACCGTCAGTCACTGCTGGACCATCGTCAACACCTGCAGGAAATAATCCAGCACCATGAGTTACTTCATACCCAACCCAAATGTCATTACCTGAAAGTGTGACTGATGAAGCAAGTGTGAAAGTATTCCAAGAAAGACCAACAGCACTTGAGGTAACGTCTTCGCTGTATAATAATGCACCAGGAAGAGAAGGTGTTCCCTGATCATAAATTTTTATGACCAATGGAGAGGGTAGATCATTAAGATAAATTTCTACCTGATCTAAAGTCATGCCGGCTAATCCACCGACTAATGAAGCTGGGAAACGAGCAGAGACTTCGAAAGTACCACCGGATGTTAAACCGATAGCATCAAAATTAACGCCGTCATCCCACTGCAGGACGGTTGCATCAACTTGATAAGGAGCTCTTTCGTGATTGAAAATACTAGAACGAGAAAAGTCCTGAGCGAACGTGAACGCAACTACTACTAATGAAAGAAGAGTTGCTTGCAGAATAGTTTGAAGTCTATTCATTATACCTCCAGAATTGAATTATGAGTAAGTAAGTTATTTAGTGAAACAGAAAATGAGTGATTCATTTGTCTCTTATTTGTTTTTTTGAAAAAGAACAAATTATTTCAACTGCATATTTGCAAAAAAAAACATTAAAATCAATAAATCTTTTAAAAAAAATAATTTATTTTCTTGGTCCGTGGGTGTATCCACGAAACGGCATCGAAGGCTGAACAGTAATAAATGAACTTTTATCAATTGATTCAACAAGTTTAATTACATCCGGTTGAAACTTTCTGGCAACAATTACTACAATTATCGAAACGCCACCGCTTCCCCCTTCTGCTGGTAATATCGTAACTCCGTATTTTGATTTTCGAAGCGAGTTTGCAATTTCATCAGTTGCATATTTGGATATGATGTTTAACTGGACAAAGCCCAATCCAATTTTTTGTTCAAGTGTAACTCCAACAATATTTCCAATTGCAAAGCCTGCAGCGTATCCAAAATAATTATAACCACTGTCAAGATGTTGAAAAATAAATCTTATCACAAAAATCCAAATCAGAACTTCAACAAAACCAGCAGCACCAGCTAAGTATTTTCTTCCCTGAACAACTAATAATGTTCTAATTGTTCCGATAGTTACATCGCAAATACGCATACCCATAATTAACAATGCACCAGAAATTGATTCGATCATTTTTTATCCAATGTATTTTAGTCATTCAAAATTAAATAATTACTCATTTATTTTTATCTTTAGATAAAGAAAAAATAATTAAAAGATGTACAGAGTTAAAAGAGAAGAGTTAGTAGATAAATTATCTAATAAAGGAATTGACGATATTTTTGTTCTCAAAGCTATTGGTGAGATTGAGAGACATAAATTCGTCCCCCTGCTATGAAGCATCATGCTTATGAAGACGTTGCTTTACCTATTGGATTTGGACAAACGATTTCGCAGCCTTACACTGTTGCGCTTATGACACAGGAATTAAAAGTAAAACCGGACAACAAAATCCTTGAAATCGGAACAGGCTCGGGATATCAAGCAGCAATATTAAACAAGATGGGAGCTTCTGTTTATAGTATTGAACGACAGCTTGATATTCTACACAATACGCAAAAATTATTTGATGAACTAGGAATCCGTGTTTATACAAAATATGGTGACGGCACTTTGGGATGGGATGAATATTCACCATTCGACGGAATAATTGTTACGGCAGGTTCTCCTTCAATTCCCGAAACATTAAAAAAACAATTGGCGGTGGGTGGAAGGTTGGTGATTCCAGTTGGAAATCGTAATTCTCAAAAACTAATTGTCATAACCAAAATTTCTGAAAATGAATTTGAGACTAAAGAAATTCCCGAATTCAAATTTGTTCTCTTAATTGGTAAAGAAGGTTGGAACGCACAGTAATTGTAATTGCCGGTCCGACTTGTTCTGGTAAATCTTCGCTTGGATTTTTATTAGCAAAAAATTTGAACTCGGAAATTATTTCGGCTGACAGCAGACAGATTTACAAATATTTAAATATTGGAACCGCAAAACCTGATGCAAAAATACTATCAGAAATTAAGCATCATTTTATAGATGAGTTTGTGCCTACTCAAGAATTTAATGTAAGCAAATTTGAAAAATCATCTTTAAGTATTTTTATGAAATTATTTAATGTTCATAAAATACCAATTGTAGTCGGTGGTTCGGGTCTTTATGTTCGAGCATTGGTTGATGGATTATTCGAAATTGAGGACAATGATGAAGAGTACCGAAAACATCTTTCTGCTCTAAGAAAAAATAATGGTAATGAATTTCTGTATGAAAAATTAAAATCTATTGACCCTGATGCAGCAGCAAAAATGTTTCCTCAAAATTGGAAACGCGTGATTCGTGCACTCGAAGTTTATCATTTAACGGGAAGAAAAATTTCCGAGCTTCATAAAGAATATGAGCGTGAAATAAATATAAAATATTTTCAATTTGGTCTAAACTGGGAAAGAAATATTCTTTATGAAAGAATTAATAATCGTGTTGATGAGATGATAAAGAATGGTTTAGTAGAAGAAGCTAGATCACTTTTAGCAAAAGGTTTTACAAAAGAACTTAATGCATTGAATACAGTCGGCTACAAAGAAATATTTTCCTATTTAGATAATAAAATATCTATTGAAAGAGCCATCGAATTGATCAAAAGAAATACCCGGCATTTTGCTAAACGACAATTGACATGGTTCAATGCAGATAAACGAATTCACTGGTTTAAAATAAATTCTGAAAATCAATTAAATGAAATATCTAATTCAATAATAGAATTGAGTAATTAAATGAAAGAAAAAATTAGAATTGCCTCGGGACAAGGATTCTGGGGAGACTTGATTGATGCCCCCTACCATCAAGTTACTAAAGGACAGATTGACTACCTCGTGATGGATTACCTTGCAGAAGTAACAATGTCAATTTTACAAAAGCAAAAAAATAAAAATCCAAACCTCGGCTACGCAAAGGATATCCCGGAATTGATGAAAAGAATTTTGCCAATCTGTATCGAGAAAAATATTAAAGTAATTACAAATGGCGGGGGAGTGAATCCTATCGCCTGTGCCGAAGCAGTTATCAATGTTGCTAAAGATTTAGGGATTAGAAAACTAAAGGTTGGTGTTGTACTTGGAGACGATATCAAAAATAATCTGGATGACTTAATTAGTAAAGGTGCTGGACTTGCTAATATGGAAGACAATCAATCCATTTCAATTATCAAAGATAAAATTCTAAGTGCAAATGTTTACTTTGGAGCTTTCCCGATTGTCGAAGCATTGCAGAAAGATGCGCAAATAATAATCACAGGACGAACAACCGACACAGGATTAACTTTAGCCCCAATGATTTATGAATTTGGGTGGGGGAAAGCCGATTACGATCTGTTGTCTGCCGGAACAGTTGCAGGACATATTCTTGAATGCGGCGGGCAATCATCGGGCGGTAATTTTTTGGGAGATTGGCAATCCATTCCTAATCTCGCAGAAATTGGTTTCCCTATTGCAGAAGCTTTTCCAAATGGTGATGTCATCATTACCAAACATGAAAACACCGGAGGCAGAGTTTCATTCGAAACTGTAGCTGAGCAATTGCTTTATGAAATCGGTGATCCGAAATCTTACATCACCCCCGATTGCGTTGCTGATTTCACATCAATTAAACTCGATGATCTCGGTAACAACAGAGTTAAAGTATTCAATGTGAAAGGAGCTAAAGAAACTCCTTTCTATAAAGTATCTTGCTCATACTCAAGCGGATATTCCAGTTCAGCTTCATTGACTTACTCATGGCCTGATGCTTTAACCAAAGCAAAAGCTGCAGATCAAATTCTACGGAAGCGATTAGAAAATCTCAATCTAAAATTTGATGAAATCAGAAGCGAATTTATCGGCTACAATTCCTGTCACGGTCCGCTTGCAGCTAAATTAGATGAAGAAAATATTAATGAAATAATGCTTCGAGTTGCAGTTCGTTCGCAGGATTATTTTTCGGTTGAAAGATTTGGTAAAGAAATTGCACCTCTAATTTTAACCGGACCGCCAAGTGTAACGGGTTTTGCAGGCGGCAGACCAAAACCAAGTGAAGTAGTAGCCTACTGGCCTGCACTGATCCCAAAAACGTTAGTTCAACCCGAAGTAAAAATATTTGAGGTATAAAATGAAAAAAAGATTAATTGAAATTGCTCATGGTAGGAGCGGCGATAAAGGTGATGCCGCAAATGTTGGTATTATTGCATATAATGATGATGGTTACGAAATTATCAGAAAACATTTAACTGTTGAAAAAGTTAAAAGTCATTTTAAAGGAATTTGCCTTGGTGAAGTTGAGCGATACGAATTACCAAATCTGAGGGCTTTGAATTTTTTGCTTCATAACACACTTGGGGGAGGGGGAACTGTTTCGCTGAAGCATGATGCTCAGGGAAAAACGCTTGCTGCCGCACTGCTTCGAATGGAAATTGAAATTTAATTTTAGGAAATAATAAGGATAGAAATGTACGACGACGAAATAAAAACACTAAAAGGATATCAAAAACGAATCGAAGATTTACGGAGTTATCTTTGACGTCGAAAATAAAATAGCGAAAATAAAAGACCTTCAAAACAAAAGTACAGAAAGCTCCTTTTGGAATGACCAGATTGAGGCACAAAAAATTTTAGCTGAAACTAAATCATTACAGGATTGGGTTGAGTTATGGCAAAAAATTTACTCTAAAGCGCAATCACTCGAAGAATTAATTGAACTTGCTCAAATTGAAAATGACGAATCACTAATACCCGAAGTTCAATCCGAATTAAATAATCTAAATCTCGCAATTGATAAAGCCGAGCTGAAAAATATGCTTAGCGGTAAAGATGATTCAAGCAATTGCATTATTACAATTCATTCTGGTGCTGGCGGAACCGAAGCACAGGATTGGGCTGATATGCTTATGAGAATGTATTTACGATGGGGGGAGAAGAACGGCTTCAAAATGCAATTGGTGGATATGTTAGAGGGTGATGGGGCTGGAATTAAAAGTGTCACTATTGAGGTTGACGGTGAATTTGCTTACGGCTATCTGAAAGCTGAAAATGGAGTTCATAGGCTTGTGCGTATTTCACCTTTTGATTCCAACAAAAGACGACACACTTCCTTTGCATCTGTTTTTGCAATTCCTGAAATTGATGACACGATAGAAATAGATGTAAATCCAGCCGATCTGCGTGTTGATACTTATCGTTCAGGTGGAAAGGGTGGGCAAAATGTAAATAAAGTTGAAACTGCTGTACGAATCACGCATATTCCTACCGGAGTTGTGGCGGCATGCCAAAGCGAACGTTCTCAAGGTCAAAATAGAGTTAAAGCAATGCGGCCTTTGCGTTCCAAACTTTATCAATTGGAAGTGGAAAAACAGATGGCAGCTCTTGATGAAATTGAAAAGGCAAAAATGAAAATTGAATGGGGGAGTCAAATCCGTTCTTATGTTTTTCATCCATACAATATGGTTAAAGATCATCGCACCGATGAAGAGACTTCGGATGTTCAAGGTGTAATGGATGGGGATATTTCAAATTTCATCAAAGCTTATTTACTTAAATTTAGTAAAAATTAATATTGATGAGAGCCGGTTATAAAAAAAAGAATTTAAGAAAAAAGAATAAAGATTTTTTTCAAAAAGTATTTGATGTCGTTGCAAAAATACCTTACGGTAAAGTCGCTATTTATGGAGACATAGCTGAAGTGTGCGGAATTAGATCTTCTGCGCGCACAGTTGGATGGGCATTAAATGGAGCTAAAGATTCCGGATTGCCATGCCACAGGGTTGTAAACAGATTTGGTGCATTAACTGGCAAAATTCATTTTGGTGATCCGAATTTAATGAAAGAGCTTCTGGTAAATGAAGGAATAACTTTCGATGAACATGATTGTGTTGTACTGGAAAAGCACAAATGGCTTCCTCAAGCTCGAAAAAAAACAATTGATTGACTTTCTACAAGGTTTTTAATTTCTCACCAACCACTAGGGTAACGTTTGACATTTATTGAGGATACACCTGAATTAATGTAAAGATAGATTTTCTTTTCAGCTTTCTCAAAATTATCAGTGCGATAAAGATCAGAATTAATCTTATTGAATCTGTCAAATTCTTTTGAAGAAAGGGATACATCGGTTCTTATTTCACATCCAACATTTTCCGGCACTGAGATTTCGATAGATGATGCCCCTGCATCAACATAAAATTTAGTTTCCTTATTTAAATCTCCGAGCTTAATTTTCAATGAAGCAGCACCCATGTCTATGTCAACTTTTTGAATGTTGTAAGGAGAAAGATCAAGATCAATAGCTGCCGCGCCAATATCAAAATAGAGTTCCCATTCGGGTTTATTATTTAAGGATAAATTTACTTTGTGTTTAACATTATTTTTTGAAATATTAAAACGCGATTGCTTCATTTCCATTTCGATATCAGCATTGCTGCCTTCAACTTTAGAAATTAAAGTGTAGTTTTTATCTTTTCCCGAAACTTGTGCGGAAAAAATGGAAGTGTCTGTCGGATAAACTAAATTAAACGAACCCGCCCCGGCATTAAAAGAAAGTTTTGCATGTTTAATTTCTTCTTTAGAATTGAAAAAATAAAAGTTAGTGTCCGATGAGTTTGTAGAGTCGTACTCTTCATCATCATCGAAAACTATTCTGAAGTTATCGTCTGTGCATTCACCAAAAGTTTTTACTGAAGCAAATACCGTTACGGCAAGTACTAAAGCCGCTAATCCAGCAATAATAGATTTTAATACTAAATCTTTTGAAATGATAGAGACACCTCCAAGAATTATAGCAACAGGCCAAAATTTCCAGAGCGAACCCCAATCAAGATTAATTGATTGAAAATTATTGACAAGAATTAATGCTCCGAGTATAATAAACAAGGTTCCCCAAAAAATATGTTTCGGTTTCATTTTATCTCCTTCAATTTTTTTTAGAGTTCAATAATAAGCCAACACCAATCGCAATTAAAATTAATGGCCAGAAGTCTCCGAAATGAATATGCGGAATAAAATTATCCGCGAGAAATAACATTCCAATAACAATTAAAACTATTCCTCCCAGTAGTGATCTGTTATTACTTTTTTGTGTTAAATTTTTTTGATAGTTCTCAAAATAATTTGTTGAAGATTGATCAGTGTTCAAATTAGCTGAAGGACCTGTGCCGGTTGACGAATTCTGACCTTCAGACATATTAAAGACTAATTGTTCCTCAGGAACTACAATCCATAAAATTATATATGCCAATAATCCACCACCGCCGAGAAAAAAAACCAGTACAAAAATCACTCTCACTAACACAGGATCAATGCCGAAGTAATCAGCAAGTCCACCGGCAACTCCGGCAAGCATTCTGTCATTTCTCGATCTATATAATTTTTTATTCATTTCTTCACCTTTAACTTTACTTAACAATTGAATCTTTTTTCGAATGTAATAATAATTATTAATTTCTAAATGTTTAATTCCTTTATTCAATCGGTAATATATTTTGAGTATCGGATTCATTAACGGAAGAAAGGGAAGTAATTTTTGACGCAATTTGTATTAACATTGTGCATGCAGTTTTTAATGTCTTTGTTTGATAAAAAATTCAATTTAATTTAGAATAAACTTTTTCAATATTTATGATTATTGCACTCTGTCAGGTAAATTCTATTATAGGCGATATAGCTTTCAACAAAAAAAAAATTATTGATGGCTACCAAAAAGCAATTGAGGATAAAGCTGATCTCGTTCTTTTTCCGGAACTTATTTTAACCGGATATCCACCTTTAGATCTTGTCGAAAAAAAAGAATTCAGGGATGCGGTTGTGAATGCTGCCTCTGAAATTGCTTCTCAAACCGAAGAGGTTGGATTGCTTTTTGGGTCAATTACCGAAGACGATGATAATATTGGAACAGATATTCACAACTCAGCACTTCTGTGTTATAATGGCAAAATTCAATTCGTTCAACACAAATCATTAATTCCGAATTATGATGTATTTGATGAGATGAGATATTTTGATTCAGCTTCTGAGGTATTTACTCATGAATTTAAGGGTGAAAAATTAGGAATATCTATTTGCGAAGATATATGGAATGATAGTGATTATTGGTTTATGCGAAGATACAGTAATGACCCGGTTAAAAAACTGATTGAACAAGGAGCAACGGTACTTTTGAACATTTCAGCTAGTCCATATTCTTACGGAAAAAGAGAAGACCGCAGAAAAATGTTATCGGTTTTAACCAAAGATGACAGAGTTCCGTTAGCTTATGTTTGTAATGTCGGAGCGCAAACCGAATTAATTTTTGATGGTGCAAGTATGTGCTTCAATGCTAAAGGAAATTTAGTAAGGCTTGGTAAATCTTTTGAAGAGGACTATATTATTTTCGATACAAACAAAGAATACCCCGAAATAAATAATTCGGAAAAATCATTTGAAGAAGAAGTATTGAACTCTTTGATTTTCGGCTTAAAGGAGTACTGCAGCAAATTAAATTTTAAAAAAGTATTAATTGGATTGAGCGGCGGGATTGATTCAGCATTGGTCACTTACATTGCTGTAAAAGCTTTAGGGGCGGGGAATGTTCACGTGGTTTTATTACCTTCAAAATATTCAAGCGAAGGAAGTATCACAGATTCTTTAAATCTCATTCAGAATTTAAGCATCTCACACTCAAATATTTCAATACAATCCGCAGTTGATGAAGCGCTCAAAAAATTGTCATTGGAATTTAAATCATCAATGAAAGGCATTGTTGAAGAAAATCTGCAGGCAAGAATTCGTGGTGTTTATTTAATGGCTTTGGCGAACAATGAAAATTATCTTTTACTAACCACCGGCAATAAATCTGAAATGGCAACGGGTTATTGCACTTTGTATGGGGATATGAATGGAGGATTGGCTGTAATTGCTGATGTGTATAAAACAGATATTTATAGAATCTCAAATTATATTAATAGAAATAAAGAAATTATTCCACACAATATTATTGAAAAACCACCCTCTGCAGAACTCAAACCCAATCAAAAAGATCAGGATACACTTCCACCTTATGAAATCCTCGATAAAATTTTAAGAATGTATCTTGAAGAAAATAAAGAAGCAATTGAAATTAGTTCTACCGTTGGGGATAAGAAATTGGTCGAAAAGATATTGCGTATGGTTGACCTAAACGAATTCAAAAGAAGACAAGCTGCCCCGGCTTTACGTATTTCTAAAAAAGCTTTTGGTTATGGTAGAAGATATCCAATTGTTCAAGGCTGGAGAAAATAAAATTAATAAACTCAAATTCATGGAATCGTAATGAATAAATATTTTTATCTGATAGTAATTATTTTTTTAGTTGGTTTACAAGATTCGTCTTTATCTCAGTTTGGTCCTGAAGACTTAATCAGGATAAATACAATTTCATCATTTGATAAAGTGAATGCTGGTGGTCAATTTAAAATTGCTGTAAAATTAAATATCAAAGATACCTGGCATATAAATTCTGATAAACCTAAAGAAGATTATTTAATCCCGAGCCAGGTTAGCATTCAAATTCCAGAAGGGTTTAAGCTTGAGAAAACTAATTATCCCCCCGCGGAAGAAATTAAATTAGGGTTTTCGGATACACCTCTATCAGCATGGCAGGGAGAAGTATTGATTGGCTCACTTTTATCAATTGATAAAAGCATATTAGAAGGCAGCTATACACTAATTATTAATTTTGATTATCAAGCTTGCAACGACATGACTTGCTTACCCCCCTCGTCAATAACCGATACATTAATCATTCAGGTTGTCAACAGTCAGTCGGTTTCAAGTGAAATCAATCAGGATGAATTTAAAAAAATTGATTTTAGCTATGCTGATCTATCATCGAAAATAAATAAGACTTCCGAATCAGATAATTCAATTTCAAATATGCTTGAAAATAATGGACTATTCCTTGGTTTGTTGTTTGTATTTATCGGAGGTTTAGCTTTGAATCTTACGCCATGCGTTTATCCGCTTATTCCAATTACAATTGGGTTTTTCGGCGGACAGAGCGAAGGAAAAACTATTCGACTTTTTGGAATGGGTTTGCTTTTTGTGGTGGGAATGGCTGTTACATATTCAGTGATAGGCGTTGTGACTGCTTTAAGTGGTGCTGTGTTTGGTTCGCTCTTACAAAATCCAATCGTGATTATAATTATTGCTTTGATATTTTTAATATTATCGCTGAGCATGTTTGGATTATACGAATTTCAATTACCAAATTCGTGGGTTGCAAAGGCTGGTGGAGCAAAAGGCGGTTTTTACGGTGCATTCTTTATGGGGCTAACTATGGGTATTGTCGCTGCTCCTTGTATAGGTCCATTCGTGTTAGGATTAGTTACTTACGTGGCTGCAAAAGCGGATCCATATTTAGGATTTTTAATGTTCTTTGTACTTGCCCTTGGACTTGGTTTTCCCTATCTACTGCTTGCAATATTCTCTGGTAAAATAAAAAAATTGCCGAGAGCGGGTGAATGGATGGATGGGGTAAAACATATTTTTGGTTTCATTCTGATTGGAATGGCTTTGTACTTCATAATGCCTCTGCTTCCAAAATCATTTTCAGGATATGTCCTGCCTGTTTTTATGATTATAACTGCTGTTTACCTTTTAGTTTTTGATAAACTGGGCAACAGTGTAAAAGGTTTTAAAAATTTCAAAATAGTTTTTTCAGTATTACTCATTGCATTTGCGGTTTATAATCTTTTGCCATCCGCTAATACAAATACGATTGATTGGCAAGAGTATTCCGAATCAAAGTTAAGCGGCTCTATTGGACAAACTCCTGTGATTATAGATTTTTATGCTGACTGGTGTATCCCGTGTAAAGAATTAGATGCTATTACATTTTTAGATGATAAGGTTATTGAAGAGTCGAAAAAATTCCTGACTCTAAAAGCTGATATGACAAAATCTTTATCGCCTGATGTTGAATCTTTAAGAAATAAATTTAAGATTGTGGGAGTTCCAACAGTATTAATTCTTGATTCTAACGGCAATGAAACCAATAGGATAACAGGATTTGTAAATGCCGAAGAATTCATAGACATTATTAAAAGCATTCAATAAATATGATATGGTTCCAAAAAATCTTATTTTTACAATTGAATAATTTTGTTCTTATATAATTAATGATAGAAATAATTTTGGAATCGTATTTTATTTTTACTGTCAGCCCAAATACTATTTCATATAAAGTCGAATCCATTTTGTAATTCAAATTATAACAATAAAAAAGTTTTGAAAAACGAAATAAAGGATTCATCTCTTAAACAATAAATTAAAATTCAGAGTTAACAAATGATAGTTGATCTAAATTCAAAAAAACATACAAAAAAACTTACAGAAGTAACTGTTCGCTTTGCCGGTGATTCTGGTGATGGAATGCAGTTAACTGGAAGCCAATTCAGTGATACTACCGCTGCAGTCGGTAACGATTTAAGTACACTGCCCGATTATCCGGCAGAAATTCGCGCACCATTAGGCACACTCTACGGTGTCAGCGGATTCCAATTACATTTCAGCAGTAATGATATACATACACCGGGAGATAGACCAGACGTTTTAGTTGCAATGAACCCCGCAGCACTGAAAAAAAATATTTCAGAATTAAAGAAGGGTGGGATCATAATTGTCAACACTGATTCATTTGATGCGAGAAATTTAAAACTTGCTCATTATGAATCTAATCCTCTTGAAGATGATAGCCTAAAAGGATACGAATCCTACCCCGTACCCATTACTTCTTTAACCATTAAAGCTCTTGAAGGAAGTAAACTCTCAGTAAAAGAAGTCACACGCAGTAAAAACTTCTTTGCGCTTGGATTAATGTATTGGTTGTATAACAGACCACTTGAAAATACAATTAGCTGGATAAAAGATAAATTCAAAAATAAAGCTGATTTAGCTGACGCAAATTTAAAAGCATTGAAAGCAGGTTATAATTTCGGTGAAATTACAGAGCTATTTGAAACAAGGTATGAAGTGGACAAAGCAAAATTACCCGCAGGTACTTACAGAAGTATTTCAGGTAACGAAGCAACCGCACTTGGTTTCCTTGCGGCTTCGGTAAAAAGCAAATTGCCTTTATTTTTGGGATCATATCCGATAACACCGGCTTCTGATATTTTGCAATTTCTTAGTACGTACAAAAATTTTGGCGTTAAAACTTTTCAAGCCGAGGATGAGATTGCGGGTATTACCTCTGCTATTGGTGCTTCTTTCGCAGGAAGCCTTGCGCTTACAACAACAAGCGGTCCTGGATTAGCATTAAAAACAGAAGCCATGGGCTTAGCGGTTATGACAGAACTACCACTTGTTATAGTTAATGTGCAACGAGGCGGTCCAAGTACCGGTCTTCCAACTAAAACTGAACAAGCTGATCTTTTGCAAGCTGTTTATGGAAGAAATGGCGAGGCACCAATTCCGGTAATTGCTGCTTCTACTCCAAGCGATTGCTTTAATATGGCTTTTGAAGCTTCAAGAATTGCTGTTAAATTCATGACTCCTGTTATATTGTTAACCGATGGCTATTTGGCTAATGGTTCCGAACCCTGGAGGATTCCTCACGCAAATGAAATCCCCGATTTTCCGGTAAACTTCAGAACTGATTCAGAAGGTTTTCATCCATATTTGAGAGATGAAAATTTATCTAGACCCTGGACAAAACCCGGAACACCCGGCTTAGAACATAGAATTGGAGGGCTGGAGAAAGCGAATATCACAGGGAACGTTAGCTACGATCCGGAAAATCACGACTTGATGGTCAGATTAAGACAGCAAAAAATTAATAATATTGCAAATGATATTCCTGAGCTTTCTGTTGATGGTGAACAACAAGGTGAAGTACTTGTATTAGGATGGGGTGGAACTTACGGATCTATCAAAGAAGCTGTAATGCATGTAAGAAACAGAGGACATAAAGTATCGCAAGCTCATTTCAGATATATTAACCCATTCCCTAAAAACACATCTGAAGTTTTGAAGAAATTCAATAAAATTCTTGTACCGGAAATAAATCTTGGTCAGTTGTCCAAAATTTTAAAAAGTGAATTTCTTGCTCCTGTTGTCTCTTTTAATAAAGTTAGAGGACTGCCCTTGAGAACATCTGATATTGAAGATAAAATTTTAGAATTACTTGGAGAAAAAAAATAATGGAAGAAAAAGTAAAGACTCAATTAAAATTTACAGCAAAAGATTTTGCATCTGATCAGGAAGTCAGATGGTGTCCGGGTTGCGGAGATTATTCAATACTTGCCCAAGTTCAAAGATCCTTTCCTGATATTATTGAGAAAGAAAAAGAAAAAGTAGTATGGATTTCCGGTATTGGATGCTCATCAAGGTTTCCTTATTACATGAATACTTACGGTTTTCATAGTATCCACGGCAGGGCACCTGCAATAGCTACCGGAGTAAAAGTTGCCAATCCTGAACTCTCTGTCTGGGTTGCGACTGGTGATGGTGATTTACTGAGCATTGGAGGAAATCATTTTATTCATGCTTGCCGTCGAAACATTGATCTAAAAGTACTTCTATTTAATAATAAAATTTATGGATTAACTAAAGGTCAATATTCGCCAACTTCTGAAGTCGGTAAGAAAACGAAAACATCCCCCTATGGTTCAATAGATTACCCGTTCAATCCTATATCTGTTGCGCTTGGAAGCGATTCAACATTTATTGCCCGCACTATTGATACTAATCCTAAACACATGCAGACAATTATTAAAAGAGCTGCAGACCATAAAGGTTTTGCATTTATTGAAATCTTTCAGAACTGCGTAATCTTTAATGATGGCGCTTTTGATTCGTATTCAGATAAATCAGTTCGGGATGAAAACCTGCTATTTCTGGAACACAACCAGCCTATGTTATTTGGTGCTAAAAAAGACAAAGGGCTTAAATTAGTTGGGACAAAACCTGTAGTTATTAATATTAATGAACCAGGTAATAGCGTTAATGATGTTTTAGTTCATAATGAATTCGATGACAGTCCGGTACTTTCTATGATACTAAGTCATCTTAGTGATTCACCAAACATGCCGGTTCCTATTGGGGTGTTTAGACAAATAATGAAAACAACTTATGATGAAGCGGTAGCCAACCAAATTGCTGAGGTAAAGAAAATTAAGGGTGAAGGAGATTTGGAAAAATTACTTTTTGCAGGCAGCACATGGGAAGTAAATTAGTTTTTATCCCTTAATGAATATTTTATTTATTTTAAAATTCTAATGGGCTTCGGTTCATTAGAATTTTTTTTATAATAATAATTTCACCACTTTTATTTTTATAGTATCAAAAATATCTATTAATGTAACTTGCCGAAATGATAGATTTTCAAAAATTATCTGAAATAATTCTAAATAATAATTCATTCCTTGTAACAACACACGTCAATCCTGATGCTGATGCAATTGGTTCGGAGGTTGCTTTTGGGAACATACTTCGCGTATTAAATAAGGAGTATTTTATTATTAACCACAGCGAAACCCCTTACAACTTATTGTTTCTTGACAAGAAAAACGAAATTCAACAATATGATGCGGGTAAGCATAATTTTATTTTTGATAAAGTTGATGTCTTAGTGTGTTTAGACTTCAATCGCTCAGACCGCGTTGTTAGTATGCGTGATTCATTTATAAAATCTAAAAAGACTAAGATTGTAATTGATCATCATACCGACCCTGAAAATTTTTGTGATTATTATTTTATAGATCAGGCATTCAGCTCTACCGGCGAAATAATTTATCATCTAATTAAACGCACATCCATTGTAAAAATGAATTATGAACTGGCTAATCCAATTTATGCAGCAATTATGACGGACACAGGTTCATTTCGATTTGAAAAAACGAACTCTGCCTTGCATCTTATCGCCGCCGAACTACTTAACGAAGGCGTTATACCCTCTGAAGTTTATGATAAAATTTTTGACCAAAGTCAGTTTGGTAAAATCAAGCTGCTTGGTAATGCTCTAAACTCATTAAAGTTATTCGGAAAACAAGAGCAGATCGGTTACATGATCATCACCCAGAATGATTTCTCTAAATTTAATGCACTTGAATCAGATACTGATGGATTTGTCAATTTTGCTTTATCAATAAAGGGTGTGACAATCGGACTTTTATTTATCGAATTGAAAGATGGCTTTAAAGTTAGTTTTCGTTCGAAGGGGAACATACCTGTAAACGAAATTGCGAAATTGTGGGGCGGGGGTTTGGAAAAAGTATTTGATGTCAGATTTAGTGAATTGCAGAGGAAAAACTTTCTTTCCAAAAATGGAAAGGAAATTAGAGTTTCAAAAGATGAAGGCAAACCTGATGCAGTAATTATTCACAAAGTTATTCTTGATGCCAAATTTAATGTCGATTATTTCAGAAATCATCTTTCTAAGTTCATTCAAAATTTAGAAGAGGAACAAGTTCAGAATTTACATGTATTTATACCGAATTTCAGTTCGTTCAAAAAGTATTTTACTAACGAAGAATATTATTATCAAAGCTTTGTGGAAGGATTATTTTTAGGTAACTACACTTTTGATAAATATCTAAGTGAGAAAAAGCAAAAAAGACAACTGAATATTTTCTTTTATGCAGAAGATTCTAAAAAATTAAAATCAGCCATTCAGATTGCCAAAAATATTAATACCGGGCTTTCATTTACTCGCGATCTTCAGAATGAACCTTCAATTAATTTAACTCCCGAATTGCTTGCCAATCGCATAAAAGAAGAAATGGCTAAATTAAAAATAAAAACCATAGTATTTGATCAAAAAGAAATAACGCAGAAAAATATGGGAGGGTTATTAGCAGTCGGAATGGGGAGTTCTAATCCGGCAAGATTTATTCAAATAAACTACAAGTC
Source organism: Ignavibacteriales bacterium (assembly GCA_016709155.1). Classification (NCBI taxonomy): domain Bacteria; kingdom Pseudomonadati; phylum Ignavibacteriota; class Ignavibacteria; order Ignavibacteriales; species Ignavibacteriales bacterium. The sequence continues at coordinate 51,409 of JADJEI010000001.1, read as the reverse complement.
TTCAAAATCTTCGAAGAAAAAACTTCCTACAATTTGTTTAGTTGGTAAAGGTGTTACCTTTGACAGCGGCGGCATTTCAATAAAACCTGCTGCCAATATGGGAGATATGAAAGCTGACATGTCAGGTGCGGCAGTAGTAGCCGGGACGATCATTGCCGCAGCAAAAAACAAAATTCCATTGAATATTATTGGCATTATACCTTCGGCGGAAAATATGATTTCAGGATCATCACTTCGCCCGGGTGATATTATTAAAACTTCTTCGGGAAAAACGATTGAAGTTGATAATACCGATGCTGAAGGTAGAGTGATTCTTGCAGATGCATTAGACTTCGCTTCAAAGATGAAACCAGATATAATAATTGACCTCGCAACTCTAACAGGCGCTTGTGTAGTAGCATTAGGTGAATTTGTTGGTGGTTTATTTAGTACGAATGATGAATTATCCAATTCATTATACGATGCCGGACAACGAACATTTGATAGAGTTTGGAGATTGCCACTCTGGGACGACTACGGCATATTAAACAAAAGTGAAATAGCAGATATCAAAAATCTTGGTGGCAGATGGGGCGGAGCAATTACGGCAGCTAAATTTCTCGAAAATTTTGTTAAACCTGAACTGAAATGGGCTCATTTAGACATTGCCGGTCCGGCTTTCCCAAATAGTTCGACGAACTATACAAAAAAATATATGACTGGATTTGGTGTGCGGCTTTTATCCGATTATTTGTCTAATTATAAATCTAAGTAATCTGCATATAGTCAATTATTCTTTAACTTACCATCAAACATCTCATAAACTTGATCGGCTATCTTGACTAATTCTGGATTGTGAGTTACTATTACAAGACTTCCCTTCAATTCATCTCTTATTTTAATAAATAACTTCCCAATTGACTCGCTATTCTCGGAATCAAGATTTCCTGTTGGTTCATCAGCTAAAATTATTTTGGGATCATTTACTAACGCTCTTGCTAGTGCTACTCTTTGCTGCTCCCCACCAGAAAGTTCTGCCGGTTTATTATTTACTCTTTCAGATAAGCCAACCATCTGCAGCAAAGTTTGGCTTTTTTCAAATGATTTTTGTCTGGAAATTTTATTAATCATTAATGGAATTGCTACATTTTCAAGGGCTGTAAATTCAGGAAGAAGATGATGAAACTGAAATACGAATCCAAGATTTTGATTTCGGAATTTAGCAAGTTCTGATTGTTTCATATCAGAAAATTTTCTATTGAAGAAATAAACATCGCCACTATCGGCTTTATCCAATCCGCTAAGTATGTGCAGAAGAGTGCTCTTCCCGGCACCAGAGGCGCCGATAATTGTTGTTATTTTATTTTCCTGAATTTCAATTGATATTCCCTTTAGAATATTTAATTGTTTATCCTTACCAACCTTATAGGACTTTACTAAATTTTCCGCTCTTAATATCGTTTTAATCATAATTAAAAATAAATTTTATTCCCATTTGATTGAATCTATTGGATTAAGTTTTGAAGCCTTTCTTGCCGGAATTAAGGATGCGAGAAATGTTAAGCTAAATGAAGCTCCAACTATAAAAAAGAAATCACTAATTTTAATTTCTATTGGGAGAGAATTGATTTTATACTGTGTTGGATCTAGTGGATAAATGTTATAATTTAATTGCAGCCAACAAACAAAGTAACCGATTAAAAGACCGACTATGGTTCCGATTATGCCAATCAAAATTCCTTCATACATAAAAATGCGGAGGATAGATTTTTCCTCCAGACCTAACGAGAACAACACTCCGATTTCTCTTTTTTTCTCTATAACAGACATCGATAATGACCCGAGCATATTAAAAGTTGAGACTGCAATAATGAGCGATAGAATTATGTAAGCAGACCATCTCTCAATTTGCATAACATTATACAACTCTTTATGAAAATCGTACCAAGTGTTTATTAAAAATTTTGAAGAATTAATTTGACTTTGCAATTCAGATTTAATCTGATAGGCATTAGCAGGATCATTTAGTTTAATATCATATCCCTGAATGCGATTGGCATATCCGAATAAATTTTGAGTGGTTGAGATGTCCGTAAATAAAAATGTCTGATCATACTCATTATTATTAGAACTGTATATACCGATCACAATCACATTTAACATTTTTGGAGCGGAATAGTTTAATATGGAATTCTCTATATTTGCCGGTGAGACTAAGGTAATCGTATCACCGGTGATCACTTGAAGTTTATCAGCAAGATTGATACCTAAAACTATTTTTGGTAATTGAGAATTATTTAGATTCGCTTTTCCAAAAAGAATGCTGCTGCCAATTTCATAAACTGAATTGATTTTATCTGACTCGATTCCTTTTAGGTTTGCTATTTGATATTTTCCTGCTCGATAGCAAAGTATTTTTCCGCTGATATAAGGACTGAAGGATTTAATTTCGGGCTTCTTAAGAAATTCTTCTACATTTCTTAACTCGTTGTTTCCAACATTTTCAGAAATTATTTCTAATCTCAAGTGAGGATCAAATTTCATAAGGAAGGATTGAACGAGCCCTTCAAATCCATTGAAGACTGAGAGCACAATTACTAATGCTGCTACTCCAATCGTAATTCCGAAAATAGAAAGCAGAGAAATTATAGAGATAAAGTTTAACTTATGTTTTGATACCAAATATCTTTTTGCTATAAAATACTCGATGTTCATTAGCTGAATCTAAGTGATGTGAGTGGACTGATTCTGGATGCGATATAACTTGGCAGTATAGATGCGATCAGACATAATAGTAATGCAAGCGCAGAAACTGAAACGAAATTTAAAATTGAAATATCGACAGGAACACTATTAACAAAATATACAGAGGAGGGGAGAGAAATAATATTAAATTCCTTCTGGAGTAAAATGAATGTTAAGGCTAAAAAATTTCCTATAAAAATTCCTATAACAGAAATGAATAGACCGTAGTACATAAAAATGGATACGATTGATTTATTTTTTGAACCAAGAGTTTTTAATATTCCAATCTCATTTGTCTTCTCAATAATTACTAAAAGTAAAGTGCCTACTATGTTAAATATCGCAACAAAAGTGATAAGAAAAAGTACTACGGGGATCAATTGTTTTTGCAATCCAATCCAGGTAAAAATATTTTTATGAATTTCATAAATGGAGTGAACTGAATAAGGATATTTTAGGTTATTCGCTAACACCTTAGTGATGCTGTCTATTGCAGAAGGATTTGCTAAGGTAATATCATAGCCTGTAATATTATTACCAATGCTAAAAAGAGATTGAGCATCTTCAAGATTCACATAAGCAAAAAGATCATCAAACTCAGACATACCACTTTCAAATAATCCAATCACTTTGAATCTTTTAATAGTTGGCAGGTTTTCCTGAGATGGAAGCCTATCATCTTTAAGCGAAAATATTGTAATCTGATCACCGGGCTTAACTAATAATTTATTCGCTAATTTTTTGCCAAGCACGATTGGAGGGGTGGTGGACTTTGTAAGTTCAATACTGCCGATTATCGAATTATTTTTTAGATAATTACTTAAACTTGCTGATGGAACGCCTTTAATATTTACACCTTCCTTAATTTTCCCGGAAGAAATGATAGACAATTTAGAAGCGTAAGGAACAATTTGATTTATTGAATTACCAATTAACTTTTCTACTTTTGTCTGTTCGTTTAGATAGTCGGGAAGAATATCCGCATAAGAAACTAATTTGATATGAGAGTCAAAATTGATAAGCTTTTGTGAAAGTGTATTCTCAAATCCCGATAAAATGCTTACGGTTATAATTAACGCAGCAACACCCAAACTAATGCCGCCTATTGTAATAGTAGAAATTAAACTAATGAAGTTAGAATTTTTCCGCGATTCTAAAAATCTGAATGAAAGGAATAATGTTAGGTACATTAAAAGTTGGTTATTTTTAGAAGCAATTTAATCAAGTAGCCGATTTATTTGAAATAAGAATTAATGGGTAAATTAGTGATGTTTGAAACGTGTGTGTCACTGATAAAAATTATTTTTGCGGATAAGCAGTCTTAAAATAATTAATTCTGTTAAAATTGTATATTTAAGCTTAGGGATTTATATTTGTAATCCAAATTTGATATAAGATTAATAATCCTTAAAATCTAAACAATAGTTTTTTCAGTATTTATTAACGATTGATATTAAGATTCGGGGCGTAGCGTAGCCCGGTATCGCGCCTGCTTTGGGAGCAGGATGTCGCAGGTTCAAATCCTGCCGCCCCGACAAAAATGAATTTGAGAAAATGAAATCGCGTACCGATAAGATCGGGAAGGCCGCAGGTTCAAATCCTGCCGCCCCGACAAAATAAATTTGAGAAAATGAAATCGCGTCCCGATAGGATCGGGAAGGTCGCAGGTTCAAATCCTGCCGCCCTGATAATATAAGCCCGTTTAAAGAGCGCCCGTAGCTCAATCGGATAGAGCATCAGCCTTCTAAGCTGAGGGTTAGTGGTTCGAATCCACTCGGGCGTACAAGATTTGTCCGATGGAAAAAGTATCAGCCTTCTAAGCTGAGGGCTTATGGTTTTGGCTAAGCTATCTCCTAGGGAGAATATAATCGGGCATAAAAAATGTTCTTTTTTATGGTGAGCGTAGCTCAGTTGGTTAGAGCACCAGGTTGTGGCCCTGGGGGTCGTGGGTTCAACTCCCATCGCTCACCCCATAACAATTAAAAATGAAAAATTCAGAATTAAAAATTTTATTCATTCTTGGCCCCATCGTCTAGTGGTTAGGACATAGCCCTTTCACGGCTGTAACAGGGGTTCAAATCCCCTTGGGGTCACCACAATCAGCCCTTGAACTTTAATGTTCGAGGGCTTTTTTATTTATTCAATTCCTTAATTCGTGCGCAAAGGTTGAACTCCAATAAATTTTTTTAGGATTTGGAGTTGAATTATATAATGCAAAGTACAGAATGACTTTTTGATAGTATTGAAAGTTGTTTTTTATTTTTTCCTCTATTTGCAATTGTATCTTATAAATTCTGGTCGCAGATTTATCAGGCAGTCGGGTAACTACCGAATTTAATTGATAAATAGCTGCATCTTCTTCTCGGGGTTCATAAAAGTATAATATAAGCTGTACAATTGTCAGATCACTTACCAAATCATTTAGCTTCGATGAATTAACCGGAATTGTAAAGCTTAGCTCATCTCCTTTTATTGAAACATCTTCAACTATGAATGGAACCCCAGCGGGAGTTATAATATTCCTGACAGAGATACCACACTTTTTAGTGAACTCTGAATTACACTTAATAATTTTCTGATAGTGGTTGCTGGCTTTTATTTTAGCGCGTTTCCAGATGAACTTTAATGCCGGGAATGAATTGACGAATCTGGAGAAATTTATATTCATCGCGAACCTTGATCTTGCTGTTACTGCTTCGGGTGAATTGCTGATTTTTTGATTTACAGGTCTCTTATATTTTACTTGATCTCCATTTCTTACTCTATAGACAAATTCGCCTACTGTTCCGCTTATCGGACCAAAAATACCGGGTTTAACTTTTACCAAAATAATTTTCTTCAAAGTGAATAAATATGTTTTATTTCAATCGTGTATAAAACCGAGTACATCTTTCTAAATAAAAATAACTAATTAGAGTGAATTAGGTGTATAATAGGAGTGAAATAGGAGCGTATGTGAAAAGCTATAGCTAAGAAATTTGAATGAATTACAGATAGTGTTATGAATAATTTAACCTGGATACAAGAAACTACATCTATTAATAAATACTCTTTAAACATAGAATTTTGCCGCGGTTGATAAATGTATTTTAGTATTAATTTTTGAACAGAGTCAATCTCTTAATCTTCCGATGGCACTGCTATCGTAGGTTTGTTAGAACACCTTTTTAACAAACGATACTTTATTACAGCCGAATAAAAGTTGTAAGACAGTCTCAATTTCAAATTTACTCAAGCAAAAAAAAAGTATTTTTCCAAATAGCTTTCACTTCCTAGTATTTATTCATAAATTATCAATGATCATAATTAAGGAGATTTATGAAAAACTTATTTTACTCTTCGTTCTTTATTGTATTGTTAATACCGATAATAATTATAGCCCAATCCGTTACTGGCAAATTGGTTGATGAAAATGGTGAGGGGCTTGCTGAAGTACAACTTCAACTTTATGCTGCTCAAAATGTTTATAATGCAGTTTCCCTCTCTGACGGATCATTTACTTTTGATAACGTTTCTAATGTCGAAGATAATCAGCTTCCAACAGGATATGCGGTTTCAAATAATTTTCCCAATCCATTTAACCCCACTACAAGAATAGGGATTACTATACCTGGCAGAGATAATGTTAAGATCGAAGTATTCAATCTACTCGGTCAAGCTGTTGCAGATGTGATAGAAAGGTCATTTAGTGCAGGTACAAATTTTATAGATTTAGAATTGAATGGATTACCAAATGGTTTATACTTTGCCAGAATAACTATTGATGAAAAATACTCGGTTACAAAAAAAATGATGCTGATTTATGGAAGCCAGCATCTGATAACAGGTGGAAGTACAATCAGTACCCAATTAAATAAACCTGACAATACCAAAGGCATGGCAAGCCATACATATCTTGATACAAATTTAGATAGTCTCGTAGCAACAAGCTTGATTTTCGGCAGAAAAACCTTTATGGATCTTCCTAACATAAGTGGGGATACACTTGAGTTAGGAAATTTAATCATCGATAGATTTTGTCCAGGAACCCCAACAGTTACTTACGAAGGCAAAACATATTATACTGTGCAGATAGGTGACCAATGTTGGCTGAGAAAAAACCTTGATGTAGGAACAACTATTGGCGGAAGCCAAAATGCAACTGACAACGGAGTAATTGAAAAATATTGCTATGATAATGACCCTGCAAATTGTTTTACTTACGGTGGTTTATACCAATGGGATGAAGCGATGCAATATGTAACAACTGAAGGTACTAAAGGGATTTGTCCCCCACGTTGGCATTTTCCAACAGTAGCAGACTTTCAAAAGTTAATGACTGAAGTAGGCGGATATTTTAATGGAAATGCACTGAAAGAAATTGGACAAGGAACAGGTGACGGTGCTGGAACAAACACTAGCGGTTTTTCCGCGCTGTTGGCGGGCTACCGGTTCAGCCTTGGTTTCTTCGACAATTTAGGGTACATCACTGGCTTATGGAGTTCTACGGAGTTCAATGCTACTAAGGCTTATGGCCTGTACTTATACTATGATATTAGTTCTGCTAGTCTGGCTTACGATTCCAAAGTTCACGGTTCTAGTGTTCGTTGCGTGAAGGATTAGGCTAGTTGTCTTCTCTCAAACCTCGGAGGTTTGAAAGAGTTTAAAGTTTGAGCAATACAATATGGCCTTAACAGAAGAGTTCCCAATATACAAAGCAACTTACAATTTGGTTTTAGTATTATTTGGCTTTGTAAAAAACTTTAGTAAAGAATACAAGTACAAAATAGGGGAGAGTATAAAAAAGAAAGCTATTAACGCTGTTACAAATGTTTACCGTGCAAACTGCAGCCAGGATAAAACAATGCACTTAACTAAAGCAAGAAAACACATAGAAGTAATACGCTTATATGTACGTTTATTAAAAGATCTTCATCAAATAAGCGTAAAGCAATTAGTCTTTGTAAATGGATATATTGAAAACGTATCCAAGCAGCTTACAGGCTGGCAAAAATCACAAAAAAAACCCTTCGACAAGCTCAGGGTGACATTGTGCAGTGTGTTAATTTCTACATTAAACCTCCGAGGTTTGTTAGAACCCCTTTTTTACAAACGATACTTCATTACAGCCGAATAAAAGTTGTAAGACAGTCTCAATTTCAAATTTACTCAAGCAAAAAAAAAGTATTTTTCCAAATAGCTTTCACTTCCTAATATTTATTCATAAATTATCAATGATCATAATTAAGGAGATTTATGAAAAAGTTATTTACAAGTTTCGTATCAATTCTTTTTATACTTACTCTTCTATTTATACAAAGTTGTAAAAAGGATGATGAAAATCCTGTTACGCCACCCGCTGAAAGACCAACCTACGAAGGTTCCGGAATAGTTGGAACGACTGGTGCCTTGATAATTATTACTGATGCAAACTCTCCAATTAAGGGGGCTTATGTTGATATTCCCGAGGGTGCTTTATCTTCAAACACTAACATCACAATTTCTTTAGCTCCATCTAGTATCCAATATCTATCTGATACAACTTCAATTATCATTAGATTTGAACCTGATGGCTTAACATTTAATAAGCCAGTTACGATTGGTATTCCTTAGAAAAACGTACAAAGCACATCTGATCTGAAAGCCTCTTATTATGTGCCTGATGAAAATATTCTTGAAAATTTACCTCTTAAATCAGTTGATACTAATAATAAACTTGGCATTCTAGAAACGATTCATTTTTCAAATTTTCTTGTTGATGATGATGGCACACAGGCTTCAGTAACTATGTATCAAAATTCAGGTAAAATAAGTGCAAATATATTAATTGATGGCTTTAATAATAATCAAAATGTTGGGTTAATAGGAATACCAACTCTAGTTTGGTCTTGGCCATTTGGAATTTTTAACGCGAAACAAGCAATAGACCAAGCAACATTTTTGGTCGGTAATCTTCCACCCTGGATGGTATTAAGAGTTGAGTTGATGGAAAAAAAACGATTATTGGTTCTCTACTAGCAGGAAGTAAAATTACTTGCCTTTGAAAGGACAGGAAATACATCATCTCAATTAGGTGGAAAGTTATATAGTAAATACCCGCCAGACGCGTTGCTAAGTTATCAACTGGACCAACTATGCACTGCTCCTACTCAAAACTCAGATCAAAGAGAACCGTGGTTTAGTGGAGATCCATACATTTTTAATTTTGATTATCAAGTTAATACCCAGAAAGAATATTTCGTTAAAGTAAAATGGGTTATAGCAAATGGGCCAAATTTTGGCAACTACATCCTGAATAGTGATGCAACCCATATTTACTCCTTTGATAATTATGAGTATGCAAAAAAAATATCTCAATTAACCAATAGTACATTGGATGATAATAATAATTCTATTATAGACAGTTACGAATTACAGGTAAATTTCCCGCCAAATAAACCTACGAATCCTGCACCAACTAACGGTGCGACAAATCAATTCACTAACTCTGATTTAACTTGGACTTGTACTGATCCGGAGAACGATCAATTAACTTATGATATTTATTTAGGGACTTCATCTACACCACCATTAGTAAAAAGTGATAATGCTTCGTTAAGTTATGACCCTGGTTTACTAAATCAGAATTCCACTTATTATTGGCAAATAATTGTTAAAGATAACAAGGGTAATTCGACCACCGGTGATATTTGGAATTTTTCTACAAGTAGCGGTACCAATAATCAAGCACCAAATGAACCTAGTAACCCGAATCCAATAAATAATGCAACGTATCAATCTACTTCTCCAACTTTAAGTTGGGATTGCTCAGATCCAGATGGTGACCCCATAAGTTATGATGTTTGGTTGAGCACATCTAATCCCCCTAATGTTAAAGTATCTTCTTTACAGACAGAAAAAAGTTATAACGCTTCAGGATTAAATTATAATTCAAATTATTATTGGCAGATATTCGCAAAAGATGATCAAGGTAATATTACAAATGGTCCAGTTTGGAAATTTACCACCACAAATTCTGATGTATTACCTTTCAACGAGGGATTTGAATCAGGGGGATTCAATTATGGAAATTGGGAAAGTTATGGCACCGTTCAGATATCTTCAAACTCACCGTATCAAGGCATTTATGCATTATCAGGTGGGGCAGGCAATTGGTATATTTCTAGAAGTTTTGGAAATCTATTAGAACAGAGCACCATTAGAAGTTCTACTATGATTAAGATTTCCTCAGTAGATAATCTATTGCCTAGTTTTCAAATAAACTTTTTTTCCGACTATGCTTATCATAGTGCAATAGGTGTTTTATTCGGAGGTGGTGGAATTGGTTTTAGTAGTAATGATATAATCACAATAGATGCGAATGTAGGCTCAGGGGAAAAAATTGGTGAATTTTCAACCAATCAATGGTTTAAAGTTGATATAGTATTTAATCTTCAAAACAAATTATTTGATATTTATCTGGATGATATTTTAATAGCAGATGATTTTGGTATGACTGATAATTCACCAACTTATTTTTCAATCGGTACTGAAAGTAATATATCTGTTACTAAGGTAGATGATATCTTAATAGAAAAATTAAACAATTCGTCGCCAGCACAACCAAGTAATCCAATACCAGCCAACAATGAAACAAATCAACTTCCCTGACACTTAGTTGGGAATGCAGTGACCCTGATGGTGATCCCCTGACATACGATGTTTGGTTAAGTAAAACAAATCCTCCTGATGTTAAAGTATCTTCCGCACAAGCGACGCAAAGTTACAATGCTTCTGCGTTAGATAATAATTCAACTTATTACTGGCAGATATTTGCAAAAGATAATCAAGGTAATATGACAAATGGTCCTGTTTGGAACTTTACAACCGAAAGCGGAGGTGGGGGTGGAGAACCTTGTCCAGGAACGGTTACTTATGAGGGTAAAACCTACAACACAGTTCTGATAGGTGAACAGTGTTGGTTAAGAGAAAATCTTGATGTAGGCACGAGAATAGACGGAATCCAAAACGCAACTGACAACGGAGTAATTGAAAAATATTGCTATGATAATGACCCTGCAAATTGTACAACTTACGGCGGTTTATACCAGTGGAATGAAGCAATGCAATATGTAACAACTGAAGGTACTAAAGGGATCTGCCCATCAGGTTGGCACTTACCAACATTAGCAGAGTTTCAAACTCTTGTAACAACAGTTAATTATGATGGAAATTCACTTAAGGCAATTGGACAAGGAACAGGTGAGGGCGCAGGAACAAACACTAGCGGCTTTTCCGCGTTGTTGGCGGGTTACCGTTTCTTCAATGGCTTCTTCTACGATTTAGGTTACTACACTGACTTTTGGAGTTCTACGGAGTACGATACAGGTTACGCTTACTACCTGTCCCTGTACTATATTGGTAGTAATATCGGCCTCTACGACGATGGCAAGGCATACGGTTTTAGTGTTCGTTGCCTTAAGGATTAAACTATTTGTCTATTTTGCTTACCCCGCGTAAGCGGGGTTCGATTTTACTAAAAAAAACCTCCGATGGCAATGCCACTAAACCTCTGAGGTTTGGATAAAAAAGTATTAAAAATAAAAAAGGAGTTTGAACAGCAGTAAAAAAATAATGGTGAGAGTTACTTTTAGCTAAGGCAAAAGTAAGAGAACCTTTTTTAATCCCACAATCCGCCCCGACATGTTGAGGCAATTTTAAGTTATAGTGGTTTTACACTTTAATAAATAAAGTGATTGTTTATGCTTTCCGCGTTGTTGGCGGGCAACCGAAACAACAATGGCAACTTCAACAATTTAGGTAACAACACTAACTTTTGGAGTTCTACGGAGAACAATACAAATAACGCTAACAACCTGAACCTGAACTATAATGATAGTAATATCAACCTCAACAACGATAACAAGGAAAACGGTTTTAGTGTTCGTTGCCTTAAGGATTCAAATATAAATTACTGCTGTTCAATATATTATGCTTAATAATTTGTTAGAGGATTTATTTACCGCATATTTTGATGCGCGTAGAAATAAAAGAAATACTATTAATGCTTTGTCATTTGAGCTTAATTATGAAAGTAATCTTTTTAGACTATATGAGGAGATAGATGAAAGAAATTATAAAATAGCCAGAAGTATATGTTTTATCAATTTTGATCCAGTTCAAAGAGAGATTTTTGCTGCTGATTTCAGGGACAGAATAGTTCACCATCTTGTTTTTAATTATATAAATCCAATCTTCGATAAAACCTTTATAAACGATAGTTATAGCTGCAGAAAGAATAGGGGTACGCATTATGGTATAAAGAGAATCAGAAGGTTCATAAGTCAGTGCTCTAACAATTATGCTAAAGATTGTTACATAATGAAGCTTGATATTGAGGGTTATTTTATGAAAATGGATAGAGAAATACTTTATCAAAAAATAACGGACGTATTAAGACAAAAGCGCGATAACTTAAATTGCGATACTAATCTTCTTAAGTATCTTCTACAAAAAATAATATTTAATGATCCTACTATTAATTGTAATATTAGAGGTAAAAAGTCTGACTGGAAAGGATTACCAGAAAGTAAAAGTCTTTTTTGTGCTGAAGATAATAAAGGATTCCCAATTGGAAATCTAACCTCTCAATTATTTGGTAACATTTACTTAAATGAGTTTGACCATTTTGTAAAAGATGAGTTGAAAATAAAATATTATGGAAGATATGTTGATGACTGTGTGCTTGTTCATCAAGATAAACACTACTTGCTCGAATGCAGAGAAAGAATTAGGAATTATTTGAAGAAAAGATTAGCACTTACTTTGCATCCGAAGAAATTTTACCTGCAACATTATTTTAAGGGAGTTCAATTTCTCGGTGCATGTATCAAACCCTATCGCATTTATATCGGTAAAAGATGCAAAACAAATTTTTATAGAAAAATTTCGGATTGGAACGGTAAAATAAAAATCGCGAAAGACGGATTATCAGAAGATCAAAAAATAGAATGTCGGGCAAATATCAATTCGTATCTTGGCTTGATGAAGCACTACAATACATATAAATTAAGAAAGAAGATTATTTTAAAACCTATAAATAATTCATTCTTAAAATTTTTTAAAGTTCCAGAATCTTTGGATAAAATAATATTGCGTTAATTTAGTAATTCAAAAAAACCTCCGATGGCACTGCCATCAGAAGTTTGGTAAAAAGGTTTGGATGTTACGATATGGCATTAACAGAAGAGTTACCAATTTATAAAGCCACTTACGATTTGGTTTTAGTAATATTTAGCTTTGTAAAAAATTTTAATAAAGAATACAAGTACACAATTGGTGAAAGTATAAAAAAGGAAGCTATTGAAGTGGTTACAAATGTTTATCGTGCAAATTGCACTCAAGACAAAACAATTCATTTAACTAAAGCAAGAGAAAATATAGAAGTAATAAGATTATATATTAGGTTATTAAAAGACCTTCATCAAATAAACGTAAAACAATTGGTATTTGTAAACGTATATATAGAAAATGTATCAAAGCAGCTTACAGGCTGGCAAAAAGCACAAAAAAACCCTTCGACAAGCTCAGGGTGACAATGCGCAGTGTGCGAATTTTTTTATTAAACCTCCGATGGCAATGCCATCGGAGGTTTGGCTCAAGTTTTATATGGAGGAGAGAAAAAAAAATCATAATCGAGTCAACTTGATTATTGAACAAGATTGCAATACACTCTCATTATGCAAAGCGTAGAATAATTGAAAATATTTTTGTTAATTTGCAAAATAAAAATGCCAATATTATATGTAATGAAATTAGGAGTAAGACATGAATAGTATGAGGATAAATTTCGAACTTCCTGCATCGGTTGTATCTCAAGCAGGATTAAACCCGGGTTCGCTCAGTGATGAAGTAAAAAAAATGGTAGCTGTTTTTTTGTACGAACATAATAAAATATCATTAAGCAAAGCATGCGAAGTAGGCGGCATGAGTCAATGGGAATTCTTTGAGATGAATAAACATCTGGGTGTTTCTATTCATTACTCAAAAAAGGATTTCAATACGGACCTGGAAAAATTATCAAATGTATAAGGTTGTTATCGCCGATTCTTCTTGTTTAATTGCTCTAAGTAAAATCGGAGAGTTAGAAATTTTACATACTTTGTTCAAATATATTGTCATTCCCAAAGCAGTATATATCGAAGTGGTTGTTCAAGGAATAGGAAGAACAGGTGCCGAAGAAATTAAAAATGCAAAATGGATTAAAGTTGAGAATGTGATGAACAGACTTGCGGTAAAGGCATTACAGATTAATTTAGGCGCAGGTGAATCGGAAGCAATAACTTTGGCAATTGAGAAAAATGCTGATTTAATTATCCTCGACGATTTAAAAGCGAGACAAACTGCTGAAGAGTTATCTCTTACTTTTGTTGGTACACTGGCTATTTTGCAAAAAGCAAAATCAAAAGGATTGATCAAGAACTTTGAAAAAACTCTAGATGACTTACGAAAAGAGGGATTTAGATTTAACTTTAAATTAAAATGAAAGTAAGCCTTTTTATTTTTATTTTTTACCTGGTAACAGCCACCAACCATGCTCAAACTCTTCAAGTTACAATCACTAATATGGGTTTAACTTCCGCAAAACTCCAGTCGCTGCAAGGGGGAGAAAATCAATGAGGTGGATTCAGTCACAGCAAAAGAGAATGGAATATTTCGGCTTTCATTAGAGAATAAAAAATATCACCCCGGCTTTTATCGCTTATCTTTTGGTAATAACAAATGGGTAGATTTTATTTATGATAGTGAAGATGTTGAATTAGAAACTGATGCTAATCATATTTTAGACAGTCTTAAAGTTCTCAAATCAGAATCCAATAAAATTTATTATGAATTTGTTAAACTAAATAAAGACTATAAAACTAAAGCAGAACTACTTCAGTTGATGCTTTCCCGCTATCCAAATGAGGATGAGTATTATCAAACCACAAATGAAAAACTAATACAGGTTCAGGAAGATTATCTGAATTTTATAAACATAACCGCACAAGTAAATCCAAATTCCTTCATTGCAAGATATGTTAGGTCTGCTCAACTGCCGGTAATTGATCCTGAAATTCCTTTTGAGAAGCAATTAACATATTTAAAAACTCACGCTTTGGGTAACGTGAACTTTTATGATGATGGATTGATTTACTCGGATGCTTTTACAAATAAGTCAATTGAATACCTCACGTATTACAGAAATCCACAACTTCCAATGGGCTTGCTTGAAAAAGAATTTGAAGCAGCTATTGATTCGATTCTAAATAAAGCAAAAGTTAATGAAGCAGTATATACTCATTTAGTTGAATATTTGCTTGATGGCTTCAAGAAATTTGGGTTCGATAATGTTATAAACTACATCGTTGAGAATTATGTAATTAAAGATGAATTGTGTCTGGATGAAAAACTTGAAACAGCATTAGAAAGAAGAATTCAGCAATCAAGAAATTTAAAGGTTGGAAGTATCGTTCCAAATATTAGCATTCCTGATTCATCCGGTTCGCTAATTGATTTGAATAAAATAAATTCAGAAAAGATTTTAATTATTTTTTATGCAAGCTGGTGTCCGCATTGTCAAACATTACTCCCGCGGATAAATGAATTTTATAAAAGTCAAACTGAAAAGAAATTAGAAGTTTTGGCAATATCAATTGACACATCAAAAACAGATTGGCTAAAATTTGTTAAGACCAATAATCTGGCTTGGAAAAATGTTTCAGATCTTAAAGGATGGGGAGGCAAAGCTGCATTGGATTATTTTATTTATGCAACACCAACAATGTTTCTGGTTGATAAGAATCTGAAACTAATAGGAATGCCAAAGACGGTGGAGGAGTTAAAAGAGCAATCAGAGAATAGATAATAACTACTTGCCATACTTACCTCCTACATAACATTCGCCTTCGCATTTAGAAATAATTCATCACCATTCCTTTGAATCAAATTGAACTATCTTTATTTTTCCCGCAATGGTTATCAATAGTAATCAACTTGATTGTTAATTATGAGGCTGCAGACTTTTGAATGAATTGATAGGTTGATGGATGAGGAAAGATCGTTTGTAATTAAATATTAAGAATTTAGGAATTTAAATTGCTACCCAAAATAGTGAGAGAGGTAAATAGTAGAGGGAAAAGGATTGACTCAGAGGACGGATGTAGCCCCGATATTCATCGGGATAAACTCCGCGGAACGGAGTGCCTCTGAATCTGACGAAAAATTTTGTGACATTTCTATTAATTTTCTAACACTTTAATTTTAGGAGTAACTAATGTTACAAAAGCTAACCAAAACTGCTGAAGATACAAAATCAGGAGCGGGACAATATTTTACTCCACGCTCTTTAATAAAAGCAATGGTAGAATGTATAAGACCAGAGCCAAAGAAAACAATTGCTGATCCAGCTTGTGGTAGCGGTGGTTTCTTTGTGTTTACTTTTATCTTTCTATTGTTTAGCTTGTAATAAAAAAACAGCAAGTTTAAACAAAATATCCTCCAAAATATTTTTTGAATACGCCATTGATAACTCGCAGCCTTTGTTTAATAAAATTTGTAATTGCATTTGTACTGACGATGTCGGTGGCGGAACCCATTTATTCTCAGCGAACAGGTTCTATCAGAGGATTCGTTGAGGACTCTACGACAAATGAAGTACTTTCATATTGCAATATTTTTATTGAAGAATTAAATATTGGAACTTCGACCAATGATAGAGGTTATTTTTTCATTCCTTCTTTACCGGCATATAAAAAATATTCAATTAAAATTTCTTACATCGGATATGATTCAAAAAATATTACGGTCAATGTATATGAGAATCAAATTACTGCTGTTGATATTCAATTATCACCTTCGGTTATCCAGCTCCAATCAGTTGAAAAGATCGGTGAAAAATATAAGCTTAATACGAGTGATATAAGTTTAGAAAAAATATTTCTGCGTGATTTAGAAAAATTCCACAAAGTGTGGAGAATGATTTGTTTAGATCTTTGCAGCACTTGCCAGGGGTTAGTTTTACCGGAGATGTTTCGGCGCCATATTATGTAAGGGGTGGGTCGAGCGATCAGAAGTTAATTTTGTTGAATGATGCCCCTGTTTACAGTCCTTTCCATGCTTTAGGTCTTTTCAGTGCGATAGATCCCGACGTAATAAATGTTGCAGAGTTCTATAAAGGCGGTTTCCCTCTTGAATTTAACGGCGGCATTTCTTCTTTACTTCGTATCATTTCGAAGGACGGAAATAAACAAGAATATCATGGAAATGCAAGTGCAAGTTTTTTAAGCGGCAAATTACTTCTCGAAGGTCCAATCCCGGATGGTTCATTTATTGTTACTGGAAGAAAAAGTTATTCAACAGAAGTGCTCAAAAAGTTTTTGAATAACGATGATATCCCAATAGATTTTTATGATTTATCTTTTAAAATTAATTACTCTAATTCAGATGTAATGCAGGATGCTAAATTTATGCTGCACGGTTTTATCAGCGGAGATAATCTTACGAACAGCGATCCGTTGAAAGAGGATTTCAAGTGGACGAATAAAATATTCGGGTTTAATTATTTTCAATTGGTTACTGATAGCCCGATTTTTTATGAATTTTTTATTTATCAAAGCGACTTTACGAGTGAAGTAATTCCCAAATTCTCTTCAGCAAAAAGCAATAAAAATAATTTGACTGATTATACAGCAGGGGGTAATCTAACCTATAAATTTAATAACCGTGATGAGTTTTCAATCGGTATGAAATTTATAAATATCAAAACAAATTTAGCTCTCGAAAATTCCAAAGGCGCTTTAGCTTTGATTGATGCTGAAGGTACTAACGTTAGCATTTTTGGTAAATTTAAATTAATGCAGTTCGATAACTTCGGTGCTGACTTAGGTTCGAGAATTAATTTTACAAGACTTGCTGTCGGAACTCCGGGACAAATATCATTTGAGCCGCGGCTGAATCTTTCCTATAAATTAATTCAGGGAATTAATATAAGTGCATCAATCGGAGTCTATCAGCAGGAACTCACAACTATTTCTGATGAGAATGAAGTGATAAGCATTTTCTCTCCGTGGATAATTATTCCAAAATATTTGAATCCTGAACGAGCCGCTCATTACATTGCCGGTCTAAAATTTACACCGGATGAGATGTTGTCTTTTTCTTTAGAAGGTTATTATAAATTGATCAGCAATTTCGCTTCGCTAAATGACAAAAAGTATTTTGAAAGTGACCCTGATTTGATCGCCGGCAAGGGGGAGGCTTATGGAATGGAATTCAGCACGGACTTATCCACTAAAAATTGGACAGCTTCACTCGGTTACACATTAGCCTGGGCTTTTAAGGAATTGAATGGAGTACGATATCATCCTCGATACGATTCGAGACACACAGTTAATCTAAGTTTTAATTATAATTTCGGTGATGATTTCTCCGCAGGAATAACATGGAATTATTCATCGGGATTTCCATTCACGCAAGTGCTTGGCTATTACAATAAACTCTATGTTGAAAATCTTGGCGCAAGGATTTTTAATTACATCCCAATTACAATATTTGACGATAGAAACACCGCGCGTCTGCCTGATTACCATCGTCTTGATTTTAACATTTCTAAAAAATTACAGCTTTGGAATTTTGATGTCTCCACAGATATTAGTTTTGTAAATGTTTATGATAGAAAAAATTTATTTTACTTTGATTTAACAACAGGGAAAAGAATTAACATGCTTCCGTTTTTGGTTACTGCAACTATCAAAATTGAAATATGAACATGAAGTTATATCTGCAAAAAATATTATTACTAACTCTTCTTTCATTTTTAATTTCCTGCAGTGAAGACTTTAATCTGAAGTCTGAGTTTAAGCAGCAGTATGTTTTAAATTGTATAATAAACGGAGATACAACTTATCAGTTTGCCTCGATCTCAAAAACTTTTGATGTGGAAGGATATGACCCTTCAGTGAACGAAAAAGATTTAACAGTTAGAGATGCAGTAATAAATATTTTTTATAATGGAAATAATTATTTGCTTAGGGATACAATTGTGTTGAATGCCGACGGGAGTGAGTCTTTTATCTATTATACAAATTCATTGCAGCCTGAACCAAATAAAACTTTAAGTATAGAAGCAGCTCTTAGTGATGGAACAATTTTAAAATCATCAACTACAACACCAAAGGCAGGCAACTTAACATTTTTCCCTGAAGATGTTGTGACTGATTATTCGATTGGACACAACACTGAAGGTCAAACTTTATTTTGGGAGATAACAAATCCTGAAAACAATAATGCTCTATTCCTTCCGTCTTTAATAATAATTTATTACAAAGAAGAAAATGGTAATGATATAAAAAAAGAAAAATTAGTACCGCTATATTATTTTAATTCTATAGATGGAGAAGTACTTCCATTTTATCCAATAGTCACAGAGCAAAATCAGATTACATTTGATATTTCAGTTTTGAATCAAGCAATGAACGAAATATCGGGGGATGATACCTCAAAATTAAGCTACAAAATTGACTCATCATTATTCGAGTTATATCTACTTGATAGGAATCTCGCACCATACATTTTAACAAGCCAATCATTTACAGACGGGTACACTGTATTATTAGACCAACTCGATTATTCAAATATTGAAAATGGTTATGGTGTGTTTGGTTCGTTCTATAAAAAGAGTTTGAAAATTTCTTTTGATGTTAACTACTTAGAAAGTTTCGGCTATGTATTATATTCACCATAAAAAAAATGATTAATTATCTAATTGTATCAGCAGGAGCGGCGATAGGGGGAGCACTTCGCTATTGGATGTCGAACTTCGTTTATAATTTTTTGCCGGCTAATTTTGCTTACGGAACTTTGTCGGTAAATTTTTTTGGAAGTTTACTATTAGGATTTATCATGTTTGGACTGGATGCAAAAGAATTAATTTCACCGCAATTAAAATTATTTTTAACCATTGGGTTATGCGGAGGATTTACTACGTTTTCTACATTTACGTTCGAGACTTTTAATTTACTCAAAGAATCTCAATACCTGCTTGCCTCGTTAAATATTGTATTAAATGTCTTTCTTTGTTTAGCAGGAATTATTTTGGCTAATATAATTTCAAATTAATTTGGGATAGATATGAAAATCAATCGTGATGCAAAACTGCTTAGAATATTTGTCGGTGAAAGTGATAAGCATGGTTCAATTCCTGTTTATGAAACAATAGTGCTCGAAGCTAAAAAATCTGGATTAGCCGGTGCAACAGCCTTCAAAGGTGTTATGGGTTTTGGCGGGAACAGTCGAATTCACACAGCAAAAATTCTCCGTCTTTCGGAAGACCTTCCAATGATAATAGAGATTGTTGATGAACAAGAAAAAATTGAACTATTTCTACCAAGGGTTGATTCCATTTTTGAAGAAGCAAATTGCGGCGGCTTAATTACAATTGAAAAAGCCGAAGTAATAAAATATTCTGCTGCAAAAAAGTAACATCTTCATCTTCCTCACTCATATTTGTTAACATTAAGTTAATACTCACTTAACATTCTCATAATACTGCATTCCTAAGTTTCGCCCGTCGGAATAAAAATAATTCAACGGAGAGAAACAATGTTTTATAGTTCAACAACTTTCAGATTAAAATTGAAAGAATTAATAACACCTTCACTAATGTGCTTAATACTCTTGTTAGTAATGAGCCCTAATTCATTTGCTCAATCGAGCGGATCAATTAGTGGAAAAATAATTGACAATTCAAACAACGAAGAGTTAATTGGTGCAAACGTGCTCATCATCGGAACAAATTATGGAGCTTCAAGCGACATTGATGGGCAATTTAGTATCAAGTTTGTTCCGACGGGGAAGTACACACTAAAAATTTCATACATCTCATATCAAACAGTAACTGTAGAAAGTGTCGAAGTTAAACCAGGTGAAGACACAAAAATAAATATCTCATTAGATCCAGCTTCTACAGAACTTGAGGAAGTTGTAGTCACTGCCGAAGCATTAAAGACTACTGAAACATCAGTGCTGAAAATTCAAAAAAATTCCTCAAACATTGTTGACGGAGTCAGTTCTGAATTGATAAGCAAAAATAATAGCACGGACGGGACAGATGTTCTTAAGAGAATGTCCGGTGTTACAATCACTGATGGCAAATATGCTTTTGTTCGCGGAGTGAGTGATAGATACAATAATACTTTATTAAATGGGGCAAGTCTGCCGAGCACAGATCCCGAAAAGAAAAGTTTTTCTTATGATATTTTCCCTGCCAATCTTATCGAGAATTTAATAACTGCAAAAACTTTTTCGCCTGATAAGCCCGGTGATTTTAGCGGCGGACTTATTCAAATCAATACAATCGAATTTCCTTCGAATTTTACTTTGAATGTTAGTGCTTCAACAGGATTTAATACGCTCACCTCCTTTAAGAATTACACCGGTTACAGCGGAGGTAAAACCGATTTCTACGGAATTGATGATGGAACAAGAGACTACCCCTCGATTATCAATGATTCAAAAGTGGTAAAAGGAAATTTCACTTCGGATGAACTCAATAGCATTACCACTGCCTTTAAAAATAATTGGAATACTACAAATTCAACAGCTCCTTTAAATGGAAATATAAAACTTTCTGTCGGAGACAAATATGAGCTTGGGGAAAATATACTTGGCTATGTAGCTTCATTTAACTATTCCTCCTCACTTTCAAATGAAGAGAAAGAAAGAAATTTTTATGATTTCAGCGGACCGCGTTACAATTTCAAAGGCAATTCGTTCAACCAGAATATAATGCTTGGCGGTATGCTTAATCTCAGTTACAAATTTGCTGCTACAAACAAAATCAGTTTGAAAAATGTATTTAACCAAAATGCAGATGATGAAACAACAATTTATACCGGTGATTACAGATACGCTGATCAGTACAGGGAAATTACATCACTCAGATATGTCTCAAGATCATTACTATCAAATCAACTTATCGGTGAACATCAATTCGATTTCTTCCGAAGCACTAATATTGACTGGGCTGTAAATTATTCCCGCTCAACTCGTAATGAGCCCGATGCAAGAAGGTATGTTTATGCAAGATCAATTGAAAATCCAACCGATCCTCTTAGGTTTCAATTGGACCAATCGCTTGCGACAAGATACTACGGAAATTTAGATGATCAGGATTTATCCTTTGCAACAAATTTTACTATCAAACCATTTGAATTTTCTGAAGCCCCTTCCTTTAAATTTGGTTTGCTGTACGACAGAAAAGATAGAAATTTTGAGGCAAGATCTTTTGGGTTCAGAAATATTCCCGGTGGAAATTTTCAATTCGAAGATAGTGTGCTTCAACAATCTGTTGATCAAATATTTGCGCCTGAAAATATAAATTCTACTTTTATCGAAGTTACGGAAATTACCAAGCCATCGGACAGTTATGATTCAAATCAGAAATTAGCAGCAGGTTATTTAATGTTTGATGCTAATGTATTTGAAAAAATTAGAATTGCCTCCGGAGTTAGATTGGAATATTCAAACCAAATACTCAATTCAGAATCACAAACCGGAACTCTGATCAATGTTTCAAATTTCTATCGTGATTGGCTGCCGAGTTTAAATTTAACATACGGATTAACTAACGATATCAACTTACGTTTTGCTTTCAGTACAACTCTCTCAAGACCAGAATTTAGAGAACTTGCGCCATTCAGTTACTTCGATTTCATATCCAATGAATTGGTTCAAGGCAATCCGGATTTACAAAGAAGCTTAATAAACAATTATGATTTACGGTTTGAACTTTACCCCTCAGCCGGCGAATTAGCTGCAGTTAGTTTATTCTATAAAAATTTCAAAATCCGATTGAAGAAATACTACTTGCATCTTCAAGTAATGAACCGATTCGTTCATTCGCAAATGTTAGCGGAGCTAAAAATTATGGGGTAGAGTTTGAGGTTAGAAAATCATTAGCATTTATCACTTCAACTTTCGATCATTTCTCTTTTGTAGGTAATCTAAGTTTAATTTCATCTTCAATCGTGATTGATGAGAACAATAATGTTGGATTCCAAAAATCCGATAGAGCTTTACAGGGTCAAGCAGATTATATTTTCAATCTCGGACTATACTACGACAATTATGAATCGGGTTTTTCGTCTTCTTTAGTTTATAACAAAGTCGGGCAGCGAATCGCAAAGGTAGGTACGGCTGATCTTGGAGATATCATTGAAAAACCGGTTGACTTAATTGACATTAACTTCTCACAAAAAGTATTTGAAAAATTCAGCATAAAATTATCTGTAAAAGATTTATTAAATCAAGATCGTAAGTTCATTCAGCAGACAGCAAGCGGAGATCAGGTTGCTGAATTAAGAAGAGTCGGTAGAAATATATCACTCGGATTTGGTTATCAGTTATAATAAATAATTCATTCACAAAAAGGAAAAAAAATGAAAAAACTCCTATTGTACGTTTGTTTCTGTTCTCTTTCTTTCAAATTTTGTTCAAGCTCAAGATGTTATTCTTGAAGGCGACATAACTTCAAACACAACACTTACAGCAAATAACTCTTACTTACTGAGAGGATTTGTAAGAGTTCAGGCACCTGCGGTACTCACCATTGAAGCAGGAACTCTAATCTACGGTGAGAATTCAACTCAAGGTTCGCTTATTGTAAAACCAGGTGCAAAAATTATGGCGATGGGTACAGAAAGTAAACCAATCATTTTTACAAGTGAGTTCGCTAAACTTGGTTCTTCCACAACACCCAACTACGGAGATTGGGGGGGAATAATTCTTCTTGGCAACGCTAAAATAAATGTACCTGGCGGAACTGCTTTGATTGAAGGTCCCGGTGATACTTACGGTGGAACTAATGATGCTGATAACAGCGGCGAAATGCACTATGTTAGAATCGAATATCCGGGAATAGCGTTTACATTGAACAATGAAATTAACGGTCTAACTTTTGGCGGCGTTGGAAATGGAACACTGATTGATCACATACAGGTTTCTTACAGTGGTGATGATTCTTATGAATTTTTGGCGGTACAGTTAATTGCAAATATTGGATTGCTTACAGAGGATGGGATGATGATTTTGATACTGACTTTGGTTATCGAGGAAAACTTCAATTCTTAGTTAGTTTACGTGATCCTGATATTGCTGATCAATCCGGTTCAAATGGATTCGAATCAGATAATGACGGAAGCGGTTCACTAAATGAACCACGAACTTCCCCCACCTGGTGGAATGTTTCTATTTTTGGTCCATTAGAAGAGACTTCTTCTGTTGCTAATGCCAATTATCAAAGAGGAATGCACTTAAGACGCTCATCACAAAATAAAATATCAAATACCCTTATCGCCGGGTGGCCAACCGGGGTTAGGTTAGATGGACAATATACAATCGAGGCTGCAATTAACAATGATATGTGGCTTGATAATTCAGTTATAAGTGGTTGGAACACTGTTGATCTTGATACAGTCAGCGCAGCAAATCAATCATTTGATATTCACTCCTGGTTTAGCAATGCAGACGGAAGAACTTATGCGAATAATTCTGATCTGCAATTAAATGATCCTTTTAACCTTACAAATCCCAATTTCCTTCCTGAAGTTGGATCACCGTTGTTGAGTGGTGCCGCCACCCCTCCTAACGATGGATTCTTTGATGTAACCGCAACCTTTGTCGGTGCATTTGGTCCCACCGATTGGACTTTTGAATGGTCGAACTTTAATCCCGGTAGTTATGTAACTGCAGTTGAGGAATCAGGATCAGGATTGGTAAGTGACTTTAGACTTGAACAAAATTTTCCTAATCCTTTTAATCCTTCAACTACAATTAGATTTGCAATTCCAAATTCTGGAAATGTGAAACTTTCAGTAACAAATATTTTAGGGCAGGAAGTTGCAGTACTCTTAAATGAATTTAAGAATGCAGGCAGTTATGATATAAATTTTGACGCTTCACAAATTGCAAGTGGTCTTTACATTTACAAAATTGAAGCTGATGGAATAATTATTTCAAAGAAAATGACTCTATTAAAGTAAGATTTTCTCTCTCTCAGCTCTCTCCTTCGACGAAAGGGCACTGCAATCCTGTAGTGTCCTTTTTATTTTTTCAACAGGATTTATTTAATTTTATAACAATGAAAAATTACTCTATAAAATTAACACTGCTAACTATTTTATTTATCGTAACTCTCCCGGCGCAAAATAAAAAAACATTTTACTCGGCTTTTGATTCAATCTCTGCGAATTCAATAGAGAAACACTTAAGCATTCTTGCTGACGACTCTCTCGAAGGAAGAAAGGTGGGAACAATAGGAGGAAATAAAGCAGCCGAATATATTTCGGATCAGTTTTCAAATTATCATTTGAACATAATTGTAAAGGAAAATAATTATTTCCAGAATATTCAAATGCATGGTAGTATTCCTTTGTCTTCTTCTGCGTTGAGTCTTTATCTTGAAGAAGATACTACTTATCTCGCATTATCTGAGGATTATTTTCTCTTTCGATCAGGGCAGCAAACGTTTACCCCGGTTTCATTACCGATAGTCTTTGTTGGCTATGGTATTATCGCTCCGGAATTTGATTATAATGATTACCAGTCAGTCAACGTAGAAGGAAAAGTAGTTGTATTTCTTGATGGCGAGCCCTATTCTGATGATGAAGATTATTTTGATGGCAACACACCCACCATTTACAGCTACCCTGAATCAAAACGCAGAATTGCTATCTCAAGAGGTGCAGCCGGAACAATTCAAATTCCAATAAGCGATTTTAATAACTGGAAAGAGGTTCAAAAGATTTTGAGTTTGAGGATGTTACACTTGCATATTCTGTTTCGAGTAGTTTGAGTGTTCTACTTAATCCTAATTCTGCCGATTTTCTTTTTCGTAATTCAGAATATTCTTTTAGTGATGTCATGAAATTACATAATGAAAATAGATTGGAATCTTTTCCATTAGAAACAAAAATAAAATTTAGGGGAATATTTAAAGAAAGAGACTTCATCTCGCCAAATGTAATTGGAATGATAGAAGGAAGTGACCCGGAATTAAAAAAAACTTATTTAATTATTTCAGCACATTATGATCATCTTGGAATTGGAAAACCGGTGAACGGAGATTCCATTTACAATGGTGCCTTGGATAATGCAATTGGAGTTTCTGTGCTGCTCGAACTTGCGAAAGCTTTTTCAGAATTAGAGATAAAACCAAAAAGATCAATATTATTTTTGGCGTTAACAGGTGAAGAATTCGGATTGCTCGGTTCAAGTTACTACGTGGATAATCCCATCGTGCCGCTTCACAATACGATTGCTGATATTAATATAGACGGTGTAGCAATGTTCAAAGATTTTCAAAGCGTTGTAGGCATCGGCTCTGAGTATTCGACCCTATATGAATCTTTAAAACAAACTGTTGATCGCTATGATTTATCAATTGAAAATATTCCTGCTCAATTTAGAAACTTTGATGCTTTCAATAAGTCGGATCAACTAGCATTTGCTATTGCCGGGATTCCATCAATATTAATTTTAGAAGGAGTTAAAAATAAAACGAAAAGTGAGGAAGAAGTTTTGAAGGCTTTTATCAATTATTATTTAGAAAAATATCATACTCCATTTGATGAAATTAAACAGGATATAGATTTTGAAGCAGCATCAAAACACGCAAAGATTCTTTTCGATTTTTGTTTCCATCTTTCAAACGATTTAAAGGTACCTGAATGGAAGTCCGGTTCACCTTATATTAATGCGCGATTGAGATCAATCTCGGAAGAAAAATAATTTTATGAAACGAAATATTTTTATTATCACCGTATTACTGTTCTTAAATTCTTGTTCGTATAAGAATATTGACGGCAATGTAATAAGAATTGCCGGCTCCGATACTATGCTTGAATTGACTTCACTCCTTGCTGAAGAATACATGAACGAGCATCCCGGTGTATCAATTCATGTCGAGGGTGGTGGAACTGCCAAAGGCATAGAAATTCTAATTAACAATCAAATAGATATTTGCACTGCATCAAGAAACCTGGAACCGGAAGAGACAAAAGCGTTAACAGAATACTACGGGTCCCTCGGATTGGTTTTCCTAATTGCTAAAGATGCTTTAAGTATTTATCTCCATCCTGATAACCCGGTTAAAAATTTGACAATGAAACAGCTTAAAGAAATTTTTACCGGTAAAATAAATAATTGGAAAAATCTCGGTGGTGAAGACAAATCAATCATTCCGGTGATTCGAAATCCAAATTCCGGCACATACCTATATTTCAAAGACCATGTACTTGAAGGAGAAAAATATACTACTACATCCATTGTTGAACCAACAACAAAGGATATAGTCCAAAATGTTTCGGAAAATGATAATGCAATTGGTTATGGTGGAATGGGGTACAAAGGCAATGTATTTAATGTAATGATTGAAGGTATAGAACCTTTAGAAAAAAATGTACGAAATGATTCTTATCCGATTATTCGATATTTACATTTCTTTGTTGTAAAAACTCCCGGCGGAGTTGTGAAAAATTTTATTGATTGGGTGCTTTCACCATCCGGTCAATATGTAGTGAGACGATCAGGTTTTATTCCGCTTTGGGAAAACAAATTGTAATAGTTAAAATGAGTTTGATTAAATTACTTCTGTAAATAATTTACTTTACATCGTTTTACTTTTATGATTAAAATTAATTCATCAAAAAAATAAAGGAATTAAAATGGGCACACAACAGATGTATTTAATCGTATTGGGAGCTATTATCGTTGCGGTTGCAATTTATTTTGGGATAAGTTTATTCAAGTCAAATGCTTCGGATGCCAATAGAGATTTGGTAGCTCACGATGTTACTTACATCGCAGTTGATGCACAAGTTTATTACAAGAAACCAAAAGAACTGCAGGGCGGGGGATTAGATTACACCGGATTTGAAACCTCTTCTTTTTTTAAAAAGTATGTGTTGGGAAAAATTAAGGTAAAAATTCAGCCGGATCGAAACAGAGTTGTAATTACAGGAACCGGAACTGAAATTGGAAAGAACGGAAGAACAAATGTTCAGGTTCAGGGAATTGTAAAACCCGGATCAATAACCATTACAGTTAAGAATTAAAAAAATACTATCAATCATCAAATATTTTTGATCAGGATTTTTGGACGGCAATAATCAATTCAGCTAATTCTCTGAACGCTCCATTTCCGCTTCTGGCTTCGCATACATAATCTACAATTTCTTTTATGAACGGCATACCGTCAGCAGGTGAAGCAGAAAAACCAACCTCTTTAATAATATTGTAATCGTTAACATCATCTCCGATATAGGCAATCTCTTCACTTCTCAATTGATGTTTCTTCAAAATAATTTGAAGCACTTCCAATTTATCTTTTACACCCAGGTACAGATTTGTAATTGCCAATTTTTCAGCGCGACGGCGTATCGCTTCAGAATTTTCTCCTGTTAAAATTCCGGTTTCAATTCCAAGAATTTCTCTTAATCGCTCAATTCCCATTCCATCACGAATCGAAAAGCGTTTCATAAATTCACCATTCGCAGAATAATAAACTCCATTGTCAGTCAAAACACCATCATTATCTGTTAAAACCATTTTAATTTTTTTAATTTTTTCTTTTAAATGCTGATTATTGACAGCTAAAGATCGGTTCAAAATTATATTCTTCATTTTTTTTAATTATTTGAATTTGTTGAATGTATCTGTTGGAAGAGTATCATCCGTTGATTATTTTCATTTAAGTGATTACCAAAATAATAAAACGGGATGTTAAATGAGAATTCAGAAACCAAAGCGGCTTCAAAAAGGGGATTTAATTGGTTTAATTTCCCCGGCTTCAACGCCTGACGATTTTTCAAGGATTGAGAAAAGCGTAAAATACTTTGAAAAAAACTCTTATAAAGTTGAGGTCGGGAAAAATGTCGGTCAGTACTATGGGTACCTCGCCGGCTCAGATGATGAAAGATTATCTGACCTTCACTCAATGTTTGAGAACAAAAATGTAAAAGCAATTTTCTGTTTACGAGGCGGTTACGGTTCACCCCGATTGCTTGATAAAATAAATTATAAATTGATTCAGAAAAATCCAAAGATATTTGTTGGCTATTCAGATATAACAGCACTGCAAATGGCTTTCCTCGAAAAGTCCGGTTTGATTACTTTTGGCGGACCAATGCCGGCAGTTGATTTTATTGACCCTGTCAGCGCATTCACCGAAGAAATGTTTTGGACTTTAGTAACTACGAATAAAAAAATTGGGAAAGTCAAATTATCCGATGAGATGAAGATAAGAACATTAGTTAAGGGAATAGCATCCGGCAGGTTGGTGGGTGGAAATCTATCGCTGATTAATTCTTTAATTGGGACAAGTTTTCTGCCTAATATGAAAGATAAAATTCTTCTGCTTGAAGATATTGGAGAAATGCCGTATAAAATAGATCGAATGTTGAATCATCTTCGGCTTACTAAAATATTTCAGCAGATTAAGTCGGTATTAATTGGGCGGTTTGCGGAGTGTTATGAAAACGATCCGTCAAAACGATCACTGACTTTGGGTGAAGTTATGGATCATTACTTCGGACATCTTGGCAAACCAATAGTTTATAATTTTCCGCACGGTCATATTGCTGATAAATTAACCGTACCATTCGGGGCAATGATCAGAATTAATGCTACGAAAGGATTTGTTGAGTATACGGAGAATGTTGTGAGCTAATTTTTCCCGCGAAGTTGAAGAAAGGTGAAGAACTTTTCTTCGAAAATTGCTTTCGCATTTGCAGCTTCGTCCTTATTCTTAAATAGTGCAAAAATTGTTGAACCCGTTCCGGTCATTAAGGCATACTGAGCGTGTAAGGAATAAAGTTTCTTTTTAATTTCAGAAAGCACCGGGAAATGGCTGAAAACACGACGTTCAAAATCATTTCTTATCAATGATCGCATTTTCTTTGTATCCTTCCAAAGATCTTCAGTGAAATTTCTTAAAGAAAAATTATGTGTACTCAACTTTAATTTAGCAAATGCCCACTTGGTAGATATATTGAAGTTTGGATAGATTAAAAGAATATTAAAATCAATAAAGAAATTATCAAGCGGAATTAAGTCCTCACCGCGCGCATATCCGAGCGAAGGAACGGGGTTCAAAAAAAACGGAACATCAGAACCTATCTGCAAAGCAAATTTTTTAAGCAGGTCATCACTTATATTAATATCATAAAGTTTAATAAGCGCTTTTAATGTTGCTGCTGCGTCAGAACTCCCACCACCCATACCGCCGCCGATCGGAATTTTTTTATCGAGTGTGATTTTTATTTCCATCTTTTTATCATCATAAGATTGCAGCAAATCTTTGGCTTCGACTATCAAATTAAATTTATTTTCATTCAATTCGTTTGAATTCGTAATTATCTCAAAATGGTCTGACTCTTCAAAAGTTAGCGTATCATATAATTTAATCGGATAAAATATTGTCTCAATATTATGGTATTTATCCGGTCGTTGTTCGATTACGTGCAAACCAAAATTTATTTTAGCCGGTGTTTGAATTATTAATTTTTCCATCGAAGTATTTTTTTAGTTTTGAAATATGCTTTGGTGTTGAACCACAGCAAGCTCCGATAAAAGACGGAGATTTATCTAATGATAATTTTACTGTTTTAAGATAATCATCTGGTGATACTGAACAAATTATTTTTCCGGACGAGTGACCGTTTTTTCCACAGTTTAAATAAAAACCCCAATTCATTCTTCGAAAAAATTTACTCACGGTTTGAAAAAATATATCAGGTGAAACACAATTGATCCCTATTGCCAGCAGTGGAGAATGATTCAGGTAATCAATAATCTTGAAAACATTTTCCCCGGAGAGCAAATTTAATTTTTGATCAATAAACAGACTTACAACAAAAGGAATATTTTTTTTTGAAGAATATTCGCTGATAATTTTTATTTCGTCGAAATGACTTTGAGTTTCATTTAAAACGAAATCACTTCCGAATTCTAATAATTGAGAAATGTGTTTATGATGGTTGTACTTTAATTCTTTTTGTGTGATAGTCCTTTGTTGCTGATAGCAATCTTCAGCAGGTGGATTCGAACCAGCAATTAATACGTTGTATTTTTCTCCGGCACTTTTAGCAAGTAAAACTCCTTTTTTTACAAGCTGCGCTTGATCAAAATTGGATTTTTTTACCGCCGCGGGATTAGTCCTGAATGTATTCGTGGTAATTATATCTGCCCCAGCCTTCAAATATTTTTTATGTAAGGAGAAAACTATTTCAGGATTGAAAATATTTGCCGCTGAAGTCCATAAATTATGATCAGGTTTAATGCCCATTTTAATGAGCAGACTACCTGTAGCTCCATCCATAATTAATGGCCGCTTTATATTTTTGGCAAAAGAAAAATAATTGAACATTTTAGTCGGCGAAAAACTTTTCTGTTTCTGTAATAATTCTATTTAAATCAATTTGTTGAATGCACTCAAGATTGTAAGGACATTTTCGTTTCCAGCAGGGGGAGCAGAATAAATCATTTTGAAAGAGCTTTACACCGCGATTGTATAATTCAATTTCACTCCAGCAGCTAACGCCAAACCAAACTATAATAAATTTTCTCAGTGCAATTCCAAGATGCATCCCAAATGAGTCGCCTGTAATGATTACATCAGCAAGAGCCTCATAACAAGCACCTCGTCTGGCCCCTTCATTAGTTGGAGTGTTAATTATTTTGCTTTTAAGTGGGAATATATTTTGGAATTTCTTTTTTCATCTTCCGGTCCGCCAAGCAAAATAATTTTGTACTTTTTCTTTTTCAAAAATTTATCAATTAAATAAATATGCTGTTCAACTGTCATTTTTTTATTGGGATATAATTCGGAACATCCTGTGTTGAAGCCGATTACTTTGTCGTTCTTTTTAAGTTTTAATTTTTTTCGAAAGGACTCAATAAATATTTCTTCATCTTTGGTAAATTCAAAAACATATTCATCATTATTAAAATCAAGCTCGAAAGTTTCAGCTAAATATTCCTGCCCGGTTTTCTGATTCAATTTAAACTTTAAATTATCGTTCATTCCAAGCTGATAGTTATAATTTGCTCCTTCATTCATAGGGATAATTTTACCGTCACTATTGAGACCGAAGCCCAATTTATTTTTAGATTTTAACTCATTCAACAATGAGCATGATCGCTGAGATTTATCCACATTTAATATTAAATTAAATTCCATTTGTGAAAGGATTAAAATTGATTCAGCGTCAAAAGAAAAAACTTTATCAACATACATATTATTGAGAAGCAGGGGAGCGGCAATTTTTAGAGTGACCCAATAAATTGTTGATTCGGGAAATTTCTTTTTCAAAGCAGGAAGCTGTGCAGTGGTCATTAAAACATCACCCATTGCATCAAGATTAATTATTAATATTTTTTGCCGATTGGAATATTATCTTTGCAGCCATTACTCCAGCAATCGTGATCAGTAAAGCATGGTTTATAACCGGTGAATCTTTTGCAGGATGGAATTTGTTTTTTAGTCATGCTGATTAAAATCTATTTATTCTTAATTTTGTTTTAAGTATGATTTTCTATCATTACTTAAATGAAATATAAGAAATATGAATCATTCTTAATAAATCACTTTTAAATGAAATATAAAATTTATCAGTTCAGTTTTGGTGATGGCTATGCCGGAAGTGCTAAAATGGCTATTCTAAGTTCGTCTGTATTGAGTGAGTCAGGCAACGATGTTACTATTATAGTTTCAAAGAATTCTCTTACCGAAAGAAGAGCCAAAGAAAAAAATATTAAAACTATTGAGTTTGACAGCACTCAAAAGTATTCTCAGTTATTCGACCAAATATTATCTGATGTTAAAATAAATAGACCAGATTTTTGTATTACATATCATTCTCTTGATCGGAAAATAGGCAACTCACTCAAATCTAAGTTAGGTAAAAAAATTATTAATGTTGCTTACCGGCAAAACATGTCTAAATCGCTTCCAATTATTGGTTCTTTAGTTTATAATTTTTATTGCGACATGACATTGGCTTGCAGCATGGGTGTGGCTGCTGATTTAATTAGATCTGGATTAATAAAAAACCGTGTGAGAGTTATTTATAACGTAACTGAATATCCTGAAAATATTTCTGCAGTTGACGGCACCAAGATTAGAAAGCAATATGGTATAATTAATAAGTTTGTAATCGGAGTTTCGAGTTGGTTCCATAAAGAAAGGAAAGGGTTTGATATTTTGTTTGAAGCGTTCTCTAAACTCGAACAGGAGTTTTGTCTTTTGATTATTGGGATTCCAACTGAGATGCAGCAGGAAGTGATTGACTACGCCGCAACATTTGGAATTTCTTCCGATAGATTAATTCTTCCGGGATTTGTTGATAATATTTATGAATATTACAAAGCGATGGATGTATTCGTTCTGCCGTCACGTTCGGAAGGGTTTTCACTTGCGCTGCTCGAAGCCGCTGCAGCAGGACTACCAATTATTGTATCAAACATTCCCGGCAATAATGAGTTTATAATTCATGAGCAAAATGGATTTTTGTTTGATATTAAAAATCCGGAAGAGCTTGTTGAATCAATTAGAATTTTTTTTAATGATAAAACTCTTGCACATAAATTAGGTAAGAAGGCAAGCGAGGATGCGCTGGAGAATTATAATCTTAAAAAGTATGGTTTAAGATTAACTGAATTATTGGATGAAGCATATACGATGCGGAAATAATTTATTTTCTGATCAGAATATCTTTGCCAATCGTTTCTAACTTTATTATCACTTCATCAACAGAAAGTTCAAGCATGCATTCATGTCCGTATGGACAAAACAATTTGTTGCAAATGATGCAGTGCAAATCTTTTTTATTTATAAAAGTTGAATTGGAAGAATAAGGTCGGTGAGCTGCCGGGTTGGTAGGACCAAAAATTCCGAGTGTAGGTTTACCAAGAGCCGCGGAAATGTGCATTGGACCGGAGTCATTTGCAATTATCATATCGCATTTACTTATCAAGCCGGTTAATTGAAGCAGATCAGTCTTTGGTGCTAAAGAAATTTTATCTTCTAATTCAGTTTTAATTTTATGTGCATCGTCTTCATCTCCGGGTCCCCAAAGGAGAAGAAAATGAACATCATATTTTTGTAAAACAGAGTTACAAATTTCTATCCACTTAGCCGCATCACATCTTTTGGAAGCCCAGCCGCCTGCAGGAATGATACCGACTACCATTTTGTCTGAAAGCTTTTGTGATTTAAAATATTTATCTGCAAATAATTTATCTTCTTCACGCACATAAAAATGAATTCGCTTACTGATAATCGGAACATTAATAACTTTCAATAATTCAAGATTGTGTTCGGCTGAATGGTGGATGCCTTTCTCTGAAGTACCGTGAATATTATATGCATATTTTCTTCCGCGATAAGAATATCCAACTCGATATTTAACTCCAGAGAGAAAAGTTATTTGTGCACTTCGCGGATTTGACCACAGATCAATGATCATATCATATTTTTCTTTTCTGATTCGCAAAGCAACTTTAAGGGGAAATTCTGTTTTATCCATTGAAATGACTTTATTAACAAGGGGGTTGCCGCTAACTGCATCTACTGCAAAATGCTCGGTTAAATAATCTATCTTCACATTTGTAAAATGTGCCTTTAGATTTTCAAGAATTATTGTGGATAGAACGATATCACCAATTCCACGGGGTTTAATGCAAAGTATTTTCTTAACGATTGTGTGATCAATTTTCATAAGTAAAATTCAAAATTAAAACTCACTCATATTATCTAAATAAATCTAAACTTGCCCTAGAACCTGAACTTGAACTTGAACTCTTCTAGTGTGCATCAAGCCAATTGTCGCCGGTACCAACTTCAACTAAAATTGGAACTGCCATAGGCATAGCATTCTCCATCAAGTTTTTAACAAGAGATTTCAAATCATCCACCTCACTATTGTGCGCATCGAATAAAAGTTCATCGTGAACCTGAAGGAGCATTTTCGATTTCATTTTTTGTTTTTTAATTTCATTGTGAATATTGATCATAGCAAGTTTAATCATATCGGCGGCAGTTCCCTGAATCGGCATGTTGATTGCCACGCGTTCCTCGAATTGCCTGACGACCCGATTATTGCTGTTTATATTCCGTAGAAATCTTCTGCGACCGAGCAGAGTTTCGGCAAAACCTTTTGCACGTGCTTTCTCAACCGAATCATCCATATAATTTTTAACACGCTTAAAAGTGTTGAAGTAAGTTTCAATAATTTCTTTTGCATGCTGTTGAGTAACCCCCAGCCTTGTCTTCAATCCAAAAGGACCGATTCCGTAAAGTATTCCGAAATTTACTTCTTTAGCTTTGCGGCGCATATCGGGAGTAACATCCTGTAGCGGAACCATAAATACGAGTGCTGCTGTGCTTCGATGAATATCCTCTCCATTTTTAAAAGCATTCATCAAACCTTCATCCTTACAAATTGCGGCAAGGATTCTTAATTCAATCTGACTGTAATCGGCACTGAGTAAAGTAAAATTTTTATCCCGAGGAATAAAAGCCTTTCTAATTTCTTTGCCAAGTTCAGAACGTATTGGAATGTTTTGGAGATTCGGATCAATGCTTGAAAGCCTTCCTGTTGAGGCAACTGTCTGATTGTAGCTTGTATGTATTCTGCCGGTTTTAGGATTGATAAGATTAGGAAGTGAATCGGCGTAGGTTGATTTTAATTTTGAAACTTGCCTGTAGTTCAAAAGTACATCAATAATTTCATGTTCACCGCGAAGAAATTCTAAAGAACGAGCATCAGTTGAAAAGCCTGTTTTAGTTTTTCTTCCTTTTGCCAATTGAAGTTTGTTGAATAAAATTTCCTGTAATTGTTTCGGAGAATTGATGTTGAATTTACTGCCGCTTAACCGAAATATTTCGGCTGAGTAATTATCCATTAATATTGATAAGTCTTTACTTAATTCATTCAGAACTTTTTCATCTACTTTGATTCCATTGAATTCCATTTCTTCGAGGACGGGGACAAGAGGGAACTCAACTTGATATGCAACTTTTATCAGGTTTTCTTTTTCAAGTTCCTTCTTTAAAATATCGAATAGTCGGAATGTTACATCAGCATCTTCAGCAGAATACTCACCAAGTTTTTCAGCTTCTTCCTCAAATATTTTTGCTGGATCTTTTTTCACACCGATTAAATCGCTAAGAGGAATGGGT
Source organism: Ignavibacteriales bacterium (assembly GCA_016709155.1). Taxonomy (NCBI): domain Bacteria; kingdom Pseudomonadati; phylum Ignavibacteriota; class Ignavibacteria; order Ignavibacteriales; species Ignavibacteriales bacterium. Next base: position 15,450 of record JADJEI010000001.1, on the reverse strand, counting down.
TGATAATCGAGATATTTTTGAGCAAGTTCATCCATTCCATGTTTTTGATCGGGATCAATTATGTAGCTTGCGAGCATTGTGTCGAAGTAAAAATTATTTACTTCAATTCCGATGCTTCGCATTACAGAAATATCATATTTACCATTCTGACAAACTTTTTTTATGTATGAATTCTCTAAAAGAGGTTTAAAGATTTTTACAAAATCTTTTATTGAAAGTCGTTCATCATTTATGGGATTGAATAAATCACTTCCACCTTCGAAAGGATTGACAGCGATAAAATATCCTTCACCGGGTTTGGTGGAAAAAGAAACTCCTGCCAGTTTTAATTGAAATGGATCTAATCCGTCCGTCTCAGTATCGAAAACAAAAAGTTCAGTTGAGTTTAATTTAAAGAAAAGATTTTTTGCTTCATTGATTGAAGTGATGAGTTGATATTTAGTTTTGTCACGATTGATTGTTTTAAGATCAGGCGAGATAGTTTCAATCGGTTTTTCATTTTCTTTTGAAGCATCATAAAGTTTAAGTAACCTGTTGTAAAGATTCTTAAATTCGAGGTCAACAAAAATTTCGCGAAGCTTGTCGAAGTCGGGGTTTTCAAATTTAGCTTTTTCAAAATCAATTTCAATCGGAACCTGACAATGAATCGTTGCAAGGTCTTTTGAAAGGAAGGCATTTTCTTTTCCTTCGATAAGTTTTTTCTTAATGGCAGGCTTTTCAATTTCTTCAATGTGCTGATAAATATTTTCAATCGTGCCGAACTTTTGAATGAGGGGAGTGGCAGATTTTTCACCGATACCTTTTACTCCGGGAATATCATCGGATGTGTCGCCAATAAGTGCGAGGTAATCTATCATAAGTGCCGGTTCGAAACCATACAGGTCTATTACTTTTTGTTTATCAAGAATAATATTTTCTTCGGAAGACTTTCCCGGTTTGACAATTTTAACTTTGTCGGTTACAAGCTGCACATAATCTTTATCGGGAGTTACTGCAAAAGATTCTAAACCATGTTCTTCGGCTTTGCGAACTGCTGTGCCGACAATATCATCTGCTTCGTAACGGGGGAGTATGTAAAGCGGAATATTCATGGCTTCGATGATTGATTTGATTCTTCCGAATTGCGGAATTAAGTCATCGGGCATTGCCTGCCGGGACGATTTATAGTTTTCATATTTCTCGTGCCGAAAAGTTTTTTCTTTTGAATCGAATGCTATCGAAATGTAGTCGGGCTTAAAATCTTCAAGTACTTTTAATATTTGAGTGATGAATCCGAACGTAGCAGAAGTTGGTTCACCTTTTGAAGAAAGCAGTGGATTACGAATGAACGCAAAGTAAGCTTTGTAAGCAAGCGCCATCGCATCTATTATTACAAACTTTTTAGACATTGGTGAGTCCCTGATTATTTATAAATAAAATATTGAAAATAATTCTTCAGCTTTTAAGCTTGAACCTGAACCTGAACTTAATCTGATTTCTTTCTGTAGTAAAAATAAAACGGAACACCTGAAAAAATTAATATTAATCCCATTGCAGCGTTCTCTGTATCTGAGATTAGACTATTTAGAAGAAAGACAAAAGCGAATATGACGAATAGAAAAGTTGTGTAAGGATATCCCCAAACTTTGTACGGACGATTTGCATCCGGCATTTTTTTACGAAGAACGATCACACCGTAAGCGCCAAGCATATAAAACAACCATGTTGCAAAAATCACATAATCAGAAATAGTATCGAATGAACCGGAGAGCACTAACACAGCCGACCAGATTCCTGCACGACAAGTGAAACGTGGGGGTAGCATATTTAGGATGAATGTCGCCGAGTCTTTTGAAAAATAATTTTTCTCTCGCCATAGCAAAAGGTACACGCGCTGAAGCAAGTAAGCTTCCATTCAGTGCGCCGAACGTTGATATGATAACCGCAATTGAAATTATCGCACCTCCGGCTGAACCAAAAAGTTTTTCTATAGCACTTGCTGCAACGAGGGGGGAATTACTCATTTCATCTATCGGAAGAATGTACAGATAGGCTGCATTGATCAGAACGTAAGTGAACATTACAATCAAAGTTCCGGTCAGTAATGCTTTGGGTACGTTTATTTGCGGATTTTTTATTTCACCTGAAATGAATGTAACATTATTCCAGCCGTCGTAAGCCCAGAACGCGCCAGAGAGTGCGAGTCCGATCATGATGAAAATGTTTTGCCCGTTGTTCGAGAGTTGAGAATCAGTAACAAGATTTGCAAGATTGCCCGAGCCAAATATGAGGAGCAGTAATGCAAGTGCAACGATAGAAATGATTTTAATATAAGTGACTACGGTTTGAACCACTCCGCCGAACATCACTCCGATGTAATTTACAATTGTTAAAAATATTATACTTAGTATTGCAACGAACTTTGGTCCTATATCATTGAAGGGAAAAATATTTCCGACAAAAGGCATAAAGTGAAGGGTAGTGGATAAAATAACCGACATACTCGCCAAACACATAAGCGATAGCTGCCTGACTGCCGGATTGGATGACGGCAATGACAGACCAGCCGTAAAGAAAAGAAAAAAACTTTCCGTACATTTTTTGGAAGTAAACATACTGCCCGCCTGTAGCATCTATCATCCCTGCGACTTCGGCGTTTGAGAGTGCGCCCATAAAAGTTATTAACCCTGCGGCGACCCAAACGAGAAGCAGCAGTTCCGGCGAAAGAAGTTGACCAGCCATAGTTGCCGGCTTGCGGAAAATTCCCGAACCAATCATTGAACCGGCAACAACCATAATTGCGGCAGTGAGTGATAGTGTTCGCTTCAAATTTGTATTTGGCATTATTCTTTTCTTTTTATTATGAAAAAAATTCTTGGGGGTTAAGATAATAGATTTATTTAAATAGTACGGAGGGTTTAATTGCTGAATTGTTTAATTGTTGAATTGCTGAATTATTTAATTATCAAAAGTGTAAGTGGGCATCATAATTAATTTAATGACAGCGGGCAGATAAAAATTTTAATTAGAAGAAAGCCATTTTAAGTTAGTGGGACATTGATTTACATACAATGGAGAGTAAATTACTGTGAAGGTCATCAGGGATACGTTTTGTTACGATCGCCATAATAAAAGCATATTAATAGAATACTTAAACGAATCGAGAAAGCAATATATACGAGAGAAGGATATATTAGCAGCGTATTTTTAGCGTATGATTAGCGTAAGAATAGCGTATGATTAAGCCATTTACAACGGAAATAGAGACGGAGATGGGCGAGACAACTGAGAAATGAAGAATTTACAATTAACAATAAACAATTAACAATTAGGAATATAGAATTCAGAATGTACAATGAAGAATTTACAATTAACAATGTACAATGTACAATTAAGTGCAGGGATTTATTGGTGTTGATGGCAGTGAGGGGGATTTATTAATAGTAAGGAGATCAGCTGAATGAGGTAAATTGATTAGACTTTGATTAGACTATAGATCGTCCGATTAGTCTTTTGTTTATCTGAAGATCATTAGGGAAAATTGTTAGAGTTAATCAATACTTTTTTTTAATTTGTAATGAAATTTTTGAATACAATGTGCATTGTTAATTATACATTGTCAATTTTAAGAAATTACTCTCCCTTCCATAATTTGGTGGTGTTGAGTTGGTTGTGAATAATAATTTTTCATCAAACTTATCCGAAACTTATGCAATTAGATAGGCGTATAGAGGAAACAAAGTTATCAAAAATTTTTGGGTTCAATAAATTTTTTATGATCAGTGGAATACAATTCAAAAAATCTTTAACGGTGAAAGAATATTGTTAATCGAGAAAACTGGTTTTGGGAAATCTCTCTGCTATCAGTACCGGGCAACTCAATTCAAAGGTACAACAATTATTTTCTCACCTCTTATTGCATTAATGAGGATCAAGTTAAATTCATTGAATCCAAAATATTCCCACAGCTTCAATTAATAGCAACCAAACCGATGATGAAAAATGATGAGATTATAAGAAATGCTATTACTGGTAAATACAAGATTCTTTTCATTGCTCCAGAAAGACAGGAAAACCAACAATGGATTGAAGCAGCAACAAAGATTAATATTTCAATGGTTGTGATAGATGAAGCTCATTGCATTAGCGTTTGGGGACATGATTTTAGGCCTGCTTACCGAAGAATAATTAACCTTGTTACTTTACTTCCTAAAATTTTCCTGTTCTAGCTACTACTGCGACCGCAACACCGAGAGTTGAAGAAGATATAAAAAATCAGATTGGAAAAAATATAACATCTATCAGGGGAAATTTATTAAGGAATAATTTTAATTTGAGAGTTGTTAAAGTTAATTCCGAAGATGAAAAGATGATTTGGCTTGGAGAAAACATCTCTAATCTACCAGGTACGGGAATAATTTATACCGGTACAAAAGTTAGCACTGAACAATATTCAAGATGGTTTGAATATTTACAGATTAAATCCATTAATTATAATTCCGGTTTGGACGGAGAGAGTCGGAAGGAAATTGAAACTGGTTTAATGCATAATGATTACAAGTGCGTTGTTTCTACGAATGCATTGGGAATGGGTATTGACAAACCTGATTTACGTTTTATTGTGCACACACAAATGCCTCAATCACCAATTCATTATTATCAGGAAATTGGTAGAGCGGGAAGAGACGGTGAACCTGCCTGGGTCATTTTATTTTTTAATCGCAAAGATGATTTAGATTTGCTAAACTCTTTCATTGATGGAGCAAAACCCTCTTTAGATAAATATGATAAAATAATAAACATTGTTAAGGCACAAAGACTTGGATTGCATGCCATTATAGAAAGCGCAAATATGAAGCAAACTCAAGTCAAAGTAATTCTATCAGATTTGCGGGATCAAGGAATTATTAATGAGTTTTGGCAGGTAGGAGTAAAAAGTATGAATATAAATTCAATGCTCCGGCACTCAATACAAAATATTTCGAAGAACTAAGAAAATTCAAGCAAAAGGAACTCCAGGATATTGTTGATTATACAGAGCTTAAAACCTGTAGAATGAATTTTCTTTGTGATTATTTGGGGGATCGTTCCAGTAAAAGTTGTGGTAAATGTGATAATGACTTGGGTAAAAAAATTAAAATATCAGAAAATGATGTGTTGAAAAAGAAACTAACTGATTTTTATGAAACTTTTTCCCAATTTTGGAAGTTGAGAACAGAACTAATAAATTAATTAACGGTGTAGCCGCATCATATTATGGAGTATCAAATGTTGGAAAGGTTATTCACCGTTGTAAATATGAAGGTGGGGGGCGATTATCCGGATTATTTATTGAAACTATGTTTAAAAGCATTTCGTAAATACTTAAGTGATACGAAATTTGATTTATGTTTATTTGTCCCGCCGACTGAATCAGGAAATCTTGTTAGAAATTTTGCTAAGAAAATAGCTGATACCTTAAAACTAACTTTCTCTGAAGGTTTGATAAAAACAAGGACTACTAAAGCACAAAAAATATTTCAGACGGGGTTACTTAAAAAAGATAATGTTGCCGGAGTTTTTTCGGTTAGTAATCCGGGCATAATTTCCGGTAGAAACATCTTGTTAATAGATGATATTTTTGATAGTGGTGCAACAATTAAAGAAATTGGAAAATATTTATCAGAAAACGGTGCAAATAAAATAGCACCATTAGTAATTGCCAAAACAGTTGGTGGAGATATATGAGTGACTTTTTAGAACAAACATATTGGATTACACTTGCCCATCTTCCAAGATGGGGAGCGGAAAAAATTAATAAACTGATTATAAAAATTAATTTGAAGAATATTGATCTTGAAAAATTCTTTGATCTTGATGAAACTAAATGGAAAACTGACTTTGAACTCAGCTCAAGCGATACCCATGATTTGAATGAAGCCAAAAGAATCTCGCAAGTAATTCCTTTTTAGCTGAGAGTTTATTATCACAGGGATTTGAAGTCATTCCTATTACTTCTAAAAATTATCCAAAGATTTTAAAGGCAAACCTTAAAACTAAATTTTCACCTCCCGTTATTTACACTAAGGGCAATATACAGATATTTGAAGAAAATTCAATAGCGATTGTCGGATCGTGAGATGCTAGTGAGATATCATTGAAATTCACTGATAATATTGCCAGACTTGCTTCGAAGGACTTCAAGGTTGTTGTAAGTGGATTTGCAAAAGGAGTTGATCAGCAAGCCTTGGACAGCGCTATAAAGTATGTTGGTAGAAGTATAATAGTACTTCCGCAAGGAATACTAACTTTTACTTCGGGTATGAATAAATATTATAAACAAATTGTTGAAGGAAATGTAGTAGTACTCAGCACTTTCCATCCGAATTCTGTTTGGAGTACAGGGCTCGCAATGGCAAGAAACCCCATCATATATGGACTTGCAAAAGATATTTATGTTGCCCAATCAAGTAACAAAGGGGGGACCTGGGAAGGAGTTAGAAAAGGTTTAAAGATGGGTAGAGTTATTTATGTCCGACAACCTAACTCTGACGAGAATAACTCTAATTTTGAATTGATAAAATTAGGCGCTATCCCAGTAGATTTTGATGGAAGACAATTAGAATCATATAGTTCGGAAATTTCAAAAGTACAACTTGTTATGGAATCTCTTGAAAAGGAGGTACCTCCGGGATTAAAAGAAATATTAGAATTATTAAAGAACGCTAAAGGGGCTCTCTCAGCAAAAGAAATTTCAAATAGTTTGAGTAATAAGATTAATTCTAAAAAAATATCAAGTCTATTAAATAATGAAGAAGGTGTCAGCAAGGTAAAAGGTAAACCTATCAGGTATCATATTCCTAAAGATCACGAGTCATTGTTTTGTGGAATAGAAGACGAAAAAATTCCAGTAATGAAATTAACTAATACAACAGATGAAGTAATTAATAATGCTGAAATAGAAGTCTTAAAAATTGACTTTGATAATTTTTCAAATTGGGAATTTAGATATAGAGGTGAAAGGCTACTAGCGCAGATTGTAGATATCAATTTTATTCAAAAGGTTAATAACACAATATATGGATTTGCTAAAGGTGATAAGCTCGTAGCAGATATTAAACGAGTTAAAAATTCGTCTGCAATAGAAATAACTAACATTGTTGATTTAAAACTTAAGTATAAAGAATAAACAATCTCTATGTTATCAGAGGAGTACATACGCAACCTTTCTACCGGACTTAGCATTTCAATCAGAGGTGAGGATTTGAGGTGCTGCAATAATGAGAAAGTTTGATATAAGCAGACCAGATAGTAAATCTTATAAAACAAAAACATAATCCAGTAATGATTAACTATGAAAAAAGTAATTGACAAAATTAAACCTCCTCACAAATGGAAAATCCCCGTATTGTTCAGTCTTGGCATTTTAACAGGATTGTTTTTTTTTGTATTGCATATAGTCAGGGCAACTTCATATTTATCTGATAAGCCGGAGGCTTGTGTAAACTGCCATGTGATGACACCGCAGTATGTTACATGGGAGAGAAGCAACCACGGCAGATTTACTGTCTGCAACGATTGTCATGTTCCGCAGGATAACATTCTTAAAAATATTTCTTTAAAGCCTCTGATGGACTTAGGCATTCATTTATGTTTACGTTCAGACTTGAGCCGCAGGTAATACAAATTAAGCAAGCAGGAAAAGAAGCAGTTCAGCAAAATTGTATTCGCTGTCATTCTGAAATGATCCATCCGATTTCGGTAAGAGCAATCAGCAATCAGAAAATACAGGAGGATGGCGATGGATATTGCTGGGATTGCCATCGCGATATTCCGCATGGAAGAGTTAACAGTTTATCATCAACCCCGTATGCAAGAGTTCCTGCATTAACTTCTCCTGTGCCGGAGTGGATAGAGAAAGAATTGAAATAAAAAAGAATTAATTATTAATAAATCATTCGGGATAAAGTTATGAAACCAATTAGTGAATTAGTAAAAAACAAACCATGGCTAGGCTGGATATTGTTCTTTGTAACGGCAGTTGTAGTTTTTTTAATTGGATTATTCGCTTCATCAATTTTGGAAAGAAGGAGTGAATCCGCAGTTTTGCAAATGGTTAAACCCATAAATGATTGGGAACCAAGGAATGAAGTATGGGGAGAAAATTATCCTCGCGAGTTTGAATCATATCTTAAAACTTTGAAGACTGATTATGCAAGCAAACATGGAGGCTCAGTTAAAATAGATTATCTTGAAAAATACACCGAGCTTGTTGTGATGTGGGCGGGTTATGCTTTTTCAAAAGAGGATAATCAGGGTAGGGGACATGGTCATGCAATAGAAGATATTCGAAATATTTTACGAACGGGAGATAACGAAAATAGTCCGATGCCGGCAACTTGCTGGACTTGCAAAAGCACAGATGTTCCGCGGGTTATGCATGAGATAGGAGCTTCAAATTTTTATAAGAAAAAATGGATTGATTTAGGTTCAGAAATAGTTAACCCGATTGGTTGTCAGGATTGCCATGATCCCAAAACTATGAACTTAAGAATTACTCGTCCAGCACTAATTGAAGCTTATCAGAGACAGGGAAAAGATATGAGTAGTTTTAGCAGACAGGAAATGCGTTCATTAGTTTGTGCACAATGCCACGTTGAATATTACTTTAAGGGAAAAGAAGAAAAGTATTTGACTTTCCCGTGGGATAAAGGATTCAGTGCAGATGATATGGAAGAATACTTTGATGAAATTGAATTTTCTGACTGGACACATGCACTTAGCAGAGCCCCAATGTTAAAAGCGCAGCATCCTGATTTTGAATTATTTATGACTGGTATTCACGCAGTGCGCGGTGTTTCCTGTTCGGATTGTCATATGCCATACAAAAGTGAAGGCGGGGTTAAGTTTACAGACCATCACATACAATCACCTTTGAACAATGTTGCAAGAACCTGCCAGGTTTGTCATCGAGAAGATACTGATAGACTTATGCAGGATGTTTATGACAGGCAGGATAGAATAGAAGAGATAAGAAGAATAGCTGAGAAAACATTAGCAGCCGCACACATTGAAGCCAAAGTTGCGTCAGGATAATGGTGCAACTGAAGAACAGATGAAACCAATACTCAAACTTATTCGTCATGCACAATGGAGATGGGATTGGGTTGCTGCCGCCAATGCTTTAGGATTCCATGCACCGGTTGAAGAATTAAGAGTTCTTGGTACATCAATTCAAAAAGGTGAGCAGGCGAGAAGGGAAATTGCCATATTATTTTCCAGGCAGGGATGGAAATATCCGATTGATATGCCCGATATATCTACAAAAGAAAAAGCACAAGAATATATTGGGCTTGATATTCAAAAACTTGAAAAGGCTAAACAAGAATTTCTAAATACGACCGTTGTTAAATGGGATAAAATAGCTAAACAGCGGCAGGGATTTTTATATGAGTATAAATTAAAAGAGTAATTGCTCATTAAACTTTATGCAGCCTTGAGCGAAGATGAAGGTTCTCTTGTTCAACTTAAAACAATGTACAATGTGGAGTTTAGAATGAATAATGTGCAATGTAGAATTTACAATTTACAATTAAGCGCAGGGATTTATTGGTATAGATTGCAGGAAGGGGGTTTTATTAATACCAAGAAGATGAGCTTAATGAGGTAAATTGATTAGACTTTGATTACAGTGTAGATCGTCGCTAATAGTCTTTTGTTTATGAGAAGATCATTAGGGAAAATTGTTAGAGTTAATGAATACTTTTTTTTAATTTATGATGTGATTTTTGAATATCATTGTCTTTATAAATAAGCACTGTAGATTGTAACAGGATTACACTCCCCTCAAACTTGTTTCTTTATTGGGGGTGCTGAGTTGGTTGTAAATGGAACATTTTCATTATTAAATATTAAACTCTATGCCTAAAATTTTTGACAACATCGAAAACTATCTCACCAAAGGTTTATCCGATTTCCTTGAAGTTTCACACCGATCTGATTTTTGTAGGTTATTTTAATCTTCGTGGTTGGAAAGAAGTAGCGAACAAAATTGATTCTTTTACAGGTGTGGATGACAACAAATGCCGCCTATTGGTTGGGATGCATAAACACCCAGAAGAATTTTTGAGAGAATATTTTTCTTCTGAAGGTTCAAATGAGATCGATAATCAAAAAGCTAACAATCTTAGAAAAGACCTTGCTAAAAAATTCCGTGAACAATTAACAATTGGTGTTCCTTCAGAAGAAGATGAACTCGGCCTTCGTAAATTATCGACCCAAATAAAACAAAGCAAAGTAGTTGTAAAATTATTTCTTAAACATACTCTTCACGCAAAATTGTATCTCACATTCCGGAATGACAAGATAAATCCGGTTATTGGTTTTGTTGGTAGTAGCAATCTTACTTTGGCAGGTTTAGCAAAACAAGGTGAATTAAATGTTGATGTACTCGAACAGGATGCTGCCATCAAATTATCAAAATGGTTTGAAGATAGATGGAATGACAGATGGTGTATAGATATTTCGAAAGAACTTGCTGAGATAATTGACACATCCTGGGCATCCGAACAACCATATTTACCTTATCATATTTATCTTAAAATAGCTTATCATCTTTCTCGCGAAGCAAGATCAGGTTTATCAGAATTTCAAATTCCTAAAGTTTTCAAAAATGAATTACTCGAATTTCAACAGAAAGCTGTGTTGATTGCAGCACATCATCTTAATAAAAGAGATGGCGTTATAATTGGGGATGTTGTTGGTCTTGGTAAAACAATAACTGCTTGTGCACTCGCAAAAATATTTGAAGACGATTTTTATCTTGAAACACTAATTATATGTCCTAAAAACATTACTGAAATGTGGGAGAAGTACGTTCATAAATATCAACTCCGCGCAAAAGTAATGTCTATTTCTGTCGCCCAAACTGAACTTCAAAAACTTAGACGATATAGAATTATAATAATTGATGAGAGCCATAATCTTCGTAATCGCGAAGGTAAAAGATACAGAGCTATAAAAGAATATATTGGTCTTAATGCAAGCAAAGTTATTCTATTATCCGCAACACCATATAATAAATCTTACTCAGATTTATCAAATCAATTACGTCTATTTATAGATGATGATGCAGACTTAGGGCAATCACCAGAAAATTTTATACGTGAGATTGGTGGCAAAGTAGAATTTGTTGCAAAGTATCAATACTCAGAACGTACATTATTAGCTTTTGAGAAAAGTGATTATTCTGATGATTGGCGTGAATTAATGCGTCTCTATTTAGTCCGCAGAACACGTAGCTTCATTAAAGAGAACTATTCAATTGATGATCCAGTAAAAAACGTAAGTACTTATTGTTTAGTGATGGTCGTCGTTCTTATTTTCCGGATCGTATCCCTAAAAAAGTAGAATATGATTTTAATCCCAATGACCCTAATGATCAATATGCAAAACTTTATACAACGTCGGTTGTTTCGGCACTAAATCAATTAAATCTTCCACGCTATGGATTAGGCAATTACATCAAAGAAACTACTCCAACAAAACCAAGTAAAGATGAAGATACAACAATTATAAATTTATCTCGTGCAGGTAAACGACTTATGGGTTTCGCACGTACTAATTTATTCAAACGTCTTGAAAGCAGTGGGTATTCATTTCTCTTATCTCTTAGTCGTCATATTCTAAGAAATAACATCTATCAATATGCGCTTAAAAATAATTTACCAATTCCAATTGGCGGGCAGGAAGCAAATTTGCTTGATGAATTTCTTGATGATAAAGACTATGATAATGCAAATCAAAACAACAACAATATTCTGTTTGAAGAAAAAGCATATTACGATCTTGCTAAAGAAGTTTACATTTTATTTTCTGGCTCACAGAAAAGCAAATTTGATTGGTTACCTGCAAACTTCTTCAGACCAGAACTTGAACTCGATCTTTCAAATGACAGTTTAAAACTCTTATCAATTTTGCAACTTGGCAAAGATTGGGATCCAAAACAAGATCGCCAATTAAACGCTCTTTATGATGTCTGTACTAAAAAACATAAAAAAGATAAAATTCTAATCTTCACTCAGTATGCAGATACAGCAAATTATCTTTTTAATGAAATGAAATCGCGTGGTGTTGATAGTCTTGAATGTGTTACAGGTGATGCTGAAGATCCAACTTCTTTTGCAAATCGTTTTAGTCCTGTAAGTAATGAATTTCCAGCACTAAAAGGTACAAACAAAGAAATTCGAGTTCTTATTACTACTGATGTTCTTAGTGAAGGGCAAAATTTACAAGATGGTCATATCATTCTTAATTATGATCTGCCCTGGGCTATCATTCGTTTAATTCAGCGTGCAGGTCGTGTTGATAGAATTGGGCAGGAATCGGATAAAATTCTTTGTTACTCTTTCCTACCCGAAGATGGTATTGAAAAAATCATCAACCTACGACGCAGACTTACACAGCGTATTCAGGAAAATGCTGAGGTTGTTGGTTCTGATGAAACTTTCTTTGAAGGTGATCCGATAAACATTTCAGATTTGTATAATGAGAAATCCGGTATCCTTGATAATGAAGATGATTCTGAAGTTGATCTTGCTTCTTACGCATTTCAGATATGGAAAAATGCACTTGATAAAAATCCTGAACTAGAAAAAATAATCCCTTCGCTACCTAATGTCATTTATGCAACTAAAAAAGAATCAAAGAAAAAAGATAACTCTGAAGGTGTAATTGTTTATTCTAAAACGTGGGAAGATAATGACGTACTAATAATGGTTGATGATAAAGGCGAACTCATTACCCAATCACAATATACTATTCTTAAAAAAGCAGCTTGCGAAGAATCCGAAACTGCTTTGCAAAAATTAACTAATCATCATAAACTGGTTGCATCTGGACTTGAATATATCAAAGTTTCTGAAAAACTTATTGGTGGTCAGCTTGGTAAAAAAACTGGTGCTCGGTTTCGTGTGTACGCTCGGCTTAATCGTTATTATGAAGAAAATAAAAATACCCTTTTTGCTGATGATTCATTAAAAAGAACAATCGATGATATTTATCGTTATGCCCTTAAAGAATTTGCTAAAGAAACATTTAATCGTCAATTAAAAGCAGGCATTGATGATGAACAACTTGCTAAGCTTGCTATCTCACTTCGTGAAGATGATAAACTTTGTTTTATAAATGAAGATGAAATAAAAAATAAAGACCCTCAAATTATTTGTTCAATGGGATTAAAATATGACTCTTAATAAATCTGATTCACTCAACTAATCAAATCAGCATCATTCAAAGAACTTTTTAATTAACTTGGTTGGGAGAACCTTTCACTGACTGTTCCTATCTCAATTGATGATGAAAAATTTAATCTTAATGCAGTTGCTGAAAAAGAGGTTTTGTTATTTTCGTTTGTTCACCGGATGCAACTGGTAAAATTCCATTATCAAGTATCCGTAAAAAAATTGATCAGCGCATCACAAAACTTTATTATGAACATTTGATCATATACACGGATAAAGAAAACTTTCAACAAATTTGGCAGCTTGTACTTCGTGAATCTGATAAACCAATAGTTGTTAGAGAAACACCTTATTTCCAATCCCAATCCCCCGAACTTTTATTTCAAAAACTTAGTGGTCTACTATTTAATCTTGATGAAGAAGATAAAGTTACAATTGCCGATGTACGTTCAAATGTACGTGAACAGTTTAACACAAATGCTGAAAAAGTAACAAAGAAATTTTATGTTGAATTTAAAGCACAACATACAGCCTTCTTAAAATTTATTGATGGTATTGAAGATAAAGTAAACAAAGATTGGTATGCATCGCTTATGCTAAACCGTTTAATGTTTATTTATTTTATTCAGAAAAAGGATTTCTTGATAACAATATCAATTATTTAAGTGATAAACTTAAAGATGTTCAAAAACGAAAAGGCAAAGACAAATTCTTTTCATTCTATCGTAACTTTTTACTCGTTCTTTTACACCAGGGATTAGGTTCGCCAGAACGAACCGAAAGACTTCCTAAAGAAATTGGTAAAGTGCCTTATCTCAATGGTGGATTATTCGATGTTCACCAGATCGAAAAGAATTATAAAAAAATAGAAATTGAAGACAAAGCCTTTGATAAAATCTTTAAGTTCTTTGATGAATATAATTGGCATCTTGATACAAAAATTACTGCAACAGGTAAAGATATAAATCCTGATGTAATCGGCTACATCTTTGAGAAGTACATTAACGACCGTGCCACTATGGGTGCATATTACACCAAAGAAGATATAACTGAATACATAGCAAAGAATACTGTCATTCCTTATCTATTCGACCAGATTAAAAAAGATTGTGCAAACGCTTTCAAAGATGAGAGCAGTTTATGGAAAATGCTTCGTGATAATCCCGACCGCTACATTTACGATTCTGTAAAACACGGTATATACGATAATGTCATTGCGAGCGGAGCGAAGCAATCTGAATTAAAAATTCGCGAACTACCCAAAGAAATACAAATCGGTCTTGATACTACTAAACCAAATTTGTTAGAACGCCGTAAAGATTGGAACAAAGCCGCACCACCAGAATTTGCATTACCGACTGAAATCTGGCGTGAAGTTGTGGAAAGAAGAAACCGATACTTTGATGTTAAAACAAAAATTGAAAATGGTGAAATAAAAGAGATAAACAATTTTATCACTTACAATCTAAACATACGCCAGTTTGCTCAAGATGCAGTTCAGCAATACGAAGGCTCTGATTTTATAAATGCATTCTATAAGGCAATCACAAAAATTACTGTACTTGATCCCACCTGCGGTTCAGGTGCATTTTTGTTTGCAGCTCTTAACATTCTTGAACCACTTTACTATGGCTGTATTGAACGTATGAAAGGATTTATTGAAGAAGATGATAAACAAAATGGCAAGAAATTTTCGCAATTTAGAAAAGTACTTGAAGAAATAACAAAGCATCCTAACCAACAATACTATATCTACAAATCCATAATACTTAATAACCTTTATGGTGTGGATATAATGAACGAAGCTGTTGAAATCGCAAAACTTCGTCTTTTCTTAAAGCTTGTCGCCGAAGTTGAAGACTTTGAACATCTTGAACCATTGCCTGATATTGATTTTAATGTGCGTTGTGGTAATACATTAATTGGTTATGCAACCAAGCAAGAACTTGATAAGGGACTAACCTGGAGTTTAAATGTTGGTGTAGATACAAAAAAATTTATGATGAATTAGATGTTGTTTCAAAAGCATTTAAAAGATATAAAGAAATACAATTAGAAGATGAATCTAAACATACAGTGTTTAAAAATCTAAAGACGAATTTAATGAAAGATTAAAAAACTAAACGATCACTTAATGATTACCTTGGAAATGATTATGAAAAAAAGTAGAAAGAAGAAAAAGAATTTGATGATTGGTTAAAATCTCACCAGCCATTCCATTGGTTTGCTGAGTTTTATGAAATAATTGAAG